>JARROJ010000019.1:41459-46439 GCA_037384065.1 Lysobacterales bacterium
CGCCTCGCCGAGCCTGAAGCGGCCGTCCGCGACGGTGACGAACGGGTCCGGTTCCCCGGCCGGCAATGGGCCGGCGGCCAGCCACAGGAGGCCGGCGAGCAGAATCCGGCGCAGCCGGTCGGGTCGCGTCGTGGCCGGGCGCCGCATGTCAGGCCGTCTCCACGGTCCAGTCCGCGAGGCGCAGCCCGGTCAGTTGCCGAAAGGCCGAGGGGTTGGGGGTGACCAGGGTCGCGTCGTGAGCGCGCGCGGTGGCCGCGGTCATCAGATCCAGCGCGCGCAGGGCCGTCTCGCCCTGTGCGCGAAGCATGCCGTACTCCTCGGCGCAGCGGTCATCGAACGGCAGGCTGGCGAGCGGCGCGAAAAAGCGCGCCAGCAAGTCCAGATTCTCCTCGACCCGTGCGCTGCGCCGGGCCGCCTGCTGCAGTTCGGCCCGAACGACGCTGCAAACGGCGACTTCGGCCGGCGGCACGGACCGGAGGTGCCGGGCCAGCGCCTCGCCACGTCCGCTCAGCAGTCGAACACAACTGTCGGAATCCAACAGAAACACGGATGAATCTCGCTTCCCTCATGTGCGCCGACGCCTTCTGGCGGGCGCCGGCGCGACGGCATTCGGCGGGCCGTTATCGTTCTTTGACTCCGCGCGCGCGGGCCGTTGCCGGCGCAGCGCGAAAGACCCGTTTCGTATCAATCAGCGATCCCGGGGATCCTCGGTTTCACCCGGTCGCTTGCGCGGCTCCCCCGATCCCTGCCAGCCGCCATAGATTTCGTCGAAGTAGTGGTCCGGCCAGCCGCTGCCGAGCTCGTTGCGAATCACCTGCACGAGGTACCGGGAGACGGGCATGTTGGCCTGCTTGGCGCGTTGCCGAATCAACTTTGCAAAGTCATCGGGCACATAGAAATGCATTTGGGCCATATGACATTCTCCAAAATATATTTGGTATATGTGTATGGTAGCCGAACGCGCCGAAAAAGCAAGTTTCGAGCCCTCCGGGGATCAGGGTGTTGCGTTCGGTTCGGGCAGGAATGCGGCCCGCAGGGCCTGGCCGACGTCCTCGTTCTGCATGACGCCGTGGAAGCGGTCCCGGCCGGGACCGAACACGTACAGCGGAACATCGACGCCGGTGTGGCCGGTCGTGGTCCAGCCGGTGAACGTGCGCCGGTTCAGAAGATCGGCGATCGCGGCCCGAGCCGGGTCCAGCCGTCGGGGCGCCGCGTCGAGACGCCGGGCTTCGTCCGCGTCGAGTTCGAACGCGAACTGGCGCGCGACGATGGCCGAGAGCGCCTCGGCGCCGTTCACGTAGTCCTGCGCCATCGCCTTCGGCGTTCTGCGCAGGCCCCGCAGCGGCGTCGCGTCCCAGCGGTAGACGTTATCGCGCCCCAGCGTCATGCCGCCGGTCTCGTGGTCCGCGGTGACGATCACCAGGGTGTCGCCGCGCGCTGCGGCGAAATCCAGCGCCACGCGGACCGCGGCGATGAAATCCTCCATTTCGCTGATCACCCCGGCGACGCTGTTGGCGTGCGCCGCCCAGTCGATCTGGCTGCCCTCGATCATCAGGAAAAAGCCGTCGGCATCCCGCTCCAGCACGCCGAGCGCGTGGCGGGTCATGTCGGCCAGCGACGGCACGCCGGCGTCGCGGTCCCAGGCCAGCGGCAGGCCCTGCGGCGCGAACAGGCCGAGCACGCGGTCGGCCCGGCTGGCAAGCAGGCTTTCGCGGTCGCGCACGATGTCGTAGCCGGCGGCGCGGAACTCGGGGATCAGGTCACGGTCGCCGCGGCACAGGTCCGCGTGCCCGCCACCGAGCAGCACGTCGATCATCGGGGCGCCGTCCCAGCGCGCATCGAAGTACTGGTCGGCGATGCTCCGCGTGTCCTTGCGTGACAGCACGTGACTGCCGAACGCCGCCGGGGAGGCGTGCGTGATCTGCGAGGTGACCACGATTCCGGTCGCCTTGCCGGCGCGGCGCGCGCCCTCCAGTACCGTCGGCATCGTCGCGCCGTCCGGCGCGGTGCTCAGATGGCCGACGACGGTGTCGTGGCCGGTGGCATAGGCGGTGGCGGAAGACGCGGAATCGGTAAAGCCGTGCGGATCGCGCACGCAGCGTCCGGCGCCGGCGGAGCAATCGAGCCGGATCGAATCGGTGGATACCGAGCCGACCTGCCAGGCCTCCATCGGCAGCGGCTCGACGAGTTCGGTGGCCGGGTCGTCGGCATACATCCGGTAGGCCTTGACCTGGGCGAAGCCCATGCCGTCGCCAAGCAGGAAAATGGCGTTGCGGGGCGTTTCCGGGTGTTCGGCCGCGGGCGCAGTTGCCGTGCCGCCCAGCAGGACGGCCGCCAGCAGCAAGGCTGCCGTGACCCTTCGGCGACGCATCGAACCGGCGCGCTTCAGCGCAGTTCCAGCACCAGCACGGAGCGCGGCGGCAGGCGCAGGGGGCGATCGAGGGAATACACCGCGCTGGTCAGAACGTCGAGCCCTTCGCGAAAACCCTCGAGCCGCTCGGCGAAACGCCCGAGCTCGAGTTCGTGGGCCGTGTCGTTCTTGTTCAGCGCCACCATGACGGCGTGCCGGTCGTCGTAGCGGAAGTAAACGTAGGTCGCGTCCTGCGGCGCAAAGTGCATGGTGCGGCCGTGGTGGATGACCGGCGTGTTCCGGCGCCAGTTCAACAGGGTGCGGACGAAGGACTGGGCCTCGCGTTCGTGCCGGCCCAGGCCCTCGCCGGTAAAGGCGTTCCGGGCGTCGCCGGCCCAGCCGCCGGGAAAATCGCTGCGGATATTGCCGTGGCTTTCGTCGCCGCGGTTGTGCATCAGGATTTCCGTGCCGTAGTAAATCTGGGGCGTACCGCGCATCGTGAGCACGTAGGCCAGCGCCATCCGGTACAGGTCATCGTCGTGCCCGACCTGGGTGTAGATGCGGCTCATGTCGTGGTTGTCCGGAAAGATCACCAGCGCATCCGGGTCCGGGTAGAGGAAATCATAGGACAGCGCGCGGTAGAGCCGCTCGAGGCCGCCGGGCGCGAAATCGTCCAGCGCTTTGCCGTCCTCGGTGGTCAGGGCCAGCCGTAAGGCCTCCTGCAGCGGAAAATCCATCAGGCTCGGCAGCCACGACACGTAGCCGTCGAGGTTGCTCTGGCCGCGTTGCCAGTACGCGACCGTCGCCGGGTTGCCGGACCATTCTTCACCGACGATGTTGAACGCCGGATACTCCAGCATGATACGGCGGGTCCATTCGGCCATGTAGTGCTTGTCCGGGTAGGGGTAGGTGTCCATGCGGATGCCGGACAGGCCGAGGTACTCGATCCACCACAACGCGTTCTGGGTCAGGTAATCGGCCAGCAGCGGGTTGCGCTGATTCAGGTCGGGCATGCCGGGCACGACGAACCAGCCCTCCGAGTAGGCGCGGCGGTCGGCCTGCGAGGCGTGCGGGTCCTGGTTGACGTACCGCTGGTGCGAGGTGACCTGCGGATTCTGCGGCATGTTGATCCAGTCGTGGGTCGGCAGGTCGTCCATCCACCAGTGGGTTTCACCGGTGTGGTTGACGATCATGTCCATGATCGTGCCAATGCCCATCGCCTTCGCGGTCTGGACCAGTTCGCGGTACGCCTCGTTACTGCCGTAGCGGGCATCCACGCGGTAGAAGTCCGTCGCACCGTAGCCGTGGTAGGACACCGCCGGCACGTCGTTCTCGAGCACCGGGTTCAGCCAGATGGCCGTGAAGCCCATATCGTGTATGTACGGCAGATGGTCGCGGATGCCCTGGATGTCGCCCCCGTGACGACCGTCCTTGTCAGCGCGGTTGACCGCGTCGGCCATGCCCTCGATGGTGTCGTTGTCGGGGTCGCCGTTCGCGAAGCGGTCCGGGGTGATCAGGTAGATCGCATCCGAACTGTCGAAGCCGCGCGCATGATCCGGATCGTCGCTCTTCGCTTCGAGCCGGTAGCGGTGAACCTGCTCGGGGCCGGTGCCGCGAAAACGGATGTCGAATTCTCCGGGTCGGGTGTCCGGCGCGACGTCGACGTAGAGAAAGAGGTAGTTGGGGCTTTCCACGCGGACCACGCGCCGCAGGGTCACGCCCGGGTACTCGATCGACGGCATGGTGCTGGCGATGTCGTCGCCGTGCACCAGCAATTGCAGTTCGCGGTGCTTGAACCCGATCCACCAGAACGGGGGTTCGACGCGGTCGATCGCCGCGAGGGCGTGCAGGGGAAGCAGGATCAGCAGAGCCGTGAGGCACGGCAGGAGCAGTCGTTTTCTGTTCATGCGGACGATTCTAGTTTCCGGTTCGGACCGGGGGAAGGAATGCAAACGTATTCACTGTCGGGCATTGTGGCATTGCCGCCGGTCGTCGATTAGTTTTTGCGCGTCGACCTGTATTCGTCTCTGGCAAGGAATCACCATGCATCCCGAACGCGCCTTGGGCGCCCTGATCCTGATGATCGTCGCCTGGTTCGTCGCGCTGCCGAGCAGCGCCGCGACTCCGGCCGTGTCCGCGGGCGAGATCGTCGTCGTCGATGACTTCGCTTCGCGATACGTTCCGGCGCGGGACATCTTCGTCTGGCTGCCCGAGGGTTATACCACGGATCGACGGTACGCGGTCGTGTACATGCACGACGGCCAGATGCTGTTCGACGCCGCGACCACCTGGAACGGACAGGAGTGGGGCGTGGACGAGGCCGCGACGCGCGTGCTGGCCACCGGCGCGGCGCGTGATTTCATCGTGGTGGGCGTTCCGAATGCGGGGCCGGAGCGCCACGCGGAGTACCTGCCGGAGCAGCCGTTGCGGCAAATGACGGCCGATCAGCGCCAGACTTTTTTCGCAACCTTCGGCGATGACGCTGAGCGCCTGCGCGATGCGCTCCGCTCCGATCGCTACCTGCGCTTCCTGGTCGAGGAGCTGAAGCCGTACGTCGATGCGAACTTCTCGGTTCATACCGATCCGACCAACACCTTCGTGCTGGGTTCCAGCATGGGCGGACTGATCTC
>JARROJ010000020.1:0-2691 GCA_037384065.1 Lysobacterales bacterium
GAACACGGAAGGTGAATTGCTTGATCATTACGGCGCACCGAGGCTGGCGGCAACATGCACAAGTACCAGTGGGAGCACCGGAATATCACGGTCACGTTCAACGAAAGTTTGCACGGCGGTTCAGGCCACCAGCAGGGGCACTCGTCATCCCAGGCCAATGGTGAAACGCCGCGCAACCTCGAGGACCTGGTCGGCGAGCGTGCATCCTGGGCGTCGCAGGAACTTGAAAAGCGCGGCTACGAGTTTGCCAATTCCGATGCGGGTGGGCCGGGTTCATCGTTCACCAACTGGTGGGAGCGCTCGAGTGGCCGTTGCATCAGCGTGAAAACGACGGACGGCAGGTACGAGACGATCCGTTATGCCATGGAAGCCACCTGCAGCAGGTGATCATCGACCGGCTGGCGCGGTGAGACCCGTACCGGAAATGGGCGGCAAGCCCGGAGAAACCTGACGTGCATGCATACAAGCTGAAAATCTTCACTCTGCTGACCGGCATGCTGTGGTTGGCCCCGTCCCTGGCTGACACCACCGAGGCCCGTTGCGAGATCTATCCCAAGGGCTCCGACCGCATGGACAAGATGTTGCCATGCACCTTCAGCCAGCGGCGCGGCTACATCACCATCACCCGCGACGACGGCGTCAGGCACGAGCTCAGCCCGGTGGGCGACGCTCCCGGCAACTTCGAGGATCAGCACGGCCGCCCGGTGTATCGCCAGGGCGGCCTCGGCGAGGCGGGGCAGATCTTCCGTTTCGACGACATCAGTATCTTCCTGTACTGGGACAACGTCGCCGGGCAGGCGCCGGAGGGCAACGCCGCCACCGCGCCCTTCGCTACCCGTTACGAGGGCGGTGACTACGATGCCACGACGATCCTGCGCTGCCGGGTGACGGGTGATCGGGAATACGGCAACTGCCCGGCGGGCATCCTGCGCATGGACGGCGGACGGGCGTCGATCGTCGTCCAGAGTCAGCTGGGCGAGCAGTTCACGATCAACTTCATGACCGACTACGTCAACGCGACGGTGGGTAAAGTGGAGGCCAGGCTGGAAGAAGACACCTGGACCGTCACGCGCGACAACGGCGAGGTTTACGAAGTGCCCCTGTCCGCGATCGAGGGCGGCTGAGCGGGCCTCTGCGGTTTGCGGGCCGGCTCGCAGATCCGCCCGCGACGGATTGAAGCGTGGCCATCGTCTTCCGCTTGCTCTACCTGAGTGCCGCCGTGCTGAGCAGCGCGGCCGGTGCGCTCGTCATCGCGAGTCTCTTCATCCAGGACCGCGCCCCGCAGAGCCCGGAGTTCCTGGGCGTGAGTCTCGCCGTCAACGTGGCTTTCCTCGGCTGAAGAAGAACGTGCCGATCCAGATTTCCCTGGAGATGACCAGTAATGAAGCGATCAAGCAGACCGTGCAGGCCGGCCTGGGGCTGGGTATCGTTTCGCGGCACACGGTCGCCCTGGAGCTGGAGACCGGCAGCCTGGTCGAACTCGACGTGGCGCATTTTCCGCTCAAGCGCTTCTGGTACCTGGTGCGGCGCAGCGACAAGCCGATGTCGCCGGTGGCGCAACGGTTCGAGGCCTTCGTGCTCGATCCGGAAAATCACTGAGCAGCGGCGCGCCGCCCTTGAGTCTGCCCGTGTCAGGCGTGGCGCGATGCCCCCTTCGCAGAGCAAACTAGACTTGCGGATTCGCCTTGATGGCGAGCACGCGGCGTTCAAAGTCCCGTTTGCGCGCCAGCAATTCCGCCGTGTACTTTCCGTTGCGTGGCGTAACGTCGAGATATTCGGCAAGAATCAACGCGGCGCGTTCACGTTTGTATGACTTCATGTATCGGAACGTCTGCTTCAGCAAATCGAGCGCCTGCCGGTTGTAAACGGCATAAGCAAAACTTGGCGTGTGATGCTGTTTGCTCGTTCGTTTGCCGGTGATTTTACCGGTTCCGGTGGAGTGCAGAACGAAATCGAGCAGGTGTTTCTCAGTGCTGCTGATGGAAACGCACACTTGTCGGTTTTCATTTTTGTGTTTGCGGGTCAGCGTCACCGTTCCCTCGCCGTCGATCAGGCCCGCTATGTAAGCCGCCTCGGTCTGGTTCAGGGCGCGTGATGTTTTAGGCGGCATTGCAAAAAAGTATACCCCGGCGCATGGCCGGGGTATCGAAGTGGTGGAGGCGGCGGGACAGCTTATCCTGATCTTTCGAACAGGGCTGGACTATACCTTCATCCTGTCGCCAGGATGCGGAGCGTGTTATCCGGGGCACGTTGTTTCCCCGAATCCTAGTACCGGCTCGCCTGTCGGTCAGCCGGCCTATGAGTCTCTACAGGGCAGGCCTGAGGTTGGCCCTCTTCCTACCCCTCGGTATTGCCGTGGCGGTTGCCCGCTTTAGGTTTCACCGATGTGAGCTCCGTTTTCACTTTGCCCTCTCGGGCAAAGGCGACCCAATTTGATCGAACCCGCGTCCGCAAGCACTCCGCCTTTGGCTCTACATGCTTATCCGGCCTATTGATTTAACCGATGGCTACCCGGTCGGCGGGGAAGACCATCGGCGAGCCTGGATGAGTTTTAACGGATCCGCGCCAGGCGCGTTTCACCGCGATCCCATGTGGGTCGACTCCCGTGATCCGGTCGCATGGGCACGAGACCGGGCGGAAGGCACCACTACAGGTGTTTAAGCTGCGAGTGCGTAGTTGTCGTCGTTGGCA
>JARROJ010000020.1:2702-58057 GCA_037384065.1 Lysobacterales bacterium
CCATGTGGGTCGACTCCCGTGATCCGGTCGCATGGGCACGAGACCGGGCGGAAGGCACCACTACAGGTGTTTAAGCTGCGAGTGCGTAGTTGTCGTCGTTGGCAACTAAAGTTTTGCAGCCAGTTTTACGAGTTGATTGCAGCTCGGCATGCACCTCGGGTTTCGCTACCCGCGTCGAAGCCAGGTCGCCCCCAGGAGGCGGGCATTGTACCGCACCGTGACGCGGATTGCCCGACGTTTAGATGGCGATCGGCCCCGGGAGTTCCCGGGGCCTCGTCGCCGCAAGGAGCGATGATCGATCGGGCAGGGCGCCGGCGGGACTTAACTTCATGGCGGCCGATGGCTACGATACCGATTAACCGAAGCCGACCGACCGGAAACGCGATCGGGTCGACCTGCGGCACGGTCAACGGAGCGACACGTGAAAACCGAGTGGTTGAATGCCGATGAGCCTGCGGACGTCGAGCGCGCGGGCGCGCTGCTGAAAAGCGGCGCGCTCGTCGCCGTGCCCACCGAGACCGTTTATGGCCTGGCGGCCGACGCCGAAAATCCGCGGGCCGTGGCCCGGATATTCAAAGCCAAGCAGCGCCCGCGCAATCACCCGCTCATCGTTCACCTGGCCGGCGCCGGGGAATTGCGCCGCTGGGCGAAGACCGTCCCGCCCTGGGTCGATGCGGTGGTCGACCGGTTCTGGCCCGGCCCGCTCACGCTGGTGCTCGACAGGCATCCGCGGGTGTCCGATGTCATTACCGGCGGGCTGCCCACGATCGGCTTGCGGTCGCCCGATCATCCCGTGCTGCTGACGTTGCTGCAACGCTTTCGCCTGGCGCTGGCGGCGCCTTCCGCCAATCCGTACCAGAAGCTCAGCCCGACCACCGCGGAGCAGGTGATGTCGGGGCTGGGCGGCAGGATCGCGGCGGTGCTGGACGGCGGCCCCTGCGCGCAGGGCACCGAGTCCACCATTCTGCGGGTTCATCGGCAGCGCGGTGAAATCCTGCGCAGCGGGCCGATCAGCGCCGCCGAACTGCAGTCCTGCCTGCCGTTTCCGGTGCACACGCCGGAGCGTCACACGCAGGCCGTCCCGGGCAATCAGCAGGTGCACTACCGGCCCGAGGCCAGCCTGGTCATCACGTCGGCCGAGGCACTGCTCCCGCTCCTGCAAAACCCGCCGGAAGGCGCAGGGTTCATGGTTCATTCGCCGCAGCTCGGACGGTTCGACGTCGACCATCTGATCGTCATGCCCGAACAGCACCGCGCGTATCGCCGGGCCCTGTACGCGACGCTTTACGAACTGGACCGAAGGGTCACGCAAATCTGGGTGGAGCGCCCGCCGGAGGGTCCGGACTGGCTGGATATCCGGGACCGGCTGAGCCGCGCGGCCGCGGCCCCGGATTAGCGCAGCCCGCTCGCCCGCGCCCTGTCTCTGAGCGAAACGCAGAGAGCCAATCGCTTCGGGAGTCGCTTCGGAGGGCGCTTTGGGGCCGCCCCACCGGGCGAGTTTCCCATCGATGCATGATTAACGTCATGAACCGGCTTGTCATTAACAAGTAACATCGAAGTATCCGGGGTTTACGCGGGTTGCGGGGCCGCGCCCGCTCCGCGCGGATCCAGACGGGACGGGACGTTCCGGCCCGGAACACACTCCATAACATCGGACACGAAAGGGATTCAGCCAGATGATTGAAATCCGGATTCACGGACGTGGCGGGCAGGGTGGCGTGACGCTGGCCAAGCTGCTCGCAGCGGCCGAGCATCGCGAGGGAAAATCCGTTCAGGCCTTTGGCGTCTACGCGGCCGAGCGGTCCGGCGCGCCGGTGCAGGCCTTCCTGCGTATCGACGACGAACCGATTCACAATCCGAACCAGATCTACGAACCCGACCACCTGATCGTACTCGATCCGACGCTGATCTCGCCGGTCATCCTCGGCGGGCTCAAGCCCGGAGGCTGGATTCTGTTCAATTGCGACCAGCCGCCGGAATACTATGCGGCTCAGGAGCGCGGCAAGAAGTTTCGCATCGCGACCGTCGACGCGCGTTCGATCGCGCTGAAATACGGCCTGGGCTCGACCAGCGTACCCATCGTCAACACCGCGCTGGCCGGCGCGGCGGCCCGGTTGCTGGGCATGAATCTCGAATCGGTGATCGATGCCTTCGGGGATTTCGGTTTCGGCGGCGGCAACATCGAAGCGGCCCGCGAGGCGTACGAGTCCCTGCGCCTGCAGCGCAGCGAACCGGCCCCGGGCGAAATGCACCGGCCGCCCGCGACCGTGGGCGCGGCGCATCACCTGCTGGACGAAAATACCGGCGCACCGCCGGCGGTCAAGACCGGGCAGTGGGCCAATCGCCAGCCCGCCTGGGAAAACCAGACGCCGCCCTGCAATTTCGTGTGTCCGGCCGGTAATGACGTGCAGGGTTTCCTGGCGGCGCTCAACCGGGACGATGTCGATGGTGCGCTCGGTGTTCTGCTGGAGACCTCGCCCCTGCCGTCGGTCTGCGGCCGCGTCTGTCCCGGGTTCTGCATGATGCAGTGCAACCGCTCGGAGCTGGAAGGCCCGGTCAATGTCCGGGCGCTGGAACGCTACGCCGGGGACCACGGCCAGGCTCAGGTCGCGGCCGCGGAGCGACGTGCCGAGCGCGTGGCGATCGTGGGCGCCGGCCCGGCCGGCTTGAGCGGCGCCTGGCAACTGGCGCGGCTCGGCTACGCGGTCACGGTGTTCGACGCGGGCGCGGAACCCGGCGGGCTGATGCGCACCGGCATTCCGAGCTACCGGCTGCCGCGCCAGGCGCTGGAGCGCGATATCGATCGCATCCGCGCGCTGGGCGTCGAATTCGTCGGCGACAGCCGGATCGATCACGAGCGCCTGGACGAACTCGCCCATGAATTCGACGCGGTGCTGGCCGCGACCGGCCTGCAGCGACTCACTTCGGTCGACCTCGGCGTGGACCTTGGACGCGGCGAGCGGCGCGTGATGCAGGGCATCGAATTCCTGGACGCGGTCAGCCGCAAGGACGTGCGCGTCGACGGCGAGAACGTGATCGTGGTCGGCGGCGGCAACACCGCGGTCGATGCCGCACGCTCGGCCTTCCGCCTGGGCGCCGACAGCGTGCAGATCGTCTACCGGCGCACCCGCACCGAGATGCCGGCCATCCCGGAAGAAGTCGACGAGGCGATGGACGAGGGCATCCATATTCGCTTCCTGACGATGCCGTTGCAGATCGCCGGCGGCGACGGTCATCAGCGTCTGAGGTGCCAGCAGATGGCGCTGGGCGACGCGGACGAGAGCGGACGCCGTGCGCCGGTTCCCGTTCCGGGCAGTGAATTCGAGATCCCCTGCGACCGGGTGATTCTGGCGCTCGGGCAGAAAGCGGATCTTTCGCTGTTGCCCGAGCAGGTCGAACTGCACCAGCATGCCCCGATCGAGCAGGACGGCGCCGCCCCGGTTTACCCGGCCGGCGATCTGCTCACCAACGAAGGCACCGTCACGGCGGCGATCGGTTGCGGGCGCGAGATGGCGCTTCTGCTGCACGAGCGGTTCAGCGGTGAGAAACGCTACGCCGACAAGCCACCGGAAGCGTCCGTCGTTCGGGCGGACCGCGTCCGTCTGCACCATTTCGCGGTTCATCGCCCGCATGGCGAGAACGTTTTGCCGGTCGAGGACCGGGCGGGCTCCTTCGAGGAGGTGCACCGGGGCCTGGACGGCATCGAAGAAGCGCACCGCTGCCTCAGCTGCGGCGTCTGCAACGCCTGCGATCGCTGCGTGACGTATTGCCCGGACGGCGTATTGCATCGCGAAGGCGACCGCATCGTATTCGATTACGACTACTGCAAGGGCTGCGGCGTGTGCGTCAATGAATGTTCACGCGCCGTGATCTACATGAAAGCCTCCTAGGCTAAGGACTCGTGGCATGAGCACGCAACTCGTTACCGGAAATCACGCGGCGGGGCACTCGATGGCTCTGGCCGGCGAGGCCAACCGCACGGCGCGCGGGTCCGTCTGCGGCATCTATCCGATCACGCCGCAAACCGAGATCGTCGAATACGTGGCCCGTTTTCCGTTCAGCCGCGGCCGGGTCATACCGGTCGAAAGCGAGCACAGCGCGATGGGCGTGTGCATCGGCGCCGCGCTCAACGGGGCGCGCGCGTTCACCGCGAGTTCGTCCAACGGGCTCGCCTACATGGCCGAGAACGTCATGGTGGCCTCGTTCTACCGCCTGCCGATCGTCATGGCCGTGGTCAACCGGACGCTGGGCCCGCCCTGGAACATCTGGGCCGACCAGGGCGATTCGCTGATGTTTCGCGATTTCGCCTGGGTGCAACTCTACTGCGACAGCAGTCAGGACGTCGCCGATACGGCGCTGCTGGCGTTCCGCGTGGCGGAAGACCCCCGTGTGCTGTTGCCGGTAATGGTCTGCATGGACGGCTTCATCCTGTCGCACACCTCGATGGAGATCGAGCTGGCCGACCAGGCGCAGGTCGACCGCTACCTGCCGCCCTGCGACATTCCGCATCACCTGGACAATGCACACCCCTTCACCACCGCCGGCATGACGATGCCGGACGAGACCCTGGCCCACCGGGTGGATCTGGGCGAAGCCATGGCCCGGGTGCCGGACGTGTTCGAGGAACATCGTGCCGGATTCCGGGACGTTTTCGGTCGCGAAGTGTCCGGCGCCGTGACGGCGTACCGCGCCGAGGACGCCGACCACCTGTTCATCGCCTCGGGCACCGTCTCGACCACGCTTCGGGACGTCATCGACGAGCGCCGGGCGCGCGGCGAGCGGGTCGGCATGATCCGCATCAAGATGTTCCATCCGTTCCCCGCGGACGCCATTCGCCGGCTGTGCGCGCCGGCCTCCCGCGTAGGCGTCCTGGACCGGAACTACGCGGCCGGCAGCGGCGGTATTTTCTGGAAAGAGGTCAGCATGGCGCTGCAACCCCGGGGTGATCTGCTGGTGCAGGGTTACCTGACCGGCGTCGGCGGGGTCGACGTGGTGCCCGCGACCGTGCATGGGGTGATGGATGACCTGGCGACGCGCGAGACCGCGGGGGCGCCGGTCTGGACGGGAGTGAAACGATGAACGCAGTCAGCGCCGAAGCCATCGAATCCGAGTGCCTGCTGCGGCCGGGCAACACGAACTGCGGCGGTTGCGGCATGAGCAACGGCCTGACGATGCTCGGCCGCGCGCTGGCCGGCGAACGCTATTCGCTCGTGATTCCCGCGTGTTGCGGGATCGTCACCGCGGGCGCCTATCCGACCACCGCCTACAACGTGCCGGTCATCGCCTCCACGTTCGCTTCCGCGGCGGCATTCGCCAGCGGCGTGATGGCCGTCAATGAGCTGAACCCGGAACCGGACGAGGGACGCCGGCACGTGATCTGCTGGGCGGGCGACGGCGGCACCTACGACATCGGCATGGCCACGCTTTCCGCGGCTGCCGAGCGCAACGAAAACCTGATCTACATCTGCTACGACAACGAGATCTACGGCAACACGGGCGGGCAGCGCAGTTCCGCGACGCCGACCTCAGCGCGCACGACGACCACGCCCTACGGCAAGGGCGAGCGCAAGAAGGAAATCGTCGAGATCATGGCGGCGCACCGCGTGCCCTACGTGGCGACCCTGTCGATCGCGCACCCGGAGGATTTCCAGGCCAAGATCCGCAAGGCCCTCGATATTCGGGGTTTTCGCTTCTTCCTGATGCATTCGCCCTGTCCGACGGGCTGGAAGACGGAGCCGGCGGAGACCATCGAACTGGTCAGCCTGGCGGTGCGCAGCGGCGTATTTCCGCTGTACGAAGTGTTCGACGGCGTGGATTACCGCCTCAACGCGGAGCCGGACGGCACCGACCCGATGAAGTACTTCAGTAAGCAGAGGCGCTTCCAGGGCGATGAAATCGACGTCGCGAGCGTCGTTCGCTCGGCCGAGTCGCGGATCGAACGCCTGCGCATCCTGGCCGGGCTGAGCTGACCGCACCGCGCCTGGCCGGATCACCGTGACCGGGGGGGCTACCGGATCGCGTTCGCGTGACCGCCGTAGACGGTGCAATTCTCGGGATCGATTTCAGCGAGTTTCGCCTGCAGCGCGGCGTCCGTGTCCGCGAAGGCCTGCAGTTCCTCTGCACCGGCCGCGCGGACCTGATCGCGGCAGGCATCGACGTCGGCGTTACCCCAACCGCTGGTGGGGCACTCGGATTCAATGCGCGCCGCGAGGCGTTGCCGGGCCTGCAGCCAGGCCTTGTCGTTCGCCGTGACCTGGGCCCGCAGGTCGCTCTTTTTCGCTTCGCAGCGCTGTGCGACGCACGCCGCGCGAGGCGGGCCGTCGATCGCGTACGCGTAACTGACGTAAACCGCCTGAATGCGCCCGTCGGCCAGGTCGCCGCCGGCCGGCGGCGTGTTCTTCAGATGCAGGTTTACGCGCGCGCGCTTGCCGGCTTCGACGTAACCGCCGGGTGTATGCGTTTCGAGAATCCGGTACGTCCAGGGGTCCATGCGCTCGATACAGGTGGACCAGTAAACGGCGCCGGGGCACTCGTTGCGCATCCGCACGTCGTATTCCTGGTGCGCGTCGGTCACCTGGATGATCGAGCGGACTTCTTCCTTCATGCAGGAAAAATCGATCGGTTCGGCCGCACGCGATGCCGGCGAATTAACTAAAACCGCTATGAGAAAAGTCGTATAGCCAGCTGTTTTGACATCGATTTTCATGGTGACCTCCTTGTCGGACGTCTACTATACCAAAGCTGCCGCGGCACGTGAATCACGCATTCAGGCGCTGTGGCGCAACGGGCCCGGCGGGGGGAACAGCTCCGGGACGTCGCCCAGGCTGTCGACGACCCAGTCGGCCCCCAGCGACTCGACGGGAACACCGGTGTAACCGTCAGGCACCAGCACCACCGCCACGCCCGCCGCCTGCGCCGCTCCGACATCCGCACCCGAGTCGCCGATCATCAGGCCGCGTTCCGGCTCGGCGCCGAGTTGCTGCAGGCAGGTTTGCAGGGGCAGGGGATCCGGTTTGCGCGCCGCGGTGGAGTCACCGCCGATCACGCTGCCGAAGAAGCCGGCGATGTCCAGCGCCTGCAGGATCTGCCGGGTTGGGCCCAGCGGTTTGTTGGTACACAGACCCTGGGGGACGCCCGCGTGATAGAAATGCTCCAGCACGTCGCGGGCGTGGTCGATCAGGTGGGTCTGGTCGGTCGCGCAGGCGGTGTACAGGGTCATGAAGCGCGGCACCAGTCGCTCGACCTCAGCGGCGTCGATCGGTGCGCCGGCGGCGCGAAAGCCGCGCTCGACCAGCTTGGCGACGCCGTGCCCGATCATTGGCCGCACCTGCTCCACGGCATGCGTGTGCTGGCCCTGCTCGACGAGCAGGGCGTTGAGCGCGGTCGCGAGGTCGGCGGCCGAATCGACGAGCGTGCCGTCGAGGTCCCAGACGACCGCTTGCGGAAAAAACCCGGCGGCGCCGGTATCAGGCCGCGACATCGAGGGTGGTCCGCCAGTCCGGGTAGAGTGCGTCGGCGTCGTGCGGGAAGCTTTCGAACGCGCGAGCGAATTCGTGGTGCTCCCGGGCGAATTCGAGCGGATCCGCGCCGCTGCGCCAGCACTGTTCGGCCTGCCGCAGTGACGTGGCGCCGGCCGCCGGACCGTCGACGTGGCCGTAGCTGCCGCCGCCGGCCGTCAGGATCAGGTTGGAATGCCCGAGGTTGTCAAAGAACCCGGGCAGGCGCAGCGCGTTCATGCCGCCGGAAATGATCGGCGTGGTCGGCCGCATTCCGGCCCATTCCTGGTGGAAGTACGGGCCGTCGGCGCTGTCCCGCTCGATCATGTAGGCAATGTTGGTGTCGTCCTTTTCGCCCTCCATCTTGCCGTAGCTCATGGTGCCGACGTGGATGCCGGAAGCGCCCTGGCAGCGCGCCATCTTGGCCAGTACGAAGGCGGTATAACCGCGCTGGGTCTGCGGCGAGGTCACCGCGCCGTGGCCGGCCCGGTGGTAGTGCAGGTACTGCTGCGGGAAATAACGACGCGCCGTGGTGATTGCCGCCGGGCCGGCGACGTAGCCGTCGACCAGGAACGCGACGTGGTCCGCGTTCTCGGCGAAGGTCTCGAGGATGAATTCGCCGCGGGCGATCATCTCGTGGTAGTCGTCGGCGGTGATGTTGGCCGAGAACAGCTTGGGCATGCCGGTGTCGTCCTGGGCGCGACGCATCGCGTCGGCGACCGCGGTGATGGTCTCCTTCAGTCGGGCGAACACCTGGTTGCCCTGCGGCTCGTCGTTCTTGATGAAGTCGCCGCCGAGCCAGAAGTCGTAGGCCGCCCGGGCGAAGGGCTGCGGGCGCAGGCCGAGTTTCGGCTTGATGATCGTGCCGACGATGAAACCGCCGTCGACGACGGGGCGGCCGAGCACCCGCCACAGATCCGAGATATCGGTGGACGGGCCGTCGAACAGGCGCAGGTACGCCGGCGGGAACCAGAAATCGTACATCTTGGCGTACTCGACGTCGCCCATGCCCTGGTTGTTGCCGATCGTCAGGGTCAGGAAGGAGGCCAGCATGGCCCGCCCGTCGATGATGTTACGGTCGAAGAGGTCGGTCGGATAGGCGATTTTCATCAGTTCCTGTTCCGGGTCGATCTCGTACACCAGCGCATCGACCCCCTTGGTGAAATCGTCGGTGGTGGAAACGTCCACGTTGGTGCCGGTCGACGACTCGGCCGCGAAATGGGCGGCGGTTTCCAGATAACCGTAGCCGGCCTTGGGCTTCATGATGTAGGCGCACAGGACGTGCTTGCCGCCTGCGATCAGGTCTTCTTCGCTCAGGTCGAGGTTTGCGTAGCGTTGTGATTGGTCCATGCTGATTTCCTGTCGTGTTCAAGCGGTTTGCGAAATGGGCTGAATGGCCTTGCGCGGCCCGCCGGCGCGGCGGCTGCGCTCCATCAATTGCAGAATCATCGGGGTCAGGATGAGCTGCATGGCCAGGTCGAGCTTGCCGCCGGGCACGACGATGGAATTGGCCCGGGACATGAAACTGTTCTGGATCATCGACGTCAGGTAGGGAAAGTCGATGCCGCGCGGATTGGCGAAGCGGATCACCACCATCGATTCGTCCGGCGTGGGGATCCAGCGTGCGCAAAAGGCGTTCGAGGTATCGACGGTCGGCACGCGCTGGAAGTTGATGTCGGTCTCCGAAAATTGCGGGCAGATGTAGTCCAGGTAATCGGGCATGCGGCGCAGGATCGTGTCCTTGATGACCTCGTGCGGGTAGCCGCGGTCGAGGTTGTCGCGGTGAATTTTCTGGATCCACTCGAGGTTGACCACCGGCACCACGCCGATCTTCAGGTCGCAGTGCCTGGCGACGTTGACCTGCTCGGTGACGACGGCGCCGTGCAGTCCTTCGTAGAACAGAAGCTCCGTGCCTTCGGGAATGTCTTCCCAGTCCGTGAACGTACCCGGCGGCGAGCCGTATTTCTCGGCTTCGCCGTCGTCGTGCACATAGTGCCGCGTGCGACCGGTCCCGCTCTCGGCGAACTGGCGGAACACCTCCTCGAGGTCGCCGATCAGGTTCGCCTCGGGGCCGAAATGGCTGAAGTGGTGGTTGCCGCGCTCGGCTTCGCGGGCCATTTTTTCTTTCATGCCGACGCGGTCATAGGCGTGAAACGCGTCGCCCTCGATGAACGCCGCGGTGATCTTCTCGCGCCGGAATATCCGTTCGAAGGTTTTTTTGACGGAGGTCGTGCCCGCTCCGGAAGAGCCGGTGACTGAAATGATGGGGTGCTTGACGGACATGGCTTTTCCTCCTCAGCCGGTTCGAAACAGGCCGCGCTCACCGAACAGTGGCGGACGTTCGTGCATGGGATGGGCTTCGCTGTAATAGTGCTCGAGCAACCGGACCTCGCTGGACGAGCCGAAGATCAGGGGGCAGCGCTGGTGAATCGAGGTTGGCTCGACCTCCATGACGCGCTCGCGGCCGGTGGATGCGAAGCCGCCGGCCTGCTCGACCAGAAAGGCGATCGGGTTGCATTCGTAGGCGAGGCGCAGGCGGCCGCTCTGGTAATCCGGCCGACGGTCGCTCGGGTACAGGAAAATGCCGCCGCGCATCATGATGCGGTGGCATTCCGCGACCAGCGACGCGATCCAGCGCGTGTTGTAATTCTTGCCGTGGGGGCCTTCGATCCCGCGGAAACAATCGTCGATGTAGGCCTTGATGTGGCCGTCCCAGCGGCGGAAATTCGACGTGTTGATGGCGAATTCGTGGGTTTCCTCGGGAATGCGGATGTTTGCTTGCGTCAGGCAGAACTCGTCCGTGTCCGGATTCAGCGTGAAAATGTGGGTGCCGTCGCCCAGCGTCAGGACCAGGGCGGTTTGCGGCCCATAGATCACGTAGCCGGCGGCGAGCTGGTGGACGCCTTTCTGCAGGAAGCAGTCCTCGGCCTCGGTGCCCTTGTCGCAGGCCATCGGCATCACCGAGAAGATCGTGCCGACGGACACGTTGGTGTCGATGTTCGACGAGCCGTCGAGCGGGTCGATGGCAACGTACAACGGCGCGTCGTCGGTGAGCGGCAACGGCAGGTCGAGTTCCTCGGAGGCCAGGTAGGCGACCGGGGCGCCCCCGAGCTCCTCGATCACGATCTCGTTGGCGCGCACGTCGAGTGCGGCCTGGATATCGCCGTCGGTGTTTTCCCCCCGGGTGGCGCCGAGATTACCGCCGAGGGGGCCGAGGGCGATGATTTCGGCGATGGCGCAGCACGCGTCGGCAATCGACCCGACGGTGTGGGCGATCGCTCCGCGCATCTCGTCGCCGGCGCCGAATTCCGCCAGGAAACTGCCCAGTGTCTGGTGCTCTGTCATGGTGCGATACCTCGTGCAGGTTTCGCGGGTCCGCAAATCGGAACTCGCCGCGGTGAAACGGGCGTCACCGTTCAAACCAGCTTAGGACCTTCGACGGCGCGCGTGAATATCCCATGGGAGGGGGGGAATGGGGCAGAAGGGTGGCTCAGAACCTACCTGTTCGGGTGGGTTTTCAGGAACGCAGGTACATCGCGATCGCCTGGCCGCGGCTGTTGACGCCGAGCTTCTGGAACAGGTTGCGGACGTGGAACTTGACGGTATTGAGCGAGACGCCGAGGTCGCGGGCGATCTGCTTGTTGGTCCGCCCGGAGGCGAGGTTGGAGAGCACCTCGAGTTCGCGGCGCGTGAGCGTGGTCAGCGGGTTCTCGTAAATCGAGCGGACGTCGATATAGGGGAACAGCATGCGCCCGGATCCGACGGCGGCGATCGTGTCGAGCAGCACTTCCGGCTGCTCGCTCTTGGAAACGAACGCCGCGCCGCCGTGCCGCATGACCTGCGACGGCACGATGCGGTCGTTGTCACCGGTATAGACGATGATGCGCGGGGGGCGATCCAGCTTGTCGAGGCGATCGAGAATGATGCGCCCGTCGCAGGGGCCGATGATCCAGCCGATGACGCCGACGTCGACCGGTTCGCGCGCCACGTTGCGCAGGAATTCCTCGCAACTGGACGCGGCGTGGAGCAGTTCGAAGCGCGGGTCTTCCGACAGCAGTTGTCGGAGTGCGGCCTGGATCAGCGGGTTCTTGTCCGCCAGCGCGACCCGGATGACCTTTGCGGGGGTTCTGTTCATCATTGCGGCGCCGGTTCCGTGACGGTTCCGCGGATCGTGTCCGGTTTGTCGAGGGTGGTCGCTTCCACGGGGCTTGTCAACCGGCTCAGCCGCGTTTCATGATGCGCGCCTTCTGGCGCTCCCAGTCGCGATCGCGAACGGTCTTGCGCTTGTCGTGCTGGCGCTTGCCGCGGGCCATGCCGATTTCCACTTTGGCGCGGCCGCGCGACCAGTACATGGCCGTCGGGATCAGCGTGTAACCGCGGCGCTCCACGGCGCCGGTCAGACGGTCGATCTCGCGCCGGTGCAGCAACAGCTTGCGCGTTCGCAGCGGGTCCGGCGTGACGTGCGTGGAAACCGTTGCGAGCGGGCTGATCTGGCAGCCGAACAGGAAGGCCTCGTTGTCCTTGAGCAGGACGTAGCTGTCCGCGAACTGCACGCGCCCCTCGCGCAGCGCCTTGACCTCCCAGCCCTCGAGGGCGATGCCGGCTTCGAAGCGTTCCTCGATGTGGTATTCGAAGCGGGCCCGCTTGTTGACGGCGATGGTTTTCGATGCCTTTTTCTGCGTGTCGTTCATGATGCGGGTATTCTACTTTACTGGCGCACGCCTCGTGCTATGCTGGCCGCCCCACGGAACCCCGACCGTCGATCGTTCATGGACATTACACGCTCCGCCCTGGTACTTCATCCGGCCATCGCCATGTTCCGGTTGGTGCAGGACGTGCCCGCGTACCCGCAGTTCCTGAGCTGGTGCGTGCGCTCGGAGGTGCACGAACAGACCGCCGACATGCAGCTGGCGACGCTGACCGTGAAGGTCAGCGGAATGACGCAGACCTTCACGACCCGCAACCGCTTCGTGACCGGGGAGCGCCTCACCCTGTCGCTGGTCGACGGCCCGTTCCGCAATCTCGCCGGCGAGTGGCGGTTCGAGCCGCTGGGCGACGCCGGCAGCAAGGTGACGCTGCTGCTGGATTTCAATTTTTCCAGCCGGGTGCTTTCCTCGGCGTTCCGGCGCGGGTTCACGCACATCGCGGACCGCCTGGTCAGCGATTTCTGCAGCAGGGCCGACGATGTCTACGGATGACGGAGCCCGGGCGACGTTTCCGGTGGAGGTCGTGTATGCGACGCGCGAGCGGCAGCGGCTCGTGAGCCTGGAGGTCGAGCCGGGCTGCACGGTCGGGGAAGCCATCGAGCGGTCCGGCCTGGCGGCGTCGTTTCCGGAGCTGGTGGTCGATCCGGGCGCGGTCGGCATCTTCAGCCGGAAAGTTCCCCTGGATCACGCACTGCGGCCCGGTGACCGGGTGGAGATCTATCGGCCGCTGATTGCCGACCCCAAGGAAGCGCGGCGCCGGCGGGCGCAGAAAGACAAGGGTGAGGGCGGGGGCGCGGTCTAGCCGTCGATGTCCGGCGACTACGGGTCGTCGGGCGTCTGGTCGAGCACGTCCAGATCCCGCCGGTACTCGCTCTCGGAGGCATTACGCTCGTCGATCGCCTCGATGTCGGGATCGACGCCCTGCAGCGCCTCTTCCTCGACGGTGCCGACCGCCGCGTCCTGCGGGCTCTGCGTCGATTGATCCGGCTTCTTGACGAACGAGGCCACTTCGCCGGGATCGCCGTCGTCACCGGCCGTCGCCGAGAACGGGTCGTCACGGCCGATGATCTGCGACAGCATGCCGTCCTCGAAACGCAGCGAAACGGTGCGCATGACCGGGTCACCGCCGCGGCGGCTGAAGGTCTGAACGTAATCCCAGCGGTCGGGGTTGAACGGATCGCGCACCGACGGCGTGCCCAGGACGAACAGCACCTGGCGCTGGTTCATGCCGATGTAGAGTTCGTCCAGGTCCTCCTGCTCGATGGCGTTCCCCTGCTGGACGTTCTGCTTGTAGATCAGGTTGCAGCCGGGCAGGGTGGTCAGCGCGAGCGCGCCGAGGAACACGATGGTCAGGGGGCGAAAGGTCATTGAAATACCGCTTTGGAACGATGCAAGATACGCGAAGCGTGAATGATACAATAAAGCCCGGTGCGCCCATAGTGCCGGGCCGGCATCCCAACAAGGAGTACGCCGTACGTGCGACGAGACGAATTGAAAGCGGCCGGGCTCAAGGTGACCCATCCGCGCAAGCGGATCCTGGATATCCTCGAGGGGCATCGCGAGAAGCATCTGACCGCCGACGACATCTACCGGGAACTGCTCGAATCCGGTGAGGAGATCGGCCTGGCCACCGTGTATCGCGTGCTGAGTCAGTTCGAATCGGCCGGTCTCGTGGAAAAGCACAACTTCGAAAGCGGTCAGGCGTTTTACGAACTCGATTCCGGCGAGCACCACGACCACATGGTCTGCGTCGAGACGGGCAAGGTGGTCGAATTCGTCAGCCCGGAGATCGAGGCGCTGCAGAAGAAGATCGCCGAGAAGCACGGCTACGAGATCCAGGACCACAGCCTGGTGATCTACGTGCGGCCGAAAAAGAAGGGCTGAACCCCCGCCCCGACCGTCAATGGCGCGTCTGCGCCGCTTCCTTGAGCAGTTCCGCGGCGTGCGCCCGGCTGCGTTCCGAGACCTGTCCGCCCAGCATCCGGGCGACCTCGTCGACGCGGTCGTTCGGGCTGAGCCGGTCCGTCGAGACCGTCGTCCCCGGGCCATCCTCCGTTTTCGCGACGCGCAACTGCTCGTCCGCGAATACCGCGACCTGGGCCAGGTGCGTCACACACAGCGCCTGGCCGTCACCGGCCAGTTTTCGAAGCAGTGCGCCGACGGCGCTCGCGGTGCGTCCGCCGATGCCGGCGTCGACTTCGTCGAATACCTGTGTCGCCGCCGGGGCGTGCGCGCTGGCGACGATCTTCACGGCCAGGCTGATGCGCGACAGCTCACCGCCCGAGGCGACCCGGGCCAGCGGCCCCGGGGGCGTGCCCGCATTGGCGCTGACGTTGATCTGTAAGCGGGTGTCGCCGCGCGCGGAGGGCGCCTGCGCGGGCTCATGCCGGACGTCCAGTTCGAAGCGCCCGCCCGCCATGCCGAGTTCCTGCATCAGTTCGGTGACCGCGGCGGACAGGGTCGCCGCCCGTTCCGCCCGGCGGCGGTGGAGTTCGGCCGCGGCATCACGGTAGGCGACCAGGGCGGCCTCCAGTTCGCCGTCGATCCGGACCAGCCGTTTTTCGATCGTCGCGGCGCGTTCCAGGCGGTCGCTGAGCCGCTCCAGCACGGCCTCGAGCTGATCGGGCTGGACCCGGTGTTTGCGCGCCAGGTCGTACTGGCGGCCGATGCGGCGCTCGAGTTCGGCCAGGCGCTCCGGGCTCAGGTCCATGCCCGACAGCGCCGACTGGATTTCGCCGGCCGCCTCGTCGCAGTTGATCACGGCTTCGTCGAGCAGGCGCGCCGCCGACGCGATTCCGGCGTCGAGATCGCCGTGGTCGGCGAGCCGTGCGGCTGCGCGGCTCAGGGTGGCGCTGCCGCCGTCGTCGGACTGCAGCAACCCGAGCGCCTGTTCCAGCGCGGCGACGATGTCTTTGCCGCGGGCCAGCATCCGGTGTTCCTGCTCCAGCGCCTCGAAGTCGGCGACGGTCAGCATGTCGGCCTCGAGTTCCTCGACCTGGTACCGGACGAGGTCGCCTTCCGCGGCGTCGAGTGGCGTGGTGCGCAGCAGCTCCTGCTTTTCCTGTTCGAGCGCCTGCCACTGGAAGAAACAGTCCCGGGTCCGATCGAGCGCGTCCGCGTACGGACCGCCGGCATCCAGCAGGCGGAACTGCTCCGGGCCGCGCACGAGGCGAAGATGTTCGTTCTGACCGTGAATCTCGACCAGGTGCTCACCCAGTTCCGAAAGTTGGCCGAGCGTGACCGCCGTGCCGTTGATCCAGGCGCGCGAGCGGCCGCCGGCGCTGATCGTGCGCCGCAGCAGGCAGATGCGGCGGTCGTCGAGTTCCGTTTCCCGCAGCCAGGCCAGTGCCGGGCTCGTGTCGGGCAATTCGAACTCGGCGGTCAGTTCGGCGCGTTCCGCGCCGCTTCGCACCGAGCCGCTGTCGGCGCGGTCGCCGCACAGCAGTCCGAGAGCGTCGACGAGGATCGATTTGCCGGCGCCGGTCTCGCCGCTGATGCAGGTGAAGCCGGCGCCGAACTCCAGTTCGAGGGAATCGACGATGGCGAAATCGCGGATCTGCAGGAATCGAAGCATCGCGGAGCATCGTGGATACGGGGCGTTCACGCTAGCATGCGCCCGGCGCACTGGCAATCCGGAAGCCGTAGGAAATCGCTGCTTCCGCACAACGGTCCGATGCTTGAATCGATGCGCCACAGCCCCATATGTTCGACTGACTTCAACGACACTTCAGGCCCGGGCTCGATACCCGTGGCGCGGGAGAACCCACAGTGACGAACAAAACGGACAACCCCTTCGAAGAGCCGGTCGAGATCGACGTCTCCGAACCGGCTTCCGACCGGGACGGCGCGGATGGCGACGAGACCGGCGCCGCGCTGACCGAATCGGAGGCCGTCGCCGCGGCGCAGGCCGAGGTCGCGAAGATGCGCGAGGCCATGCTGCGGATGCAGGCCGAGACGGACAACACGCGCAAGCGCCTGACCCGCGAGCTCGAACGCTCGCGGCGCCTGGCCCTGGAACGCGTCCTCAAGGACCTGCTCCAGGTTCGCGACAGCCTCGAGCGCGGACTGCAGATCGACCCGGAGTCGGCGACGGTCGACAGCCTCATCGAAGGCCAGAAGCTGACGCTGAAGATGCTCGACAAGGTCATGCAGGACCATCATCTCGAGGAGATCGACCCGTCCGGGCAGCCGTTCGACCCCGAACTGCATGAGGCAATGACGGTGCTGCCGTCGCCCGACCACGAGGAAAACACGGTTCTCGAAGTGCTGCAGAAGGGGTACCGCCTGCACGACCGCCTGATCCGTCCGGCGATGGTCGTCGTGTCCAGGAAACCCTGACGACGGTCGGCCGCGCGCTGTTGAATTCGGCGCGGCAAACCCCATCTCAGCAACAGGTATTTATTCGGATTTTCGGAGAAAAAAACATGGGCAAGATCATTGGTATCGACCTCGGCACCACCAATTCCTGCGTCGCAGTGATGGAAGGTGGTCAGCCCAAGGTCATCGAAAACGCGGAAGGTGATCGAACGACGCCCTCGATCGTCGCCTTCACCAAGGACGACGAGGTCCTGGTCGGTCAGCCGGCCAAGCGGCAGGCGGTGACCAATCCCGCCAACACGCTGTTCGCGGTCAAGCGGCTGATCGGCCGCAAGTACAGCGAGGACGTGGTGCAGAAGGATCGCGACCTGGTCCCGTACAAGATCGTCGAGGCCAGCAACGGCGACGCGTGGGTCGAAGCCGACGGCAAGAAGATGGCGCCGCCGGAAATTTCCGCGCGCGTCCTCATGAAGATGAAGAAGACCGCGGAGGATTACCTCGGCGAGGCCGTCACCGAGGCGGTCATCACCGTTCCCGCGTACTTCAACGACTCGCAGCGCCAGGCCACCAAGGACGCCGGCAAGATCGCCGGGCTGACGGTCAAGCGCATCATCAACGAGCCGACCGCCGCGGCGCTGGCCTACGGCATGGACAAGAAGACCGGTGACCGCAAGATCGCGGTTTACGACCTGGGCGGCGGCACCTTCGACATCTCCATCATCGAGATTGCGGACGTCGATGGCGAGCACCAGTTCGAAGTGCTGGCGACCAACGGCGATACGTTCCTCGGCGGCGAGGACTTCGACAAGCGCGTCATCGATTACCTGGTCGACGAATTCAAGAAGGAACAGGGCTTCGACCTGCGCAACGATCCGCTGGCGCTGCAGCGTCTGAAAGAGGCGGCCGAGCGCGCCAAGATCGAACTGTCGTCCGGCCAGCAGACCGAGGTGAACCTGCCGTACATCACCGCGGACGCCAGCGGCCCGAAACACCTGAACATCAAGCTGACCCGCGCCAAGCTGGAAGCGCTGGTCGACGACCTGGTGAAGCGCACGATCGGCCCCTGCCGCACGGCGCTCGACGATGCCGGGCTCAAGATCAGCGACATCGACGACGTGATCCTGGTCGGCGGCCAGACCCGCATGCCGAAGGTGCAGGCGGCCGTGGCCGAGTTCTTCAGCCACGAACCGCGCAAGGACGTCAACCCCGACGAGGCGGTCGCCGTGGGCGCCGCGATCCAGGGCGGCGTGCTGGCCGGCGAGGTCAAGGACGTGCTGTTGCTCGACGTCACGCCGCTGTCGCTGGGTATCGAAACCCTCGGCGGCGTCATGACCAAGCTGATCGAAAAGAACACCACGATCCCGACCAAGCATTCGCAGACCTTCTCGACCGCGGAAGACAACCAGACCGCGGTGACGGTCCATGTCCTGCAGGGCGAGCGTGAAATGGCCTCGGCGAACAAGTCGCTGGCCCGCTTCGACCTGGCCGGGATCGCACCGGCGCCGCGCGGCATGCCGCAGATCGAAGTCACGTTCGACATCGACGCCAACGGCATCATGCACGTCAGCGCGACCGACAAGGCGACCGGCAAGGAGCAGAAGATCGAGATCAAGGCGGGTTCCGGCCTGTCCGACGAAGAGATCGACAAGATGGTCAGCGATGCCGAGGCGCACGCCGAGGAGGACCGCAAGTTCCACGAGCTGGTCACCGCGCGCAACAGCGCCGACGCCACGGCCCACGCGATGCGCTCCAGCCTGAAGGATCTGGGCGACAAGCTCTCGGACGACGAGCGCAAGGGCATCGAAAGCGCCATCGAAGCGGTCGACGAAGCCATCAAGGGCGACGACAAGGCCGCGATCGAACAGGCCGTCGAGAAGCTGACCCAGGCCGGCCAGGTGATCTATCAGAAAGCCGCCGAGCAGGCCCAGGCCGAGCAGGCCGCGGGCGCCGGCGAGGCTCCGACCGGCGAGAACGCCGCGCCGGACGACGACGTGGTCGACGCCGAGTTCGAAGAGGTCGACGACGACAAGAAGTAAGCGGTGCCGCACGGCAGCGTCGAAAAAGCCCCGGCCTCGCGCCGGGGTTTTTTCTGGGCGGGTCTGCAGACATGCCCGGCGCAACGGGGCCGTTGTCGGCCGCAGCGCCCTCGGTCGGGTCGGCTCGATCCGCCCCCGTTCGGTGCCAAGTCCGCGGCCCGGTCTTGATTTAGCCGGCCACGAACCACAAATCAGTCGCAGATCGAAGAGGGACCGCGAGGCATGGCGAAACCCGATTATTACGAAACCCTGGGCGTGCAGCGCTCGGCGAGCGACGACGAGCTGAAAAAAGCCTATCGGCGGCTCGCGATGAAATACCATCCGGACCGCAACCCGGACGACGAATCGGCCCAGGAGCGGTTCAAGCAGGCGAAGGAGGCGTACGAGGTTCTCAAGGACCCGCAGAAACGCGCCGCCTACGACCGCTATGGCCACGCCGGCGTCAATCACGGTCCGGGCCCCGGCGGGCCGGGCGGGTTCCACGGCGACGTCGGCGACATCTTCGGCGATATCTTCGGCGATATCTTTGGCGGCGGCGGGCGCCGCCGCGCCCAGCGCCAGCGCGGCTCGGACCTGCGCTACGCGATGGAGCTCGATCTCGAGGAGGCCGTGAGCGGCGTGACGCGGGAAATCCGCGTGCCGACCCTGGGCCAGTGCAAGACCTGCGGCGGCACGGGCGCGCGGGACGGCAACAAGCAGACCTGCGGCACCTGCGGCGGCGTCGGCCAGGTCCGCATGCAACAGGGCATCTTCTCCGTGCAACAGACCTGCCCCGCGTGCCAGGGCAGCGGCCAGGAAGTCAGCAATCCCTGTCCGGACTGCAACGGCCAGGGTCGCAAGCACGAAACCCGGACACTGTCGGTGAAGGTGCCGCCGGGCGTCGACAACGGCGACCGCATCCGCCTGGCCGGTGAGGGCGAAGCCGGCGCCAACGCGGCGCCGCCGGGCGATTTGTACGTCGAGGTGCGCGTCCGCCCGCACCGGATCTTCGAGCGCGATGGCGACGACCTGTACTGCGAGGTGCCGGTGCCGTTCACGCTGGCCACGATGGGGGGCGAACTGGAAATTCCGACGCTCGACGGCCAGGTCAAGCTGAAAATTCCGGCCGAAACCCAGTCGGGCCGAATGTTCCGGCTCAAGGGCAAGGGCGTGCAGTCGGTCCGCAGCCACCGCACCGGCGACCTGATGTGCCGCGTCGTGCTGGAAACGCCGGTCAACCTGACCCGCGAGCAGAAGGACCTCTTGCGCCAGTTCGAAAAGACCTTCGAGGATACCGAGGACCGCCACAATCCGCGCGCGCAGTCGTGGTTGCGCGGCGTGCGTGATTTCTTTGAGCGGATGACGTCCTGACGGCGCCGCGCGCGGCCTCGCGCGCATTGTCAACGCAGCGCCGCTTCGATAGAATTTGGGCGCTTAGAGCCCAGCCGGGCGCGTGCATCGAAACACGGCCGCGCGGGTTGAACAAACGGTGTACATTCTAAGCGGGAACAGCCGGCCAGGCTTTCCCGTTTTGCATATCTGGAGTGGGAATTTGACTGATCGCGCAGTGCTGGCTTTGGAGGACGGCAGTGTTTTTCGCGGCCTGAGTATCGGAGCGGAAGGTGAAACGACCGGCGAAGTGGTCTTCAACACCGCGATGACCGGATACCAGGAAATTCTCACCGACCCCTCGTACGCCCGGCAGATCGTGACCCTGACGTACCCGCACATCGGCAACACCGGCTGCAACCCGGAAGACGAGGAATCGGCGGCGCCGGCGGCGGCGGGACTGGTCGTGCGCGACTGCCCCGACCTGCACAGCAGCTGGCGGGCCGTCGAGAGCCTGCCCGACTACCTGCGGCGCAACGGCATCGTCGCGATTGCCGATATCGACACCCGGCGGCTGACGCGCATCCTGCGCGAAAAGGGCGCCCAGGGCGGGGCGATCGTGGCCGGTGACGGGGCGGACGAGGAACGGGCGATCGAGCTGGCCCGCTCGTTCCCGGGCATGCAGGGGATGGACCTGGCGCGCGAGGTGACGACCGCCGAGGCCTATACCTGGGCCGAGGGCAGCTGGCGGCTCGACGATGCGGCCTGGAACGAAGTCGCCTCGCAGCGACACGTCGTGGCCTACGACTTCGGCGTCAAGCGCAACATCCTGCGCATGCTGGCCGACCGGGGCTGTCGCGTGACCGTGGTTCCGGCGCAGACGCCGGCGGCGGAAGCCTTGCGGCTGGGCCCGGACGGAATCTTCCTGTCCAACGGTCCGGGCGATCCCGAGCCCTGCGACTACGCCATCGACGCGATTCGCGCGTTCCTCGACGAAGGCGTGCCGATGTTCGGGATCTGCCTCGGCCACCAGTTGCTCGGCCTGGCCGCGGGCGCCCGCACCGTCAAGATGAAATTCGGGCACCACGGCGCGAACCACCCGGTGCAGGATCTGGCCAGCGGCCAGGTCATGATCACCAGTCAGAACCACGGCTTCGCCGTCGACGAGGAGAGCCTGCCGGCCAACGTGCGCGCCACGCACCGTTCGCTGTTCGACGACTCGCTGCAGGGCATCGAGTTGACCGACCGGCCCGCGTTCGGCTTCCAGGGACACCCCGAGGCGAGCCCGGGACCGCATGACATCGCCGGCGTGTTCGACCGCTTCATCGCGGCGATGGACGCGGCGGGGAGGGCGGCCTGATGCCCCGGCGAAGCGACATCAAGAGCATCCTGATCATCGGCGCCGGCCCGATCGTGATCGGCCAGGCCTGCGAGTTCGATTATTCCGGCGCCCAGGCCTGCAAGGCTTTGCGCGAGGAAGGTTTCCGGGTCATCCTGGTCAATTCCAACCCGGCGACGATCATGACCGATCCGGAAACGGCCGATGCGGTCTACATCGAGCCGATCCACTGGAAGATCGTCGAACGCATCATCGCCACCGAGCGCCCCGATGCGCTGCTGCCGACCATGGGCGGCCAGACGGCGCTGAACTGCGCGCTCGACCTCGCGCGCGAAGGCGTGCTGGAGAAGTACGGGGTGGAGATGATCGGGGCCTCGCGGGAAGCCATCGACATGGCCGAGGACCGCGAGCAGTTCCGCGACGCGATGACTGAAATCGGTCTGGACACGCCGCGCGCCGATATCGCGCACAGCCTGGAGGAGGCGCTGCAGAAGCAGTCCGCGATCGGCTACCCGACGATTATCCGCCCGTCCTTCACGATGGGCGGTTCCGGCGGCGGCATCGCCTACAACCGCGAAGAGTTCGAAACCATCGTCAGCCGCGGCCTCGAGCTGTCGCCGACCACCGAGGTGCTGCTCGAAGAGTCGGTGCTCGGCTGGAAGGAATTCGAGATGGAGGTCGTGCGCGACCACCGGGACAACTGCATCATCGTCTGCTCGATCGAGAACTTCGACCCGATGGGCGTGCACACGGGCGATTCGGTCACCGTCGCGCCGGCGCAGACCCTGACCGACAAGGAATACCAGCGCCTGCGCGACGCCTCGATCGCGGTCCTGCGCAAGATCGGCGTCGATACCGGCGGCTCCAACGTGCAGTTCGGCATCAACCCGCAAAACGGCCGCGTGGTCATCATCGAGATGAACCCGCGCGTGTCGCGCTCCTCGGCGCTGGCGTCCAAGGCGACGGGCTTTCCGATCGCCAAGGTCGCCGCCAAGCTGGCCGTCGGCTACACGCTGGACGAGCTGCGCAACGAGATCACCGGCGGCGCGACGCCGGCGTCGTTCGAGCCCACGATCGATTACGTGGTGACCAAGATTCCGCGCTTCGCCTTCGAAAAATTCCCGGCGGCCGACGCGACGCTGACCACGCAGATGAAATCGGTCGGCGAAGCGATGTCGATTGGCCGGACGTTCCAGGAATCCGTACAGAAGGCGCTGCGCAGCCTGGAAACCGATCGCGACGGCTTCAACGAGGTGCTGCAGGGCGAGGATTCGACGAGTCGCCGCGCGGTTCTGCTGCGCGAGCTGCGCGAGGCCGGTGCGGAGCGCATCCTGTACGTGGCGGACGCCTTCCGCGAAGGCCTCGACCTCGAGGAAATCCGGCAGCTGACCGGCATCGACCCCTGGTTCCTGGCCCAGATCGAGGATCTCGTTCGGACCGAGAACGAACTGCGCGGGCAGGATCTCGCCGGCATCGACGCGCACCGGATGTTCCGGCTCAAGCGCAAGGGCTTCGCGGACAGTCGCCTGGCCACGCTGCTCGGCGTTGACGAGGCGGCGGTGCGGGCGCATCGGCATGCGCTCGGAATCCGCCCGGTGTACAAGCGGGTCGACACCTGCGCCGCGGAATTCGCGACGTCGACGGCGTACCTGTATTCGACCTACGAGGAAGAGTGCGAGGCCGAACCCGGTTCGCGGCGCAAGATCATGGTCCTCGGCGGCGGCCCGAACCGCATCGGGCAGGGCATCGAGTTCGACTACTGCTGCGTGCACGCGGCGCTGGCGCTGCGCGACGACGGCTACGAGACCATCATGGTCAACTGCAACCCGGAGACGGTCTCGACCGATTACGACACCTCGGACCGCTTGTATTTCGAGCCGCTGACGCTGGAGGACGTGCTCGAGATCGTGCACAAGGAGAAGCCGGACGGCGTCATCGTGCAGTTCGGCGGCCAGACGCCGCTGAAACTGGCGCGCCCGCTGGAAGCCGCCGGCGTGCCGATCATCGGCACCACGCCCGATTCCATCGACCTGGCCGAAGACCGCGAACGGTTCCAGAAGTTGCTCGACCGGTTGGGCTTGCGGCAGCCGCCGAACCGCACCGCGACCAGCGCCTCGCAGGCCGTCGAACTGGCGGCGGAAATCGGATACCCGCTGGTCGTGCGGCCTTCCTACGTGCTCGGGGGGCGTGCGATGGACATCGTGCACGCCGAGGACGAACTGCAGCGCTACATGACCGAGGCCGTTCGGGTGTCCAACGCGTCTCCGGTACTGCTGGATCATTTTCTCGATCACGCGCGGGAAGTGGATGTCGACGCGATCTGCGACGGCGAGGACGTGCTGATCGGCGGCATCATGGAGCACATCGAACAGGCCGGCGTGCATTCCGGCGATTCGGCCTGCGCACTGCCGCCGTACTCGCTCTCACGCGAAATCCAGGACGAGATGCGGCGCCAGATGCGCCTGATGGCGAAGGCGCTCAAGGTCGTCGGCCTGATGAACGCGCAGTTCGCGTTGCGCGGCGACGAGGTGTTCGTGCTCGAGGTGAACCCGCGCGCGTCCCGTACGGTGCCGTTCGTCTCGAAGGCCTGCAGCTTGCCCCTCGCGGCGATAGCTGCCCGGGTTATGGCCGGTAAAACGCTTAAAGAACAAAATGCTACACGAGAAATCGTACCTAATTTCTATTCCGTGAAGGAAGCCGTCTTTCCGTTCATGAAGTTCCCGGGCGTGGATCCGATACTGGGTCCGGAGATGCGTTCCACCGGGGAGGTGATGGGCATCGGCTGGAGTTTCGGCGGCGCGCGCCACAAGTCGATGCTGGCCGCGAACTACAGCCTGCCGCGCCCCGGCAAGGCATTTCTCAGCGTCCGGGATGCGGACAAGCAGGTGCTGGTGCCGATCGCCCGCGAGCTGATCGGGCGCGGTTTCGAACTGGTGGCCACGCACGGCACCGCCGCGTTCCTGAACGGGCACGGGATCGAGTGCGCGTCGGTCAACAAGGTGATCGAGGGGCGGCCGCACGTGGTCGACTTGATCAAGAACAATGAAATAAACTTTATCGTCAACACGACGGAAGGCGCGCAGGCGATCGCCGACTCCTTCTCGATCCGGCGCGAGGCCCTGCAGCGCAAGGTGGCCTACACAACGACGATCGCCGGCGGACGCGCAACGCTCCGCGCCCGGGACCACGAAAACGACTATACCGTTCACTGCCTGCAGCAGCTGCATCGCGGGCTCGACGTATGAATTACGGAACAATCTCATGACACGACAACCCATTACGAAGGCCGGCGCCGAACGGTTGCGGGAGGAAGTGGCCCGCCTGAAGAAGGTCGACCGGCCGAAAATCATCGCCGCGATCGCCGAGGCGCGCGCGCACGGCGATCTGAAAGAGAACGCGGAATACCACGCGGCGCGCGAGCAGCAGAGTTTCATCGAAGGTCGGATCCAGCATCTCGAGTACAGCATTTCGCACGCGCACATCATCGATGTCGCGAAGCTGAACCCGGGCGAGAAGGTCGTGTTCGGCGCGACGGTGCTGCTCGCCGACGAGGAAACCGGTGAGGAGATCGAGTACCAGATCGTCGGTGACGTCGAAGCGGACATCAAGCACAACCGCCTGGCGGTCAGTTCGCCCATCGCCCGGGCCCTGATCGGGCGCGAAGTCGGTGACGTGGTCACCGTTCGGGCGCCGGCCGGCGAACGCGAGTTCGAAATCGTCGACGTTCAGTACGTCGGGTGAGATCCGCAGTCCCGTTATCGCCCGCTTCACGAACCGGCGGCGCCCGCCGCCGGTCGCCTGATCGCCTGCCGCAATCGCCGGTACGGTGAGCCATACCCGACTGACGCTACTCGTGGAAGACCTGGCGGCGCTCGCCGCCGCGACGCCTGGCGCGAGCGCACCCGCGCTGGCGCGCTGCCTGGCCCGTGGCCGACCGCTCACACGGCCCGTTGCGAACGCCGACGATCTCCGGCTCGATCTGTTCGGTATCCGTGAAACGGCGCCGGTCGCGGCACTGACGGCGGCGGCCGACGGGCTGGCGACCCACGGCGATGCGCGCTACTGGCTGCGCGTCGATCCGGTCACCCTGACCGCGGACCTGACGCGGGTCTTCATGACGGCCCGGGGGCTGACGGACATCGAGGCGGCCGACCGCGATCCCTTGCAGGCCTGCGTCGAGAGCGTCCTGGACGACGCCGGTTACCGTCTGCTGCAGGGTCGCCCGGGCCGCTGGCTGCTCGCGCTGGACGCCGACCCCGGGGTGCGGTTCACGCGCCTGGAGGACGCGCTTGGCGTGGACCTGGCCGAGGTGCTGCCCGACGCGGCGGACGCCCGCGAGTGGCGCCGTGTGCTGACCGACGTCCAGGTCGCGCTGCACAACGCCAAGGTGAATGTCCGGCGGCGGGCGCGTGGCGTGCGGGAGGTCAACGGGGTGTGGATCTGGGGCGGCGGCCGGTTGCCGAAAACGCGCATCCCGGCCGCATTCGAATGCGTGGTCAGCGAGCATCCGGTCAGCCAGGGGCTCGCGGCCCTGGCCGAGAGCACGGTGCGGCCCGGCGCCGAGCAGGACGCCGCGGCCGCCATCGCAGACGGCGGCCGCGTCCTGGTGGACTGGGCGGTCGGCCGTTCCGGTGCGCTGGAGGAACTGGGCCGGCTGGAACGGTTCTTTGCCGGCTTGCTGCCCGACGTCCGGCGGGGCCGCCTGGCGGTCACGCTCCTCGACGGCGGGGGGCGAGGCTGGCAGCTGGACCGGGCGGCGTTGCGGCGGTTCTGGCGCCGGGCGCGCCCGCTCGACGCGGCCGTATCCGGCGCTCGAGAGGCGCGAACGTGAAGCGCCGCATCCGCAACCGCGATGTGCCGGCGACCGGCGACGCCTTGCCGGGGCAGCTGCATCCGGTCGTGCGCCGCGTTCTGCTCGCCCGCGGCATCACGGGGTCGGACGAACTGGAACTGGGCCTGCGCGCGATGCACCCGCCCGGACGACTGGCCGGGATCGACCGCGCGGCGGCCCTGATCGCCGATGCCGTCCAGCAGGACCGGTCGATCCTCGTGGTCGGCGATTTCGATGCGGACGGCGCGACCGGAACGGCGCTGGCCGTCCTGGCGCTGGAGGCGATGGGCGCCCGGCGGGTGTCGTTCCGGGTGCCCAACCGCTTTGAATTCGGTTACGGGCTGACGGCCGGGCTGGTCGGAACGCTGGCGGACGCGCCGCCCGATCTGCTGGTGACGGTGGATTCCGGCATCAACTGCAACGCCGGTGTCGAGGCGGCGCGGCAGCTCGGCTGCCAGGTGCTCGTGACCGACCATCACCTGCCGGGCGAAACACTGCCGCCGGCCGACGCGATCGTCAATCCGAACCAGCCGAACGACCGCTTTCCCAGCAAGGCGCTGGCCGGCGTCGGCGTGATGTTCTACCTGTTGGGCGCGGTCCGCTCGGTGCTGCGCGAACGGGACTGGTTCGGGCCGCGCCGTCGCGAACCGCATCTCGCGCAATTTCTCGACCTGGTGGCGCTGGGCACGGTCGCGGACCTGGTGCCGCTCGACCACAACAACCGGATTCTGGTCGCCCAGGGCCTGGAGCGGATTCGCCGGGGGCTGGCGCGGCCGGGCATCATGGCGCTGCTGCGCCACGGCAATCGCGATTACCGCTTCGCCAGCGCCTCCGACCTCGGCTTCGCGGTCGGCCCGCGGCTCAATGCGGCCGGGCGGCTGGAAGACATGGCCGCGGGCATCCGTTGCCTGCTGACGGCCGACGCCGACGAGGCGGATCGCCTCGCGGCCGAACTGGACGCGCTGAACCGGCGCCGCAAGGGACTGCAGGAAGAGATGCAGGAGGCCGCGCTGGCGCAGGCCCGCGCGTTGATCGACACGCTGGAACCGAACGTCGAGCGGCGCGCGCTTTGCCTGTTCGACCCGGGCTGGCACCAGGGCATCGTCGGGCTGGTCGCCTCGCGGGTCAAGGACGCCGTCCACCGGCCGGTGGTCGCGTTCGCGCCGGAAGAGGCGGGCGCGAGCGTGCTCAAGGGCTCGGCCCGTTCGGTCCGTGGGCTGCACATCCGCGACGCCCTGGCGCTGGTCGACGCGCGTCACCCGGAGCTGATGCAGGCGTTCGGCGGACACGCCATGGCCGCCGGTCTCAGCCTCGAGGCGGCGCGCCTGCCGGCATTCGAGCGGGCGCTGGACGACGCGGTCCGGACCGTGCTGGACGGCGCGGAACTGGCCGAGACCCTCTGGACCGACGGCAGCCTGGCCGCGGGCGAACTGGGGCTCGAGACGTCGCTGGCCCTGGAACGCGCCGGACCCTGGGGGCAGCGCTTCCCGGAACCGGTGTTCGACGACCACTTCGACGTGCTGGAACGACGGGTGGTCGGCGGTTCGCATCTGAAGATGGTCGTCGAGCGCCACGGCGGGGGTGATGCGCTCGACGCGATCGCGTTCAATCGGCTGCCCGATGACCTGCCGCCGGCCGGACCGGTGCGGATGCTCTACCGCATGGGTGTGAACCGCTGGCGCGGTCGGGAGAGCTGCCAGTTGATGGTCGAGGAGATCGTCACCTGACGGTTTCGCGTCGGCTCAGTTTTCCGCGTCCTTCCGGTTTCCGGCGCCGATGAATTCGGACACCATGCCGTCCAGGCGCCGCCGCAACGATTCGTTTTCCGTCGCCGGCGGATTCCAGCTCGGCTTCACGGGCGAGATCGTGATGTAGCCCTCGAGGTGCGCGCGCACGTCGCCGAACTCGCGGTGGGGCCGCGCGGGGTCGACACCGGGCAGGAAACGGGGAATCACGTGGCCGGTTTCGCGGCAGCGATGGTAGCCCAGTTCCACCATGTGACCGGTCGAGACTTCCGGGTAAAGCACGCCGAGGATTTTCTCCGGCGGCAGGGCCGGGTAGTTGATGTTGAGCATCAGGCCCTGCGGCAGCAGGCTTCCGGTCTCGGCCGCGGTCGCTCGCAGGGAATCGACCACCGTGCAGGTGAAGTCGGCCGCCGGTTGCAGGGCCGCGACAGTGCTGGGGAAGGTCCGCGGTTTCTGGTCCGCCTCCTCGAACAGCATGCCGGCCGACACCGCGATGGCCGGCAGGCCATGGAGCACCCCGATCAGGGCCGCGCCGACGGTTCCGGAGGCATGCAGGCCGAGTCCCAGGTTGGGGCCGAAATTGATGCCGGATACGACCAGGTCGGGCGGCTCCGATTCGAGCAGGTGCCGCAGCGCGACCAGCACGGTGTCGGCCGGAGCGGCGTCCAGGTGCCAGCTGTCCTCGTCGGTCTGGACCAGCACCAGGTTGCGGTTCATCGTCGTGGACATGCTGGTCGCGCTCTGCTCGCCGCTGGGGGCGACCAGGGTCACGCGATAGCCGTGACGTTTCAGGGTGTCGCGCAGGATCTGGATTCCCGGCGCGGAATGCCCGTCGTCGTTGGTGAGCAGGATGTGGAGCGGGGATCGGGTGTCCATCCGGTCATTCTAACGCGTGGCGCGGGGGACCGGCATGCGATAATGCGCGCAGGCAGGAAACGGTAGCGACGACGGAGGCGCACGGCATGAACGATACGGAACTGGACGGCAGAATCGCGCTGGTCAACGGCGCCTCGCGGGGCATCGGCGAAGCCATTGCCCATGGCCTGGCGGCGCACGGTGCGACCGTCATCGCCAGCAGCCGCGACCGGGAGGCGGTGGCGCGGGTCGCGGCGGATATCGAGGCGGCCGGCGGCGCAGCGGTCGCCATGACCTGCCACGCCGGGCGTCTCGATCAGATCGACGCCCTGTACGAGGAGATTCGCGATACCTTCGGGCGGCTCGACATCCTGGTCAACAACGCGGCCACCAACCCGTATTTCGGCCCGGCGCCGGGCCTGTCCCCGGAGGCGTTCGACAAGACCGTCGCGGTCAATCTGAAGGGACCGTACTTCATGATGGCGCGGGCCGTCCCGCTGATGGCGGAAAACGGGGGCGGCAGCATCGTCAACGTCGCGTCCATTGCCGCGCAGGTGTCGATGCCCGGACAGGCCGTCTACGCGATGACCAAGGCGGGCCTGGTCAGCCTGACCCGCTCGTTCGCCCGGGAGTGCGGCGCCCAGGGCGTTCGGGTCAATGCGATCCTGCCCGGCCTGGTCGAGACGCAGTTCGCCAGCGCGCTCATCGACGATCCCAAGATCCAGAAGTGGGTCGCCGGCTTGCCGGCCGGGCGCACGGGCCAGCCGCGGGACATGGTGGCCGGGGTCCTGTACCTGGTCTCCGACGGCGCCGCGTACACGACCGGCGCGTCGCTGGTCATGGACGGGGGCGCGACGCTGGGCTGAGTACCGCCCCGCCCGAATCGGGCGCGCCGTGGCGGCGCCGCCCGGCGTTTGCGTCTATGGTTAAGTTACTGTGGCGGCTCGTGTAGAATGCACGGCTGCAAAAATTCGGGACCGCGAAACGTGGAAACCAACCTGTACACCAATCAGCTCGACGACCTCAGGCGCCGCACCGAAGCGCTTAGGGGGTACCTTTGACTACGAGGCCAAGCGCGACCGCCTCGAGGAAGTAAGCCGGGAACTGGAAAACCCGGACGTCTGGAACGACCCTGAAAAAGCCCAGGAACTCGGCCGCGAGCGGGCCCGGCTCGACAACATCGTCGATACCCTGCAAAGCCTCGAATCCGGTCTCGAGGATGCCGGGGAGATGCTGGACCTCGCCATCGAAGAACAGGACGAGGAAACCGTCGAAGCCATCGCGGCCGATCTCGCGGACATGCAGGCGCGGGTCGAGCGGCTCGAGTTCGAGCGGATGTTTTCCGGCGAAATGGACGAGAGCGCCTGCTTTCTCGACATCCAGGCCGGCTCGGGCGGCACCGAGGCGCAGGACTGGGCCGAAATGCTGTTGCGCATGTACCTGCGGTGGGCGGAGCGCCGCGGCTGGAAAACCGACCTGGTGGAGGTTTCCTCCGGCGATGTCGCCGGCATCAAGAGCGCGACCATCCACATCATCGGCGAATACGCCTACGGCTGGTGCCGCACCGAGACCGGCGTGCACCGCCTGGTGCGCAAGTCGCCGTTCGATTCCGGCAATCGACGCCACACCTCGTTCGCGGCGGTTTTCGTGTCCCCGGAGGTCGACGACAACATCGAGATCGACGTCAATCCCGCCGACCTGCGCGTCGACGTGTACCGCGCTTCCGGCGCCGGCGGCCAGCACGTCAACACGACCGATTCCGCCGTGCGGATCACGCACCTGCCGACCGGGATCGTCGTGCAGTGCCAGAACGACCGCTCCCAGCACAAGAACCGCGACCATGCGATGAAGCAGTTGCGGGCGCGTCTGTACGAGCACGAGATGCAGAAGCAGATGGAGGAGCACCAGAAGCTGGAGGACTCCAAGTCCGATATCGGCTGGGGCAGCCAGATCCGCTCCTACGTGCTCGACCAGTCGCGGATCAAGGACCTGCGCACCGGGGTCGAGATCGGCAACACGCAGGCCGTGCTGGACGGCGACCTCGACCCCTTCGTCGAGGCCTCGCTCAAGCAGGGACTCTAGGCCGCAACCACTGTCGCGAAACGATACGGAACCCAACCATGAACGACACGACCGACCGCAAGGACAACCCGGCCGCGGAGGCCGAGGAAAACCGGCTGATCGCCGAACGGCGCGCCAAGCTCGATGCGCTGCGCGAGCACGGCCAGGCTTTTCCGAACGATTTCCGCACCAACGCCGTGAGCCGCGATCTGCACGTCCGGTTCTGCGACGCGCTGACCGACGAACTCGATGCGATCGAGGAAACCTTCGCCGTCGCCGGCCGGATCATGGCCAAGCGCGTGATGGGCAGGATCGCCTTCGTGCGCCTGCAGGACGCGGGCGGATCGATTCAACTGATGGTCCAGCGCGACAATCTGCCCGAAGGGCTGTTCGCAGAGTTCAAGCACTGGGACCTGGGCGACATCATCGGCGCCGCCGGGCACATCACGCGGACGCAGAAGGGCGAGTTGTCGATCCGCGCGAACGAATTGCGGCTGCTGTCCAAATCGCTGCGGCCGTTGCCCGAGAAATACCACGGCCTGACCGACACCGAGGCGCGCTACCGGCAGCGCTACGTCGACCTGATCATGAGCGAAGAGTCGCGCGCGGTGTTCCGCACGCGCTCGAAGATCATCACGTTCATCCGGTCCTTCATGGAAGGTCCGTGCCGTGATTTTCTCGAGGTCGAGACGCCGATGATGCACCCGATTCCGGGCGGGGCGACGGCCCGGCCGTTCGTCACCCACCACAATGCGCTGGATCTCGAGATGTACCTGCGGGTCGCGCCGGAGCTGTATCTCAAGCGGCTGATCGTGGGCGGTCTCGGCCGGGTCTACGAGATCAACCGGAATTTTCGCAACGAGGGCGTCTCGACCAAGCACAACCCCGAGTTCACGATGCTCGAGTTCTATTGGGCCTTTGCCGATTACGAGGACCTGATGCGGCTGACCGAGCAGATGCTCGGCGAACTGACCGTGGCGGTGACCGGCGGCAGCAGCATCGAGTACCAGGGCGAGGCGATCGATTTCAGCGCCCCGTTCGCGCGCATGAGCGTCGAAGAATCCGTGCGCCACTTCAACCCCAGGCTGGCCGACGCCGATCTGTGGGACGTCGAGTTCCTGCGCGCCGCCTGCGAGGGCTTGCAGATCCATACCGAAAAAGCGTGGGGCCCGGGCAAACTGCTGACGGAACTGTTCGAAGCGACGGTCGAGGAGCGTCTCGTGCAGCCGACCTTCATCACGCAGTACCCGACCGAGGTCTCGCCGCTGTCGCGGCGCAACGACGACGACCCGCGCGTGACCGATCGCTTCGAACTGTTCATCTGCGGGCGCGAGATCGCCAACGGCTTTTCCGAGCTGAACGACCCGGAAGACCAGGCCGAACGCTTTCGCGCCCAGGTGGCGAACAAGGACGCGGGCGACCTCGAGGCGATGCATTACGACGCCGATTACATCCGGGCGCTGGAGTACGGCATGCCGCCGACGGCCGGCGAGGGCATCGGCATCGATCGCCTGGTGATGCTGTACACCGACTCGCCGTCGATCCGCGACGTGCTGCTGTTTCCGTACATGCGCCCGGAAGCCTGAGCGACCGTTCCGGGCCTCATGCCGCCACGGGTTTCGGTCGTCCTGCCGGTCCGCGACGGCGGGCCGTGGCTGGCCGCCGCGGTGGCCAGCATTCTCGACCAGACCCTGTCGGAGCTCGAACTGATCGTCGTCGACGACCACAGCCGCGACGGCGCCGTGGAGCGGCTCGATCGCGGCGACCCGCGCCTGCAGGTCATCGACAGCGCGGGCCGGGGCGTCAGCGCGGCCTTCAATACCGGGCTGGCGCGGGCGCGCGGGCCCCTCGTCGCCCGCATGGACGCCGACGACCTCGCTCTGCCGAACCGCCTGGAACGCCAGGTCGCGTACCTCGAGGCCCATCCCGAAATTGCGCTCTGTGGCGCCTGCGTGGAAATCTTCGCCGCCGGGGCCGTGCAGGGGGGCAACCGGCGCTACCAGGCGTGGCTCAACGCCTGCCGCGAACCGGCGACGATCCGGCGCGAACTGTTCATCGAAAGTCCGATCCCGAACCCGACGGTCGTGTTCCGCGCGCGCGAGCTGCGGGCGCTGGGCGGCTATCGCGACCCCGACTGGCCGGAGGATTACGACCTGTTCCTGCGCGCCGACGCCGCCGGCCTGGCGATGGGCAAGCCCGACGGCGTGTTGTTGCGCTGGCGCGAGCACGCCGGCCGCCTGACCCGAACGGACGATCGCTACGCACGGGAACGCTTCCAGGCCGCCAAGCTGCACTACCTGGCTGCCCACCGCCTGCCGTCGGACCGGCCGCTGATCGTCTGGGGCGCCGGCCCGACGGGCGCGCTGACGCATGATCTGCTGGCGGCCGAGGGTGTCGCCATGGCCGGTTTCGTCGATGTCCACCCGCGCCGGATCGGCGGTCGGAAACGCGGGTTGCCGGTCTGGCCGATCGAGCACGTCCGCGATGCGGCGAGCGCCTTCGTGCTTGCCGCGGTCGGCTCGGCAGGCGCGCGGCCGCGGATTCGCGCCTGCATGGACCGGTTCGGCCGCGTCGAGGGTGAGGACTACCTCTTCGTGGCGTAGAATCGCGGTCATGAGCACATTGAAAACCCTGCTGGTTCAGGCGCAGCTCGGGTGGAAGGACCCGGAGCGCAACCGGGCGCACCTGGCCGAATTGCTGAACGACGCCGACGGTCCGTTCGATCTGGCGGTTCTCCCCGAAACCTTCGCCACCGGCTTTCTCGGTGACAGCGGCCTCGACGACGAGGCGATGGACGGGCCGAGCGTGAACTGGATGCTCGATCAGTGCCGCGAACACCGCTGCGCGCTGGCGGGCAGCATCGTGATCACCGAAGACGGCCGGCGGTTCAACCGGATGGTCCTGGCGTCGCCCGACGGCGTGCTGGCGCACTACGACAAGCGGCACCTGTTCTCCTACGGCGGCGAGGACCAGCGCTACAGCGCCGGCCGGGAGCGCGTCACCGTGCGACTGGGGGACTGGCGGATCAACCTGCAGGTTTGCTACGACCTGCGTTTTCCGGCGTGGTGCCGCAATCGCGGCGATTACGACCTGCAGCTGCTGGTCGCGAACTGGCCGCGCAAGCGGATCGGGCACTGGTCGGCGTTGTTGCGGGCGCGGGCGATCGAAAACCAGTCCTGGGTGGTGGCGGTCAATCGGGTCGGCGAGGACGGCAACGGCGTCGTCTATCCGGGCCAGAGCGTCGTGCATGACCCGATGGGCGAAACCGTGGCCCTGCTCGAGGAGGTCGAAACCTGTCGCCTCGTCGAACTCGACCTGGCCGCGGTCGGCCGCGTGCGCGGCACGTTCCCGTTCCAGGAAGACGCCGACGATTTTCTGTTGCGCCCCTGACGGGGCCGAAGGGCTAGCCGGCGCGCTTGCGGGCGAGGCGCCGCATGATCGCGCCGCGCGGCAGGTGCCGGCCGGTCGCCAGGCTGACCAGGGTGGTCGGTTCGGTCAACGAGAAAACCATTTCGCGCCGTGCGGCGCCGCGTCCGGCGAACAGCAGGCGGTCGCCTTCCATCAGCACTTCGTCCTCGTCCGGCATGAACTGGCGCAGGGAGGAGCGTTCGAGCATCAGGCAGACGCAGGGCAGGGGTTCCGCCTGCGCCGTGCGCGCGTGCTGCATGAGGTGTTCGAGGCGAATCCGGGTGCCTTCGCGCTTGGCGGCGTGCAGGCTCTCCGCGTTCTGACCGTTGAGTTCGATCGTCCAGATGCTCGGGCTGTAGCCGTGCAGGACCGCGCCCAGCCGTCGCTCGAGGGTTTTGGCGAAGCGTTCGTCCTGGTGGATCAGGTACTCGAGAAAAACCTTCAACAGCGGCGTCGTCGCCACCGTCAGGATGCGCCGGGCGACGATCAGGCTGCGCCGCGCCACCAGGTCGGCGCCCGAGGTGTCGAACAACTCGTCGTTCTGCGGGTTCTCCTGGCGCGCGACGACGAACAGGTCCGGGTTCAGTTCCAGTGCGGTCATGATGATGGACAGGTTGTCGACGTCGTCGCCGGTGCCGGCGATGATGCCGACGGCGTCCTTGATGCCGGCCTCCATCAGCGTGGCGACCTCGGTGCCGCGGCCGAGCACCGATCCGGCGCGCGCCGCGACACGGTCCGGATGGACGTCGATCACCGTGTAGTCGACGTCCGCATCGTCCAGTTTGGCGGTCATGCGCGATCCGAACCGGCCGACCCCGGCCACGATCCAGCGCCCGTCCGGTGGCCGGATTTCGGTGCGCAACTCGCTGCCGGGCACGCTGATCAGCCAATCCTGGACGAGGTACTTGGTCGGCGATTTCAGCGCGAGGTAGAAGCGCTCGGCGAAAATCGTGTACGGGTCGACCGTGAGGTCGGTGCCGAACGAGGCCATGTTGTCGACCACGCGGCGGGTTTCCGCGCGCGCCAGCACCGGCAGGTCCGGGCGCAGCAGCTTGCTGGTGATGGCGATCGTCAGGTTGGCGTGGTCGTCGTTGGTGATCGCGATGATGCCGCGGCAGTTCTGGATCTCCGCATCCAGCCCGGCCAGTTCGAGCAGGCGACGATCGGTGACGTCGCCGGGCAGCGCGGGCAGGTGGGAAAACGTCTCGGACAGCGCCATCGAGTGGATGATCGATTCCTCGCGCTCCAGCACGGCCGCGCCGATGTTCCGGCGCAACAGGCCCGAGACGATCATGCGGCCGGTGTAGCCGAAACCGCAGACGATGTAGTAGCTCCCGCTGAGACGCCGGATCGCCCGGCTGAAGCGGGCGCGCTCCAGCACCCGGCGAAACTGGGGATCGACGATCAGGCTGATGATCGTACCGATGGAGTAAAGCCAGGCGACCACATTGGGGAACACGATGAGGTAGGCGTAGAGGCGTTGCGCCTCGGTGAAGGCGTAGGGCACCTCGCCGAAACCGATCGTCGTGGCCAGGATCGCGACGAAATACAGCGCGTCGAGAAACGTCAGCCGGACCGGGTTGCCGAATTCGTCCTGGCCCGGGATCATCGCCATGCCGAACACCGAAAGGGAATAGACGAGGATCAGCAGGATCAGCGGCGTCCGCATGCGCCGCATGGTGAGCCAGATGATGTCGTTCATCAGCGGCGGATCGAGATGGTTTCAGCGACCAGCAGGGTGACGGACACGAGGTTTGCGAGCAGCGCACCGCCCGACAGGGAAACGATGCTGGCCAGCGTCTCGCTGGTCATGCCGACTTCCGAAATGTGGGCCGCGTAGCCCCACACGAAGGCCGCGATCAGCAATTGCAGGTCGGCGACCAGGCTGGTGGCCAGCAGGACGGCGCCCATCTGCGAACGGTCACCGAACTTGATGATGGTGGCGATCAGGCTGACCGCGAGCGCGGCGCCGAGTTCGATGGCGTGGTGGTGATCCGGATTGTCGATGTCGCCGACAAAGAAGCCGAAGTTCAGGGTCAGCGCGAGGACGATGAAGAAACCAAAGACGACTTTTTCAAAATTCACGGTGCGGACACTCCCAGGTTTGAGACGCCCCGCTCGCCGCGAGGCGCGTTCCTACTATGCCAATAACCGTCACCGGTCGCCACGTTTGGCGACGACGGTCCGGGCCGGGTTCAGTCCGCCGCCGGTTCCGTTTCGATCGCGGTGATGTACGCCAGCACGCTGAGCACCGGTCCGTCGAAGTACTCGACCTGGCCCGTTTTCACCTGCCGGTTCTGTTCCAAGGCGTAGACCCGGAAGGCCGTCGGCACCGGGTCGGCGGCCGCGGCATCCGGGTCCGGCATCGAAGCCGCGGCGGGCAGGGTCCGCAGCCCGCGCGGCAGCACGACGGGCGCCGCGGGCGCCGCATCGTAGACCGCTTCGCGTTGCTGCAGATCGATGTGGAAATGCAGGAAGCGGCTGCGAACCAGGGAAACGGTGCCGTCCAGGGCATAGAAGAGGCGCGGTGGGGGCAGGCGCTCGAGGAGCGCGGCTGCCGGGTCGGCATCGTCGCTGTTTTCCGGCAACGCCGCATCGAGGGCGGTTCCGGTGCCCGGCGACGCGGCAACGTCGTCCGGCGGGAGCGGCGGAAGTGGGGGCACCAGCCCCGCCTCGAACCACGCGTCGACGGGCTCGCCGGCCTCGAGTCGAACGCGGACCGCGGCCCAGGGGTCCTGCGCCATGACGACGTCCTGGTCGTGCACGCGCAACTGCGGAAAGGGCGGCGTGTCGGCCTGTTCCCAGGCCAGGGCCACCAGCGGCCTGAAGGGGCCGCTCAGGCGCAAGCGTCGCCACGCGTCCTGCATGACCTCGCCCAGTTCCTCGATATGCACCACGGCCGGGGGTTCGGCAGCGGCGGTATCCGTCGTCGGCGATTCGGCGAGGGGGTCGTCGCCCGGTGTGTCGGTTTCGCCGACCGGGGGCTCCGGTGTCGGCGTCGCGGCCGATTCCGGGGCTTCATCGTCCGCCGTCGCCTCGGGCGTCAGGAAATCGAGGGCGTCGCCGTAATCGCGCACCGTCGCCACCTCGCGTGGCGCCTCGGCATGCTGCAGGTGACTGAGCACGATTACCTCGACGCGGTAGCGGGTGTCCTGGGCCTGCGCCGGGTCGGGCGCGGCCAGCCACAGGAGCAGGGCGGTTGTCAGCAGTGTGTGGCGCATGGTCATCCGTTCATCCATCGGGGCGCAGGGCGCGAACCAGTCGCGTCGTTTCCTGGAACCGTTCCCGCGCGTGCTCGACTTCCGCGCGAATCCGAAGCGTTTGCGGCCCGTCCATCCGGTAGCGGCCGCGGCTCTGTTGCACCAGCCCGATGACGGCGGCCGGATCGGCGCGGGTATCGTCGCTGAATTCGAGACGGCCGCCCTGCGGGCCGAAATCCAGTCGCGTGATGCCGACCCGTTCCGCCTCGAGCCGCAGCGTCGCGATTTCGAACAGGTTCTTCACCGGCTCGGGCAGCAGGCCGAAGCGGTCGATCATCTCGACCTGCAGCTCCCGCAGGCCGTCCGCGTCGCGCGCGCTCGCAATGCGCTTGTACAGCGTCAGCCGGGCCTGAACGTCGGCCAGGTACGTTTCCGGAATCAACGCCGAGACGTGCAGCTCGATCTCGAGGCCGCGCCGCAGCGGTTGTTCCAGGTCCGGTTCCTCGCCATTTTGCAACGCGGCGACGGCGCGCGCCAGCATGTCGCTGTAGAGGCTGAAGCCGACCTGGTTGATCTGCCCGCTCTGTTCGGCGCCCAGCAACTCGCCCGCGCCGCGAATTTCGAGGTCGTGCGTGGCGAGCGTGAACCCGGCGCCCAGTTCCTCCAGCGAGGCGATCGCGTCGAGCCGCTTGCGGGCATCGGCCGTCATCGCGCGCCGGTCCGGCACGACCAGGTAGGCATAGGCGCGGTGGTGCGAGCGGCCGACGCGCCCGCGTAACTGGTGCAACTGCGCGAGTCCGAAGCGGTCGGCGCGGTTGATGACGATGGTGTTCGCGGTCGGCACGTCGATGCCGCTTTCGATGATGGTCGTGCAGACCAGCACGCTGTAGCGCTGGCGGTAGAAATCGAGCATCACCTTTTCCAGTTCCCGTTCGGGCATCTGGCCGTGGGCGACCGCGACCCGCGCGTTGGGCGCGAGTTCCTGCACTTCGCGGGCGATCCGCTCGATGTTGCGCACCTCGTTGTGCAGGAAAAACACCTGGCCGCCGCGCTGCAGTTCGCGCAGCAGCGCTTCGCGCAGGATCGCGCGGTCCCATTCCGAAATCAGCGTCTTGACCGCCATCCGTCGCGCCGGCGGCGTGGCGATGATCGACAGGTCACGAATGCCGGACATCGCCATGTTCAGCGTCCGCGGGATGGGGGTCGCGGTCAGCGTCAGCAGGTCCACCTCGGCGCGCAGCTGCTTGAGCCGCTCCTTCTGCTGCACACCGAAGCGCTGCTCCTCGTCGATGATCACGAGGCCCAGGCGTTTGAAGCGGATGTCGCGCTGGATCAGCCGGTGGGTGCCGATCACGATGTCGATCGAGCCGTCGCGCAGCGTGTCCAGCACCTGGCTGACCTGTTTGCCGCTGCGGAACCGGGACAGCAGTTCGACCTTGATCGGCCAGTCCGCGAGCCGGTCGCTGAACGTCGCGAAATGCTGCTGGGCGAGCAAGGTGGTCGGCACCAGCAGGGCGACCTGCTTGCCGGCCTGGACGGCCACGAACGCGGCCCGCAGGGCGACCTCGGTCTTGCCGAAACCGACGTCGCCGCAAACCACGCGGTCCATCGGCATCGGGGACGTCAGATCGGCGATCACCGCGTCGATCGCGCGCTGCTGGTCGGGCGTCTCCTCGAACGGAAAGCCCGAGGCGAATTCCGCGTACAGCCGCTCGTCGAGCGGAAAGGCGAAGCCCTCGCGGGCGATTCGCCGGGCATAGAGATCGAGCAGCTCGGCGGCGACGTCCCGCACCTGGCGGGCCGCCTTCTTCTTGGCCGTGTCCCACTGCTTGCCGCCGAGGCGGTGCAGCGGCGCCGCTTCGGGATCGCTGCCGGTGTAGCGGCTGACCAGGTGCAACGAGGAAACGGGCACGTACAGCTTGTCGCCCCCGGCGTACTCCAGCATCAGGAACTCGGCCGGGCGGTCGTCGATCTCCAGCGTTTCCAGCCCGCGGTAGCGTCCGACGCCATGGTCTTCGTGCACCACCGGGGCGCCGGCCGCGAGATCCGTCAGGTTGCGGATGATCGACTCGGGGTCGCGCTCGCTGCTGCGCCGCTCGCCTTTGGGCCGGCTGCGGCCGCCGAACAGCTGGGATTCGGTCAGCAGCGCGAGTTCGTCGCCGGCCGCACCGCCGCAGATGAACCCTTCGTCCACCGGCAGAACGGCGAGGCCGATCCGCGCCGTGCCGGCATGGAACTCGGCGAAGCTCGCGTACGCTTCCGGCCGCACATCGAAGCTGCCCAGCGTGCTGCGCAGCACCTCGCGGCGTCCCGGGGTGTCCGCCGCGAACAGCACGCGGCCGGGGAAGGCGTCGATGAATTCCAGCAACGCCGCCGCGGGTTGCTTGCCGCGCTCGTGGATGTGGAGATCGGGCGGCCGGCGCGTCTCGAACAGCGGCGCGCGCGGGACAGGCGCATCGTCCGCCGGCAGGCGGGTCTGCGCCAGGACGCTCCCACCGCTCATGGGTCCGGCGGGACAGGTCCCGGGCGGCGTCGTCGGCACCGTCCTGCAGCACCAGCTGCGGCGCGACGGCGAGGTAATCGAGCAGGCTGGACGTTTCGTCGTAGAACAATGGCAGGTACTGTTCCAACCCCTGCGGGTGCACCCCGGCGCGCAGGTCCTGGTAGAGATTGACGTGCCGCGTGTCCACGTCGAAGCGATTGCGGAACGCGCGTCGGAACGCATCGAGGCCGGCGTCGTCGCAGGGATACTCGCGCGCGGGCAACAGATCGATCCGGTCGATGCGCCCGGTGGAGCGTTGCGAATCCGGGTCGAACTCGCGAATGCTTTCGATCTCCTCGTCGAACAGGTCGAGACGGAAGGGCGTGGCGCTGCCGGCCGGAAACAGGTCGACCACCGAACCGCGCACCGCGAACTGGCCCGCCTGGTAGACCTGTTCGACCGCCTCGTACCCGGCGTATTCGAGCCGCCGGCGGAACGCTTCGATCACCAGGTCATCGCCGGCGGCAAGGCTGAAACTGCGCTGCGTGATGTAGGCGGCGGGCGGCAGGCGTTGCAGCAGGGCGCTGATCGGGGTCAGCAGAATGCCCCGGCTCATGGCCGGCAGGCCGGCGAGGGTCGTCAGCCGGTTGGCGATGATGTCGGGATGGGGCGAGAACGGATCGTAGGGCAGTGTTTCATGGTCCGGAAATACCCGGACGGCCAGGCCGTCGGTGTTCAGAAGTTCGAGGTCGCGGGCGAACAGTTGCGCCTGGTGGCTCGACCGGGTCACGACGAGCGTCGGGCCGTCGAACCGTCCCGCTGCCGCCAGCAGGGCGAGCGCGGTTGAACTGCCGTGGAGCCCACTCCACGTCTCGCACGCGCCGCGCTCGGCGGCGAACCGGGCCTTGAACGGGCTGACGCTCACGAGACTTCGGGTCGGCGCCCCAGGGTTCGCAGAAGGAGATACAGCAGGACGGCCGCGATCGGCAGGCCGGCCCACCACGGCACACCGTAGGCGACCGGCAGCGAGCAGATGAACAGGGCGGCGATGCCGACGATCAGCGCGTACGGCAACTGCGTGCGTACGTGTTCGATGTGGTCACAGCCCGAAGCCATCGACGACAGGATGGTCGTGTCGGAGATGGGCGAGCAGTGGTCGCCCCAGACGCTGCCCGCCAGAACGCTCGCGACGGCGGAATACAGGATGTGCATGTGCTCCGGCCCGGTCATGCCGTTGAGTTGCAGCACGGCCCAGGTCAGCGGAATGACCAGCGGCACCAGGATGCCCATCGATCCCCAGCTCGAACCGGTCGCAAAGGCCGTGAACGCGGCGATCACGAACACCAGGAAGGGCAGCCATTGCGGCGGCAGGGTGTCGCCCAGGATCGAGACCAGGAAATCGGCGGTCTGCAGTTGCTCGGTGATGCCGCCAAGCGACCAGGCCAGGATGAGGATGATCATCGCGTAGATCATCGAGCGCAGGCCGCGGTACCAGGCGTCGACGGTCTCCTCCAGCGTGAGGATTCGCTGGCCCACGGTCAGCGCCACGGCGGTGAGCATGCCGAGCAAGGAGCCCCACATCAACGCCTTGTAGGAACTGGCCGCGCCGATGATGTCGTGCAGCGAAGCCGCGTCGGTTCCGAGCGCGTTCCGGCCGGTGACGTACAGGCCGCCGATGACGCCGCAGACCAGCACCAGGATCGGCAACACGGCGTTGATCGGCCGGTGCGGCTTGTCCTCGGCCGGGTCGATCGGCTCGCAATCCGCCGCCAGCGAGGAGGCATCCCGGTCGGTCTCCTCGATGCCGTGCCGGCGGGCGCGGCGCTCGGCGTCGAGCATGGGCCCGAAATCACGTCCGCTCGCGGCCACCATGAACACGAAAAGAATCGCCAGGAGGGGGTAGAAACTGTAGGGAATGGTCTTCAGGAACAGCAGGTAGGCCGGGGTGTGGAGGTCGTCAATGTAAGAGATCGCCTCGCCGATCAGGCCCACCTCGTACCCGATCCAGGTGGTCACCAGCGCGATGCAGGTTACCGGCGCGGCGGTCGAGTCGACGATGTAGGCGAGCTTCGCCCGCGAAACGCGCATCGAGTCGGCGACCGGGCGCATGGTGTTGCCCACCACCAGCGTGTTCGCGTAATCATCGAAAAACACCGCGACGCCCATCGTGGCGGTCGCCAGGCAGGCATGGCGGGCGCTGTCGGCCCAGCGCACGATCCGATCGACGATGCCCTGCATGCCACCGTTGCGCGAGATGATGCCGACGGTGCCCCCGATCATCAGCGAGAACAGGATGACCGAGGCGTGGTCGCCGTCGGCCAGTGCGTCAAGGATATGAACCTGGAACGCGTCGAGCAGGCCGCTCCACAGGCCGGCCATGCTGAAGCCGTTGATGGCCCAGGCGCCCAGCCAGACGCCGGCGAACAACGCCGGTATGACCTGGCGCAGCACCAGGGCCAGGAAAATGGCCAGCAGCGGCGGGGCGATCGAAATCCAGGTAGCGGCTCCGGGAATGGCTTCGGCGGCGCCGGCCGGTTCGGCCGCCAGCGCCGCGGGCGCGAGACCGAAGGCCGCGATCAGCGCGCCGATCCACAGCGCCTGAACGGAAAAGACAATACGAAAGAATCTGTGGCGGTTGCGATTGATAATGGTCCTCATCCCTTTTTTTGCGGTTCAGGCGGCATGGCGGTTCTCGTCCCGGTGCGGGCCGAAACAGGTTTCCAGCAAGCGGAACTGGTCGCGGGCCCGGGTCACGCGCATCAGTTCGCGGCGCGTATCGCCGGCCCCGGGGCGACCGTCGAGATACCAGCCGATGTGCTTGCGCGCGACGCGCACGCCGGTTTCCTCGCCATACGCGGCGTGCAATTGCCCAAGGTGGCGCACCATGACGTCGTGAACCTCCGCGGCCGACGGCGGCGGCAGCTTCTCGCCGGTGCCCAGGTAATGCTTCACCTCGCGAAAGATCCACGGGTTGCCCTGCGCGGCGCGGCCGATCATCAGGCCGGCTGCGCCGGTGCGCTCGAGAACCTCGCGCGCCTTCTCCGGCGTGTCGATGTCGCCGTTGGCGAAGACCGGGATCGAGACGGCCCGGCAAATCGCGCCGATGGTGCCGTACTCGGCGTCGCCGCGGAACCGGTCCGCCCGCGTGCGGCCATGCACGGCCAGCGCCGCGATGCCTTCCTCCTCGGCGATGCGGGCGATCGCCACGCCGTTGCGCTCCAGCGGGTTCGGTCCGGTCCGTATCTTGAGCGTGACCGGAACGTCCACCGCGGCGACGACCGCGCGCAGGATGGCCCGGACGCGCTCGGGGTGCGAGAGCAGGGCGGAGCCGGCGAGCTTGTTGCAGACTTTCTTGGCCGGGCAGCCCATGTTGACGTCGATGATCTCGGCCCCCCGGTGCACGTTGAACCGCGCGGCGTCCGCCATCCAGTCCGGCTCGCTGCCGGCGATCTGGACCGCGACGGGGGTCGGCTCACCGGCGAAGTCGCTGCGCATCCGCGCCTTGCGCGTGTGCCACAGCGCGGGGTTCGCGGCCAGCATCTCCGAAACGGTGTAGCCGGCGCCGAGCGAGCGGCACAACTGGCGGAAAAAACGGTCGGTGACACCGACCATCGGGGCCAGCGCCAGCGGAACGTCGATTGCGTACGGGCCGATCTGCATGACGCCTATTCTAAAGCGACAGCTCGCCGAAGATGCGAAAGCCGGCGACCCAGGTGCCGATGGCCGAACCGAGGTTGGACAGGAAGAAGACCAGCAGGATGCGCGTGGCCGGATTGCGGAACCAGCCCTTGAGCGTGGTGATGTCGAAGCGCAGATTCTCGAGATCGGCGACGCGCGGCTTGCGCAGCCAGGACTCCACCAGTCCGGTGACCATGCCGGCCGCAATGGTCGGGTTGAGCGAGGTGATCGGCGCGGCGATGACCGCGCTGAGCACGGTCAGGGGATGGCCACGGGCCAGCAGGGCGCCCAGCGCCGCGAGTCCGCCGTTGATCGCGACCCAGATGAAAACGAGTTGCCAGCCGAGTTCCGGGCTGCGCAAAAACCCGATGATGAATCCGGTCAGGACGAGCACCATGATGGCCCAGGGAATCACCCGCGGCCAGTTCGAGCGGCGCGGCAGAACGTCGAGCTCCGACCGTTCCGCCGCCGGTTCTGACTGCCCCGCTTCGAGGTGCCGGGCCAGGCCGTCCATGTGGCCCGCGCCGATGACGACCAGGACGCGGCGTCCGGCCGCATCGCGGTTTTCTTCGCGCAGGCGGGCCGCCATGTAGCGGTCGCGCTCGGCGATCAGCGCGTCGTAGAGTTCCGGTGACTGCTCGGCGAACTCGGTGAAGGTGGATTCGAGGATGTCGCCTTCCTTGAGTTTCTCGATCGATTCCTCGTCGATTTCCTCGGAGCTGACCATGCCCATGGCCAGGCCGGCCATCAGGTACAGCCGCTTGTACCAGGGCACGCTGGCGTAGCTGCGCTTGAGCGTGGTGGCCAGGTCGCGGTCCACCAGTTGCAGCGGCAGGCCCTGTTCGGTCGCGGCAACGGCTGCGGCGCGCATCTCGGCGCCGGGTTCGATGCCGAACTGCTCGGCGATGCGGCGCTGGTAGGCGCTGAGCGCGAGGTTGGCCATCACGAGGCCGGCCTTGCCTTCGCGAAGGATCTGGTAGAGATCGAGGTCGGTCCACTTGCGTTCCGCGGTCAGCGCATCGTAGCGCGCCTGGCACAATTCGACCGCAATGGCGTCGAACCGCTCGGCGGTTGCGAGTTCGCGCACGGCCTCGGCGCTGCTGCGCGAGACGTGGGCGGTGCCGATCAGGGTGTATTCGACGCCGTCGCGTACGACCGTGCGCAACGGCTGGGCATGGGCCAGTCCGGCTGAGGAGGTGTTGTCGGCGTCCGCGTGGCCTGCCACGTGGCGCTCGGCACTGGCGTTGACGGCGGATTCCGCCGGAATCTCCTGCGACATGAAAAGCGCCTGTTTCGAAACAGGCGCAAGGATACCTTATTGCGTGGCGCTCAGTCCGATTTGTTTGCCACGACGTGCCCCTTGTCGAGCACCGGCCAGAGCACCTTGTCGTATTCGAAATAAACGCTCCAGCCGGAGTAGTCCCAGCGCGTGATCGGCGGGTCGCCGACGGGCGCGTACGCCTGCTCGGGATCGCCGAAGCGGGCGCGCACATCGGCCTGGCTCATGCCGTTGACCGGCAGATTCATGCCTTCGGCGGTGCGGACTTCCTCGATCAGCAGGACATCAGCCTGCAGGGGCGTGTTGAGACCGGCCAGGGCGGCCAGGGCGATTGCCAGCGGCAGAACCATCCGTGTCATGTCACTGTCTCCGTGTGATCAGCGAATCGGGGTTTCAATATACCACAGCGGTCTCGCAGCGCGACGCCGTTTCAGCCGTCCCCCTGCTCGAGCAGCCGCCGGTACGCGGCATAGCGCCAGGGCAAAATCGCGCCGTGCTGGACCGCGTCGGCGACCGCGCAGCCGGGTTCACCGGCGTGGCGGCAGTCGTTGAACCGGCACCGGGCGGCCGCATCGCGGAACTCGGGGAAGCCGGCCACCAGTTCGGCGGCGTCCAGCCGCCACAGACCGTATTCCCAGACACCGGGTGAATCGATCAGGCGGCCGCCGCAGGGCAGGGCGTACATGATCGTGGTGGTGGTGGTGTGCGTGCCCTTGCCGGTGACCCGCGACAGGGCTCCGGTCTGCAGATCGAGGTCCGGCAGCACGGCGTTCACCAGCGACGACTTGCCCACGCCCGACTGGCCGACCAGGATGCTGACGCGGTTTTCCAGCGCGGCTTCGAGTTCGCCGATGCCGGGCGACGCCTTGCACGACGTGGTCAGCACGGTGTAGCCGAGCGCCCGGTAGTCGTCGAGGTGCGTCAACGGGCTGTCCGGCCCGAGGGTGGCTGTGTCCATCAGGTCGGCCTTGTTCAGCACGAGCACGGGCTCGATGCCCAGGCTGTGCACCGCGACCAGGTAGCGCTCCACCAGGTCGCGGCTGGGTTGCGGGGCCGGCGCGATCACGATGACGACCCGGTCGAGGTTGGCGGCGATGACCTGGCGGCGCTGGCGGGCGTCCGCGCGCGCAAATTCATTGCGCCGGGGTTCGATCGCGACCACGATCGCCGATTCGCCATCGGCGTGCTGAACCGTGACGCGGTCGCCACAGCAGGGCCGCCCGACCGAGCGGCGGTACTTGCACGCCAGCCGTGCGCCGTCATCGAGCTCGACGACGCCCCGGCCGCCGTAGGAGACCAGGATCAGGCCGGACAGGTTCAAGGCGTCGTCACCGCGCTGCGTGGTTCAACAATCATCCGCGCTATTGTACTCTTGCCGGGTCATGGAGCACGCCACCGACAACCGCCTGATCTGGCTCGACCTCGAGATGACCGGGCTCGACCCGGACCGCGATACGATTCTCGAGATCGCCACCATCGTCACGGACGCCGAACTGGTCGAACTGGCCGAGGGCCCGGTGTTCGCGATCCGTCACCCCGAATCGGTCCTGCAGGGGATGGACGACTGGAACACCGAGCACCACACCGCGTCGGGGCTCTGGAAGCGGGTCCTGGCCAGCACGACCGAACTGCGCGAAGCGGAGCGCGCGACGCTGGACTTCCTGGCGCACTGGACCACCCCCGGTTCGTCGCCGCTCTGCGGCAACAGCATCTGCCAGGACCGGCGTTTCCTGTATCGCCTGATGCCCGAACTCGAGGGCTGGTTCCATTACCGCAACCTCGATGTCAGCACGCTGAAGGAACTCGCCGCGCGCTGGGCGCCGGAGATGCTGGCCGGGTTCACCAAGGAAAACCGTCACGAGGCCCTGGCCGACGTGCGCGACTCGATCGCCGAACTGCGGCACTACAGATCATTTCTGGGCGCGTTTCAGTCTTGCAATGCCACGGGATAACTGATAAAAGTTCGGCTCGTCTTAACGTTTTATTAATATAACGTTGAGCAACGGCCAGGCAAGACGGCCGTTTTGCAAGCGAAATCGTCTATCAAACAGTCACTTATGGGAGAGACTTAATGACTCGCAGGGGAGCCCCCGACAACAAGTCACTTCTCCGGATCATGATCATGGCCGCGCTGCTCGGCGTTTCGGTCAATGGCGTGTATGCGCAGGATCAGGTAGAAGAAGACGAAGATGCCACCGAGCAGGAAGAAGCGGCCGATCTCGACCGGGTAACGGTCACCGGTTCGCGCCTGCAACGTGAGACCTACACCAGCATTTCACCGCTGCAGATCATCACGGCCACCGAGTCGCGCGAAGCGGGCCTGATCGATCCGGCGGAGATTCTGCAGAAATCGACCGCCGCTGCCGGCCAGCAGATCGACCTGAGCTTCACCGGCTTCGTTCTGGACAACGGTCCGGGCGCCTCGACCATCGACCTGCGTGGCCTGGGCGCCGCGCGTACGCTGGTCCTGGTCAATGGTCGCCGACTGGCGCCGTCTGGCGTCGAGGGCGCTCCGGCGTCGCCCGACCTCAACCTGGTTCCGTCGTCTCTGGTGCAGCGTTACGAGGTTCTGCTCGATGGCGCTTCCTCCGTGTACGGTTCCGATGCGGTTGCGGGCGTGACCAACGTCATCATGCGCAAGGACTTCGACGGCCTGGAATTCGACGTGTTCTACAACTCGCCCGATTACAAGAACGGTGAAAACTACACCGCGACGGCGGCCTGGGGCATGAACTTCGACCGGGGCATGTTCGGCATTGGTCTCGAATACAGCGATTACACGGAGATTCGTCTGCGTGATCGTCCGTGGACGGCCGGCTGTGGCGAAAACTACGAAATCACCACGAACGGCGAGATCCGGTCGGAGAACCTCTGGTACAAGGAACGCTACGGGATGGACTTCGGCAACTGCCAGGGCGGCGCCACGGCAGGCCGCACGCTGGTTCCGGGCGCCCTGGGGTACATCTATTACACCCCGGGTTACTCGAACGGCGCCTTCGGCAACTTCTCCGAAGCGGTCTCCCCGTACGGTGGTTTCGGCGTCGACGGTAACGGCGATGGCATCACCGATGTCAACTACAACGATTACGACATCGATCAGTCGGAGCAGACCCAGAACTCGACGTTCTGGCCGGAGCAGAAGCGCCTGAGCGTCATGGGTTACGGCGAGTACACGTTCGAAGGCGACATGAACAACAAGGTCTACTTCGAATTCAACTACAACGACCGCGAAGTCACGGCGGACGGCGGCGCTTACCAGATCTTCCCGTACGTGCCGGCCAACAACCCGTACAACCTGTGTAATCCGAACGCCCCGGGCGGCGTCGACTGCGGCCTGGCGTCGGATGCGCTGTACACGAATCCGAACTACATCACCCAGTTCGCCGACTACTACACCGAGACGGCAGGCTGCTTCGGTCTTCCCTACGAAGCCTGCACGCCGGCGGCGTTCGGCCTCCTGAACGGTGCGCTCGGTCCGCAGCAGACGCGCCCGATCGTGTCCGTCATCGGCGACCGCGTGATTTACGAGACGACGATGAAGCAGTACCGCGGCGTGGTCGGCATGAACGGCGACCTGCCGTTCGTCGATTGGGGTTCGATGAACAACTGGGTGTACGACGTTTCATTGAGCTACACGACCTCCAAGGGTACGTCCAGCCGTCCCGGCATCCGCGGCGACCGTCTTGAACTGGCCCTGGGCTGGTATTCCTCGACGGATACGCCCTGCGTCAACGACCAGGGTTATTCGCGGGCGCCGAGCTACTTCGGCCGGCCGATCTACGGTGATACGGCTGCCGGCTGCGTTCCGGTCGACATGTTCGCGAGTTCGCTGTACGAAGGTAACGTAGGCGATTTCGGCTCCGCTGCCGAGCGCGATTACCTGTTCGACACGCGCGACTTCGATACCGAGTACACGCAGACGATCCTCAGCGCATACGCCAACGGCTTCCTGTTCGAACTGCCGGGCGGCACCGCTCTGGGTGGTATCGGTTGGGAATGGCGTGAAGACGACATCAACTCGAGTCCTGACGAAGTCGCGCGCGAGGGCCTGTTCTGGGGCTTCTTCGCCGATGGCGGCGCCACCGGTAAGAAGTGGACCAACGAGGTCTTCGGCGAGGTCGAACTGCCGCTGATGGCGGGTGTGCCGCTGGCCGAGGAACTGACCCTGAACCTGTCCGGACGCTGGACGGACGACGAGTTCTACGGTGCGGACACGACCTACACGATGAAGCTGGGCTATCGCCCGATCAACAGCCTGCTCCTGCGCAGCACCTACGGAACGTCGTTCCGCGCGCCGAGCGTGCGCGAGGTGTTCCTGCAGGATCAGACCGGCTTCCTGACGCTGGCCGATCCGTGCGCCGTGCCCCAGAGTGCGCTGGGTGACATCTCCACGGGTGGCGGTTATGACCCGTCCCTGGATACGCGCGACCCGATCGTGTTGGAGAACTGCCGCTTGCAGGGCGTCGATCCGACCGCGTTGATCATCAACAACGGCGTGACCCAGTACAGCGTGGAAATCGCTCGTGGCGGCACCACCGAACTGGAAGCCGAGCGTTCCACGGCCGTGACCTACGGCTTCGCGTTCGAGCAGCCCTGGTTCGAGGCGTTCGATCTGACCTTCGGCATGACCTGGTACGACATCGAGGTCACCGACACGATCATCGATCCGTCGGCGCAGTTCCTGATCAACGACTGCTATAACGATCCGCAGTACGACAGCACGTTCTGTGACACGATCATCCGCGATCAGAACGGCTTCCTCGATATCGTGAACGCCTACTTCATCAACCGCGACTCCAACCGCGCGCGCGGCATGGACATCAACGCCAACTACGACCAGAACTTCAACTTCGGCTCGACGGCTGTGCGGTTCGGCGTGGACCTGGCGATCAATCGCAACGATGAAGCGTCCACGAAGTTCATCGACGACGACGGCAATGCCGACTTCGAAGACTTCTCACGCAGCACCTACTACCCGAAATGGCGCGGTCAACTCGGTCTGCGTACGCAGGTCGAGGACTTCCGCTTCACCTGGGTGGTCAACTACACGGGCAAGGCGCCGCAGTACGGCCCGGACGTGGACGAGTTCGACGACATCCTGGGCAATGCCGGCACCGGCTTCCTGTCCGACACCTGCCTGGGACCGCCGGATGACGTCTACTGCCGTGACTACGCCGACATCGACGAGTACTGGCTGCACTCCGCTTCCCTGTACTGGTACGGCGACACCATCACCATCGGCGCAGGCATCCGCAACGTCTTCGACGAAGCGCCGCCGCGGGTCGACGGCGACGAGGTCCTGGCGATCAACAACGTTCCGATCGGTGGCAGTTACGACCTGTTCGGCCGGACCTACTTCTTCAACCTGATCTGGCGCCCGTAAACGGTTTTGAGACCAGGCAAGAAGCACGCTGTAAACAGAAATCCCGCCGCAAGCCGGCGGGATTTTTGTTTATAATCCGGCCTTGTTTTACGCGCACCGGGCGAACGGAAAGATGAACTTCAAGTCGTATTTCAGGGCAACCCCGATTTTCGCGTTCCTGCTCCTTTACGCGGCGCAAACCGCGCATGCCGAGCCGTACCCGCTGGAGTACTGGGCGCTGCGTGACGTGATGACCAACGTGCAGGTTTCGCCCGACGGCAAGCGACTCGCGCTGCTGAAGATTCCGAACCGCGACGCCGATCCCCTTCTCGAAGTCTACGACGCGGCCGACCTGGACAAGGAACCGTTTCGATTGAACGGCGGAAAAATGGAAATCACCAGCTTCGACTGGGTGGGTAACCAGGATATCGTCGTCCGTTTCCGGCAGAAGGTGCGCGACAAGATCGACGATTTCAACCAGGGCGTCTACGAGTACAAGATTGCGTTGCTCGATGTCGAAGACGAGAAGATCGAGCAGTTCCACGAGAGCAACCCGGCGGTCGAAAACCTGCTGCCGGGCAAGCCGGACAAGATCATCATCTCGCTGAATCCCGGCATGGACGATCGTGGCGAACGCCTCCAGCGCACCTTCCGGCCGCGCGCCTATTACGAACTGGACCTCAAGCGCGGTACCAAGAAACTCCTGCTGCAGGGCAAGCTCGCGCTGGGGCAGGTCGAGTTCGACGCCGAAGGCAACCCCTGGTTCGCGCGCGGTTACGATCGCGGCAAGGGCGAGTACATCTGGTACGTGCGGCGTCCCGGCAACTCGGACTGGGAGGAAATCCATCGCCTGAGCGAGGACAGTTTCGAACAGTTCAGCGTGCAGGGGCCCGACCCGGAGAAGCCGGATACGCTGCTGGTGATCGCTCACAACGGGCGCGACAAGGCCGCGCTGTGGGAATACGACATCAATACGAAGACGTTCGGAGACATCGTTTACGCCCGCGATGACGTCAACATCGCCGGAACGCGCCGTCACAGCAACGCGTGGACCAACCCCGACACGATCGTCGGCGTCAGCTACTGGACCGACCGCCTGCACGTCGAATACCTCGACCCGCTGGAGGGCGCGACCTATGCCCAGCTCGAGGGCATCGTGCCCGAGGCCTACATGGTCTACATCGGCAGCCGTTCGCGCGACGGGCAGACCCTCACCGTTTACAACGTCGGTCCGAAGGACCCGGGCAGCTACTACCTGCTCAAGGACGGTGCGTTCCGGGCCGTCGGCAGCAAACAGCCATTGCTGAAATCAAGAGATCTTGCTGAGGTCCGCTACATCGACTGGAAAGCCCGCGACGGCAAGACCATCTACGGCTACGTCACCGTGCCGGGGGGCGAGCCGCCGTTCCCGCTGATCGTGTTGCCGCACGGCGGCCCCTTCGTCAGCGAAACCGTCGTCTATGACGAGTGGGGCCAGATGCTGGCCAACAACGGGTACCTGGTTCTTCAGCCCCAGTACCGCGGTTCGACCAACTATGGCCTCGAGTACTACAAGGAGGCCTTCATCAATGGCGGGCAGGGCGGCTACAAGATGCAGGACGACAAGGACGACGGCGCGCTGTACCTGGTGGAGCAGGGCCTGGCCGACAAGGACCGCATCGCCATGTTCGGCTGGTCCTATGGCGGTTATGCGGCCCTGGTGGCGGCATCGCGCACGCCGCAGATCTACCAGTGCGTGATCGCCGGCGCCGCGGTATCGGACACCCTGATGCAGGTCAGCTATTACAGCGACCGCATGCGGGGCGCGTCCGAGATCGAACAGCTCAGGATGTGGGGCGACAGCATCAACCCGATCAAGGAAGTCGCCAAGGTCAACGTTCCGATATTGCTGATTCACGGTAGCGTCGATCAGCGCGTGCCGCCGGCGCACGTGCGCAAGTACCTGGACGAACTGGAGAAGCACAACAAGCCCCACAAGTACGTCGAACTGGATGGCGCCGACCATTTCTACAACACGCTGTTCTACGAGCATCAGATCGCGCTGTATCGGTCGATGATCGATTACCTGAAGAACGACTGCGGACCGGGAGGCCTCTGATCGGTACGGGCCGACACGGTTCATGCAACCGGGCGCCGGGACGGCGTCCGGCCACGCCCTGTGATGTCGGGCGCACCCCGCGCGGGCGAGGCTGAAACGATGGTCTGGTTCAAGGCGAAAAAAGCCGTCCCCGGTAGCCCGGACCACGCATTGCGGCGCCTGCAGCAGATCCAGGAGGAAATTTACCGCCAGATGCTGCTGCTGGTGCCGGACGAGAGCGTGTATCACGACGCCCTGGTTTCGCGCGTGGCGGGTTCGCCGCTGCTGCGGCTGAACGTGATCGAGCGCCATCCCTACACGACCTTCTTTCGCCTGACGTACGAGTTCTCCGACGGCGACGATCGCAGCTTCGCGCCCGATGCCCACATTCGGCTGTACCGCGACGCGCACCTGGCCGAGGCGACGTCCTACAACCCGGCCCAGGGGTTTCGCCGAACGGCGCACCCGTCCTATCCGACCCGGCACCTGCTGCGCGAGGCGTGGCGCCGCAACCGCGCGCTGGATCGCTGGCTGGACTACCTGCTTCGGCAGGGTCACAGCGTGGATACGATGCGCCCGGCGCGCGCTTCGAAGGCGGACCGGGCGGCGGCCCGGGCGCTCGCCGAAATCAGCTGATCCGGGCATTGACATCGGCGGGGCGAGCCTTTACCATGCTGCGGTTTTTCCGGGGCTATAGCTCAGCTGGGAGAGCGCTACAATGGCATTGTAGAGGTCGGCGGTTCGATCCCGCCTAGCTCCACCAATGTCCCCTTCGTCTAGACGGCGGCAACAGGGGTTCGAATCCCCTAGGGGACGCCACTTATAACTCGTGGAATAATAAGAATAAAGCGAGGGGAACAGCCGCCGAAAGGCGGCTTTCTTTTTGCCTGAAATCGGCGTTTGAATAACTCCCAGGCAAGCAGAGCGCCTGTGGCCGCGGTGGTGAGCTCGGTCATGGCCGGATTGATGATCATTCCTGGAGCGATCCGTTACCGGCCCACGGCTCACAGGCATTTGCCCAGGATCTCCCGCTCGAGCTGGACGGGATCGTCGATGACCTCGAAGAACCCGTCCATGTACCGGGCGATGTTCCCGCGCACGTCGGGTTCGAGCTCTTTCTGGCCCGCGACCACGGCATAAAGCCTTTCGCGGACCTGGCCGAACCGTGCGATGGAATCTCCGAGGAAGCCGTTGTTCGCGCAGTAGCCCCGGTAAACGCGCTGCCCCAGCCGCTCGACGCCGCGTTCCCTGTCGATCACCGCATTGGGCGCATTGACGATGCCGGCGAAATCGAAGTCGTAGGGAATGGCGACCAACGAGTCGGCGCCCCTGCCGTACATGGCGTGGTTGTGGCAGCATTCGCCGCCCGAGCCGGCGATGGGCGAAAAATCGACGTTGCCGATCAGGTACTGGAACATCGACACGAGGTTCAGGTATTCCGGTTCGAGAGCGCTGACCTCCGTACGCTCGATTTCCTGCTCCTGCATGCCGATCCGCTCGGCCAGGCGTTCCCGGTCTTCGATCAGGAAGGCGCTGCGTACCATCGTCCCCCTGCGCTCTTCGCTGTCCACCCAGACAACCTGCAGAAGCCGCACCCTGAAACTCACGTCGGTGAGGGTATTGAGCAGCCGATAGGCGAGGTACTCGCGGACCACCGCCTGCTCATATTGCCGTGTGATTTTGCAGTGAACGACCATTTTCAGCTTGTTCTGCCGATCCAGCAGCGTCCCCGCGACCTGGGTTCGACTGAAATTCAAGGTCACCGGCGGAAAGTCGCAGTTCCGGTTCCGGAAGTTGCCACGCGTGCGAATCCGGATCTTCAGGTCGACCTTCGCGCCGTCCGCTTCGCGGTATGAAAAGACGCCCGGCAGGTACTCGGTTTCCGAACGCGCGCGGAGCAGGGTGCTCAACGGCGCGGTGATCTCCACGCTCAGGGTTTCTTGCGACTGGAACAGCGGGTCCGCTGTGCCGGCCGCGGCCGGTGGCGTGATCAATCCACCCAACATGACGATGATCATGCACCGAATGGCTCGCATGGCGTTCCCTCCTGTCCAGACAATAGCAATTTAGTCCATATTGCACCGATCCGCGGAAATCGCGTTCCTCCGATTCGCGCTAAAACCAGCCCACGGAGCAAGAGCATAACTCGGCGCCGCCGTCGAAGGTTTACATGTTCACAGGTCGCCGAAATTCAATCTGATGTCGGCAACTTTGGTTCCAGAGGAGTTCTGCTATGCGCCGGGAACAAGAAATCGCAGTGGCCTGCCTGCCGGGGGCCGCTTTCGACCCTTTTCGGAACTCAACGAGTTTCGACAGCCAGGTTCCTTTATCGGCAAGAGGCAGTCCATCGACAGGCAGAAATGATTCGTTCTTACTTAGCTGACGGACAGCATTTTCAAATTCAGCAGGCTCGATTTTTTCAGCAATGGACGACGTTCTGCAGCGAGGTTGCCGCTCCGGCACGTTCACAATCTCCTCACGCACGCTAAACTATCTTTTAAAAATGTGATTCAAGGTCGTGAAACGATTGAAAACAGGTTGGATCTTGACGATTCTTTTGCTGTTGACGGCAGAGCCGGTCGCGGGCCAGATGCAGGTGCGCGTCGAGCCTGTGCGACTGGCGCCAATCGTCGACCGGCTGCCCTTGTCCGGTTCGGTCATCTCGCCGCGGCATGCCGACGTCGCGCCGCAGGAGAGTGGGCTGGTGCGACGCATGGCCGTCGACGTTGGCGACATCGTCGCCGAGGGCGACGTGCTGCTGGAGTTGGACGACGAACTTCTGCGGCTCGAACTGCTGCGGCTGCAGGCGGCCCACGCAGAGGCCCGGCTTTTGTTCGAGGAAACGCAGCGCCTGGCTGACGAGGGCCGCCGACTGGTCGGCGAGCGCAATATCTCCCGCTCAGAGTTTGAATCACGGCTGGCTGACGAGGCCGTGGCGGAGCAGCGGCACCAGCAACTCGCGGCCGAGGTCGAGATGCAGCAGACCCGGATCCGGCGCGCCACCCTGCGTGCGCCGTTCGCCGGGGTCATCGGCCTCAAGATGACCGAGGAAGGTCAGTGGCTGGCGGCGGGCAGCCCGGCCTTCAACCTGGCCCAACTCGATCCCCTGCGCGTCCAGGCGCGCGTCCCGGAGCGCTTCTACCGCGAAGTGCGCCCGGGCACGCCAGTCAGCGTG
>JARROJ010000021.1:0-93662 GCA_037384065.1 Lysobacterales bacterium
GTTTACCCCGGCGGCCACTCCATTTGCCGCCCGCCCAGCAGGTGCAGATGAATGTGATAGACGGCCTGCCCGCCCTGGTCTCCGCAGTTCATGACCAGTCGATAACCATCCTCTGAAAACCCCTCCTTTCGGGCCAGGTCGGCGGCCACCAGGAACATCTGGCCGACGAGCTCGGCATGCCGTTCGTCAAGGTCGTTTACCGTTCGAATGTGTTCCTTCGGAATAATCAGAATATGGGTGGGTGCTTGCGGACTGATATCCCTGAACGCCAGCAGATCGTCAGTTTCGTAAACGATGTCTGCGGGTATTTCCCGCTCGATGATCTTAAGAAACAGGTCGTCGGCCATTCCGTTCTTCTCCATTTCACGCGATTGACACCAAAGTATTAAATGGTTCTGACTGCCGGCGCAAGAATCGGGTGGCCCGGAATGCCAGCCGCATTACAATTCGCCCATGGACCGATCCGAGACGTTTCATCGTGTGAGCGAAATCCTCGACTGGCTCGCGGCGCACCGCACGCAACAGCCCGGGCTGTCGGAGATCGCCGACGCGACAGGGATGAGCCCGTACCACCTGCAACGCACTTTTCAGCGCTGGGCCGGCATATCGCCAAAACAGTTCCTGAAGGCGCTGACCCGCGAGGCCGCCATTGCCCGGCTCAGTCGCGGCGACACGGTCCTCGATGCCGCACTGGAAACCGGGTTGTCCGGACCCGGCCGCTTGCACGACCTGTTACTGACCACCGAAGCGCTGACACCCGGCGAGGTCAATCGGGGCGGCGCGGAGGTAACGTTCCGGTTTGGTTTCGGCGAGTGCCTGTTCGGACTTGCGCTCATTGCCTGGAACGAACGCGGCATCAATTTTCTGGGCTTCTGTAACGACGTCGATCCGCGGGATGCGCTGGGCGAGTTGCGCGACCGGTGGCCCAATGCGAGCTACGTTCGGGACGAGGCCGGAGCGCGCGACTGGCTGAACCGTGTTTTTGCGGATGCGCCGACAACGCCCCTGCCCCTATGGTTACGCGGCAGCCCGTTCCAATTGCGCGTGTGGGAAGCATTGCTTGCCGTCCCCGAGGATGCCAACGTCAGCTACGGGCAGATCGCGCGGGCCGTCGGCGCGCCGGGCGCGGCTCGGGCCGTGGGTAATGCCGTGGGGGGCAATCCGATTGCGTGGATCATCCCCTGCCACCGCGTGATCCGCGGCATGGGCGAACTCGGCGGCTACCGTTGGGGTGTTTCCACGAAACGCGCGATGATCGGGTACGAACACGCAAAGGCGCGGCTCACCCCGCGGGGCCGAGATCGACGATCACATCGTCCCAGCGGGTGACCCCGTCCAGGTAATCCATGATTCGCTGAGCGGCGTTCGAAGGCTCCGGAACCTGCTGCGGGTTTTCCGAATGATAGACACGCGCTCGAATGGCGGACCGCAACGGCCCCGGGTTCACCCCGCGCACCTCGATTCCGGACGACCGCGTCTCCGCGGCCAGCTGGGCGATCATCGTCGCAAGGGCATGCTTGCCGACGCCGTACGCGCCCCACAGCGGTCCGGCGACTTTTTCCAGGTCCTCGAGCAGAAAAACGACCTTGCCGGCCGAGGCCTCGCGCAGCAGCGGCAGCGCACGCGCGGTCAGCAACCAGGGCGCATTCAGATTGACCTGCATGTGCACCAGCCACTCGGCCGGATCGACGTGCTCCAGCGGCGTCAGACCCGAGAAATGGGCGGCGCAATGCACGATCGCGTCGAGGCCGCCGAAGCTTTGCTGCAGCGTGTCCAGCAATTCATCGATTTCGTCCGGGCTCACGCCGGCAAGATCCATCGGATGCAGCACGGGTTCACCGTCGCCGGAACCATCGACGGCATCGAACAGGCGGTTCAGTCCACGCGTATCCTTGTCGATCATCACGGCGCGCCAGCCGCGCGCGCAGGCCAGCGCCGTGACCGCAGCGCCGAGCGCTCCCGCCGCTCCCGTGACCAGCAACGTTCTCATGTCTCTCTGCACATCGTGCCCCGCTTCGATCGCAAACGTGTGGCGGAGTGTACCCGTTCGGCACGCCGCTGGGTATTCGAACCCCGCGGTCGGCGCAACCGGGCGTGTTTGGGTTTAGAATGCGAAACGGAACAGGACTGGCGAAACACACACCCATGCCCATCTACGAATACCGACCGGCAAGCGACCGGCACTGCGACTACTGCGTCGACGGCTTCGACGTCCTGCGAAAGATGCAGGATCCGCCGCTCGAGCGATGCCCGCGATGCGGCGCGCCGGTCACCCGCTGCATTTCGGCGCCCAACCTCGCAACGTCCGGCCCCGACATGAGCGAGTCGAATATCGAAAAACACGGTTTCACCCAATACCGGAAAGTCGAAAAAGGCGTGTACGAAAAAACGGCCGGCAAAGGTCCGGACTTCATTTCTGACGATTGATCCGGCGCGCCAGGGACCAAGCGGCCAGAAACTCGCGAACCCGCACGCGCGCCACGACCGCCGGGTAGCCCTCAGGCGCCGATCCACGCATTGAACGGTGCTTGCGACGCACCAGAAGATCCATGACGTAAATATGCGCAAGCGACTGATTTATATTTGATATATCAATAGATTCGGCGGAAGAACCCGGCTCGGGCGCGAGGATTTCGGCGATGATGCGGGCCGTCTGCGCTTCCCGGCCCGAGGCGAACAGCTCCGAGCGTTGCAGACCTTCCCGCGCCAGCAGACTGAGCGGCGCCCACCAGGGATCGGGCGATTCGCCGGACACGAAGCAGTCGGTCAGAAGCGACCACAAGCCCCGGCGCGCTGCCAGACCCTCATCGATACCATCGGGATCGGCCTGCCCGAGCGCCGCTTCGAGCTCCAGCAGCGGCCGTCCCTGCGCCGCGCAGAAGCGCCGCAACGCCGCGACGTCCGTCATGGCGGGTCGTTCCAGGCGATGCTCCACCTGGTCGACCAGACGCGCGAATGCGGTGCGATCGAGCCGCGCCTGACCGCCGTGATGCAGTTCGCATAAAGCCGGATGCCGGCTTTGCGCCGGATCGTCCGCCAGGCACTCCTGGCGCCACCAGGCCAATTGCGTGCGGGCCGCGCCCTCTTCCTGCGAACGTCGGCCGATTCGCTGCACCAGGTCGAACAGCGCGTACAACGCCGTCAGTTGCCGCGGTCTCTGCGGCGCAAGGATACCGGATACGCGAAACAGCGGGTTGCCGGCGAAAGCGTGCTCCCGGCAGAACCGGGTATCGTTGGTCTCCGCGGTCACTGGACCAGCCTGAGAAGATCACCCGGCGCGCCAATCCGCACGCTGTTGGCGATGACGTCGCCATGCAGTTCGTGCGATCCGTAACCGTACAGAACCGCCGCGGTCCGGGTGCCGGCCGCCTCGCCCGCCTGGATATCGCGCACGTCGTCGCCCACGAAGACCGTTTCTGCAGGGTCAGCGTCCAGTTGACGGCAGGCCAGAAGCACCGGCGCCGGGTCCGGCTTCTTGCGCGGCAAGGTGTCACCGCACACCACGCTGCCCGGCCGCTGCGTGAACTGCATCGCATCGATGATCGGCCAGGTCAGCGACTCGACCTTGTTGGTGACGATGCCCCAGCGTACCCCCTTCATCGCCAGCGTCGCGAGCAACTCCGGAATGCCGTCGTAAAGACGGCTGTCGATACAGCTGTGCTCGGCATAATGGGCCAGGAACCGTTCGCGCCAGGTCTCGAACTGCGCCTGCCCAGCCGCCGGCATTCCGGCTTGCAACAGGCCAAGCGCGCCTTTCGAGGCGAAACGCGCACAGTCCTCGACCGGCAGCGGGTCCAGGCCCTCCGATCGCCGCACCCAGTTGAGGGAGCGAACCAGATCGGGCGCGGAATCGAGCAGCGTGCCGTCCAGGTCGAACAGCATGGCCCGCACCGGGTTCATGCAGCGGGCTTTTCGGCGTGCGCGAGGTAATTGACCCGAACGTTTCCGCCCAGCATCACGCTGCGCGTTACCGGATTGTAGTGCACGCCGGTCACATCGCGCAGGACCAGGCCCGCATCGCGCAGCCATGCCGCCAGCTCGGACGGTCGAATGAACCGGTCGTAGCGGTGGGTGCCGCGTGGCAGCAGCCGGGCGACGTACTCCGCGCCCACGATCCCCAGTGCGAACGCCAGCGGTGTGCGGTTCAGGGTGGACAGAAAGACCTGCCCCCCCGGTTTGAGCAGTGCGGCCAGCGCGCGGACGACCGAAGCCGGATCCGGGACGTGCTCCAGCATTTCCATGCAGGTGACGACGTCGAAACGGGCCCCGGCCTCCTGCGCCATGTCCTCCACCGTGATTTCCCGATAATCGACATCGAGTTTCGATTCGTGCAGGTGCAGGCGCGCGGTCGCGAGCACCCGCGGCGCCACGTCGATACCGGTGACCTTCGCGCCGGAACGGGCCAGGGACTCGGCCAGAATGCCGCCGCCGCAACCGACATCGATCGCTTCGGCGCCGTCGAGTTCCACGCGCTCGGCAACGAACCTCAGGCGGGCCGGGTTCAGTTCGTGCAGCGGCCGGAAAGGCCCTTCGGGATCCCACCAGCCGGTGGCGATCGAATCAAATTTCTGGCGTTCCGCCGGGTCGATGTTCGCTGCGTTATCGCTGGTCATCTCTCTGTACTCTTCGACGCCCGGTTCAGACCGTGTCGGAGCGGGCCAGTCGCGCCCGCCACCGCTCGGCCGAAGCGAGGACCTCCGATTCATCAATGGTCGTCAGCCGACCGGAATTCAAGACCCGCCGGCCGGCCACCCACACATCCGAGACCTGTCCGCTCGATGCGGCATAAAGCAGTTGCGAGACCACGTTGTGCAGGGGCTGGGTTGCCGGCGTAGCCAGATCGATGGCGCACAGATCGGCTTGTTTGCCGGCCTCGATCGATCCGATGTCGTCCGCCATGCCAAGAGCGCGCGCGCCGTTCAGCGTCATGATCTCCAGCGCCTGCCCGGCACTGAGCACCCGGGCGTCACCGGCCACGGCCTTGGCCAGCAGCGCGGCCGTCTGCGTTTCGGCCAGCAGGTCGAGATCGTTGTTGCTGGCCGCGCCATCGGTGCCGATCGCGACGTTCACGCCGGCGTCCAGCAACGCACCGACCGGGCAGAACCCGCTCGCCAGCTTGAGATTCGACTGCGGACAGTGCACCACGCTGGCGCCCGTCGCCGCGATCTTCGCGATATCGTCGGCCGACGTGTGCACCATGTGCACCGCCTGCAGGCGCTCGTTCAGCAGACCCTGCTGCTCGAGACGGCTGACCGGGTGAACGTCGTGCTGCTGGTACGACTGCTTGATTTCCCACTCGGTCTCCAGCAGATGGATGTGCACCGGGAGCGCGCGTTCGCGCGACAGCGCGGCGATGCGCGCCAGCGTGTCGTCCGACACCGTATACGGCGAATGCGGCGAGAGCGTGAACCGCAGCAGGGGATCGGCGCCCCAGGCGTCCAGCAGGGCGAGGCCCTTTTCGATGTAGCGGTCGACACTGGTCGCCCAGGCCGACTCGAACTCGATGATGGTGATGCCGATACTCGCCCGCATGCCGACCTCGCGGCAGACGTCGATCGTCGCATCGGGAAAGAAGTACATGTCGTTGAAGCAGGTCGTGCCCGAACGCAGCATCTCGGCAACGGCGAGGCGGGTGCCGTCGCGCACGAATTCCGGTGCGACGTGCCGTCGCTCCGCCGGCCAGATGTGCTCCTGCAACCAGGTGGTCAACGCCATGTCGTCGGCATAGCCGCGCAACAGGCTCATCGGGGCATGCGTGTGCGCGTTGACCAGCCCCGGAAGCAGCACGTGCCCCGGCAGTTCGACGCGGTCCGCCGCCGGCCAGCGCGCCTGCGCCTCTTCCCGCGGAACGATGCCGGCGATCCGGTCTCCACAGACCGCCACCGAATGGGCCTCGAGGACCTGCCCGCGCGGCCGCACCGGCACCACGTACCCGGCGTCGATCAGGGTGACCGGCCCGGCTGGGGCCGTCGCGCGGGACGCGATGGCGCTCATCGACGGGCGGTCAGTCCTTGACCCGGGATACGTACTCTCCGGTCCGGGTGTCCACCCGGATCACCTCGTCGTTGTCCACGAACAGGGGAACGCGCACCACCGCGCCCGTCTCCAGGGTCGCCGGCTTGCCGCCGCCACCGGACGTGTCCCCGCGCACGCCCGGGTCGGTGTCGACGATGCGCAGTTCGGTGAAATTCGGCGGGGTCACGCTCAGCGGCTCGCCGTTGTACAGCATGACCTGGCAGCGGTCTTCCTCCTTCAGCCACAGCACGCCGTCGCCCATCGCGTCTTTTGCGACTTCGTACTGCTCGTAGCTGCCCGGGTCCATGAAGTGCCAGAACTCGCCGTCGTTGTAGAGGTACTGGACCTCGGTCTCGAAAATGTCGGCCGCTTCCACGGACTCGCCGGACCGGAACGTACGCTCCACGACGCGGCCGGTCTTCAGGTTGCGGACCTTGACGCGGTTGAACGCTTGCCCCTTGCCCGGTTTGACGAACTCGTTTTCGACGATATTGTACGGTTCGCCATCCAGGATGATCTTCAGGCCGCTCCTGAATTCGTTGGTGCTGTAGCTTGCCATCACGGCCTCCGACAGTTGAAAAAAGGAATGATAACGCGATCCCATGCACGGCACCACGCGCGGCCCGGCCGAGTGTCAATTTTTACCTCTTTCGTCCATAATCCAGAGGAACCCCCAATTCCGACAATCATTCAATCAGGTTTCAAAACCTACGCTAATTAATTGATTAGATGTTGATATCTATGTTACAACCGTTAAGGTCGTGAGGGGCAAGGAGGCCAACTAACGATGCCAAGCGCAAACCTGCTCGTTGCAGACCGCTCACCCGAGTCTGCCGAGCATTTCAATTCCCTGCTCCGCAATTCCGGAATTAATATTCATGTGACACATGCTGCATCCAGCATGGACGTCAAGCGCATTCTGGACAGCGATCCGCCGGTACTGATCCTCTACGCCGAGGCCGACGAGAACGACGCGCCGATCGAGGAGGTCAGCGAACTGGCCACGGCGTTCGATGTGCCACTGGCCCTGATCACACCGATGGACGACCCGGACCGACTCGCACGCCTGTTGCGCGCGACCGCCTGCTACGTGATCGATGCAAATCAGGACGATCTGCTGAGAGCCACCGTGGAGCGCCTGGTCCGGGCCAGCGAAAACGCACGACTGTATGCCGGCCGCCAACAGTACCTCGAGGAACTCGAACACCGTTACAACCTGTTGCTGGATTCGTCACGTGACGCCATCGCGTACATCCACGAAGGCCTGCACGTGTACGCCAACCGCGCCTACCTGGAAATCCTGCGGCTCGGCGACGAGAGCGAGACGGCCGCCCTGTCGTTGCTCGAACTGATCAAGCCGCGTGATGCGAACACCAATCTGAAAACGCTGCTCAAGGGGCTCGGCAAGGGACAATTCCCGGCCGCCCCGCTCGAAGTCATGGTCACCCGCCCCGACGGCACCGACTTCGAAGCGGAACTCGTGTTTTCCGCCGCGCGGTTCGACGGCGAGGACTGCACCCAGATGATGCTGCAGCGCAAGGATGCCGCCAGCGAACTCGCCACCGAACTGGAGCGGATGCGGATTTCCGACCCGGTGACCCGCATGCTCAACCGGACGGCATTTTCCGAGCAGCTCGACGAGTGCATTCGAACCGACAGTCACGACGCGGTCGCGGCCGTGATGTACCTCGAACCGGACGAGTTCGAGAAACTCCAGGAAGAGTTGCCGGCCGACGCCGCCGACGCCTTCCTGGCGGATTTTGCCGACACCATCCGCAACTGCATCGGCCCCGACGATACGGCGGGGCGCGTAACGGATCACGGGATCGCCGTCCTGGCGCACCGCTCGCACATGGCCGATGTCGAAGCGATGGCGAACAACATCATCAAGACCTACCACAGCCACGTCGTCGACATCGACGATCGAGCGCTTTCCACGTCGTGCAGCATCGGCGTCGCGAACATCGGCCGGCTCTCGACCGACGCGGCCGAGGTCATCGCCAATGCGCGCCAGGCGCATGCGGATGCGGCGACCCGGGGCGACGCGTTCGAGATCTTCCGGCCCCAACTCACCGCGGTCGAGAGTCCGGACGGTGAGGAGTCGTGGCTGCAGCGCATTCGCGGCGGACTCGAGAACCACGATTTCTACACCGTTCAGCAATCGATCGTGGACCTCGACGGTTCCGGCGACCAGATCATGGAGAACATCGTGTTTCTGAGCGACGAGGGCGACGACCACGCGGCCCCGGCGTTTCAGGCGATCGCCGAGCGCCACGATCTGGCGGGCGCCATCGATCGCAGCGTCATCCCCGGCCTGCTCAAGACCTTCGTCGAGCAACGCGAGCGCCAGGTGCTCAACATCAGCAGCAACTCGATCCTCGATTACGCCTTTCCGGGCTGGCTCGCCGAGCAGATGAAGGCGGCCTGCGTGGAGGGCAGCAAGATCATCCTGCAGATCTCTTCGGCCGCCGCCCTGAACAACCTCAGGCCGGCGCAACGCCTGATGCGCGAACTCAGCCCGCTCGGCTGCGATCTGTCGGTCTGCCAGTTCGACAACGAACGCCGAACGCTGCAACTGCTCGAGCACCTCGACGCCCGCTACATCAAGTTGCAGCACGCGCTCACCCAGGACCTCCTCTCGGACACCCAACGCCAGGAAGCCATTCGGCAGATCGTCGAAGTGGCGGAGCAGCACGAGGTAACCGTTATCGCGGACGAAGTCGCCGACACGTCCAGCCTCGCGGTACTCTGGCAATGCGGCGTCAAGTTGATTTCGGGGGCGTTCCTGAGCGAGTCATCCCAGGTCATTGCCCAGTAAACCGGGGCCAGCGGCGCCCACCGGGCCGACCGGCCGGTTCGCCCCGTCGCCGACCGGCGACCTGCACTTCGGATCCCTGGTCGCGGCCGTGGCCAGCTTCCTGGAGGCGAAATCGCGCGGCGGCCAATGGCTCGTTCGCATCGAGGACATCGACCCGCCGCGCGAGGTGGCGGGCAGCGCAGAGCGGATTCTTGCCGCACTGCAGGCCTTTGGCCTGCGCTCCGACCGGCCGGTCGTTTTCCAGAGCCAGCGCACCGCGGCTTACCGTGCAGCGCGTGACCGCCTTCTGGCGGAAGGCAAGGCGTTCTGGTGCGGGTGCAGCCGCGCCGACCTGCCGGCATCGGGCGTGTACCCCGGCACCTGCCGCAGCGGACTGCCCGCGGGCAAGTCGCCCCGATCCGTCCGCTTGCGCGTCGACGATGCGACCGTCCGGTTTCGCGACGCCATCCAGGGCGAGATTTCCGAACACCTGCCGGCGACCGTCGGCGACTTCGTCATCTGGCGCGCCGACGACCTGCCCGCCTACCAGTTGGCGGTGGTCGTCGACGACGCCTGGCAGGGCGTCGACGAATGCGTTCGCGGCCATGACCTGCTGGCGTCGACGGCGCGCCAGATTCAGGTTGCGCGCGCGCTGGGGCTGTCCGTGCCCCGTTACGCGCACCACCCGGTCGCCACGACCCCGGACGGTCGCAAACTGGCCAAGCGGCTGCGCTCCGACCCCCTGGAAAGACAGGCCCGCGGCGCGACCCTGCGGCTGGCGCTCGACCTGCTCGGCCAGCGACCGCCGACCGGCCTGACGCTTGCCGAACTCTGGCGCTGGGCGCTGTCGCACTGGCGCCTCGATCGCGTGCCGCGCCGTGCGGCCGTCGAGATGCCGCCCGCTGAACGCGGGGCGCGGGTCCGCTGATCACAGCGCCACGCTTCCGTTATAATCGAGCGTCACCCGCATGAGCGACGCCATGAACGCCAACTACCTCGACTTCGAGCAACCCATCGCCGAACTTCAGGCCAAGATTGACGAACTCCGGAACGTCGGTTCCGACAATGCGATCAATCTCGACGAGGAAATCCAACGCCTGCAGGCGAAGATGCGGCAGAAAATCAAGGGCATCTTCAAGGACCTTACGCCCTGGCAGATCTCGCAACTGAGTCGCCATCCGCTGCGGCCCTACACGCTGGACTACATCGAGAAGATCTTCGAGGAGTTCCACGAATTGCACGGCGACCGCGCGTTTGCCGACGACCACGCGATCGTCGGCGGGCTGGGCCGCTTCCGCGGTCGCGCCGTGGTGCTGATCGGTCACCAGAAGGGCCGCGACACCAAGGCCAAGATTTTCCGTAATTTCGGCATGCCGCGCCCGGAGGGTTACCGCAAGGCGTTGCGGCTGATGCACATGGCGGCCCGGTTCCGTCTGCCACTGCTCACGTTCATCGACACGCCCGGCGCCTACCCCGGCGTGGGCGCCGAGGAGCGCGGGCAATCCGAAGCCATCGCACGGAACCTCGAGGTGCTTTCCAGCCTGCCCGTCCCCATCGTCTGCACGATCGTCGGCGAAGGCGGATCGGGCGGCGCGCTGGCCATCGGGGTCGGCGACCGGGTCAACATCCTCGAATACAGCACGTACTCCGTGATTTCCCCCGAGGGTTGCGCGTCGATCCTCTGGAAAGACGCGGCGATGGCCGAGGAAGCGGCGTCCGCGCTCGGCATCACCTCGGGCCGGCTGAAGCAACTCGGCCTGGTCGACGAAGTCATCCCGGAACCGCTGGGTGGGGCGCACAAGGAGCCCGACGAGGTTGCGCAGCGCATCGCCGACTGCATCGAGAACCAGCTGGATGAACTCGGCGCCATGGAAACGGATGCCCTGCTCGACCGGCGGTATGAGCGCCTGCTCGGCTACGGAGAGTTCAACGGCTGACGGTACGCCACCGTGAATGCCCGGCGCCAGGGGGAATTCAGCAGGGAACGCCTGCTCGAGCACATCGCCCGCCTGCCGCGACCGCGGCGCTACTGGGTCGGGTTCAGCGGCGGCGCCGACTCCACGGCCCTGCTGCAGGCGCTCTTTGAAAGCCGTGACCGCCTCGCAGCGCCGCTCCACGCCATCCACTTCCACCATGGTTTACAGCCTTCAGCCGACGCCTGGCTGATGCACTGCGAAGCGTTCTGCCGGGAACGCGGCATTCCGTTTCGCGGCGAACGCCTGGAAATCGCTGCGGACACGCGCAGCAGCCCGGAAGAAGCCGCGCGCAAGGCGCGCTACCGGGTCGCCGCACGGCTGTTGCGCGCCGAGGAACTGTTGCTGACCGCACATCACCTGCAGGATCAGGCCGAAACGCTGTTTCTCAACCTCATGCGAGGCAGCGGCATCGAAGGCCTGGCCGGCATTCCGCCACTGCGCAAACTGGGACGCGGCTGGGTCGGTCGTCCGCTGCTCGAGGTCGAACGGACGGAACTCGAACGCTGGCTGCGCGAGCGCGCGATCGAGTGGCTCGAAGATGCGTCGAACGCGGACGTCGCCTTCGACCGCAATTTCCTGCGCCATGAACTGTTTCCGCTGCTCGAGACTCGATGGCCGGGGCTGGACCGGCGCCTGGCCCGCACCGCCCGGCATGCCCGCCAGTCGGCCGCCGCGATGGCGGGGTTCATCGGCCACCGGACCGGCGAACTGCTGGACGATTCGATCCGCTTGCCGGTCCGCGCCCTGCTCGAACTGGACCCGGCGGTCCGTTCGCTGATCCTGCGTGAGTGGTTGCGGCGCAACGAACTCCCGGCGCTGCCGGAAACCCGGATCAACGAATTCCTGCAGCAACTGGCCGGCGCCGGTTCGGCCCGCCACGCCGAGGTGCGCTGGGGCGACTGGATGATCAAGCGCTATCGCGACGACCTCTGGTTGCACCCGTGCCTGCCCGAACTCGCCTGCGCCGCGTCGCAATGGCAAAATGCGGGGCGCGTGACCCTCGGAGCAGCGTCCGGTACGCTGTCGCTTACGGATCAGAGCATTTCGCCGCCGGGCGGTTGGACGGTCGGCCCGCGGCGCGTCGGCGCCCGCTTTCGTCAGACCGTGGATGGCCCGAGCAGGACGCTCAAGCACTGTTTCCAGGCCTGCGGCGTTCCACCGTGGCTGCGCCCCGCGGTGCCCGTCCTGTACTGGGATGACGAACCGGTTGCGCTCGGCGACGGGCTCGTCTCCGACCGACTGCGTCGCTGGCTGGACGCCCACGAGGTGGCTCTGTCGTGGCGCCCGAACGAACCCGTGCTCGAACGGATCCGCGAGCACTGTCGCATCACGAGACTCTGAAAATGAAAACGCAAAAAGACGAATTACCCGATTTCGAGAAATCGCTGGCCGAGCTCGAGACACTCGTCGAGCAACTCGAATCCGGTGAGCTCAGCCTCGACGAATCGCTTCGGCGGTTCAAGCGCGGGGTCGAACTCACCCGCCACTGCCAGGGCGTGCTGGACAAAGCACAGCAGACGGTGGAGAAACTTCTCGATAACGACGACGAGTCGACGGCGGCTCCCTTCGATGACGAAAACTGACGCAGCCCGGCTGGCCGCCGCGTGGCAGGCCCGTTTCGACGGCGTCCTGGATCGCCACCTGCCGCCCGAGGACACCGAGCCGCAAGCGCTGCACCGCGCCATGCGCTACGCCGCTCTGGGCGGCGGCAAACGGTTCCGGCCGGTGCTCACCTACGCATCCGGGCATGCGCTCGAGGTGCCACAGGCGCGTCTCGACCCGATGGCGGCCGCCATCGAACTGATCCATGCCTACTCGCTGATCCACGACGACCTGCCGGCGATGGATGACGACGACCTGCGGCGCGGGCGGCCGACCTGTCACCGGGCGTTCGACGAGGCGACGGCGATTCTCGCGGGCGACGCCCTGCAGGCGCTCGCGTTCGAGGTCCTGGCGGCCGAACTGCCGGCGGACCGGCCGAGCAGCCTGGAGGTCGTCCTGACGATCGCGGCAGCCTGTGGATCGACCGGAATGGCCGGTGGCCAGGCGCTGGACCTCGCGGCCGTCGGCCGCACGCTGTCCGAAACGGATCTGAACACCATGCATCGCCTGAAGACCGGCGCCCTGATCCGCGCCGCCGTCGAAACGCCCTGCATTCTCGCCGGCGCCGATGCCGCGGTGCGCGACAACCTGTCGGGCTATGGCGATTGCGTCGGGCTCGCGTTCCAGGTCCACGACGACATCCTGGACATCACGGGCTGCAGCGAGCGCACCGGCAAGAACACCCTGGCGGACGCCGCGCTGGACAAGCCGACGTTTCCGTCCATTCTCGGGCTCGACGCGTCACGGCGCGCGGCGCGCGACCTGCGGGACCGCGCCATCGCCCACCTGGAAGCCGTCCCGGGCGACACGTCCGTACTCGCCTGGCTGGCGGATTACGTCATCCGCCGGGATCACTGAGGTCGCGGGCGCGACGATGGCGGCGGGTCCGCAACGCAGCTAAAATACGCCGCATGAACAGCGAGCAATACCCCTACCTGAGTCGGATCCGATCACCCGCCGACCTGCGCGAATTCGACGAGGAAGTGCTGCCGGAGGTCGCAGACGACCTGCGCCGCTACCTGATCGAATCGGTTGCCGCGAGCGGCGGACATTTCGGCGCCGGACTGGGGTGCGTCGAGCTGACGGTCGCCCTGCACTTCCTGTACGACACGCCCCATGACCGCATCGTCTGGGACGTCGGCCACCAGGCCTATCCGCACAAGATCCTGTGCGAGCGGGCGGCCTCGATCACCACGATCAAGAAGCACCAGGGACTGGCGCCGTTCCCGAAGCGCGAAGAGAGCGAATACGACACCTTCGGCACCGGCCATTCGTCCACCTCGATCAGCGCCGCGCTCGGCATGGCGCTGGCCTCGGCCTATCGCGAAGAGGACCGGCGCTGTGTCGCGGTCATCGGCGACGGCGCGATGACCGCCGGCATGGCCTATGAAGCGCTCAATCACGGCGGCGACCTCGACCGCAACCTGCTGGTGATCCTCAACGAAAACCAGATGTCGATTTCACCGAATGTCGGCGCGCTGACCAAGATGCTCGGCCGCCTGATGAGCGGACCGACCGTGACCGGCATCCGGGAACGCAGCAAGAGCCTGATGCAGCGCGATTCGCGCACCTGGCGTTTCATGAGTCGCTGGGAGGAACACATCAAGGGCATGGTGATGCCGAGCACCCTGTTCGAGGAACTGGGTTTCAACTACCTGGGGCCGATCGATGGCCACGACCTGACCACGCTGGTACGAACGATTCGCACGGCGCGCGACGTCGACGGCCCGAATCTGCTGCACATCATCACGGAAAAAGGCCGGGGGTACGAGCCGGCCGAGAAGGACCCGGTCAAGTATCACGCCGTCGGCCCCTTCGATCCGGAGATGGGCGTCGTCTCACAGCCGCTTGCGGAGCCGAAGCCTCCCACCTACACCGAGGTCTTCGGCGATTGGTTGTGCGACATGGCCGAGCAGGACCCGTCGCTGCTGGCGATCACGCCGGCCATGCGCGAAGGCTCCGGCATGGTCGCGTTTCACGAACGGTTCCCGGAGCGTTTCTTCGACGTCGGAATCGCCGAGCAGCACGCCGTGACGCTGGCGGCCGGCATGGCCTGCGAAAACGTCCATCCGGTGGTCGCCATCTACAGCACCTTTCTGCAACGGGCCTACGACCAGGTCATCCACGATGTCGCCCTCCAGAACCTGCCGGTCCTGTTTGCGATCGATCGCGCCGGCCTGGTCGGACCGGATGGACCGACCCATGCGGGCAGTTTCGATCTCAGCTTCCTGCGCTGTATTCCGAACCTGGTGATCATGGCGCCGTCCGACGAAAACGAGTGTCGGCGAATGCTGTATACCGGATTCCGGCATCCCGGGCCCGCGGCGGTGCGCTACCCGCGCGGCCGCGGTCCCGGCGTTCCGCTGGACCCGGACATGCGCCGGATCCCGATCGGCAGGGCGCGAACCGTCCGCGACGGCGAACGGGTCGCCCTGCTCGCCTTCGGCAGCATGGTCGAACCCTGCCGCGAGGTGGCGGACCGTCTGGGCGCGACCCTGATCGACATGCGCTTCGTCAAGCCGCTGGATCGCGCCGCGATCCTGCAGGCCGCGGGCAGCCACGAGCGCCTGGTGACCGTCGAGGAGAACGCGGTTGCGGGTGGGGCCGGTAGCGCCGTCAACGAGGTGCTGGCGGCGGAAAACCTCGCCGTTCCGGTACTGAACCTCGGCCTTGCCGATACCTTCCTGCAACACGGCACGCGCGAAGAGGTGCTGCATCTCGCCGGCCTCGATCGCGAAGGCATTCTGGCCAGCGTTCAGCGCTTCATCGGTGATGCGCCATCCGGCGCCGGCGCCGCCGCGCGCGTTTCCTGAGCGGCAACCCGCCGAAACGTCAGATTGATGCGCGGTCCGACCGGACGGCGCGTTTTCGGCAGGCAGTGCTGGTACCGCGCCTGGCTGGCGCCCCGCATCACCAGCAGGCTGCCGTGCGCCAGCACGAGTCGCGCCGAGGGCCGCTTGCCGGCGGCATCCGGCTTTCGGGGCCGTAACAGGAACGCCCGTTCGGCGCCGAGGCTGAGCGAAGCGATACACGGGTTCGGGCCGAGCTCGGGCTCGTCATCACTGTGCCAGCCCATGCTGTCCGCACCATCCCGGTACCCGTTCGCCAGCACCGCGTTGAACGCGCAACCGGTCCGCCGCTCGATCGACCGGCGAAGCGCGCCGAGATCGCGCGGCCAGGGCCGTGGGCGCAGCGTCAGTCCGCTGTACCGGTACTCGGCGCCGGCATCCCCGTACCAGGCGATCAGCCGGGGTTGCCACATGCGACGGCCGAACAGCACGATTTCCCGGCGCTCCCAGTGGAGTCCGCGCCAGAGCACGTCCAGCAGGTGATCCGCCTCGCGCGGCGCAAGAAAGTCCGGCAGGTACCGGAACTCAGGCGTGTCCCAGGGCGCGCAGCTGTCGATCATGGAGGCGGCCCAACAGGACCACGGCCATCGTGGCGCCGATGAACGCGTAAAACATGTCCGACTGCGTATCCCAGACATAACCCTGGGTGCCCAGGAACGCCTCGGCGGCCGTGCCGCTCAGCAGTGCGACCCACCACTCGATCAGTTCATAAAACGCGCTGATCGCCAGGCACAGCGCGACCACGATCACCGCCAGCCAACCGCGCCTCGTGACGACGCGCAGGCGCACCAGGATCTCACGCGCGATGATGGCCGGGACAAACCCCTGGGCGAAGTGACCGAGCTTGTCGTAATTGTTGCGCGTACCGCCGGTCCAGTCCCTGAACCAGTCCCCAAGCGGCACCTCGGCGTAGGTGTAATGCCCACCGATCATGAGAATCACCGCGTGCGCCAGGATCAGTGCGTAGGCCAGAGACGTCAGCGGAAATGCGCGCCGCGTTCCGGCGAGTATCACCAGGCCGGCCAGCGCCGGCAGGACCTCCAGCCACCAGGTCGGGTAATCGTGAGGCGCCCAGGCGGACCAGGCGAGGACCGTCACGAACACGGCCACCCAGGCGGCCGCCAAACCCCGGCTGGGCCGTTGTAGCCCCGGGACGTTCAGGATGTCTCGGCCATGCGCACGGCCAGCACGTCGCAGGCGGCGCCGTGCAACACCGAGTTGGCCGTCGCGCCCAGCAGTAACTGCACGCCCTTCTGGCCGTGGGTGCCGAGCACGATCAGGTCCATGTCGTTGTCTTCGGCGAACTTGTGGATCTCACGTGACGGCGTGCCGCTGAGGAAATGACGGAACGCTTTCGGGATGTCGAACCGTTCTCCGATGTCGTCCAGTTTCTGGCGCAACTCGGCCCGCAGGTTTTCCTCGACTTCGTCCATGCCGACGAAAACCGGGCCGTAGGGAACGACGCCCATGTAAACCGAGTCCATCGGTTCCTGCACGTAGATCAGGTGAATTTCGCCATCCGCGGCCGCGACGTCCACGGCGCGTTTAAGGATGGAATTCGATTCGCTGCTCAGATCGATCGCAACGGCAATCTTCCGGTAACCGGACATTTCAGGCTCCATTTCAGTCGATCGGGGAGCGGCCTCATTGCCCTCCCCTTTCTATTTTAGACCATCCGGAAAGACCACGGATGACGGGCGTCACGGCAACGAATGCCGGTCCGGTCTAGACTGGAATCATGAAGATGAACGCCATGCGGATCCACCGGATCGGCCCGGTCGACGAGCACGCACAGCCACTCCGCGCGGATCGGGTCGACGTGCCGGCCCCGGGCCCGGGCGAGGTGCTGATCCGTGTCCGGGCCTGCGGCGTCTGCCACACCGAACTCGACGAAATCGAGGGCCGAACGCCACCATCGAAGTTACCGATGACGCCGGGGCACCAGGTCGTCGGCATCGTCGAGGCGCAGGGCGAGAACTGTGTCATGGACCTGGCCGGCGAACGCGTGGGTGTCGCCTGGATCCACTCGGCCTGCGGGCGCTGCGCCTGGTGCCGTGAAGGCCGCGAAAACCTGTGCCCGGAATTCACCGCGACCGGGCGCGACGCGCCGGGCGGCTACGCCGAATTCATGGTCGTTCCGGAGGCGTTCGCGCACAAACTGCCCGCCGCGGTCGGCGACGTTGAAGCGACGCCGCTGCTGTGCGCCGGCGCCGTCGGCTATCGCGCGCTCGCACTGTGTGAACTGCGCAACGGCCAACGGCTGGGACTGACCGGATTCGGCGCATCGGGTCACCTCGTACTGCAGATGGCGCGGCACCGATACCCGGATTCGCCGATCAACGTATTCGCCCGCAGCGAAACCGAGCAGGCCTTCGCCCGCGAACTCGGCGCCGACTGGGCCGGCGGCACCACCGCGCAGCCGCCGCAACCGCTCGACGCCGTCATCGATACGACCCCGGCGTGGCTGCCCGTGCTGTCCGCGCTGGAGACGCTCGCGCCGGGCGGACGTCTCGTCATCAACGCCATCCGCAAGGAAGCCGGCGACCAGAACATCCTGACCGGGCTCGACTACGACCGCCACCTGTGGCGGGAAAAATCCGTCCGTTCGGTCGCCAACGTCACCCGGCGCGATGTCCGCGAGTGCCTGGCCCTGGCGGCCGAAATCCCGTTGCGCCCCAGCGTGACGGAATACGCGCTCACCGACGCGAACCGGGCCCTGATCGAACTCAGGCGGGGACGCATCCGCGGCGCGAAGGTGCTGCGTATCGCCTCCTGAGTGTCGCCGGCGCCGGTTGCCGACGATTCGCCCTACTGCGCGGTTTTCGTTTCCACGGTTTCGACCGCGGGCGCCCATTCGCCAAAGCCGCGGGGCGGCGCCGCACGGCGACTGCGCTGTTCATAGGCGAACGCCGCTTCGATCAGCACCGGCTCCGAGAAGGCCGAGGCGTACAGTGACAGGCCGACCGGCACGCCATGCACGAAACCCATCGGCACCGTGATGTGGGGGTACCCGGCGCGCGCGGGGAACGAACTGCTGCTGCCGAGCCAGCGATCGCCGACGATGAGGTCGATCTTCCAGGCCGGCGTGTTGCTTGGCGAAATCAGCAGATCGAGGTCGTGCGCCGCGAGCAGCTCGTCGATACCGTCGCGGCTGAACGACTGCACGCGTTGCAGGGCGTCGCGGTAGGCGGGCGAGTCGAGGCCGCCCTTTTCCTGCGCCTTGAGGAAAATCTCCTGTTGGAACCACTTCATTTCGGCATCCGCGTGGCTGCGGTTGAATTCGATCAGCGCCTGCAGGGTCAAGGCGGCTTCCGCGCCCGGAAGTCCGGCCAGGTACGCGTTCAGGTCGTGTTTGAATTCGTACAGCAACACGTCGTAGGCGGCGTCACCGAGACCGTCGGCGTACGGCGGCAGGGCGAGGTCGTCCACGATTTCCGCGCCGCCCGCCGCGAGGTCCGCGATGGCGCGCTCGAAGGCCGCATCGACGCCCTCGTGAAAGCCCGCCAGGGAGCGGACCACGCCGATGCGCTTGCCCGCCAGTCCGTCCGGGTCGAGCGCGTCGGCGTAGCGCCGCGCAAAGACGGCGCGGTCGTCCGGAGCCGCCGGATCTTGCGGGTCGAAAGCAACCATCGCGTCCAGAAGGAAAGCCGCGTCGCGCACATTCGTCGCCATCGGGCCGGCGGTGTCCTGGCTGTGCGCGATCGGCACGATGCCGTGACGGCTGATCAGTCCGACCGTCGGTTTGATGCCGACGATCCCGTTGACCGCGGACGGGCAGATCACCGAGCCGTTGGTCTCGGTGCCGACCGCCAGCGCCACGTAACCTGCCGCCACCGCGACCGCCGAACCGGAACTCGAACCGCAGGGCGACCGGGTCGGGTCGTGCGGGTTACGTGCCTGCCCACCCACCGCGCTCCAGCCGCTGGAGGAACGCTCGGACCGGAAATTGGCCCATTCGCTGAGGTTGGTTTTGCCGAGGATGACCAGTCCCTGGTCGCGTAACCGGGCGACCAGCCGCGCATCGCGACCCGTGGCGTTACCGGCGAGCGCCAGCGAACCCGCCGTTGTCGGCAGTTCGCGCGTCTCGATGTTGTCCTTGATGAGCACGGGCACCCCGTGCAAGGGCCCGCGCACGGCGCCGGACGCCCGTTCCCGGTCCAGCACCCCGGCCTGTTCGACCGCCGCAGGGTTCACGGCGATCACTGCGTTGAGATCCGGATCCCATCGCGCGATGCGTTCGAGCGCCACGCGGACGGCGTGCTCGGCGGGCCCGACCGGCGTTTGCGGATCCGCCGCGAACGATCCGGATGACACCGCCACCGCGGTCAGGCACAAAATCAGCAGTCTCTTTTTCATGGTGCGATCAGTCCTCATTGGAATTGTCCTCGGGGTTCTCGGCCTCCTGAACCAGCACCCAGGGCGCAACGACCACGGCCCAGAACCGCGTGTGCTCCGCCTGCCAGCGCCGGGCATCCTCATCCTGTGCGCGCCACAGGCGCCCCGCGTCGGACAGCCGCTCGATCTCTTCCGCGCTGTTCCCGACAAAGCGCTCCGCGACGGCCACAAGGTCCGTCCCCGGCGCCACGCAGACCACCACCCCGCGCGCGAAGTGGCGTGCGAGTTCCGGCCATTCGATTCGCCCCGTCTGGGCGTTCAGCAAGGCGTGCACGGGAATCTCGGTCGCCGTCATTTCAGCAGCGACTCCGGCGTGAACGGATCGGGCAGGTACTCGTTCGCCGACCAGACCCGGTAGGCGTCGCCGTCGCCAAAAGAGTAAACCAGGCTGTCGTCCGACATCAGCTCGCGCATGACCTGGCGGCAGGCGCCGCAGGGTGGATGCCGGGCGTCGCCGGGAATGTAGATCACCAGGCACACCAAGTCACCGGGCCGCTCGCCGGCGGCGATCGCGGCGGTCAGGGCCGCACGTTCCGCACACTGGGTCAGTCCGAATGACGCGTTCTCCACGTTGCAGCCGACGTAAACCGCGCCCTCGCGGCTGGCGACCGCCGCGCCGACCGGAAACCGGCTGTAGGGCGAGTAGGAACGGGACGCGGCCTCGACCGCGTGCCGTCGTAAGCGATCGACCAGCGCAGCATCAGCATTCATCGGCATCTTCCCGTATTCGTTCCCGCACGGCCTCGATCCGTTCGGGCGCCTCCTCGGCCAGCGTCACGGCCGCCTGCACTTCGGCGGCCGCACGTTGCCAGTCTTCCTCATTCGCGGCGTGCACGACCGCCAGCCGGGAGCCGGCCTCGATCGCGGCGCCAGGCTCGGGCAACCCGCTCAGACCGACCGCCGGATCGATCCGGTCTTCGGACCGCTGGCGTCCGCCGCCGAGGCCGACCACGGTCCAACCGATCGCACGCGCGTCGATCGCGGCCAGGTAACCGGACGACGAAGCATCGACCGGGCGCACCACCGCGGCCCGCGGCAGATAATGTCCGGGCCGCTCCAACAGATCGGCCGGGCCGCCCTGAGCCGCCACCGTTCGCGCGAACGCGGCCGCGGCCGCACCCGAGGCCAGGGATCGCCGCGCCCGGTCCCGGCCCGCCTGCGGCGTTTCCGCCAGTGCGCCCATGTGCAGCAGTTCCCCCGACAGCGCCGTGATGACGTCGTACAGGCGACCGTCGGTGCTGTCGCCCTGCAGGATGCGAATGGCCTCCCCGATTTCCAGCGCGTTGCCGGCGACCGGCGCCAGCGGCGCATTCATGTCGGTCAGCAGGGCGCTGCAACGCACCCCCGATTCGGCCGCCACCCGGGTCATTTCGCCGGCCAGCGTGCGCGCCGCGCCGATCGTCGGCGTGAACGCCCCGCCGCCGAACTTGATGTCGAGCACCAGTCCGTCGAGGCCCTCGGCCAGCTTCTTTGAAAGGATCGAGGAAATCATCAGCGGCGGTGAATCGACGGTGGCGGTAATGTCCCGCACCGCGTAGATTCGACGGTCCGCCGGCGCCAGTTCGTCGGTCTGCCCGACGATCGCGAGCCCGTTTTCGCGAACGAGGCGGGTAAACCGCTCGATTTCGAGCGCGGTCGTAAAGCCCGGAATGCTTTCCAGTTTGTCCAGCGTGCCGCCGGTATGGCCAAGCCCGCGGCCGGAGATCATCGGCACGTATCCGCCCGACGCGGCGATGATGGGGCCGAGCACCAGGCTCACCAGGTCGCCGACGCCGCCGGTCGAATGCTTGTCCAGAACCGGCCCGTTGAGCCCGGACCAGGACAGCACGCGACCGGAATCCCGCATGGCCCGGGTCAGGAGCGACTGCTCGAGAACGGTCATGCCCGTGAACCAGGTCGCCATGGTGAACGCCGCGATCTGCGGATCAGTCACGCTGCCGTCGCGGATGCCCTCGACGAACGCCCGGATTTCGGCCTCGTTCAGGGGCGCGCGGTCGCGCTTCTTGCGAATGATGTTTTCAGCCCTGAACACCAGGATCGCTCCGCCTCGCTGTCACTGCTCCAGGATCGAGCCGCGTTTCGCCAGCGCCCGGCATTTCTCCGGAGCGAGGGAAACGCGTGCTCCCTGCGGATCATAACAGGCGCACCGTCCGGTATCCGCAGACCAGGCGCAAACCAGTGAATCTTCCCACTGTTCGCGCTCGGTCTTGGGGCTGCCGTCGGCGTGGAACGCTTCGGGCCGCGCCGCCTGTTCACGCCCGGTTTCGAAGGCCTGGTAAACCCGCGTCAGATCGTCACGAAAGGCGATATAGAGACCGGAAAGCAGGGCGGCGAAAAGCAGCCAGCGAAGCAGCGCCACCCGGTTGATGAACCGCGCGGCGGACGGGTTCAGGCGGGCCGCTTCGATGCCATGCAGCGCCCGCGCGACCTGCTCCTCTTCCAGTTTCGGCTGCCCGGCCCGGCGCAGCCGGGCGAGCAGTTTCTCCGGCGCCACGACCTGGGCCGGCCGCGGTTCGGGAAAGGCCTGCGCGCCGACCAGCACGACAAGGGGCTCGAACACGGTCATCGGAAAATCGAGCGCCGAGGCCAGCGCTTCGACCTGCACGCGGTTGCGATGCACCGGATTGTCGAAACGGTCAATGCGCCCCAGGCGCCTGCGCTTCCAGCGCTCCTGGACGGCCGTGCCGGAAATTCGACCGGGCGCATACACGCTCTCGATCACGAAGATCCCGAACCGGGAAACCACGACATGATCGATCCGCACCGTGCCGCCCCCGAACGGCAGGACCAGATCGTTGAACACGGTATAGCGGCTCCGCTCGAGTCCGACCGCGAGAATGCGCCGAATGCGGCGCTCGGCGATATCGCCCCGAAAACGGGGCGAGCCGAGAAAAAAGACCAACAGGAGAAGGGGCGCTATCCAGGCAAGGTGGATCAACACCACTCGAACATCAGCCGCACTTGGAATAGCCGCAGGACAGGCAGGTGGCGCAATTGTCCATGATCACGACGGCCTTGGTGTGGCACTTGAAGCAGAGCGTGGCGGACGCGGGATAGTCCGAGTCGCCTCCGCTTCGGCGCGCTTCTGGTTTAACAGCAGCTGCTGTTGCTCGGAGAGTTCTTCTTTCTCCATCAGGCCGATCTTCTGCAGATGATGCTCGATCACGGCGCCGATGTCGGCAATGATGGACGGCATGAACTTGCCGCCCGGCTTGAAGTAACCGCCGCGCGGATCGAACACGGCCTGCAGTTCCTCGGCGAGAAAGGTCACGTCACCGCCCTTGCGGAACACGGCCGACATCAGGCGTGTCAGCGCCACGATCCACTGGAAGTGGTCCATGTTTTTCGAGTTGATGAAAATCTCGAACGGTCGGCGCTGCTCGTGTTCGGTGCCCGCGTTCAGGACGATGTCGTTGATCGTCACGTACATCGCGTGGTCATCGAGCGGCGTCTTGATCTTGTACGTCGAGCCTTCCAGCGCCTCCATGCCCTCCGGCCGCATGACCTGCTCGGTCATGCGGATGATCGTGGCGCTTTTGCGCTCCTCGTTTTCCGGCGCCTGCTGCTTCTGCGCGGCGTCCTGTTCGTCCTTGACGACTTCGTAGCCGACGATCTTGCTGTCTATTCTGATGGTCATTGCTCTTCAACCTGTCTCGTCTGTGCCGATCCCGTGATGGCGCCGAATCGCCCGCCGGGCGCCCGGTCCTGTGGTCTCGGTCGAATTTTCCGAACCCTGGCGTATCACGCCCTCAATCCTGTTCCCGGGAGAAAAGAGTTGTACGTCCATGTACGCAAAGTCTCCGTGAAGCTGGCGGTCCCAGTTTCCCTCTCCGCCAATTTATCCCTGATTGGTTTTTATTCTGGACTTCCGTGCGCTTTACACACACTTCCTTTTTACACACACTTCCTTGTCCGGCAACGGCCCGGGCCGTTCATTCGTCTGTCCCTGCAGCCTTCTCCCCCGTTCCTCTCCGGCTTCTGCGCGCCGCGCGTCGTGTGCGCGGCTCATTCACTCCAAAAAATCAGAACTTGCCGTAATAACCTTCTTTCAGTGCGTCGAACAGGTTGGCGGCCGTATGCAGCTCACCGTCGTATTCGACCTCCTCGTTGCCCGCGACCTCGACGACTTCGCCATCGTCCAGTACGAAGCGGTACTTCGTGTTCTCGAGATCCTTGTCCTTGACGAGGACGCCCTGGAACGCCTCCGGGTTGAACCGGAACGTCGTGCATCCCTTCAGACCCTTGCTGTGCGCGTAAAGGTAGATGTCCTTGAAATCCTCGTACGGGAAATCCGTCGGCACGTTGGCCGTTTTCGAGATCGAGGAATCGACCCACTTCTGCGCCGCCGCCTGGATGTCGACGTGCTCCTTGGGCGAAATGTCTTCCGCCGTGATGAAGCAATCGGGCAACTTCGCGGCTTCCTCCTGGGCGTACGGCATCGCGTCGGGATTGACCAGCGTGCGGTAGGCCAGCAACTCGTAGCTGTATACGCCGATCTTTTCCTTGGTCTTGCGCCCCTCGCGGATCACGTTGCGGCTGTAGTGATGCGCGAAGCTGGGCTCGATGCCGTTGGAGACGTTGTTCGCCAGCGACAGGGAAATCGTGCCGGTGGGCGCGATGGACGTGTGATGCGTGAACCGCCCCCCCTCTTTCGCCAACGCGTCGACCAGTTCCGGCGCGTATTCGGCGACCCGCTGCATGTAGCGACTGTAGCGCGCCCACAGGATCTTGCCGGACACGCGGTCCCCGACCTCGTAGCCGTCGGCCGCCATTTCCGGACGCCGGCGCAACATATCGCCGGTAACTTCGAATTCGTCGTCCATGATCGGGGCCGGCCCTTTTTCACGAGACAGCTCCAGCGCCTGTTCCCAGCCCGCCAGCGCCATCTCGCGCGCCACGCGCTCGGTGAATTCGAGCGATTCCGGGCTGCCGTACTTCATGCCCAGCATCGTCAGGGTGGAACCCAGACCGAGGAAACCCATGCCGTGGCGACGCTTGCGCTCGATTTCGTCGCGCTGTTTGCCAAGCGGCAGGCCGTTGATTTCGACCACGTTGTCCAGCAGACGCGTGAAGACCTGAACGACTTCGCCGTATTCGGACCAATCGAACCGCGCCTCGGGCGTAAACGGGTTTTCGACGAAGCGGGTCAGGTTGACCGAGCCGAGCAGGCAGGCGCCGTAAGGCGGCAGGGGCTGTTCGCCGCAGGGGTTGGTCGCCCGGATGTTCTCGCAGAACCAGTTGTTGTTCATCTCGTTGATGTGATCGACCATGATGAACCCGGGTTCGGCGAAATCGTAGGTCGAGGACATGATCATGTCCCACATCCGCCGCGCCGGTATCGACTTGTACACGCGGCAGGCGACCAGGCCGTCCTCGCGCACGATGTAACCGTTGGTGTTCGGCCACTCGCGCCAGATGACCTGCTCCGGATCGTCCAGGTCAAAGGCATCGGCCTCGTGCTCGTTGATCGGGAACGCGAGTTTCCACGTCTGGTTTTCGCGCACCGCGTCGATGAACTCGTCGGTGATCAGCAGCGAGCAGTTGAACTGCCGCAACCGGCCGTCCTCGCGCTTGGCGCGAATGAAATCCATGGCGTCGGGGTGGCCGACGTCGAAGGTCGCCATCTGCGCGCCGCGCCGGCCGCCGGCCGAGGACACCGTGAAACACATCTTGTCGTAGATGTCCATGAAGCTGAGCGGGCCGGAGGTGTAGGCGCCGGCGCCCGAAACGTAGGCGCCCTTCGGCCGCAGGGTGGAGAATTCGTAACCGATGCCGCAGCCGGCCTTCAGCGTCAGGCCGGCTTCGTGAACCTTGTCCAGGATGCCGTCCATCGAGTCCTTGATCGTGCCCGAGACGGTGCAGTTGATCGTGGAGGTGGCCGGTTTGTGCGCCTGGGCGCCGGCATTGGACGTGATGCGGCCCGCCGGAATCGCGCCCCGGCGCAAGGCCCACAGGAAACGCTCGTACCACGTCTCACGCGCTTCCTTGTCCTGCTCGACGTCCGCGATCGCGCGCGCGACGCGCCGGTACGTATCGTCGATCGTCCGGTCGATGATTTCCCCGGTTTTGGACTTCAGTCGGTACTTCTTGTCCCAGATATCGAGCGACGCTTCCTGCATCGCGATCTCTTTGGAATCAGTGTCAATCGGCTCAACCTGCACGCTGCTCATTAATTTTTCCGTGTAATTGTTTGGTTTTGTTTGAGTCTGTGGGCACAATCTATTGTGCGTTATTTTAATTTTGGGCACAAGATATTGTGCCAACGATCGGAAAAGATACGCCCCGGCTCCGGTCGTGTCAAATGACCCGACCGGTGATCGGGCGCAGGACAGCAAGACGGTAAACCGTTTAAAATCAGTCAGCTGTGAATCCGCTACCGGCTAAGTCCTTGATCGAGCGACAGCCCGTGGCGATAAAAATTCGATTCGTTTCGTCGCAAATCCTACGGGGCTTCGCAATCGCATGCTGAACATCGTGCTGTACCAGCCGGAAATTCCGCCCAACACGGGCAACGTCATGCGCCTGTGCGCGAACGCGGGCGCGCGGCTGCACCTGGTCGGGCCGTTGGGGTTCACGCTGGACGACAAACAGCTCAGGCGGGCGGGCCTCGATTACCGCGACCGCGCCGCCGTGACGACGTACGCCGATTGGGACGACTGGCTCGAGCGGGTCGGCTGGCAAACCGTCTGGGCTTTTTCGACCCGCGGACAAACCGCGCACAGCGCGGCGCGATTCCATACTGGCGACACGCTGTTGTTCGGCCCGGAATCCCGCGGTTTGCCGCGCGCCCTGCTCGACCGGGCGGGGGCCGAACATACCCTGCGCGTGCCGATGCGGGCGGACAGCCGTAGCCTGAACCTGTCGAATTGCGTTGCGATCGCCCTGTACGAGGCGCTGCGGCAACTGGCGTTTCCGGATCTGAACTGAATGCCGGCGCCCGGTGTGGGCGCCGTCAGGCCGTTTCGCTCTTGGGCTCCCGGGCGAGCAATTCGCGAACACACTCGTTCGGATCGCGCCCCTTGTGGATGATGCCGTACACCTGTTCGGAAATCGGCATGTCGACGCCCAGCCGGCCGGCGAGGCGCCAGATCTCGGCAGCTGTCTTGACGCCCTCGACGACCTGCCCGATTTCCGCGACCGCCTCATCGACGGTCTTGCCGGCGCCCAGCGCCAGGCCGAGACGCCGGTTCCGCGACAGGTCGCCGGTGCAGGTCAGCACCAGATCGCCGACGCCGGTCAGCCCGGTGAGGGTCTCCGGCTTGGCCCCCAGGGCGCGGCCGAGTCGCATCATTTCGGCCAGTCCGCGTGTGATCAGCGCCGCGCGCGCATTGTTGCCCAGGCCCATGCCGTCCGAGATACCGGTCGCCACCGCGAGCACGTTCTTGACCGAACCGCCAAGCTCGGCGCCGACGATGTCGTCGCTGGTGTAGGCGCGGAAATTGCAGCCGTGAAGCGCCCGGGCGATGCGCGCGCAATACGCCGGATCGGTGCCCGCCACGGTGATCGCGGTCGGCAGGTTCGCCGCCACCTCCGCGGCAAAGGAAGGTCCGGTGACGACCGCGAGCGGTCGTTCGTGTCCGAACAAGGCTTCGGCGGGTTCGTGCAGAAACCGGCCGGTCCCCGGATCCAGCCCCTTGCACGCCCAGGCGACACCCTGACCCGCCTGAAGCCAGGGTGCGATCTGTTTCAACAGACCCGCGAACGCGTGCGACGGCACGACGATCAGCAACTCGTCGGCGCCGCGGACCGCGGTTTCAAGGTCGGGTTCGGTTTCGAGCCCCTCGGGCAGGGGATAGTCCGGCAGGAACTTTTCGTTCCGACCGGCCCGTCCGACCGCCTCGATGTGGTCGCGATCCCAGTCCCAGAGCACGACGCGGGAACCGGCGCGCGTCAACTGCATCGCCAGCGCCGTTCCCCAGGAACCGGCGCCGAGCACCGCAAACCGGAGGGCTTGCGCGTCAGAACGTTCCTGACCTGGAACCTCGGTCATGCGTCAGTTGTTTTGCGTGAACTCGGCCTGGACCGTTTCGTCACCGCCCTGATCGCCGGCATTCTGCTGCTCGGCAGCGGCCTGCTGCATGCGCTGTGCGTAGAGCTGTTCGAAATTGATCGGCTGCAGCGTCAGCGGGGGAAAACCGCCGTCCGCGACCAGGTTGCCGATCGCGGAGCGCGCGTACGGAAACAGGGTGTTCGGGCACAGCGTGTTGATCACGGCGTGCATGGTCCGCTCGTCCAGACCGCTGACCAGGAAAATACCGGCCTGCGCGACCTCCGCCAGGTAGGCGGTCTTGTCGCCGACGGTCGCGGTCACCGTTACGGTCAGCACCACTTCGTGGTTGTCTTCGCCCAGGTCCTGGACCCGCTGCTGGAGGTTCAGTTTGACCTCGGCCTGGCCGGTGTCCTGGAACACCTGGGGCGCATTGGGGATTTCAAACGAAACATCCTTGGTGTAGAGCTTCTGAATCTGGAACTGGCCGCCCTGGGCGCCGCCCTGCGGATTGGCCTGCTGCGGAATCTGTTCTTCTGCCATGTTGTGCATCACTCGTCAGGTTGGGCCGCCGCAAACGCGCGGCGGTAAAAACGGGGATTATCTCATTTTTTGGTGGTAACGGGGAACTGATCGCTGCGCCATGCCCCCATGCCGCCCTTCAGGATCGCCACCTCGGTCGCGCCCATTTTCCTGAGGTTGGCGGCGGCGGGAAAGGCGGTGTTGCCGCTGCGACAAACCACCAGCAACTTGCGATCCTTCAGCTTGAGCACTTCCGCATCCGGATCGGCCAGGCGCGACGGCGGGAAATTTCGCGCGTTCACGATGTGCCCGCGATTGAAATCGGCTACCGGCGAAATGTCCACGATGACGGCGTCGCCGTCGTTGATCCACGGCACCGCCTGCGCCGGCGTCAATTCGAGAAAGCCCTGGGTGCGACGCCTCAGTTCAGTGAAGATCAGCACGATCAGAACCGCGAAGAAGCCGCCGACCAGCAGCGGATGGTTGGTCGTGAACTCGATGACCTGTTCCATGCTCCAATCTCTTTTATGAAATAATATCGATCTTTCCGGCCACCCGAAACGGGCCGGCCGGTTCGGCGCAGCGCGTCGCGTGACGCGACACATCTGGAGGCGCCGGACCCCTATTACAAGCGAGCGGCGCGGCACGACCAGACGCGCGTCCGGAGGTTACATGAGCAACAATCCAGCACGCAAGCCACTGGTTCTGATGATTCTCGACGGCTGGGGTTACCGGGAGGAGTCCCGGGCCAATGCGATCGCGCTCGGTGAGACGCCCTGCTGGGACAGCATGTGGCGCGCCGACCCCCACACCCTGATCGAAACCTCGGGCGAAGCGGTCGGACTGCCGCCGGGCCAGATGGGCAACTCGGAGGTCGGACACCTGAACATCGGCGCCGGGCGCATCGTTTACCAGGACTACACGCGCATCGACCAGGCCATCCGTGACGGCAGCTTCCAGCGCAACGCGGCCCTGTGCGACGGCATCGACGCCGCAATCGAGCGCGGCGCAACGGTGCACCTCATGGGCCTGCTGTCACCCGGCGGCGTGCACAGCCACGAGGAGCAGTTCTTTGAAACCGTGCGGCTCGCCGCCGAGCGGGGCGCCGGCGCGATCGCGGTCCACGCCTTCCTCGACGGCCGCGACACACCGCCGCGCAGCGCCGAAGCATCGATCCGGCGGATGCAGGCGGTCGTCGACGGCATCCCCGGCGCCTCGATCGCGACCCTGTCCGGGCGGTACTACGCGATGGATCGCGACAACCGCTGGGACCGGGTCGAACAGGCCTACCGGGCCATCGTGTCGGCCACCGCGGACCAGCGTGCGCCATCCGCGCTCGACGGGCTGGCGCAGGCCTACGAACGCGGCGAGAACGACGAATTCGTTCTGCCGACCGTGCTCGACGACGCACCCGGCGTGCGGGACGGCGACGCCGTGATTTTCGTGAACTTCCGGGCCGACCGCGCCCGCGAACTGACCATGGCCTTCGTCAACGAGCCGTTCGAGGGCTTCAAGCGAAACCGGGTCGAACTGTCCGCGTTCGTCACCATGACCGAGTACATGGCGGGTCTCCCGGTCCGCATCGCGTTTCCACCGGAATCGCTGCCGCGGATTCTGGCGGCCGAACTCGCGCAGCACGGCCTGCATCAGCTGCGCATTGCGGAAACCGAGAAATACGCCCACGTGACGTTCTTTTTCAACGGCGGCGAAGAGACGCCTTTTCCGCTCGAGGAGCGCATCCTGATCCCTTCGCCAAAGGTCGCCACCTACGACCTGCAGCCCGAGATGAGTGCGCCCGAACTCACCGAAAAGCTGACCGCGGCGATCCGTTCGCGCAAATTCGACGTGATCATCTGTAACGTCGCCAACCCCGATATGGTCGGGCATACCGGCAGCATGGATGCGGCGTTGGCCGCCGTCGCCGCGGTCGACCATTGCCTGGCCGAAGTGCGCGCCGCGATCGACGAAACCGGCGGCGAGCTGCTGGTCACCGCCGATCACGGCAACATCGAACAGATGACCGACCCTGCAACCGGCCAGAATCACACCGCGCACACGACCAACCCGGTGCCGTTCCTGTTCCACGGCCGGCCCGCGCGCTTCAGTGGCACGGGCTCGCTGCGCGACATCGCGCCGACCATGCTGTACCTGCTCGGACTCGAACAGCCCGAGGAAATGACCGGACGCCCGTTGCTCGAACTGACCGGCGGTGCGGCGGCCTAGGGCCGGCGCCGCGCCGGCCCTGTTGCTGGGCCTGCTTCTCGCTGCGTCCGCCGCAGCGCAGGATTCCGCCGACCCGGAGCGGGCGCAGGCCGAACGGCAGCTGCACGAGGTGCTGGCCCAGATCGAACGGCTCGGCGGCGCGCTGCTCGCGGCGCGCCGCGAGCACCGGGCCGAGCAGTCGCGCCTGCGGGAACTCGATCTCGCCCTGCAACGGGCGGACCGCGCGTACCGGGCGCTCGAAAACGAACGGCGTGAGCACCAGGCCCGACTGACCGAACTCGATCGGCAGCGACGGGAATTTATCGCCACCCTTGACGACCGCACCGCCCGGCTGGCCAACCAGCTGCGGGCTGCCTACCGGAGCGGCCGGCAATCCCGCAGCCGCCTGATCCTGAATCTCGACGATCCGGAAATCGTGACCCGGATGCTGGCCTATTACGACTACGTCAACCGCGCACAGCTCGGGCGAATCGCCGAACTCCGTGACGCGGTCACGACGCTCGACCGGCTGGCGAGCGAAACCGGGCTGGAGCTCGAGCGCCTGGCCGAGGTGCAACGCGAGCAGCAATCACTGCGGGACGAACTGGCGGCGCAGCGCGGCCAGCGGGCCGAATTGCTCGCGCGGATCGCGAACGACATCGAGCAGAACCAATCGAGCCTGCGTGAACTCGAGCGGGACCGGAAGGACCTCGAGGCGCTGATCGAGCGTCTGGCCGACGTGCTCGCCGACATTCCGCTCGACCTGGACCAGCGCGCCGGCTTCGCCAGTCGCAAAGGGCGGCTTCCGATGCCGCTGAACGGCCCGGTCCGCCACGCCTTCGGGCAGACACGTGCCGCGGGACTGCGCTGGCAGGGCTGGCTGATCGGCGCCGACACCGGCGCGGAGGTTCACGCCATCGGCTACGGTCGCGTGGCGTTCGCGGATTGGCTGCGGGGCTACGGACTGCTGTTGATTATTGACCACGGTCAGGGTTTCATGAGCCTGTACGGCCACAACGAGAGCCTGCTGCAGGATGCCGGCGCCTGGGTGGAAGCCGGCGAGGTGATCGGCGTCGTGGGGGGCAACTCGGGCACGACCCAGGGCCTGTACTTTGAACTTCGCCGGAACGGCAAGGCGATCGACCCGGCCGCGTGGATCGACCGCCGCCGCGCCCCCTGAGGAACTCCGATGAAACGAATGTCGACCGCACTGCGACGCCCCGCCCCGCTCCTGGCCGTTCTGCTGACACTGAGCCCGGGGCCGGCGACGGGCGCGCCACCGGAAAATGACGCGCCGACGGACACCCGCGACGACGCGCGGTCGCTGACCCTCGAAGACCTGCGCGCCTTCAGCGACGTCTTCAACCAGGTGCGCCGCAACTTCGTCGACACAGTGGATGAACGGGACCTGATCCAGGCGGCGATCCGCGGCATGCTCTCGGAACTGGATCCGCACTCGGCCTATCTGGCCGTGGATCAGTATCGCGATCTGGACGACGTGTCGCGCGGCCGCTACGGCGGGGTCGGCATCCGCCTGAACACGCGCGACGGCAAAATCCGTGTCGACGCCGTGATCAACGGCAGCCCGGCGGACCGGGCCGGCATCGACGTCGGCGACATCATCACGGCGGTGGATGACGTCCCGGTGCGGGGCCGGCCGCTCGCCGAAACACTCGAGGGCATCGACGGCGAACCCGGCAGCACCGTGCGGCTGAGCGTCCAGCGTCCGGGACAGCCGCCGCGCGACGTCACGCTGGAGCGGGAGTTCATCAAACTGCCGACCCTGTCCTACCGCCCCCTGAGCCGGGGCTGGGGCTATTTCCGGATCAGCCAGTTTCACCGGGACAGCGCCACCGACCTGGCGGCCGCGCTGGCGTCCATTCGCGACGACGGCACCGAACTGGCGGGGCTCGTGCTGGACCTGCGCGGTAACCCGGGCGGCGTGCTGCAACCGGCCATCGACATCGCCGACGGCTTTCTCGACAGCGGGCGTATCGTATCGACGCGCGGCCGCAATCCCTCGACCCGGATGGAATTCGACGCCGCGCCCGGCCAGTGGCTGCCGGGCCGCCCAATCGTCCTGCTGGTCGATCGGCGCAGCGCTTCGGCCGCCGAGGTCCTCGCCGGCGCGCTGCAGGACCACCACCGTGCGCTGATCGTCGGCGAACGGACGTTCGGCAAGGGCTCGGTGCAGTCGGTGCTGCCGCTCCGCAACGGCGGCGGCATCAAGCTCACGACGGCGCTCTACTACACACCGAGCGGGCGATCGATCCAGGCGGAAGGCATCGTGCCGGATGTGGCGCTCGATCTGAATGACGATCTGAACACAAACCGAACCGAAGGGCGCGAAGCGGATCTTGCCGGCCATCTGCCGGCGGAAACCGGTGCCGACCCCTCGGCGGATCACTTCATGACGGGCGAATCCGGGTTTCCGTTGCAGGAGATCATGGCCGTGCTGGACGACGCCGGCCTGCTGGCGGACGACGCCCCGGCCGGAAGCGACTGAACCGGGGTCGGCTCAGCTCGAGGAGCGGCCCGGTGGCGAGACCGGGAACGGGGTGACTTTTTCGCCCGACTCGCGATCGCGAATCAGGCATTGGCCGCGTTTCGCCACTTCCTCGACCCGCAATACGCTCTGGATCGGCAGGTGCAGCACGCTGGCGTGCTCGAACTCCCGGCGCATCTTTTCCTCGGTCGGATCCACCACCAGGCCTTCGCTGGTCTCAAACACCAGTTCCGACACCTCGATGAACCCCCACAGACCGCTCGACGTTACGCCGCGGCTGTACAGCTCGTAAACCTTGCCACTGTTCAGGAACACGACCTTGTAGAGTTTTGCATCGCTCATAACGTCCGGGGAACCCTCATCAAGTGCTCAAAGGCGAATGTGGAAAAGACCGCGGGCAAGAAAGGCGAAGCTCAACCCGAGGGCAAATCCCGCCAGGTGCGTCCACCATGCCACAGTCGCATTTATGGGGCCGAAGGCCGTGTAAAGCAACTGCAGCGTGAACCAGGAGCCGATCACGATGACCGCGGGCACGCGGGCGAACTGGAGGTACAGACCGAGCGGCAGATAGAGCCCGATGCGACGCCGGGGAAACAGCCCGAGGTAGGCGCCGACGACCGCGGAGACCGCGCCGCTCGCGCCGATGATCGGCGTCGTCAGCGAAGGCAGCCGCAGGGCGACGATGACGTTGGCCAGCGCGCCACCGAGCAGCAGCACGACGACCAGGCCGGCGGCGCCGACCCGGCGCTCCACGTTCATGCCGAAGACCCAGAAGAACACGAGATTGCCCAGCAGGTGCAACCAGTTCGCGTGAATCAGCAGGGCCGTGACGAGACTCAGCGCGGACACGTCCCACCAGCCGGTCGCCGGGCCATGCAGCAGGGCCGCCATCCGGGCCGGCTCCATGCCCGCCACTTCGATCATCACCTGTTGCCGGATCGGGCTGAGCCCCGAGTAGATGAAAAACATGAAGCAGGCGACGGCGATGAACCCGATCGCCGCGTAGGGCGGCCGAGGCGGACGGTCCGACCAGGCCGTAACGACACCGTCACGCAAGCGCGGTCAGCCCTTCACCAGGAACCGGTAGTTCCGCGCCCGGAAGATGGCGCCGTCGCGCCGGATTTCCTCGAGCACCACGCCGCCCTGCAGTTCGTCCCCTTCCTGCAGCCGGACCCCGTTGACGAGCAGGAACCGGTTCGCCGGATCGTCGGCGTAAACGATCACCGAGATGCGAAACGGCGGCAGGCTGTCACGCACGCCCTGGGGCAGCTCCCAGTACGTCATCACGCGAGGTTCATACGATGCATCGCGCGCCGCGGTCGCCCCGGGCTCGGACCGCGCGGCCGGTTTTGGCTTCGGTTCAGGTGCCGACGCCGGCTGCGAGGCCGCTGCCACGGACTCGGGGGACGGCTTCCCGCTCGGTGCGGTCTCGCCCGGAGGCGCCTTGAATTCGCTGATGTCCTGCAGCGACGCCGTGCGCTGACCGGAAGCCGCGCTGCCTTCATCGGCCGTCGTTTCGGCCGCGGGCGACTGCGGTGCGGCGTAGGCCTCGACCGGGGTGCGCGGCGCCTCGGACGGCGTTCCGCCCGGTGCCGCAGGCTGCTCCGGGCCACGCGCCTGCGTTGCGTCCCGGGCGATCGCCGCCGGCTCCGACGGCGGCTGGAACTGCTGCCAGCCGAACCACGCCATCACCAGGGCGCTGACCACGATGAGCGCCACCGGCAGCCATTGCCGCAGCGGTTCGCCCGCGTCCGGCGGGGGCGCGTCCGGCGTGCGATGGATATCGGGCTGCGCGCCGAGGCGGCGCTGCTCTTCGGATTTCCTGAGGGCATCGAGAAGCATCGACATCGGCCTAGGACTCCGCTCCGGATTCGATCACGAGTTGCGGCCGGTCTATGGTTGGCGCCATCAGGTGCAACAGGGTGTTCGGGCCGACGATTCCATCCGGCACCAGGCCGTTCCGGCGCTGGAATCCAAGCAGCCAGTTTTCGAATTCGGCGTCGAACACGCCGCCGCCCTCCCAGGGAGGCTCGGCGAACGACGCGAGCCGCATCACGATGTCGACCGCCGGCCCCGCTGCGCCGCGACGGAGCTCCACCGGCCAATCCGGCGCCTGCGGCCAGGCGACCAGGAATTCGCCGAACCAGAGCGATTCGACGGTGCTGCGCGCGACCACGGTGTCCTCCCGCGGCGAACCGACCAACAGGCCGTCGTCCCGGAACCCACGCAGCGGCAGCAGGCGCACGGCGTCGCCGCGCAGAACCAGGATGACGGGCAGGCCGAGCTGTCGAATGCGCGACCAGTTACCAGACTCGCGCAGGCAGGCAAAACCGGTACCCGCCACGCCATCGCAGGCGGACTGGATCGCGCCGCCCGCGCCCGGTTCACGCCACAGTTCGGCCAGGACTTCCCAGGCGGTCAGATGCTGCGCCCGCAGCCAGTCCGCATCCGGCTCGAAGTACGCCGGCGGGGAATCCGGCTCGACCGGCGCGGTGTCCGGCGGCCCGGCATCGACGCTGGAAGCCGGTGGATCGGCCGGCGGCGGAACGCTCGGGTCGCTGACGTCCACCGCCGCTGCCGGTGCGTCGCTGACCGACGCAACGACGGGCGGCGGCGCCTCCGCGGAAACGGGCTCGAAATAACCGCCCCGCCACAGGAACAGGCTGACGACCACCAGCAGCAGGCCCGCGGCGGTCGCGGCGACCCCGCGCCAGGGGTTCGCGCGAATCCGGGTTTCGCCCGGCTGCACCTCGTCGGCCGCGGCGTGCACCAGCCGCGCGGTCACCCGGACGGTCTCGCGACCGTACGCGCCGGCCAGCGCGCGGTCGGCAATGATGTTGATCAGGCGCGGCACGCCACCCGAGCGGCGGTACAGGGCGCGCAGCGCGGAGCGCGTGAACGGGTTCCGTTGCGCGCCCGCCACCTTCATTCGATGCCGCACGTAGGCGGCGGTTTCGGCTTCGTCGAGCGGCGCCAGGTGGTAGCGCGCGGTAATCCGCTGCGCGAGCTGCCGCAGGTCCTGGCGCTGCAGCAACTGGCGCAGTTCGGGCTGCCCGAGCAGCACCATCTGCAGGAGTTTTTCCTTCGGGGTCTCGAGATTGGTCAGTAAACGCACCTGTTCCAGGGCGTCGGGGCTCAGGTTCTGCGCCTCGTCGATGACCACGACGACGCGGTGTCCGCCGGCATGTTGCTCCAGCAAGTAGCGGTTGAGCGCATCGACCATCGCCTTGTTGCTGTCCGCGATCTCCGTGGTTCGGATTCCGAGTTCCTCGCAGATCGTCGCGAGCAACTCGCGGGGCGTCAGCAGCGGATTGAGCACCAGCGCCACGCGGGTGTCGGCCGGCAACTGCTCCAGCAGGCAGCGGCACAGCGTGGTCTTGCCGGTTCCGACCTCTCCCGTCAACTGGACGAACCCGCCCGAACCGCCCTGCCCGACCCCGTACAGCAAATGGGCCAGCGCCTCGCGGTGTTCGGGGCTCAGGTACACGAAGGCCGGGTCCGGCGTTATCGAAAACGGCGCTTCGTTCAGTCCGAAATACTGGAGGTACACGTTCGATCGTCCTTCAGTCGTTGAGGTCCAGCAGGCTGGCGTTGCCGCCGACGGCGGCGGTGTTCACGGTCAGGGTCCGCTCGGTGGCGAAACGCAGCATGTAGTGTGGACCGCCCGCCTTGGGCCCGGTTCCGGAGAGCTTTTCGCCACCGAACGGCTGCACGCCGACAACGGCGCCGATCATGTTGCGGTTAATATAACAGTTCCCCGCCTCGATCCGCCGGGCAATGTGCCGCTGCGTGCGATCGATCCGGCTGTGGATCCCGAGCGTCAGACCGTAACCGGCCGCGTTGATGTCGTCGATGATCCGGTCGAGTTCGCGCGAGGAAAACCGCACGACGTGCAGGACCGGGCCGAAGACCTCCTTTTCCAGCGACCGGATGGAGTCGATCTCGAACGCGACCGGCGCCATGAAGTGGCCGTCCAGGCCGGCCGGCAGGGGCGCCCGGGCCAGCAGGCGGAATTGACGCTCCATGCGTTGCACGTGCGCTTCGAGTTCGCTGCGCGCGGCTTCATCGATGACCGGACCGATATCGGTCTCCAGGCGCCAGGGCTCGCCCACGACCAGTTCCTGCATCGCGCCGGCCAGCAGCGTGGTGATGCGGTCGGCGACATCCTGCTGCACGAACAGCACGCGGAGCGCCGAACACCGCTGCCCGGCGCTGTGAAAGGCGCTGCGAATCACGTCTTCGACGACCTGCTCGGGCAGGGCCGAGCTGTCCACGAGCATCGCATTCTGTCCGCCCGTCTCGGCGATGAACGCGGCGATCGGCGCATCGCGCGCCGCCAGCGAACGGTTGATGACGTGCGCGGTATCCATCGAACCGGTCAGCGCGACACCGGCGACCCGCGCATCGGCGGTCAGGCGCGCGCCGACGACGGAGCCCTTGCCGGGCACGAACTGCAGGGCCTGGCGCGGAATGCCGGCCTGGTGCAGCAGCCCGACCGCGTAGGCCGCGACCGCCGGCGTCTGCTCCGCCGGCTTGGCGAGCACCGTGTTGCCCGCGGCCAGCGCGGCGGCCACCTGCCCGGTGAAAATCGCCAGTGGAAAATTCCATGGGCTGATGCAGACGAACACGCCGCGGCCGTGCAGGCTGAGTTCGTTGACCTCGCCCGTCGGGCCCGGCAGGCGCTGCGGCGCATCGAAATGCTGGCGGGCCTGCAGGGCGTAATACCTCAGGAAGTCGACCGCCTCGCGGATTTCGGCAATCGCATCGTGCGGCGTCTTGCCGGCCTCGCGGACGATCAAGGCCATCAGTTCGGCGAAATTCTCTTCCATCAGGTCGGCCGTTTTCTCGAGCCGTTCGGCCCGTTCGGCGCCGGCGACGGCATCCCAGGCCGGACGAAAATCCCAGGCGGCCTGCAGCGCGCCGTCCAGCGCCTCGACCGGCGTTTCCCGCACGTCCCCGACCCGGTCGGACCGGCTTGCGGGATTCAGGTTGGCATGGGGTTCGGCGTCCGCCTCGCACGGCGCCGCAAGGATCGGTTCGACGTTCCAGCGCGTGCGCGTGAACGGCGCCATGCGCGCCGCGAGATCGAGCACCGCGGACTGGTTCGCAAGGTTGACGCCCTGGGCGTTGAGCCGCTCGTCACCGTACAGGTGGCGCGGCAGGGGAATCGCCGGGTGCGCCACCGGACGGGTCGAAGCCGCCCGGGCCAGCGGGTCCTCGGCGACTTTCTCCACGGGCAGGTCCTCGTCCGAGATCCGGTTCACGAACGAGGTGTTCGAGCCGTTCTCGAGCAGGCGGCGGACGAGGTACGGCAGCAGGTCCTCGTGGCTGCCGACCGGCGCGTACACCCGGCAGGCATGCCGGAAACCCGGTTCCTGCATGACCACGCCGTAAAGTTCGCGGCCCATTCCGTGCAAACGCTGGAATTCGTAATCGAGCCGATCGCCGGCGAGTTCGGTCACGGCCGCGATCGTGTGCGCGTTGTGCGTGGCGAACTGCGGGTAGAAGGCGGCCCGGTTTTCCAGCACCTTTTTCGCGCAGGCAATGTAGGAGACATCGGTGTTCGCCTTGCGCGTGAACACCGGATATCCGTCGAGCCCCTCGACCTGGGCGTGCTTGATCTCGCTGTCCCAGTAGGCGCCCTTGACCAGCCGGACCGGAATTCGACGGTTGTTGGCCCTGGCCAGCGCGGCGAGCCAGTCGATCACGGCGAAAGCGCGCTTCTGGTAGGTCTGCAACGCCAGGCCCAGCCCATCCCAGTCGGTGAGCGAGGCGTCGGCCAGGACGGCCGCGAACACGTCGAGGGTCAGCATCAGGCGGTCGGCTTCCTCGGTGTCGACGGTCAGCGCGATGCGATTGGCCCGCGCCAGCTGCGCCAGTTCGAGGAGTTTCGGCGTGAGTTCGCGCAGCACCCGTTCGCGTTGAGCGAACTCGAACCGCGGGTGGAGCGCGGACAGTTTCACCGAAATGCTGGGCGCCTCGAAGAGGTCGTCCGATCGATCGCTCCGGCCGATCGCCTCGATCGCCGCGCGATAGGACGCCATGAAGCGCCGGGAATCGGCGTCCGTCAGCGCCGCCTCGCCGAGCATGTCGAAGGAATGGCGGTAGGGCCGGTGCTTTTTCTCCAACGACCGTTCGAGCGCCTCGTCGATCGTGCGTCCCATGACGTACTGAAAACCCATGATCCGCATGGCCTGGCGGATCGCGGTGCGGACCAGCGGCTCGCCGCTGCGGTTGACCATGCGCTTGAGCGTCGTCCGAAAATTGCTTCGGGTTTGCTCCGAAAGGGCGACCAGCTTGCCGGTCAGCATCAGTCCGAAGGTCGATGCGTTGACCAGCACCGAGGAACTTTTGCCCAGGTGCGACTCCCAGTCGGCGTCGCCCAGCTTGTCGGCGATCAGTTTCTCGGCGGTTGCGCTGTCCGGAATACGCAGCAGGGCCTCGGCGAGGCACATCAGCACCACGCCCTCCTCCGACGAGAGGTCGTACTGCTGCATGAACGCGTCCAGCACGCCACGCTCGTGCCGCCGGTCGCGAACCGCCTGGACCAGCGCCCGGGCGCGCGCGTCGATGCGTTCACGCGTCTCCGCGTCGAGCGCAACCCCGTCCAGCAGCGCGCTGACGCACTCGGCCTCGTCGGCATCGTACAACCGGTCGATTTCGGCGCGGTACGCGTCGGTTTCCTCGGGCTGCGGCATCAGAAAGCCGCTGATATCCTCGCCGTTGACCACTTGAATCTCCCTGCGCACCGGGCCCGGGCTCGGTCCCGCGACCGCGCGATCGCTGCGTTGATTGGTGAAACCACGCAAGTTTACTCGTCGGGCCGAAACAAGAAAACTTCCATTAATATTATGAAGTTCTCTTGCCGAAGCTTTGATTCGGCCAGTACAATGCGTTGCCGGACCGGTTTCGGGCCGGCAATTGGAGAGACTGAGACATCATTCGTGATCGCGTCCTGGAAAAGTGCGGACGGATCCGTCGTGCGGATCCGGGCAAAAAGCAATTTTTCACTGGACGCCCGCGGCCTGGTCACCGTCGTACTGGCGCTGGCCACGGTAACGCTGTTCCTGGCCGGACTGCTGGCCTGGCAGGGCTTCTGGCCGATTTTCGCGATCGCGTTGGTCCAGGTGGTACTGGTCTCATGGCTCATCGTCCGCACCTGGGAGAATGCCTGGGCGGTCGAAACCATAGAGATCGGAGCCGATCGCATTCGGATCGTGAGCCAGCGCTACCGCGCACGCCATGAAATCGAACTGCGCACGGCGTGGGCGGTCGTCGAGACGGAACAGCCGGATATCCTCTGGTACGACCCGACCATCCGCCTGCGTTCGGGCAACCGGTCCGTGGAGCTCGGGCGGTTTCTGACCGCGGACGAAAAGCGCCAACTGGCGGAACAGCTGGAGCGCGCCATAAGCAGGTACAGCGCCCTGTAGACCGGGCGCAACGTTTGATTCTTGAGACTTGAGGTTCCAATGAAAAAGCAAAACACGTTCATCGTCGTGGCCGCTGTCACCGCAGCGGTGATCGCCGCTACGTGGCTGCTGCTCGCTGCGCCCGCGCTGACCGGCAACCAGATCAACATGACCCGCGGCGTGACGTCCCAGTCGGTGATCAACTACAACCTTCACATGACGATCCTCTGGGTCTGCATCGTGATCGGCGTGATCGTGTTCAGCGCCATGTTCGTCTCCATCGCGCTGCATCGGAAATCCCGCGACCACGAAGCGGCCAAATTTACCCACAGCACCAAGGCCGAGGTGGTCTGGACCATTATTCCGGTGCTCATCCTGGTGGTCATGGCGGTGCCGGCGACGCGCGCACTGATCAACATGGAGGTGGCGCCGGAAACCGAAATGACGGTCAAGATCACCGGCTTCCAGTGGCGCTGGAAATATGAGTACGTCGAAGACGACCTCAATTTCATTTCGTCCCTCGATCCGGAATCGAATGCCGCGCGGCAGCTCGAGTCCGGCGAAGATCCGGCCAATGTCGACAACTACCTGCTCGAAGTCGACAACCCGCTGGTGCTGCCGGCCGACACCAAGATCAAATTCCTGATCACCGCCGACGACGTGATCCACTCATGGTGGGTGCCGGCGCTTGGCTGGAAGCGCGACGCGATCCCCGGTTTCATCAACGAAGCCTGGACCGAGATCAAGGAACCCGGCATCTACCGCGGACAATGCGCGGAACTGTGCGGCAAGGATCACGGGTTCATGCCGATCGTGCTGCACGTGCTGCCGCGCGATGAGTACGTCGCGTGGGTCGTGCACCAGCAGGACCAGCTGGCGGCCAACTAGTCCTCATCCGGACCCCGCACGAAAACCATCAGAACAGGAACAGATGACATGAGTATCGAGAGCACTCATAGCCACGACACGCAATCGCAGGCCGAACATCACGACCACAAGCCGACCGGCTTCCTCAACCGTTGGCTGTTCACGACGAACCACAAGGATATCGGCACGCTGTACCTCGTCTTCGCGCTGCTGATGTTCTTCACCGGCGGTACGATGGCGATGGTGATTCGCGCCGAGTTGTTCGCCCCGGGGCTGCAGCTGGTCGAACCCGACTTCTTCAACCAGATGACGACCATGCACGCGCTGATCATGGTGTTCGGCGCCGTGATGCCCGCCTGGGTCGGCTTCGCCAACTGGATGCTGCCGATGATGATCGGGGCGCCGGACATGGCGCTGCCGCGCATGAACAACTGGAGCTTCTGGATCCTTCCGTTCGCCTTCGCGATGCTGCTCAGCACGCTGTTCATGGATTCCGGCGGTCCGGCCGCGGGCTGGACGCTGTATCCGCCGCTGAGCCTGCAGGGCGGACAGAGCTTCGCCTTCGTCGTGTTCGCGGTGCACATGATGGGCATCTCCTCGATCATGGGCGCGATCAACGTGATCGTGACGATCCTGAACATGCGCGCGCCCGGCATGACCCTGATGAAGATGCCGCTGTTCGTCTGGACCTGGCTGATTACCGCCTTCCTGCTGGTCGCCGTAATGCCGGTCCTGGCCGGCGCCGTGACCATGCTGCTCACGGACCACTTTTTCGGCACCAGCTTCTTCAACGCCGCCGGCGGCGGCGACCCCGTGATGTTCCAGCATATTTTCTGGTTCTTCGGACATCCCGAGGTGTACATCATGATCCTGCCGGCGTTCGGCGTGGTTTCCGAAATCATCCCGACGTTCTCGCGCAAGCCCCTGTTCGGCTACAAGGCGATGGTCTACGCGACCGCGAGTATCGCCTTCCTGTCCTTCATCGTCTGGGCGCACCACATGTTCACGGTCGGCATGCCGCTGGCCGGCGAGCTGTTCTTCATGTACGCGACCATGCTGATCGCGGTGCCGACCGGCGTTAAGGTCTTCAACTGGGTCAGCACGATGTGGAAGGGCTCGATGACCTTCGAGACACCGATGCTGTTCGCGATCGCGTTCGTCGTGCTGTTCACCATCGGCGGACTGTCCGGGCTGATGCTGGCGATCGCCTCGGTCGACCTGCAGTACCACGACACCTATTTCGTGGTCGCGCATTTCCACTACGTTCTGGTGCCGGGCGCCGTGTTCGCCCTGATGGCCGGCGCCTACTACTGGCTGCCGAAGTGGACCGGCCACATGTATTCCGAGAAGTGGGGCAAGATCCACTTCTGGATGTCGGCGATCTCGGTCAACGTGCTGTTCTTCCCGCAGCACTACCTGGGCCTGGCCGGCATGCCGCGCCGCATCCCGGATTACTCCACGCAATTCGCCGATTTCAACATGATTTCGTCGATTGGCGGATTCGTGTTCGGCGCCTCGCAGCTGCTGTTCGTCGGCGTTGTGATCCATTGCGTGTACAAGAGCCGCCAGGCGGCCAGCGACCGGGTCTGGGAAGGCGCGAAGGGGCTTGAATGGACCGTGCCGTCACCGGCGCCGTACCACACCTTCGACAAGCCGCCGAAGATCGACGCGACCACCATCGCGCACGCGGACACGTCGCACTGAGGCGGGCCGTGACGATGACTTCCGGCCAGGATCCGAAGGCGCAGCGGAAACGGGTGGTGATCACCGCCTGGGTCCTGGCCGTTGTCGCCCTGGCCATTTTCACCGCGTTCATCCTGTCCGGAGTACTCAGAGCATGAACCGGCCGAACGATAAACGGCCGGCCAACGGCAGGCTCGCCGGCAAACTGGCCCTGATCGCCGTCGGAATGTTCGGTTTCGGTTTCGCGTTGTGGCCGCTGTACAACGTGTTCTGCGACATCACGGGCCTGGGCGGACGCGGTGTCAAGATCGAGCAGTCCGCCACCGGCGGAGCGCAGTCGGACCGCCAGGTGCGGATCCGCTTCGATGCGACGGTCAATTCGAACCTGCCCTGGGATTTCGAAGCCGTCGACAAGTCGCTGACGGTCACGCTCGGTGAAATGAGCGAGGCGCATTACCGGGCCACCAACCCGACCGGCGAAGCCCTGGCGGGACACGCGATTTTCAACGTCACGCCGCCGGAGGCCAGCCTGTATTTCGTCAAGACCGAATGTTTCTGCTTTACCCAGCAGATTCTGCAGGCCGGCGAGACCCGCGACATGCCCGTCTACTATTTCATCCAGCCGGATTTACCGGAGCACATCAAGGAATTGACCCTGTCGTACACGTTCTTCCAGGACCCCGGCGCGCGCGTCGCGCAAACCGCTACGACGACAGGACGCAACGAGGAGTAAGAGGATTGCCCATGGCCCATCACGCAGACGACCATTACTACGTTCCGCACGGCACCCGGTGGCCGATCATCGGTTCGATCGGCATGATCCTGATGCTCGGCAGCGCCGCGTACTGGGTCAACGAGTCCAGCGTCGCGCCGTGGACCTTCCTGGCCGGCGCGCTGGTGATCGTTTACATGCTGTTCGGCTGGTTCGGCGACGTGATTCGCGAAAGCGAGGCCGGCATGTACAACGAGCAGGTCGATACCTCGTTCCGCATGGGCATGCTCTGGTTCATCTTCTCCGAGGTGATGTTCTTCGCGGCCTTTTTCGGCGCGCTGTTCTACGCCCGCGCGCTGGCCGTGCCGTGGCTGGGCGGCGAGGGAACCGGCGCGTTCACCAACCAGATCCTGTGGCAGGGTTATGACGCCGTCTGGCCGACGGCCGGCCCCGGCCAAGTGGGCGGACCGTTCAGTACGATCCATCCCTTCGGCATTCCGTTCCTGAACACGCTGATCCTGCTGACCTCCGGCCTGACCATCACGCTGGCGCACCATGCGCTGAAGAAGAACCATCGCGGCAAGCTGATCGGCTGGCTGTGGGCCACCGTCGCGCTGGGCGCAGTGTTCATCGGCTTCCAGGTTTACGAGTACAAGGAGGCCTACCAGCACCTCGGACTCACGCTGGGCTCCGGAATCTACGGTTCGACGTTCTTCATGCTGACCGGGTTCCACGGCATGCACGTGACACTGGGCGCCATCATGCTGGCCGTGATCGCGTTTCGCTGCATGAAGGGTCATTTCAAGCCGGAGCACCACTTCGGCTTCGAGGCGGTGGCGTGGTACTGGCATTTCGTGGACGTGGTCTGGCTGGGCCTGTTTATTTTCGTGTACGTCTACTAGCCCGGCCGAAACGGCAGCCCCACGGGCCGGCGGGGTCGTTGGCTCAGCGGCTGTCGTCGGGCGCCTGCGACTGTTCCTGCAACTGCATGCCGACCGGCCCCTGGTGCGGTTTGACCCAGCCCATCTGGTACGCGACCCACAGGAAAATAAACAAAACGAGCGACAGCCCGATGCGCCAGGTCAGGCGCTTGACGGTCCGGTCGCCCTCGCCATGATCCTTGACCAGGAACACCAGGGCCGACGCCAGGCTGTAGAGAATGACGACCAGAAAAACGATAATCAGGATCTTGATAGCCACGGCCGCACCCTCCGAGATAGCATGTGTTTCCATTATATCGAATCCGTCACCGCACCGGTGAATGACCGCGTGACCGGCGTCTGACCGTGCGATTCAGAACGACATTCGGACTGACCCTGCTGCTGTTCCTGCTCGCGGCCCTGTTCGCGCGTCTCGGCTACTGGCAGCTGGAGCGCATGACGCAGAAAGAACAACTGTTCGAACGCTTCGAAAGCGCGCCGGAACTGACGCTCGCCGAGGCGATCCGCGCCGACGCCGAATTCGCCCGGGTACGCGCCTGGGGACGATTCGATACCGAGCGGCACCTGTTGGTCGACAACAGGATTCACCAGGGTCGGGCCGGGGTGCACGTACTGACCCCGTTCCAGACCCGCGATGGCATGCTGGTGCTCGTGAACCGCGGCTGGCTGCCGATGCCCGCCGACCGGCGTTCCCTGCCGAAGGTGACCACCGATGGCGCGCCGCGCGAAATCAGTGGCCGGCTGAAACGCCTGGAAAGCCCGGGCCCGCGTCTGGGCGAGACCGATAAACTTCGAACGGACCGCTGGCCGCAGCTCGTCACCTGGCTGGACCACGCCCCGGTCGAGCGCGCCCTGGCGGCGGATGTGGAGCGCTGGATCATCCTGCTCGACGCCGGTCAGCCGGACGGTTTCGAAGGCCGCGACTGGGTGCCCGCGACGATGGCGCCTGCAACGCACGGCGCGTACGCCCTGCAATGGTTTTCACTGGCGGCGGCCGCGATCGTGATCTGGATTCTGCTCGGCCTGCGTAACGGCCGGGACGCGCGAACCGAGCCGCAACGACACAAGGAGACGCCCGATGACCCAACCCGGTAAACGCCTATCGCCGCGCGTGGCGCTCGTCGTCATCGCCGCCCTGTTCGTCCTGCCCCTGGCGGCGGCCTGGCTGATGTACAGCGGCGTGATCGATTTCACGCCCGGACACACGCGCAATCTGGGCGAATTGGTCGAACCGCCCGTGCCCGTGGATCTCGCCGGGCTGGAAGCGGCCGATCCGGCTCGTGCGCCCACGCGCGAGTTGCCGCGCCACTGGACGATAATCCACAGACTACCGGCACCGTGCGGGCCGAACTGCGAAGCCGTCATCACCGCGTTACGGCAGATTCACCGCGCGGCCGGCCGTGACCGGTCGCGTCTGCGCATCCTGCTCGTGCACGGTCCGCAGACGACGGTCGACGCCGCGCGGATCGAGGCGATCCACCCGGCCTTTCTTCTGGCCGTGGATACCGACGGCCGCCTGCTCGACACCCTGGCCGGGATCGCCGGGGACACCGGCGCGCCCGGCCATACCTACCTGATGGACCCGCTCGGCAATATAATGATGTTTTACCGCGCCGGCTACGATCCGAACGATCTCAAAAAGGATCTCGAGCGGCTTCTGACCTGGTCGAAACTGGACGATCAATGACATCTTCAACCCTGCACCGCGCGGCGCTCCTGGCCGTCGTCGTCGCCTTCGTAGTCGTCGTGCTGGGCGCGTACGTGCGACTTTCTCACGCCGGCCTCGGATGCCCGGACTGGCCGGGGTGTTACGGCCAGTTGACGTGGCCGGTGGCGTCGGCCGACATCCACGCCGCGAACACGGCGTTCCCGGAACGGCCGGTCGATATCGGCAAGGCCTGGAAGGAGATGGTGCATCGTTACCTGGCCGGTTTCCTGGTGTTACTGGTCGTCGCCATCAACGTCCTCGCGTGGCGAAGCCGCACGAGCACGCGGATCAAGGCGCTGGCCGTTTCCATCCTGGCCCTGATCCTGTTCCAGGCGGCGCTGGGCATGTGGACCGTGACGCTCAAGCTGAAGCCGATTATCGTCATGGCGCACCTTCTGGGCGGCCTCGCGACGTTGAGTCTGCTGCTGTGGCTGACGCTCGGAACGCGGGCGCGCGAACCGGCCGCGCCGTCCGCCTACCGGCCATTCCGCACGGGAATTCTGCTGGCGCTCGCGGTACTGGTGCTGCAACTGGCGCTGGGCGGCTGGACCAGCGCGAACTACGCGGCGCTCGCCTGTCCGGACTTTCCGACCTGCCAGGGGCAGGCGTGGCCGGAAATGAACTTCCGCGACGGCTTCGTCCTCTGGCGCGAAGTTGGCGTGGACTACGAGGGCGGCGTGCTCGACCTGCCCTCGCGCACGGCCATCCAAATGGCGCATCGGATCTGGGCCCTGGCCACGTTCACGGTGCTCGGACTGCTGGCAATCGGCCTGTCGCGCAGGCGGGCGACACGCCCCGGCGGCCTGCTGCTGGGCGGCTTGCTGCTGCTCCAGGTGACGCTCGGCATCCTGAACGTCTGGCTGTTCCTGCCGCTGCCGAACGCCGTCGCCCACAACGCGACGGGCGCCCTGCTGCTGGCCACCACGGTCTGGCTGCTGCACCGCGCGCGCGCTCCGAGCGAGTCGCGACCATGACTGCCGTAGCACGGCGTTACCTCGAACTGTGTAAGCCGAAGGTCGTTCTGCTGATCGTATTCACGGCCGTGGTCGGCATGTTCCTGGCCGTTCCCGGCTGGCCACCGCCCGTCGCGCTGCTGGCCGGAACGGTGGGAATTGCGCTTGCCGCCGCCTCCGCCGCGGCCATCAATCATCTGCTGGATCAGCGGATCGACGCGGTCATGGCGCGGACGCGCAATCGCCCGTTGCCCCAGGGTCAGCTCGGCGTAAACCAGGTGCTCGTTTTCGCGGCCATTCTCGGCGCGGTTTCGATGACCCTGCTGATCGTCTGGGTGAATACCCTGACGGCCGTCCTGACATTCCTGTCGCTGATCGGTTACGCGATCGTCTACACGGTGTGGCTCAAACGGGCGACGCCCCAGAACATCGTGATCGGCGGCGCGGCCGGGGCGGCCCCACCGGTGCTCGGCTGGACCGCGGTAACGGGAACGGTGGACCACAATGCGCTGATCCTGTTCCTGATCATTTACGTCTGGACCCCGCCGCACTTCTGGGCCCTGGCGATTCATCGGCGGCAGGACTACGCCGCCGTCGACATCCCGATGTTACCGGTGACGCACGGCGTCCACTTCACGCGCTGGCATATTTTCTTTTACACCATCCTGCTGGTCCTGGTGACCACCCTGCCGTACCTGACCGGCATGAGCAGCCTGTTCTACCTGGCCGGAACCACCGTGCTCAACCTGGGCTTCCTGTGGTACGCGTTCCGGTTGTTGCGCGAAAACGACGAGCGCCTGCCGATGCAGACGTTCGGCTACTCGATCATCTACCTGATGGTGTTGTTCGCTTTTCTCCTGACCGACCACTACCTGCAGATGTTGTTGCGCTGAACGCCTGTTACCGGGCGCGCTTTGGCACTAAAATACACCCTTCCCGAAGGATTCCGAGTGGGTCGGGCAAGCAGCCCGGCGGAGTACGTCGATGACACATTCAAAGCACGATCGTTCCGAGCATTCTCCCCTTTCCAGCCTGGAAGACCACGATGAATTCGCCGGCCGCCACATCGGCCCGCGCGACGACGAGATCCGGGCCATGCTGAGCGCGGTCGGCGCCGATTCGCTCGACGACCTCATCGAGACGACCTTGCCGCCATCGATCCGGCTCGACGAGGGGCTCGATCTCCCGGAAGCGGAATCGGAAGCGCAAACGCTCGAACGCCTGCGCGACATCGCGCGACAGAACGTCGTGCAACACAGCATGATCGGACTGGGCTACCACGACACCGTCCTGCCGGCCGTCATCCAGCGCAACGTGCTGGAAAATCCGGGCTGGTACACCGCCTACACCCCCTACCAGGCCGAGATTTCACAGGGCCGATTGGAAGCCCTGCTCAATTTCCAGCAGATGATCTGCGACCTGACGGGCATGCCGATCGCCAACGCCTCCCTGCTCGACGAGGCGACCGCAGCCGCCGAAGCCATGACCATGCTGCAACGCGTCAATCGAAAATCGAAGTCACGGCGCTTCCTGGTGGATCCGGCAACGCTGCCGCAAACACGGGACGTGGTCCGGAACCGCGCCCATTACTTCGACATCGAAATCGTCGAATCGGAGCCGCTCGAGGCGCTGGCCGACGGCGATTTCTTCGGCGTGCTGCTGCAGAATCCGGGCGCCGACGGCGCGCTGGTCGATCACCGCGAGACGATCGAGGCCGCGCACCGCGCCGGCGCGCTGGTGGCGGTCGCGGCCGACCCGCTCAGCCTCGTCCTGCTGACCCCGCCCGGCGCCATCGGCGCGGACGCCGTGATCGGCAGCGCCCAGCGTTTCGGCGTGCCGATGGGATTCGGTGGCCCGCATGCCGCATTTTTCGCCACGCGCGAAGAGTACAAGCGCTCGCTTCCGGGCCGGATCATCGGCGTCTCCCAGGACAGCCGCGGCCGCACGGCGCTGCGCATGGCCCTGCAGACCCGCGAGCAACACATCCGCCGCGACAAGGCGACCAGCAACATCTGCACGGCGCAGGCGCTGCTCGCCGTCATTGCCGGCATGTACGGCGTTTACCACGGCCCGCAGGGGCTGACGAAGATTGCGCGCCGTGTCCATCGCCTGTGCGGCATTCTTGCCAGCGGACTCGAGGAAATCGGCCTGCGCCCCCGCAACACGGCTTTTTTCGACACGCTGACGATCGATCTCGAGGCGGACCGCGCAGACGCGATTTACCAGCGCGCGCTGGACTGCGGCATCAACCTGCGCCGAGAAGGCGCCACCGCGCTCGGCATCAGTGTCAACGAGAAGACGGACCGCCACCATGTCGCCGCACTGCTCACCGCATTCGCCGGCAGTGAAGCGGTGCGCAGCGTGGCGGCGATCGACCGCAAGCTGGGGTCGGACTGGAGCGCCATCCCGAAGGCCCTGCAACGCCAGAGCGCCTTCATGCAGCACCCGGTGTTTTCCAGCTACCACTCGGAGACGGACATGCTCCGCTACCTCAAGCGGCTGGAAAACAAGGATCTGTCGCTGGCGCACGCGATGATTTCGCTGGGCTCGTGCACGATGAAGCTCAATGCAACCAGCGAGATGATTCCGGTCACCTGGCCGGAGTTCAGCGATCTGCACCCCTTCGCGCCGGCCGAACAGACCGCCGGCTACCGCATTCTGTTCGAGGAACTCGAGCGCATGCTGCTCGCCTGCACCGGATACGACGCCGTTTCGTTGCAACCCAACGCGGGTTCGCAGGGCGAATACGCCGGCCTGCTGGCGATCAAGCGCTACCACGAGGCGCGCGGCGAAACCCAACGCGACGTCTGCCTGATCCCGTCATCGGCGCACGGCACCAACCCCGCGAGCGCCGCGATGGCCGGCATGCGCATCGTGGTCGTCAAATGCGACGACCACGGCAACGTCGACCTCGACGACCTGCGCGCGAAGGCGGATCAGTACACCGACCGGCTCGGGGCCCTGATGATCACCTACCCCTCGACGCACGGCGTGTTCGAGGAGGCCGTTCGGGAGATCTGCGCGATCATCCACGACCACGGCGGACAGGTCTACCTCGACGGCGCCAACCTGAATGCGCTGGTCGGCTGCGCCGCGCCCGGCGAATTCGGCGCCGACGTCTCGCACCTGAATCTGCACAAGACTTTCTGCATTCCGCACGGCGGTGGCGGCCCGGGGGTCGGGCCGATCTGCGTGGGCGCCCACCTCGCGCCGCATCTGCCCGGTCATGGGCTGGTGGCGATTGGCGGCCCGGGCGCCGAAAACCCGGCGGTCGCCGCGGCGCCCTGGGGTAGCGCGGGTATTCTGCCGATTTCCTGGACCTACATCCGGATGATGGGCCGCGAGGGAATGAAGAAAGCCACCCAGGTCGCCATTCTCAGCGCCAATTACATCGCGACCCGTCTGTCCGGCGACTACAAAGTGCTGTACACCGGGCGCAACGGCCGGGTCGCCCACGAGTGCATCATCGATCTGCGGCCGTTCAAGGAGAGCTGCGGCATCACGGAAGAGGACGTCGCCAAGCGCCTGATCGACTACGGTTTCCACTCGCCGACCATGTCCTTCCCGGTGCCGGGAACGCTGATGATCGAGCCGACCGAGAGCGAACCGCTGTCCGAGATCGACCGGTTCTGCGAGGCCATGCTGGCGATCCGCGAGGAAATCCGCGCCGTCGAACAGGGCCAGGCGGACGCCGAGGACAACGCGCTGAAATGGGCGCCCCACACCGCTGCCGACCTGGCCGGCGACTGGCCGCACGCGTACGGTCGCGAGGCGGCGGCATTTCCGGTGCCGGGATTGTACGAGAACAAGTTCTGGGCCCCGGTCAGCCGGGTGGACAACGTGTACGGCGACCGCAATCTGGTCTGCGCCTGCCCGCCGCCCGAAGCCTGGATCAGCGACCCGGACGACGCCGGCGAACGCTGAAGACTACCGGGTCAGTTTTCGGCACGCAGGGCGTTCGCTTCCAGCTGGCGGATGCGCTCGGCGGAAACGCCGTAGCGGTTCGCCAGTTCCTGCAGCGTCATCTTGTTTTCCTGCAACCAGCGGCTGCGAATGATGTCCTGACTGCGCTCATCGAGCTGGTCCAGCCCCGCGTAGAGCAGGTTGTTGTGGTGGTCGGACCAGTCCTGCGCCTCGATCTCGCTCTGCGGATCTTCGGACTTGCTTTCCAGGTAGGCGACCGGCGCCACATACGGCACCTCGTCGTCGGCGTTCGGCGGCAGGTCGAAACCGACGTCCTGTCCGGACAGGCGGGATTCCATCTCCATGACGACTTCCGGCTTGACGCCGAGGTCGCTGGCGACCGCGTGGACCTCTTCCTGGTTCATCCAGCCCAGGCGTTTCTTTGACTTGCGCAGGTTGAAGAACAGCTTGCGCTGCGCCTTCGTCGTGGCCACCTTGACGATGCGCCAGTTGCGCAGGATGAACTCGTGCATCTCCGCGCGAATCCAGTGCACGGCGAAAGACACCAGGCGCACCCCGTGTTCCGGGTCGAAGCGCTTGACGGCCTTCATCAGGCCGATGTTGCCTTCCTGGACGAGGTCGCCGAGGTTGAGGCCGTACCCCGTGTAACCCTTGGCCACGTGTACGACGAAGCGCAGGTGCGCGAGCACCATGCGGCGCGCTGCCTCGAGATCGCCGTCCTCGCGGTAGCGGCGAGCGAGGTCCTGCTCTTCTTCCAGCGTCAGCACCGGTATTTTGTTGACCTCCTGGATGTAGGCATCCAGGCTGCCGGTTCCCGCCGGTACGAGAAGATGACTTGGTATCAGATCTTTGCTCATTGATCCTCCTGAAGCAGCGCGCAATTTTAGCACACTTCGGCCATGATTTTAGCCACGAGGGTCCGCCTTCGGACCCGCATGGCCGAACTCTTGCACACGCTGCGTGAAAATGTTGTCAACTGTCGAGTTAGACCGGCTGCACCGGCCAGAGTTCAGTGCCTGAATGCCCATGAATATCAGCAGATTGGAGCCTTTTTCGCGATTCAGGACGACTTGCGGCGCACCGGGTCCTCCACGCGGAACTGGCGCAGGTACCGCTGCACCGACCACCAGGCCCCGGCCAGCCCCAACAGGCCACCGGCAACGAGCACGACGGCAGCCCCGGACACGCCCGGACCCTGCAGCCGGATCGCGTTGCCATAAGCATCCTGCAGGCGTTCGACCGGCGACTGAAGGTAGGCCAGCGCGACCGCCAGCAGCAACAGGGCCAGGGCCGCGCCCATCAGCCCGTACCAGAACCCCGAATACAGGAACGGTTGTCGAATGTATCCGTTCGGCGCACCGACCATGTTCAATACCTTGATTTCGCCGGCCCGGTTGGCGACGTCCAGGCGGATCGTATTGGCCACCACCAGCACGACCGCGATCGACAGCACCGCGGACAACAGGCGAACGAAGGCGTCACCCAACGCGACCCATCCCGCCAGGCGTTGCATCCACTTGTGGTCCAACTGGACCGCCTCGACCGCGCCCTGACCACCGAACCAGTCCGCCACCGCCGCCGCCATTTGGTCGACCGGCGTCGCGCCGCTCGGGGGCGTAACCAGGAGCACCCAGGGCAGTGGATTCGTCTCGAACAGGTCCGCCGCCTCGCGCAACCCGGAACGCTCCAGAAATTCCGCCATGCCCTGCTCGGGGCTGATCAGAACGACGGAAACACGGAACCGCTCCTCGGCCGCGGCGGCGAGCGCGCGGGCCTCCGTCTCGTCGGCGGCCGGCTGCAGGAACACGCTGAGGGAACCCCAGTCCTCCTGTCGGAAATCCATCCCGTGCAGGTTCTTCATGACGACGGCAAGCCCCAGCGGCAGAGCCATCGCGATGCCCAGCACCAGCACGGTCATCAGGGTGCCGGTCCAGTGCTGCACGAGGCTCCCGAGGCTCGAGAAGAGGCTGTACAACTGACGGCGCCCCCAGGCCCGGAATTTCTGCTTCGGCGTGAGCATGCTCATGCCTTTCCGCGGCCGACTTCTTCGGCCGCGATATCGTCCACCAGGCGGCCATCCGCAAGGACCAGGACGCGCCTGCCCATCGAACGGATGAGGGCAAGGTCGTGACTGGCGATCAGGACCGTCGTGCCCTGCCCGTTCAGCTGCGCGAACAGATTGAAGAGTTCCTGGGACAGGTCCGGATCGAGATTGCCGGTCGGTTCGTCCGCCAGCAGCAACGGCGGCATGCTCACGATGGCGCGGGCGATACCGACGCGCTGCTGCTCGCCGCCTGAAATCTCGTCGGGCAGGGCATCTTCGCGGTGCAGCAACCCGACCTGGTCCAGCGCCGCCCGCACCCGGCGCCCGATTTCCCGGTAGCCCAGGCCGGCGATCATCAGCGGCAAAGCGACGTTGTCGAAGACCGGCTTGTCCGGCAGCAGCCGGTGATCCTGGAAGATCATGCCGATGGCCTGGCGGGTGCGCGGGGCGCGCCGGGAAGGCACCCGGTCGAGGTCATGGCCATTGACGCGGATCCGGCCGGCCGTCGCCCGCTCCAGCAGCAGCACCAGGCGCAACAGCGTGCTTTTGCCCGCTCCGGAATGACCGGTGAGAAAGGCCATCTCGCCCCGGCCGAGGTCGAAGCTCACGTCCCGCAGGGCGCTGACGCCGTTCGCGTACCGCTTACTGACGTGCTCGAAGGTGATCATTCGCGCCCGCAACCCGCCACGCCGGTTCAGCCCTGTGCGTCGTTACCGCCCTCGGACCGACGGCGCCGCCGTGGCCGGCGTTTGCGGCTGCGCCGGGGCTTGTCGCCATCGCTATGGCCGCCCGCCTCGCGCGACCGCGGCCCATGCCCGCCCTTGCGGGGCCGGCCCCGTGACTCCGTGCGCGGCCGGGGCGCCGCTTTCTCGATTTTCGGCAACAGTTCGGGCTCGGTCTGCTCCATCGGAATCGGGTAGCCGATGTAATCCTCGATTTCGGGCAGGTGAAAGGCGTAGTTCTCGCACGCGAAACTGATGGCTGCGCCGCGGGCCCCCAGGCGCGCCGTGCGCCCGATCCGATGCACGTAGTCGGGCGCGTCCTGCGGCAGGTCGAAATTGATCACGTGGGTCACGTCCGGAATGTGCAGGCCACGCGCCGCGACGTCCGTCGCCACCAGGATCGGGATTTCGCCGTCGTGGAAACGGCGCATGAGGCTCTGGCGCTTTTTCTGGGGAACGGCGCCGGAAATCGATGCGGCATGGAAACCGTTCGCTTCCAGCGTGCGCTGCACGCGGTCGGTGGCGACCCGCGTATTGGTGAAGATCATGAACCGACCCTCGCCGATGCGGCGCAGCAGGCCGATCAGCAACGGCAGCTTCTCGTTGTTTGCCGGATAGTAGACCGACTGGGTCACGTGCTCGGCCGTCACCTGCTCGGTCTCGACTTTCAGCAATTCCGGCTCGTTCATGTGTTCGTACGCCAGTTCCAGCACGCGTTGGGAAAGCGTTGCCGAGAACATCAGGCACTGGCGCTCGTCCAGCGGCGGCAGGCGGCGCAAGACGTAGCGGATGTCCTTGATGAAGCCGAGGTCGAACATGCGGTCCGCCTCGTCGAGCACCATGACCTCGATGTGCTTGAGGTTGAACACGTCCTGCTTGAAATAGTCGATGATCCGACCCGGCGTGCCGATCAGGACATCGACGCCGTCCTCCAGGGTTTTGCGCTGCTTTTCATAGTCGACGCCCCCGTAGGCCAGGCCCAGCCGCAAGCCGGTCTGCCCGCCGAGCTGCACGGCGTCCTTGTGAATCTGCAGCGCGAGTTCCCGCGTCGGTGCCAGCACCAGGGCGCGGGGATGGCGGCCCGGCTCCGCGGGGGCGCTTTTCAGCAAGCGGTTGAAAATGACCAGCAGGAACGCCGCGGTCTTGCCGGTGCCGGTCTGCGCCTGGCCGGCGACGTCGCGACCGCCCAGTGCGAACGGCAGGGTCAGCGACTGGATCGGGGTGCAGTGCGTAAAACCGGCGTCGAGGAGCCCCTGCTGTACCGGTTCGAGCAGTTCCAGTGAAGTGAACGCAAGGTCGGTCAGGGGTTTGTTGGAATCATTATCGGGCATTGTCACTCACTTGCTTCCGTCCGGCATCCGCCTGCCGGCTTCTGATCACTGATTAGAGTTCGGTACGCGCGGTCATGGCCTTGAAAAGTGCCGCACGCGCCTTGAAATCGTTGAACAGTTCAGTTGAAATGAGGGCCGGTACCGAACGGCGGTTCTCTGGCCGGACCCTGAAAGTTACACACATATTAACCGCGCTGCATTCCATGTTCCAGTGACGGCAGTGGCGCGCCATGGAGAAAAAACCGTGAGTGATAAGATTACCCATGTCACCGACAGCACTTTCGACAGCGAAGTGCTCAATTCCGACGTTCCCGTCCTGGTCGACTACTGGGCGGAATGGTGTGGCCCCTGCAAGATGATCGCCCCGATCGTGGACGAGATCGCAGACGAGTACGGCGAGCGCCTCAAAGTCGCCAAAATGGACATCGACAGCAACATGATGACACCGCCGCAATACGGCATTCGCGGAATTCCGACCCTGATGATTTTCCGGGACGGCAAGGTCCAGGCCACCAAGGTCGGCGCCGTCAGCAAAGGCCAGCTCAAGGCATTCATCGACGAAGTCGTCTGACCCCGCCCGTTCGCCGCCAGCACGGCTGCGAACATCGCCAGCGGGTCGCCCGGTGACTGGACGGCCCGCGACAATCATGCTACTTTAGCGCCATCTGCGGCCGGGCCTCCCGCCCGGCGCCGCTGCTTCCCATGACGACCGCCGGTCCGGGCACAACGGAATCCGGCTGTGCATAGAAAATGGTTTAAACGATCCGCGGCAACCAGGCCGCGGGCTGCTGATTGACTCGATCGGGCCGGCCATGCGCCGATCCGACGAACCGAACCGGACATTCAAGACCATCCCTCCGAGCAACAGGCACTGCACATTGCCCAGGTAATTTCATGAACCTCACAGAACTGAAACAGAAACCGATTTCCGAATTGCTCACGATCGCCGATGAAATAGGGCTCGAAGGCGTTGCGCGAACGCGCAAGCAGGACATCATCTTTTCCATCCTCAAGGCGCATGCCAAGAGCGGTGAAAGCATCTTCGGGGATGGCGTACTCGAAATCCTGCAGGACGGATTCGGTTTCCTGCGCTCCGCCGACAGTTCCTACCTGGCCGGCCCGGACGACATCTACGTCTCGCCCAGCCAGATCCGGCGCTTCGCCCTGCGCACCGGCGACATGCTGTCGGGAAAGATCCGGCCGCCGAAAGACAGCGAGCGCTATTTTGCCCTGCTCAAGGTCCAGGAGATCAATTACGAATCGCCGGAGGCCGCCAAGCGCAAGATCCTGTTCGAAAACCTGACGCCGGAATTTCCGACCCAGCAACTCACGCTGGAGCGCGGTTCGGGCAGCACGGAAGACATCACCGCGCGGATCATCGACCTCGTGTCCCCGATCGGCAAGGGCCAGCGCGGCCTGGTCGTCTCACCGCCCAAAGCGGGCAAGACCATCATGCTGCAGAACATCGCGACCAGCATCCGGGCCAACGCCCCGGACTGCAAGATGATCATTCTGCTGATCGATGAGCGCCCCGAGGAAGTGACGGAAATGAAGCGCTCGGTCGACGCCGAGGTCATCTCCAGCACCTTCGACGAACCGGCCTCGCGCCATGTCCAGGTCGCCGAGATGGTCATCGAACGGGCCAAGCGGCTGGTCGAACACAAGCACGACGTGGTGATTCTGCTCGACTCCATCACGCGTCTCGCCCGCGCGTACAACACGGTCGCCCCGTCGTCCGGCAAGGTTCTGACCGGTGGTGTGGACGCCAATGCGCTGCAGCGTCCGAAACGGTTCTTCGGCGCGGCGCGCAACGTTTCCGAGGGCGGTTCGCTGACCATTATCGCCACCGCGCTGGTCGATACCGGTTCGAAGATGGACGAGGTGATCTACGAGGAGTTCAAAGGCACCGGCAACATGGAGGTTCACCTGAGCCGCCGCATCGCGGAACGCCGCACCTACCCCGCGATCGACATCAACCGCTCGGGCACGCGCCGCGAGGAGCTGATGATCGGCCAGGATCAACTGCAGAAGGTCTGGATTCTGCGCAAGCTGCTGCACCCGATGGACGAGGCCCAGGCCATCGAGTTCATGCTCGACAAGCTGAAGGCCACCAAGACCAACGCCGAATTCTTCAACTTCATGAAACGGTGACCCGGCTGCGCAGAATTCTCGCGCCGCTGATCCTGGGGCTTGCATCCGTCCAGGCCGGAGCGGACCCGGGCGGCCTGCTCGACCTGGACATCGACCCGGACACCGGACGGGTCGAACTCGCGTTCGAAACGCTACCCGCCGATTACCTGTACGTCACCGGACTGCAAACCGGGGCCGGGTCCAACGACCTGGGCTTTGACCGCGGCCAGCTGGATCGGACGCGCCTGGTTCGCTTCGAGCGGTTCGGCAACCGGGTCCTGCTGATCGAGCCCAACCTCGCGTTCCGTGCGCGCACGGATGATGCGTCCGAACGCCTCGCGGTCGAACAGGCGTTCGCGCAGTCGGTCCTGGCCGGTTTCGAGGTCGTCGACAGCGAACGCCCCGGTGTGCGCATCGACCTGACGCCGTTCCTGCTCTCGGACGCGCCACGTCTCGCGGCCCGCATCCGCGAACTCGAACAGGGCGAATTCAGCATCGACCCCGAGCGTTCCGCGGTCGACCCCTCCGCCGTGCGTAATTTCCCGGACAACGCGTTACTGCCGGCGGTCATCACGTTTGCCGGTAAAGAGCCCGGGGCATTCATTCGCGACGTCACCCCAACCCCGGATTCGTTGTCGATCCGCCTCACGCACCAGTTCATCCGTCTGCCCGACGACGGTTACCGGCCGCGCGCGTTCCATCCGCGCTCCGGGTTTTTCGCGCTCGCGTTTCGCGACTATGCGGCCCCGCTGGACCGCGAGGTCGAACAGCGATTCATCTACCGCCACCGCCTGGCGCCCGGCGAAACGCTGCGCTACTACGTCGATCCCGGCGTGCCCGAGCCGGTGCGCAGCGCGCTGCTCGAGGGCGCATCCTGGTGGCGCGAGGCGTTCGCCGAGGCAGGCTTTGCAAACGGATTCGCCGTCGACGTTCTGCCGGCGGACGCGGACCCGCTGGATGCCCGTTACAACGCGATCCAGTGGGTGCATCGGGCCACGCGGGGCTGGTCCTACGGCTTCAGTATTTCCGACCCCCGGACCGGCGAAATCATCAAGGGCCACGTGAGCCTCGGCTCCCTGCGGGTCCGCCAGGATCAGCTCATCGCGGAAGCCCTGACCGCGCCGTTCACGGCGCCGGGAGACCGATCCGAAGCCGCGCAGAACATGGCGCTGGCCCGCATCCGGCAACTGGCCGCCCACGAAGTCGGTCACACGCTGGGAATCGACCACAATTTCGCCGCGTCCTTTTCCGGGGACGCCTCGGTCATGGATTATCCGCATCCGAACCTCTATCTCGGCGACGATGGACGGGTGCGTCTCGACCGCGCCTACGCGCGCGGCGTCAGCCCCTGGGACAAGCTCACGATCCGCTACGGTTACGGCGTCTTTCCCGCGGACCGCGAACCGGCTGCGCTGGACGACATCCTCGCCTCGGCCCGGCGCCAGGGCATCGGCTTCCTCGGCGACCAGGACGCGCGGCCGCCCGGCAGCGCCCATCCAGACGCCCACCTGTGGGACAACGGCGGCGATGTCCTGGCGCGGCTCGACGAAGTGATGGCCATCCGCCGCATCGGGCTCAGTAATTTCTCGCCCGCGGTGATCGATTTCGGCACGCCGTTGTTCGAAATGGAACGAAAACTGGTCCCGGTATTCCTGTTGCACCGCTACCAGCTGGAGGCGACGGCCAAGCTGCTGGGCGGCCTGAGGTACGGTTATGCCGTGCGCGGTGACCGCGACACGGTCCTCGCGCCCGTCAGCGGCGAGGTGCAGCGCCGGGCGCTCACCGCCCTGCTCGGCCTGCTCGCACCCGAACAGCTGGCCCTGCCGCCGTCGCTGCGCTATCTCATTCCGCCGCCGCCCCTGGAGCACGCACGCGACCGTGAATTCTTTGGCGGAACCACCGGCGCGCCCTTCGACCACCTCGCACCGGCGCGAGCGGGGGCGGAACTGGTCATTCGGGAACTCCTGCAACCGCAGCGGCTCGCGCGCCTGCACGAACAGCAGTCGCTCGATCCGGGCCTTCCCGGCCCGGACACCGTCATCGACGGTCTGCTGCAAGCCACCTGGCTCGCGAAACCGGAACGGGACACCTACCTCGAAGCGATTCGCAGCGAGACGGGCTGGCCGGTTCTGAGCGAGCTGATGCGACTGGCGTCGACGGAAACCGAAAGCGATGCCGTGCGGGCGACCGCGCTCGCTACGCTGCTGCGGCTGGAACGGGAACTGGACGGCGCCGCGCACCGCCGCAGCCACGCCGCCACGGCGGCGCGCCAAAAGATTCGCGCCTTCCTCGAAAACCCGGCGGGCGGCCTGCCGATCCAAGAGCAACGGGTGCCGCCGGGCTCGCCGATCGGCTGATCCGGATCAGGTCACCAGGGTCGCGACGAAGTCCGTCACCGGCAGCGCTTCGAGCGCAGCCTGCTTCGAGCAGGCCGCCTCGGCGCGTTGCGCCTGCTCCTCGCCGTAATGCTCCGCCATGGCGTCCCGGAACTTGTTCACCAGCACCGGGATGCCCTCGTCACGGCGGCGCCGGTGCCCGATCGGGTAACTGACCTCGACCCGCTCGGTGTGGCTGCCGTCCGCGAAGAAAACCTGCACCGCATTGCCGATGCCCCGCTTTTCCGGATCGAAGTAATCCCGCGTGAACGCCTCGTTCTCCGTCACCTCCATCTTCGAGCGCAGTGCGTCGATGCGCGGGTCCGCTGCAACCTCGTCGTTGTAGCTGTCCGCGGTCAAGCGGCCGAAGATCAGCGGCACCGCGACCATGTACTGGATGCAGTGGTCGCGATCGGCATAGTTGTCCAGCGGGCCCGTCTTGTCGATGATTCGCGCGCCGGCCTCCTGGGTTTCGATGACGATCCGCTCGATGTCGTCGATCCGGTCTTTGACTTCCGGATGCAGGGTCATGGCGCACTCGACCGCGGTCTGGGCATGGAATTCCGCCGGGAACGAGATCTTGAACAGGACATTCTCCATCACGTAGCTGCCGTAGGGCCGCTGGAAGCGGAACGGCTGCCCCTTGAACAGGACATCGTAAAAGCCCCAGACATCGGCGCTCAGCGCCGACGGGTACCCCATCTCGCCCCGCAGCACCATCAGCGCCAGCGTCACGGCGCGGCGACAGGCGTCGCCCGCGGCCCAACTCTTGCGCGACCCGGTGTTCGGCGCGTGACGGTAGGTGCGCAGCGCGCCGCCGTCGATCCACGCGTTCGACACGGCGTCGATCACCTGCTGCCGTGTACCGCCCAGCATGTGCGTCACCACCGCCGTCGAAGCCACGCGAACCAGCAGGACGTGATCCAGGCCGACCCGGTTGAAGCTGTTTTCCAGCGCCAGCACACCCTGGATTTCGTGCGCCTTGATCATCGCCGTCAACACGTCACGCATGGTCAGCGGCGCCTTGCCTTCCGCCACGTTGCGGCGCGAGACGTAGTCGGCCACCGCCAGGATCGCCCCGAGGTTGTCCGAGGGATGCCCCCACTCGGCCGCGAGCCAGGTGTCGTTGAAATCGAGATAGCGAATCAGCAGGCCGAGATTGAACGCGGCCTGCGCCGGTTCGAGTTCGTGCCCGGTACCCGGCACCCGCGCACCGCCGACCATCTCCGCACCGGGCACCATCGGCCCGAGCAGGCGCGTGCAGCCGGGAAACTTCATCGCCAGCGCGGCGCAGGCAAGACTGTCCATCAGACAGTAGCGCGCCGTGGAATAGGCCTCGACGCTGTCGATCTCGTAATCGCAGACGTAATCCGCGATATCGACCAGGACCTGGTCGTAGTCCGGTCGTTGTGCCGCTCGGATGCCGATTTGTGACATGGGAACCTCGTTGGTTTTTGGGATACTATGAACCCCTTATTCTAGTGGAGGAGCGAGAGCGGGACCACGTGATCGTCACCCGTAACCGGGTGCGTTAAGGCCCGGCCATGGATGCCTATGTGGAAAAGCTCTGTCGAAAGCTGGGGGCGGACGGCCCGCGCGCTGCACTGGACGATGGCGATACTGATCGCGCTCCAGGCCGCGCTCGGCTGGATCGCCAGCGAACTCGACCGCTCGCCGCTGCGCGCTGATCTCATGACCGGCCACAAATCGCTCGGCATCACCCTGCTCGCCCTGCTGGCGTTGCGCCTCGCCTGGCGCTTTTTCGATGTCCGGCCGGCGCCACCGGCCAATACCCCCGCCTGGAGCGACCGAACGGCCAGGGTCGTCCACGCCCTGATCTACGTCGCCCTGTTCGGCCTCGCCGTTTCGGGCTGGCTGGCGGCTTCGACGACGATCCTGCCATGGAAACTCTGGTGGCTCATCCCGTGGCCATCGATCGCCTCGCCCGACCCCGGGATGCATCGCCTCGCCGAGGACCTTCACGCGCTGTCGCTCTGGGCGCTGATCGGCCTCCTCGTGCTGCACGTGGGCGCGGCGCTGAAGCACCATTTCGTCGACCGCGACGCCGTCCTGGCCCGCATGTGGCGCGGCCGATGAGAGCGATCGGCGCCCTGCTGATGATCCTCGCCGCATCGGCGCCGCTGGCCGGCACTGCGTCACCGGAGAGCATCGTCAGCGAAAAGGGCGAGGTCCGCTTCACCGCGCGTTACGAGGGTCAACCGCTGGACGGTGTGTTCCGGCGCTTCCGCGTCGAAATGCCGGTCGAGCCGGCAACGGGCGAGCCGGGCGGACTGCGCGTCGTGATCGCCACGGGATCGGCCGACATGAACGATGCCGACGTCAACCAGGAACTCAGGACGACGATTTTCTTCGATGCGGACCGCTTTCCCGACGCCGTTTTCACCAGCGACACGATCAGCCGCGCGCCGGACGGAACGTACTCCGCGGCCGGCGCGATCGAGGTCAAGGGTGCGACCTATCCGCTCAGCGTGCCGTTCCGCCTGCGCGATACCGGCGGCGCCCGGGAGCTGACCGGTGAAGTCAGCGTGTCGCGCCTGGCGTGGCGAATCGGGCTGGGCGAGTGGGCGCAGACCGACCTGATCGCCGACGAGGTCGTGGTTCGCTTTCGGGTCGAGTTTACGGGCGCGTCGCCTTGAAGCGATTACTGGCGTTGTCGCTGCTGACGCTGCTGGCCGCGTGCACCCTCGCGCCGGAGAGCGCGCCACCGCGCGACGAAACCGCAGACCAGGCAGTCGCGTGGCCCCCCTACCCCTACCGGGAACGTGCCGCAGCAGACGCGGTTTACCTGCTCGACCCGGCACGCTCCTCGATCGATTTCGTGGTGCGACGCGAAGGCCCGCTGGCCCGCTTCGGGCACGATCACGTGCTCAGCCCGACCGCGCTGGAAGGCTGGTTCCTGGCCGCGGACACGCCGGAAGCGGTCCGCGCGGACCTGCGCTTCCCGACCCGCGAACTGGCGATCGACGACGCGCCGTCCCGCGCGCGCTACGCGCTCGATACCACGCCCGACGCGGAAGCCATCGCCGGCACGCGCGAAAACCTGTTGCGCGAAGTGCTGCGCAGCGAGGACTGGCCGGTCGTCACGGTCACGCTCGACCCGGCGGCCATGACGGACACCGGCGGCGACGTTGGATTCAGCCTGCGCTGGGGGGGCGCGGAATACCGCTTGCAACGGCCAGTGGACATGGTTCGCGATGCCCGGGAAATCCGGCTCAGCGGGACGTTCCGGGTTCGCCAGACCGAAATTGGCATGACGCCGCTGTCGATCATGGGCGGCGGCCTGCGCGTCCGCGACGAGATCGAGGTGCACCTCGACCTGCGGGGCACCCGCCTCGAGTAAAGCGCGGCCCGACGGCACGCCGCCGGGCCATCGCTCAACGCTGGTCGATCGGCACGTAGTCGCGCGGCCCCGGGCCGGTGTAATCCGCACTGGGCCGGATGATCCGGTTGTTCGCGCGTTGCTCGAACACGTGCGCGCACCACCCGGTGATCCGCGACATCACGAAGATCGGTGTGAACAGCTTGGTCGGAATGCCCATGTAGTTGTAGGCGCTGGCGTGGAAGAAATCCGCGTTCGCGAACATGTTCTTTTCTTCCTTCATGGTCCGTTCGACCGCGTCCGATATGTCGAACAGGGTCGCGTCGCCGCGCATCTCGGACAACTTGCGGGACCATTCCTTGATGATCGCGTTGCGCGGGTCGCGCACGCGGTACACCGCGTGTCCGAAGCCCATGATCAGCTCTTTCGCCGCCAGCTTGCGCTTCACGTCCGCGACCGCTTCCTCGACGCTGCCGTATTGCTCGATCATGGCCATCGCCGCCTCGTTCGCGCCGCCGTGCAGCGGGCCGCGCAGGGAACCGATCGCCGCGGTGATGCAGGAATGCATGTCGGTCAGGGTCGAGGCGGCCACGCGCGCGGTGAAGGTCGACGCGTTGAACTCGTGTTCCGCGTAAAGGATCAGGGAAACGTCCATGACCCGGGCCGGAAGTTCGTCCGGCGCCTCGCCATGCAGCATGTGCAGAAAATGGCCGCCGATGCTGTCGTCATCCGTCTCGGTCTCGATGCGGACGCCGTCGTGCGAAAAACGGTACCAGTAGAGCAGGATGGACGGCAGCACGGCCAGCAGGCGGTCCGCTGTTTCCATCTCGCGGCTGAAATCACCTTCCGGCTCGATGTTGCCGAGGAACGAGACACCGGTGCGCATCACGTCCATCGGGTGCGCATCGGCCGGAATCCGCTCGAGCACCTCTTTCAGGGGCTGGGGCAGGCCGCGCATCGTGCGCTGGCGGCCGGTCCATTCGTCCAGCGCCGCCCGCGTCGGCAGTTCGCCGCGCATGATCAGATAGGCCACCTCGTAAAAGGTCGCCTCGGCAGCGAGGTCCTGTACGTTGTAGCCGCGGTAGCGAAGGTTGTTGCCGGCAGCGCCGACCGTCGAGATACGGGTTTCACCCGCGGACTGGCCGCGCAGGCCGGCGCCGCTGTTCTTTCTGACTTGATCTTCTGCCATGATTGATCCTCTTTTCAATGGACCGAACGGTTCATTCGGGTTACCGCTCCCCGGTTCCCGCGAACAGTTGGTCCAGTTTCTCCTCGTAGGCGTGGTAATCGAGATACGCGTAGAGTTCCTCGCGCGTCTGCATGATGTCGACGACGTTCCGCTGGTGGCCGTCTTCGAGCAGGGCCCGGTAGACCGTTTCCGCGCCGCGATTCATCGCCCGGTAGGCGCCGCAGCAATACAGCACGATATCGACGCCGGCCGCCCCGAGCTCCGGCGTCGAGAACAGCGGCGTCTGGCCGAATTCGGTGATGTTGGCGAGAATCGGCACGCCGACCGCGGACCGGAACGCCGCGTACTGCTCGAGATCCTGCACGGCCTCGGGGAAGACCATGTCGGCCCCGGCCTCGACACAGGCCACGGCGCGCTCCACGGCCTTGTCCATGCCCTCGACGGCCAGCGCATCGGTACGCGCCATGACCACGAAGTCGTCGTCGCCGCGGGCGTCGACCGCGGCCTTGACCCGGTCCACCATCTCGGCCTGCGGCACAATCGCCTTGCCGGGACGGTGGCCACAGCGCTTGGCGGCGACCTGGTCCTCGATGTGCATGCCCGCCGCCCCGGCCCGGACCAGCGACCGAACCGTGCGCGCAATGTTGAACGCACCGCCGAACCCCGTGTCCGCATCGACCAGCAGCGGCAGGTCGCAGGCGGCGGTAATCCGGTTGACGTCGACCAGCACGTCTTCCAGGGTGCTGATGCCGAGATCGGGCAGCCCGAGCGAATTCGCCGCGAGGCCGCCCCCGGACAGGTAAATGGCGCGGTGGCCGATCGCCTGCGCCATCCGCGCCGTGTACGCGTTAATCGTACCGACGACCTGCAGCGGGGCGTGCGTCGCGACGGCCTGCCGCAGGCGCCGACCCGGTGACGGACGCGGACCGTTCAAAGCAGGTCTTCGACGGCTGCGCGCTCCTCGCGCAGTTCGGCTTCCGTCGCGTCCATACGCTCGCGGCTGAACGCGTCGATCTCGAGCCCCTGAACGATTTCGAATCGCCCGTCGCGGCAGGTGCACGGGAACGAGTAGATGATGCCGGGCTCGATCCCGTAACTGCCGTCCGCCGGAACCGCCATCGACACCCAGTCGCCATCCGGCGTTCCGAGGGCCCAGCTGCGCATGTGGTCGATCGCCGCGGACGCGGCCGAGGCGGCCGACGACGCGCCGCGCGCCTTGATGATGGCGGCGCCGCGCTGCTGCACGACCGGAATGAAGGTATCGCGATACCAGTCCGTGTCGACATCACCGGCGACCGTGCGCCCGTCCACCTCGCAGAAGCGGATGTCCGGGTACTGGGTCGCGGAGTGATTGCCCCAGACGACCATCTTCGAGATGTCGGCGTGATGGCGATCGATGCGGCCCGCCAACTGGGCCAGCGCACGATTGTGATCCAACCGCGTCATCGCCGTGAAGTTGCGCGGATCGATGTCGGGCGCCGCGGCCTGCGCGATCAGGGCATTGGTGTTGGCGGGGTTGCCCACGACCAGCACCTTGACCTCGCGGCTGGCGACCTTGTTCAGCGCCGCGCCCTGCGGGCCGAAAATCTGGCCGTTGGCGGACAGCAGGTCGCTCCGTTCCATGCCCGGGCCGCGCGGCCGGGCGCCGACCAGGAGGGCGTAATCCGCCTCGTTGAACGCGGTTTCCGCGTCATCGGTCGCGACGATGTCGGTCAACAGCGGAAAGGCGCAATCGCGCAGTTCCATGACGACGCCTTCCAGCGTGCCCATGGCCGGTGGAATCTCCAGCAACTGCAGAATGACCGGCTGCTCCGGACCCAACATGTCTCCGGCCGCGATGCGGAAACACAACTGGTAACCAATCTGGCCTGCTGCACCGGTAATGGCGATTCGAACGGGACGATTCATAGTTTTGACTCCTGGCGATCTGACGTAAAAAAGCAGTCTGAGGGGGCCCTCGAATTACAGCGCCCCGCAACCGTTGTATTATTCTAGCTGATTATTCCCGCTCGCCCTTGACGCAAGTATTGATGCTGATCATTTTTCGGAGTCCTATCGATGTCCTTCTCCCTGACTGCCGCCGGCCCGGTCTCGAGGCTGGTCCTGTGCGCTCTCGTGTTGCTGTCGAGCACCTGGGCCGTGGCCGCTGACCGCGTCACCGGCAAACCCTTCGCCACGCGATCCGCGGTGATCGCGCCCCACGCGATGGCGGCGACCAGCCACCCGCTGGCCACCCAGATCGCGCTCGACATCATGCGCCGCGGCGGCAACGCCGTGGATGCGGCGATCGCGGCGAACGCGGCGCTCGGCCTGATGGAGCCGACCGGCAACGGAATCGGTGGCGACCTGTTCGCCATCGTCTGGGACGCGGACAGCGGCACGCTGCACGGGCTGAATGCCTCCGGCCGGTCACCGCAGTCCCTGACCCTCGCCCATTTCCGCGAACAGGGACTCGACCGGATTCCGGCCTACGGCCCGTTGCCGGTCTCCGTACCGGGCGCGGTGGACGGCTGGTTCGAACTGCATGGCCGCTTCGGCAGTCTGCCGATGACGGAAATCCTGGCGCCCGCGATCGACTATGCGCGCAAGGGGCACCCGGTCCACGAACTGATCGCGCACTACTGGGCGCGCTCCGTCGACCGGCTGTCGAAATACCCCGGCTTTCGGGAGCAGATGACGATCGACGGTCGCGCACCGCGGGTCGGCGAAATGTGGCGCAATCCGAACCTCGCCGATACCCTGGAGCGCATCGCCCGGGAAGGCCGGGATGTCTTCTACCGCGGCGACATCGCCCGCGTGATCGGTGACTACATGCAGGCCAATGGCGGTTTTCTGAGTTACGAAGACCTCGCCGCGCACCGCAGCGAATGGGTCGAACCCGTCTCGGTCAACTATCGCGGCTACGACGTCTGGGAACTGCCGCCCAACGGCCAGGGCATCGCGGCCTTGCAGATCCTGAACATCCTCGAGCAGTTCGACGTCGCGAAAATGGGCTTCGGATCCGCGGACCACGTGCACCTGTTCCTCGAAGCCAAGAAACTGGCCTTCGAGGACCGCGCGCGTTTCTACGCCGACCCCGCCTTCATGGACGTGTCCGTCGAGCGGCTGTTGTCTGAGGAGTACGCCCGCGAACGCGCCGCCCTGATCGACATGGAGCGCGCCGCGCGCGCGTTCCCGCACGGCGACCCGGAAGTGCTGCGCGAGGGCGACACGATCTACCTGACCACGGCCGACGCGGACGGCAACATGGTTTCGCTGATCCAGAGCAACTACCGCGGCATGGGCAGCGGCATGACCCCGCCGGGCCTGGGCTTCGTATTGCAGGACCGCGGCGAGTTGTTCACCCTGGCCGAGGGACACCCCAACAGCTACGCGCCCGGAAAATTGCCGTTCCACACCATCATTCCGGCGTTCATCACCCGCGACGGCAAGCCGTTCATCAGCTTCGGCCTGATGGGCGGCGGCATGCAGCCCCAGGGGCACGCACAGATCGTGATGAACCTGGTCGACTTCGGCATGGGCCTGCAGGAAGCCGGCGACGCGCCGCGAATCCACCACACCGGGTCCAGCGAACCGACCGGGGAGACGATGACCGACGGCGGCACGGCCAACCTCGAAACCGGGTTCGACTACGCCGTGATCCGCGAGTTGATGGGGCGCGGCCACCGGATCGAGTTCGCACGCGGCCCTTACGGCGGTTACCAGGCCATCATGAAGCATCCCGAATACGGCACGTATTTCGGCGCGTCGGAGTCGCGCAAGGACGGACAGGCCGCCGGCTACTGAGCGGAATGAAAATCGTCATCGACCGCAACATCCGCGGCGCCGCGGCGACCTTCGGGCGCCACGGCGAACTGCAGGCGATGGACGGCCGGGCCATTCGACGAGCCGACCTGGTCGACGCCGATGTGCTGATCGTGCGCACCGCCACGCGCGTCGATCGCGACCTGCTGGACGGCACGCCGGTGCGCTTTGTCGGCACGACCTCCATCGGCACGGATCACCTCGATATCCCCTACCTGGACGCGGCCGGCATCGCCTGGTCGAATGCGCCGGGGTGCAACGCCGATTCCGCGGCCGAGTATACGCTGGCGATGATGTGGCTGGCCTGCGAGCGGCTCGGTCGCCGCCTTGCGGATCAGCGCGTCGGCGTCATCGGCTGCGGCAACGTCGGCTCGCGGGTGCAGAGACTGCTTCGGGCGATCGGCGTCGACAGCATCGCCAATGATCCGCCGCTGGCCGACCGCGGCGTCGCGGGCCTGGTCGCACAGGACGAGGCCCTGTCCTGCGACATCGTCAGCCTGCACGTGCCGCTGACGCACGACGGGCCGTATCCCACGCACCGCATGATCGACGCTGACCGGCTGGCCGGGCTGCCGGCGGGCGCACTGCTCGTCAACGCCGCGCGCGGCGACGTGATCGACGGCGACGCGCTGCTCGACGCCGTGCGCGCAGGGCGCATTCGGGTCGCGCTCGACTGCTGGCCGGGCGAACCCTTGATCGAACCGGAACTGCTGCAGCGCAGCACCGTCGCCACCCCGCACGTGGCGGGCTACAGCGACGACGGCAAGCGCAACGGCACGCGCATGGTCTACGAGGCGTATTGCCGTTCAGCGGGTATCGCCCCGTCCGCCCCGGCGCCCGACAGCCGGCGACTGGCGTTGTCCATCGACGCGCCGGAAACGGCCCTGGACGAAGCGCTGACAGCCGCCTGCTTCGTGGCCCGGCACGATGGCGAGATGCGTCGTCTCGCGACCGAGCAGACGGCCGGAATCGCGCGCGGTTTCGATCGCCTGCGCAAAAACTACCCGTTCCGGCGCGACTTTCAGGGTTGGGACGTGGACTGCCCGGACCGGGCCAGCGCGCGCCTGCTGACGGCACTGGGATTCGCGGCCCACGGCGGCTGAACCCGAACGCACCGGTCAATCGGTGCGCCGTACGGCCTCGACCTGCGCATCGGACAGGCCGACGACGCGCGCCGAATGCGCTCCGCGGTGAGTTCGAACGCCCGGGCCGCGCTCACGCCGGCTTTCGCGGGCCTGAATCGCCTCTGCCGAGCGGCTAAGCTATTGCTTTTCAAGGGTAGGACGCGTATCGTGCGCCGCCTGCCGGACATACCGGCCAACAGGACGGAACCGTGATCGAAAACCTTCGAAACATCGCCATCATCGCCCATGTCGACCATGGCAAGACGACGCTCGTCGACCAGTTGCTGCAACAGTCAGGGACGCTGGGCGACCGCGCCGCCGCGCCGGAGCGCGTGATGGATTCGAACGAGTTGGAGAAAGAGCGCGGCATCACGATCCTCTCGAAGAACACCGCCATCGAGTGGAACGACGGCGCGAACGAGTATCACATCAACATCGTGGACACCCCGGGTCACGCGGATTTCGGTGGCGAAGTCGAGCGCATTCTCAGCATGGTGGATTCGGTGCTGTTGCTGGTCGACGCCGTCGACGGGCCGATGCCGCAGACGCGGTTCGTGACGCAGAAAGCCTTCGAGATGGGGTTCAAGCCCATCGTCGTCATCAACAAGGTCGACCGTGACGGCGCACGGCCGGACTGGGTGCTCGACCAGACCTTCGAACTGTTCGACCAACTCGGCGCGAGCGACGAGCAACTCGATTTTCCGGTGGTCTACGCCTCGGCCCTGCGCGGGTACGCCAGCCTCGACAGCGAGACGCGCGAGGGCGACATGCGGCCGCTGTTCGAAACCATCGTCGAGCAGGTGGCGCCGCCGCCGGTGAACGTCGACGGCCCCTTCCAGATGCGCGTCTCCTCGCTGGACTACAGTTCCTATGTCGGCGTGATCGGCATCGGCCGCGTGCAGCGCGGCACCGTCAAGCCCAATCAGCAGATCTGCGTGATCGACGTCGACGGGCACCCGCGCAACGCCCGCGTGCTGCAGGTGCTGGGGTTCCATGGCCTGGAACGGATCGAAGTCCCGTCGGCGCGGGCCGGCGACATCATCGCGATCACCGGCGTCGAAAACCTCCAGATTTCCGACACGCTGTGCGACCGGTCCGCACCGGAGGCGTTGCCGGCGCTGACGGTCGACGAGCCCACCATCAGCATGACCTTCCGCGTCAACAACTCGCCGTTCGCCGGGCGCGAGGGGAAGTACCTGACCAGCCGCCAGTTGCGCGAACGCCTGATGCGCGAAGCCAGCCACAACGTCGCGCTGCGCGTCGAGGACACCGAAAACCCGGAGCGCTTCAAGGTTTCCGGGCGCGGGGAACTGCACCTGTCGATCCTGATCGAAACCATGCGTCGGGAAGGATATGAACTCGCGATTTCCAGGCCGGAAGTCATCCTGCACGAAACCGAACATGGCCGGGAAGAGCCCTACGAGACGCTGGTCGTCGACCTGGAAGCCGACTACCAGGGCGCGGTCATGGAGCGCCTCGGCGAGCGCCGGGGCGAGCTGAAGAACATGCAGCTCGACGGCAAGGGTCGGGTTCGACTCGACTACCTGATCCCGGCCCGGGGCCTGATCGGCTTCCAGTCGGAATTCCGCACGCTGACCGCGGGAACCGGCCTGATGTTCCACGTGTTCGATCACTACGGCCCCTGGCGCAGCGGCGACATCTCGAAGCGCAGTAACGGCGTCCTGATCTCGAACGGCACCGGCAAGGCCCTGGCCTATGCCCTGTACAACCTCCAGGAACGCGGCCGGATGATCATCGAGCCGGGCGTGGACGTTTACGAGGGCCAGGTGGTGGGCGTCCACAGCCGCGCCAACGACCTGACCGTGAACCCGCTGAAAGCGAAGCAACTGACGAACATCCGCACGGTGCTGAAGGACGATGCCGTGCAGTTGGCCGCGCCGATAAAAATGACGCTGGAGCAGGCGCTGGAGTTCATCGAGGACGATGAACTGGTCGAGGTGACGCCGGACGCGATCCGCATTCGCAAGATCCACCTGCTCGAGCACGAACGCAAAAAGGCCAGCCGACAGAAGGACGAGGGCTAGAACCGCTTCCCGGCGGTCCGGCCGGCCGGGGCGGCAATTCGGGACCGCGAACCCGCGAGTGGGGTCAGGTTCGGCCGCGGCCGTGCTTGCCGACGATCAGCATGGCCATTTCGAGCGACTGCTCGTAGTTGAGGCGCGGATCGACGGTCGACTTGTAATCGCGCTTGAGGTCCTCGTCGGACAGGTTGCGCGCCCCGCCGGTGCATTCCGTCACGTTCTCGCCGGTCAGTTCGAGGTGCACGCCGCCGAGGATCGAGCCGTTGTCCTCGTGAATATCGAACGCCAGCTCCATCTCGTTCATGATCTTGCGGAAACGCCGGGTCTTGATGCCGTCGCCGGTGGACTCCGTGTTGCCGTGCATCGGATCGGAAATCCACAACACCGGGCTGCCGTGCGCCTGCACGGCCCGGATCAGCGCCGGCAGTTTCTCCTCGATATGGGCTTCGCCCATCCGGTGGATCAGCACGATCCGGCCCGGCGACCGTTGTGGGTTCAGGCGATCCAGCAACCCGGTCAGCCAGTCCGCGTCCATGCCCGGGCCGACCTTGATCCCGATCGGATTGCGAATGCCGCGGAAATATTCGACGTGGGCGCCGTCCAGTTGCGCCGTGCGCATGCCGATCCATGGAAAGTGCGTGCCGAGGTTGAACCAACCCCACTGGCGCGGCACCTGCCGGCTCTGGGCCTGCTCGTACGGCAGGTGCAGGGCCTCGTGCGAGGTGAAGAAATCGACCCGGCGCAGGCTGCCCACGTCCCGCCCGGTGATGGTTTCCATGAACCGCAGGGACTTGCTCAGGCTTTCGGTGATCTCGTGGAATTCGCCGGCCAGCGGGGAATGCTCGACCCAGCTCAGATCCCAGTACTCGGTGTGGTGCACGTCGGCGAAACCGCCGTCCACCAGCGAGCGCACGAAATTCATCGTCATCGCCGAGTAGGCGTGCGCCTTCAGCAGTCGGTCCGGGTCGGGGACCCGCGCCGCTTCGGTGAATTCGACGTCATTGACCAGGTCGCCGCGGTAACTGGGCAGGGTCACGCCGTCCCGCGTCTCGGTATCCGCCGAGCGCGGCTTGGCGTACTGACCGGCAAACCGGCCAACGCGCACCACGGGCATCTGCAAGCCGTGGATCAGGGCGAGGCTCATCTGCAGCAGCACCTTGAGCCGGTTCGTGATCAGCGGCGAGCAGACCTCGTTGAAATTCTCGGCGCAATCACCGCCCTGCAGGAAAAAACGTTTGCCGGCCTGGGCCTCCGCGATCTGGTCGCGCAGGGACAGGATTTCCCAGGACGTGACCAGCGGGGGCAGTTCCGCCAGCTTGCGCAGGGCGGCCTCGAGCGCTTCCGGATCGGGATAGTTCGCCTGCTGCAGGGCCGGATGCCGCTGCCAACCGTCGGGCCGCCAGTCGGGCGCGGGATCGTTCGGGTTGACCGGACTTGCCGGCGTTCTTGGTACTGCACTCATGATATCGGGCTCAGATCCTGTCGCGTCGGTTGTAAATCAAGAGACCGATGGTACCCACTGTGAACACCGTATACCAGACAAACGTCCAGCCCGGCATGCTGAGGCCGAGGAACTGCCAGATCACTTCGGCGCATTCGCCCGAGCCGTAGAAAACCTCGTTCAGCACGTCGGTGAAGGGCATCGTTTCGAGCATGTAGTTCAGCCCCATCCCGCAGTCGGGCACCTGGTCGGCAGGCAGGCTCTGCAGCCACAGGTGACGCCCGGCGATGAGCATGCCGGCGATGCCGCCCAGGATCACGAGGAGTGCGTAGAACCAGCGCCCGGTGCGACCCGGACCGTGTACGGCGCCGACCAGCGCGACCGCGCCGATGAACATGAACGTGACGCGCTGGAACACACACAGCGGACACGGGTCCAGGAAGTCGACGTGTTGCACGTACAACGCGTAGGAAACCATGCCGAAACACGCCAGGGCGACGATGAAAAACCAGACTCGGGGCCGGAACAGTAAACTCACATTCACATCCTCGATGTTGCCCTCGCACCGGCGAGCAGCGCTTCCGCGGCACGAAAGACCCGGCTTAGGTAACCGGGTTGATTTATAATGAAAGGTCCGCCCAACCGGACACGACAGGCACGAATAATGAGCGCTATCCCCAGCAATTACAAGACCGCAGGACGCGCGCCGATTCACGCCCCCACGGGCTCCGCGCTGAGCTGCAAGGGCTGGCACCAGGAAGCCGCGATGCGCATGTTGATGAACAATCTCGATCCCGATGTCGCCGAAAAGCCGGACGAGCTGATCATTTACGGCGGAACGGGAAAAGCGGCGCGCAACTGGGCCTGTTACGAGCAGATCGTCGCCACGCTGCGACGCCTGGAAAACGACGAGACGATGCTGGTGCAGAGCGGCAAACCGGTCGGTGTCTTCCGCACCCACGAAGAGGCGCCCCGCGTGTTGATCGCCAATGCCAACCTCGTGCCGCGCTGGGGCACCTGGGACGTGTTCCGCGATCTCGAGCGCAAGGGACTGACCATGTACGGCCAGATGACGGCCGGCAGCTGGATCTACATCGGCTCGCAGGGCATCGTTCAGGGCACGTATGAAACGTTCGCGGAGTGCGCCAACCAGCACTTCGACGGCAGCCTGTCCGGCAAACTGGTGGTGACGGCGGGGCTCGGCGGCATGGGCGGCGCGCAGCCGCTGGCCGTAACGATGAACGACGGCCTCTGCCTGGCGGTCGAGGTCGACCCCCGGCGCATCCGGCGCCGCGTGGAAACCGGTTACTGCGACGTGATGTCGGACGATCTCGACGAGGCCCTCGGACTGCTGGAAGAGGCGCAGGGCGGTCTCTCCGTCGGTCTGCTCGGCAACATCGCCGACGTGCTGCCGGAACTCGAGCGCCGCGGCATCGTTCCGGACGTCATTACCGATCAGACCTCGGCGCACGACCTGCGCTACGGGTACATCCCGGCCGGCTACTCGCTCGAGGAGGCCGACCGCCTGCGTGAGACGGACACGGAGGCGTACGACAATGCGGTGCTCGACTCGATGGTCGTGCACGTGCAGTCCATTCTGAATCTGCAGAAGAAAGGCGCCGTGTGCTTCGATTACGGCAACAACCTGCGCGGCCAGGTGGCGGATCACCGCGGCATGGCGGAGGCCTTCGACTACCCGGGATTCGTTCCGGCCTATATCCGCCCCCTGTTCTGCAAGGGCGCCGGCCCCTTCCGCTGGGCCGCGCTGAGCGGCAACCCGGCCGACATCCAGGCCACCGACGAGGCGATTCTCGAACTGTTCCCGGACAAGGAAGGCCTGCACCGCTGGGTGAGGAAGGCGCGCGAGAAGATCCGCTTCCAGGGCCTGCCCTCCCGGATCTGCTGGTTGGAATACGGCGAACGGGCCGAAGCGGGGCTCAAGTTCAACTGGCTGGTTCGCACCGGCAAGGTCGATGCGCCGATCGTCATCGGCCGCGACCACCTCGATACGGGTTCCGTTGCATCCCCGAACCGCGAGACCGAGGCCATGCGCGACGGCTCGGACGCGATCGCGGACTGGCCGCTGCTGAACGCAATGCTCAACACCGCCTGCGGCGCCAGCTGGGTATCGATCCACCACGGCGGCGGGGTCGGCATCGGTTATTCGCTGCACGCCGGAATGGTCTGCGTCGCGGAAGGCAGCGAGATGGCGGACCGCCGGCTCGAGCGCGTCCTGACCGCGGACCCGGGCACGGGCGTGATGCGTCACGCCGACGCCGGTTACGAGACCGCCGTCGAAACCGCCCGCGAGCGCGGCGTCGACCTGCCGATGATCAACGGCTGAAGCGATGGTCCGGGTCGCCACGCTGTATCGCGATCTGGCCGACCGGATGGCGGAACTGCGGTCGGCCCACGAGGCCGTCGCCGCGAGCCGCTCGGTGGTGCTGCGTGCGCTCGACGACGGCCGCGCCCATTACGGCATCAACACCGGCTTCGGCAGTCTTGCGAACCGGCGGATCGGCCCGGAGCAACTGAGCGAACTGCAGCAGAACATCCTGCTCAGCCACGCCTGCGGTGTCGGCGACCCGGTCCCGACTGCGATCACCCGCCTGATGCTGCAGCTGAAAATCCACGCCCTGGGCCTGGGGCAATCCGGCATCTCGAGAACGACCTTCCGCCAACTGCTGGCGATCGAGGAAAGCGGGCTCGTGCCGTGGGTGCCGAGCCGCGGCAGTGTCGGGGCATCCGGCGACCTCGCGCCGCTGGCCCACCTCTGCCTGCCGCTGATCGGCCGCGGCGAAGTCTGGAACGGCGATTTCAGCGGCAAGGAAAAAGCCGAACGCGCGATGCGTCGCCTGGAACTCGAACCGATCGCCCTGCAGGCCAAGGACGGACTCGCCCTGATCAACGGCACGCAGCTGATGACCGCCTATGGCGCCTTCGTTCTCGAGCGCGCCCGCGTCCTGCAAACCGAGGCGGACATTCTCGCCGGGATGAGCCTGGAGGCCCTGCAGGGCAGCGCCGCGCCGTTCGATCCGAGAATCCACGCGATTCGTCCGCATGCCGGCCAGATCGCCGTGGCGGCGAACGTGCGGCGCCTGCTGGAGCACAGTGAAATCCTCGATTCGCACCGCGACTGCGGGCGCGTCCAGGACCCGTACTGTCTGCGCTGCGTGCCGCAGGTGCACGGCGCCAGCCGCGATGCGCTTGCGTACGCCACCGGAGTGGTCGACACCGAGCTCAACTCGGTCACCGACAACCCGCTGGTATTCGAAAACGGCGACATCATTTCCGGCGGCAATTTCCACGGACAGCCGCTGGCCCTGGCGCTCGATTTCGCCGCCATGGCGCTGGCCGAACTGGCCAGCATTTCCGAGCGGCGCACCTACCTGTTGCTCGAGGGCGTGGATGGTCTGCCGAAATTCCTGATGCACGACACCGGCGTCAACTCCGGGTTCATGATCCCGCAGTACACGGCGGCCGCGCTGGTGTCGGAAAACAAGGTGCTGTGCCACCCGGCGAGCGTCGACTCCATTCCGACCAGCCTCGGCCAGGAAGACCACGTCAGCATGGGGTCGATCAGCGCGCTGAAACTGCTGTCCGTGCTGCACAACGTGGAGCGCGTGCTGGCCGTCGAATTCCTGACGGCCGCCCAGGCGCTGGACTTCCGCGCTCCGCGCAAACCGGGCCGCGGCGTGCACGTGGCGCACGGCATGCTGCGCGCGCGGATCGGTCACGCGGATCGCGATTACGAGGTGCGCAACGACCTCGACGTCTGCACCGAATTGCTGCGCTCGGGTGAACTGGCCGATACCGTGCAGGCGTCGATCGGCGCGCTGGACTGATGCTCGTTCTCGAACACGTCTCCGAACTGGCCACCTGCCCGCCCGGCCATCCGCAGGACGATGCCGGCCTGATCCGCGACGCCGCACTGGTCGCCGATCACGGCGAGATTCTCTGGGTCGGACGCACCGCGGATCTGCCGGCGGCATTTCGCCCCGGGCCGTCGTCCGGTCAACGCATCGACTGCAGCGGACGCCTGGTCATTCCCGGTCTGGTCGATTGCCACACGCACCTGTGTTTCGGCGGCTGGCGGGGCGACGAATTCGAGCAACGACTCGCCGGCGCGAGTTACCAGGAGATCGCCGCCGCGGGCGGCGGAATCCTGCGCACCGTCGCAGCGACCCGCGCGACCGGTCGCGCTGAACTGCTGGCGAAGGCGCGAGCAGCGCTGGACGGCATGCTGCGCCTCGGCGTGACGACCGTGGAATGCAAGAGCGGCTACGGGCTCGACGAGGCCAATGAGCTCAAGCAGCTTCACGTGTACCGCGAACTCGACGCCACGCATGCGACCGACCTGGTGCCGACGTTTCTCGGCGCGCACGTCATTCCGCCGGAGTACCGTGATGACCGCGCGGGCTACGTCGACCTGCTCTGCAACCGACTGATCCCGGCCGTGGCCGACGAGGGGCTGGCCGAATTCTGCGACGCGTTCGTCGAACGCGGCGCCTTTACGGTTGCCGAAGGCCGACGCATCCTGTCCGCGGCCCGCGAGCACGGTCTCGGCATCAAACTGCATGCCGACCAGTTGTCGGATGGCGGTGGCGCGTCGCTGGCGGCCGAGTTCGGCGCCGTTTCCGCCGAGCACCTGGAATACATCGGTGACGACGGCGTGGCGGACCTCCTCGAGGCCGGGACGGTCGCAGTCAGCCTGCCGCTGGCCTCGCTCTACCTGGGCGAGCGGTACCTGCCCGCGCGCCGACTGCTGACCGCCGGCGTCCCGGTCGCGGTCGCAACCGATTTCAATCCCGGCTCCGCGCCCAGCTACCACCTGCCGCTGGCCATGACCCTGGCCTGCGTCAACCAGTCGATGACGCCGCAGGAGGCCCTGAACGGCGCCACGACCGTTGCGGCCCGCGCCCTCGCCCGCGACGACCGGATCGGTTCCCTGCTGCCCGGTTACCGGGCCGATTTCGCGGTGATCGACAGCCCGGCCCTGAACCACTGGCTGTACCAGTTCGTGCCCAACGCCTGTCTCGCCGTCTACAAGAACGGCGCGGCCTGCTGATCCGCAACGCCGGATCGCGGGCGTCACCGCGTGTCGTCAGCCGCCGTGCGGTTCGCGACGCCGCGTGCGCGAAGGGGCGCAGAATCTTCCGCAGACTTGATCCAGGTCTATGTACTCCCCCTTGCATTTCCTCTAAAATACCCCTAAATGAAAATCATTCTCAATTAGAAGTTGAACGTTTATGACCCTCAAAGAACTCCGTCCCGGCCAATCCGCCCGCATCGAAGCGGTGGACGCCCATCGCCCCGGCGTCCTTCGACTGATGGTGCTGGGACTGATCGAAGGCGCCGAAGTCCGGTACCGGAATTCCGCGATCGGCGGAGATCCGATGGAACTCTCCGTTTTCGGCACCGCCATCTCCGTGCGCAAGCAACAGGCGGACAGCTTCCGGGTGACGCCGTTACCGGCGGATGTCTGAACCCGCAGAAACCTACGTACCGATCGAATCGATCGGTATACGCCGGCGTGCGTCCCGCACCATTGCCGTCATCGGCAACCCGAACTCGGGCAAGAGCACCCTGTTCAACCGCCTGACGGGCCTGCGCCAGACAACCGGCAATTACCCGGGCGTTACCGTCGAGAAACATTCCGGCATCGCCCAACTCGAAACCGGTGCCGTCGAACTGGTCGATCTGCCGGGAATCTATTGCCTCGGCGGCTTCTCGGCCGACGAAAAAATCGCGGTCGACGTGATCCTCGGACGGCTCGAGGCGGCGACGCACCCGGACGGCCTGCTGGTCGTGCTGGATGCGACGCACCTGTACCAGGGCCTGTACCTGCTGCAGCAGTTGATGGAAATGAAGCTGCCCACGGTCGTCGCGCTGACGATGACCGACGTCGCCACGTCGAGCGGCATCGACATCTCGATCGAAGTCCTGCAACGGCATCTGGGGGGTATCCAGATCGTACCGGTCGTCGCCAAGACCGGCCGCGGCGTCGACAACCTGAAGGCCGCGCTGGAGGAAATCGGCGACGCCGCCGTGCCGTCGATCCCGGAATCGTGGCCGGAACTCAGCGACGCGGCCGACCGATTGGCGAACCACGCCAACGGCGAAGTGCCACGGATCGACGTCATCCAGGCGCTGTTGCATCCCGACGGCGATGCCGCCGCGCGGCTCGAGGATCGTATCGGCCCCGCGCACCTCACCGAGGCCCGCTCGGCGCTGTTCGGCAACGAGCCGCCGCAGGCCTGTGAGGCCCGACACCGCTACCGCTGGGTGCGCCAGGTGCTCGGCGAGTGCCAGCAGCAGGCGCCGTTACTCGACCGCTTCGGCGCGAAGATTCTGCGCTGGTTCAATCGGCCCTGGCCCGCCACGCTGACCTTTTTCATCGTCATGGCGCTGATGTTCCAGGCCGTGTTTTCCTGGGCCACTCCGTTGATGGAAGGGATCGATGGCGCCGCGACCGCCCTGTCCGGCTGGGTCGCCGCGCACCTGCCGCCGGGCGCCTTTTCGAGCTTTCTCACCGATGGCGTTATCGCCGGGGTCGGCAGCGTCATCGTGTTCCTGCCACAGATCCTGATCCTGTTCCTGTTCATCATCGTACTGGAGGACTCGGGCTTCCTGGCGCGCGCTGCGTTCCTGATGGACCGCGTCATGCGCGGCGTCGGCCTGTCGGGTCAATCGGTGATCCCGATGCTGTCCAGCTTCGCCTGCGCGGTGCCGGCAATCATGGCTACCCGGGTGATTCCCAACCGGCGGGACCGCATCGCCACGATCCTGGCCGCCCCGTTCATGACCTGCTCGGCACGCCTGCCGGTCTACGCGCTGTTGATCGCGGCCTTTGTGCCGCAGCAGCGAGTCGGCTGGTTCAACCTGCAGGGCCTGGTGCTGCTCGGCCTGTACCTGCTCGGCATCGCCGGCGGACTGATCACGGCATGGTTGCTCAAGCGGTCCGCGTTACGTGGCCCCAAGCCGCAATTCGCCCTGGCGCTGCCCGAGTTTCGCTGGCCAAACCCGCAAACGGTCGCGATCAAGCTGCTGGATCGCGCACGGGTTTTCGTCAAGCGGGCCGGCACCGTGATCTTCGCGGTCGCCGTGCTGATCTGGGCGCTGGCGTATTTTCCCCGCTCGGACGACGTGAGCAGCGACCTGGAAGCCGCCGTGCAACGCGCCGAAACGACCCTGGACGGCGCACGGCTGGACGCCGAGGTCGAACGCCTGGAACAGGTCGCCGCCGCGGCGCAGCTCGAACAGAGTATGCTCGGCCGTGCCGGGCAGTTTCTCGAACCGGTGTTCCGCCCGCTCGGCTGGGACTGGCGCGTCTCCGCCGCCGTGATCGCCGGTTTCCCGGCGCGCGAGGTGGTCGTCGCGGTGATGGGCACCATCTATGCGGTCGGTGAAGAGGCCGAGGAATCCAGCCTGGCGGGCAAGTTGCGTTCCGCGAGCTGGCCCGACGGCAGCCCGGTCTTCACGCTGCCGATGGTGCTCGGTCTGCTGATCTTCTACGCCTGGTGCCTGCAGTGCGCCGCCACCATCGCCGTCATCCGACGCGAAACGAACAGCTGGCGCTGGCCGGTGTTTGCATGGAGCTATATGACGGTGCTCGGCTATTCCGGGGCCTTTCTCGTCTACCAGCTGGGCAGTATGGCGCACTGATCCCGCGCCGGGCGGATCGCCGGGTCACGTATTGATCGACCTTACTGAGTCGCGGAGCCGCTCCGATCATTCCGCGGAGCGCGTCTTTCAATGGGGCGCCAAACGACAGCCTCGCCAATTGCCGCGGCCGAGTATTCGAACGAAACCGTCGTACTACCCGCGATAGCGTATCGCTGCGAGACCCGCCATCAGGAAGGTCAGAATAATCAGGCCCGGCATTGAAAGTGTCGGCACGGGCGTAGCCTCGACGGGTGCGACCACCGCGGTCGAACGTTCGGTCGTGTCCTCCGGGCCGTCGCAATCGAAGTCATCCAGATCGACAAACCCGTCGTTGTCGTTGTCGATGCCGTCGCTGCACTGGGTCGGCGACTCGGTGGCGTCCTCGCTGTCGACGCAGTTGAAGTCATCCAGATCGACGAAACCGTCGTTGTCGTTGTCGATGCCGTCGCTGCACTGGGTCGGCGATTCGGTGTCGTCGTTACTATCGACGCAGTTGAAATCCTGCAGATCGATGAAACCATCGTTGTCGTTGTCGATACCGTCGCTGCATTCGGTCTGCGCAAGGGCCTGGGTGCTAAAAATCAGCAACAGCGCAACAAGCGCAATTTTTGATGATCGCCAGAAGGCTTTTCGAACAGCTTTCGCGGGGAAAAGTGGATCAAGAACCCGGGTTACGAAACGTGCCTGCATCCTTTGCATGGTGAATCCTCCTGGTCTGTTTCGCCCGTTACCGGCGCCCGAACAGAGCGGCCGAGGAGCGGAATCAGTTGAACGGCATGCTACAGACATTTCGGAAGGGCGTCCAATTCAAGGTTGATTTCCGGAATCTTTTCGGGCGTTGACCGATCACATCGCGGGCCTTCAGATCGCCGATCTTCAATAAAACCGGGCAATCGTTCGTTTTAACCATTCCTGAAGCGGACGCCGGGATACTTTTCCGCACAAAGACGCCCGGCGTCCGATCCTTTCAGACCATGCCAGCCGGTGAATTCACCCCACCTACGGTATCAGCTGAAAATCGGAATAAAGCTCTGTTGAGAGTGCACTGGCCGTCAACGATCCGAGGCAGAACCAAAGGCCGTCCGATCGCTTGCCTGCGTTTCGGCCGAGAGCAAGCGCCTATCCCCGTCGTTGAACTAGGGCGTATACCAGATGGGGCTCGTATAAGCCCGGTCGGTTACTGCCATGGCGGTGCCTTCCGGCATCTCGATCCCGAAATACTTGGCGTCGTAAGCGGTCCAACGGGGTGTCGGAATCTCGATGACCCGAACGTAATAGAATGCCTTGAGTCCGGAATCGAAATCAGGATCCTTCCAGTAGCCGGAAAGGACGGCCGAGCCGATCGTATTCGTGTAGGTCGCATTCGCGACGTCGACGGTGTTGCCAACGGAGTCGTGGGCACGGCCGTCAGCGCCGATCTCGCGGCCACCCGAAACGGCCACGTCATAAATTCGCTCGTGCAGGTCCCCACGCTTGTCGAGCCAGCCCTTGATGATCTGGATGCGGTCCAGGTTCGCGCCATCCGGATCGCGCAGTGCGCGAACCATGAAACTCGGCGCAGCACCTTCCGGGCCGGGGAGAAGATCGCCGCCCATTGGAACACCCCGGGCATAACCCTGCTGGGCGAAGTCGGGGCGTTGAACCTCGGAGGGTTCGAAATCCCATCCAGCGAAGACGCGGACGCGCAGGCGAGTGCCTGTAGTGGCGTAAACCTCACGCCTGGCGAAGGCGTCCCAGATAGCCTCGCGGGTATTTTCAACGGCCCATGCGGCAGCGAGGCCCGAGGCACCCAGGTCGATGTCTCGAATGGAGTAAGCAGGATCGACCGGGCTTTCAATGAAGTAGCCGTCACGGCGATGCGGTGAGGGCTCCACGAAGTGAATCTTTCCGAACCAGTTCTCCTCCCGCGTCGACGGGATGGCGTTATGGCTGTCGGTCGAGCCCACCATGCCGAACTTGAACGGATTCACGCCCACGCGAGCCTCCTCCGCCAAACCGAGTTTCAGCGCCTCACGGGCGTACTCTGTTCGCAGCATCTCCGGCGTCTTCGGCTCCGTGCCCGTGAGGTTCGACTTGTCCATGAGTTCAAAGTCCGCGAACTCGTCTTCCGGTGAGAGCAGTGGGTGCGCTTCGCTGGTGCCCTTGGGCTGGGTGACTTCGACAACCCGCTCGAAACGCTGGCGCCGTTTGGCGTAGTCCTTGTCGAAGCGCTTACCGTCAAATGTTTCGAGCATGAACATCATCCCGTTGGACAAGTTGCCGTTGTGCGGTATGGCGAAGACCCTGCCCCCGGTTTTGCTTTCGTACGCATGGAGGTATTCCCAGAGGTCTTCCGGATCATCGCTGTCGAAGGCGGAGAACGGCACCACTTGCCGGGTGCGATCCTTCCCGTCCCGGAAGATGACGTTGCGGTGCAGGTTGTTGCTCCCCGGCCCGGATGTCCACTCATAGCCGATAAAGGTGGTGAAGACACCCGGCTGGTTGAAGCGTTCCGCGTTCTCAATCACCCGTTCCCAGACCCGTGAGCGCATCTCGGCGCTGTCGATGGGATCCTCGCCCTTTGCATTGAACGCGCTCCACTCATAGGCAGCCTTGATCCCTTCGCCCGCATTGAAATACTCGAGCCATTTCCGCCCATTCTCGCTCTTCTTGAGGAGAGGGTCTCCACGGTCCAGGTAGTCGTATATCCCGAGGTTCTCGGCATGGTCCGCAACGACCACGAAATCGAGCGGGCGGACGAGCTTGAAGGGCAAGCCCGTCTGGCTGGTCACCTGCTCGCCTCGCGCAACCCGGTAGGCAAACTCCGGCCCAAGTGTCGCGCCCGCGAGACCGGCATCCGCCGACCAGGAGGTGTGCAGGTGGGTGTCGCCGAAGTAAACCTGCTGTGGAAAATCCTGATCGACGTAGGGCGAATAATGCTCGACTTTTCCCGAGTGGCTGCCGTCGGGCACGGTAAATTCCTGCGCGACACCGAGCGTAGCCGGGAGGACCAGAAATGCGGAAATCGAAACAAGAAATTTCATGGAACAGCCACCTGCCAAATCTGAACGTTCGGCGAGAGTAGCACAACGCGCCAATTTCGTCGTTCGCGCGAGCGTCCGCTTCGGACCGATTTGAGACGTACAACGTGCTCAACGGGCCCCGCATTCTGGTTCCGGTTACCGCACAAAAAAGGATACACCCCGCAAGGCCGGGGATTGCGGAGATGGCGATGATCGCTGACAACCCAAGCGCACCCGCGTTCTGAATCCTGCCCTGTCAAAGAAAAAGCCCGGCATGAGCCGGGCTTCGTGTTTCGCGATGATCGTCCTGAGACGACCCAACGGTACGGTCACTCCGCTTCGACGCCCTCGTCGGCGCGCGGGCGGTCGACCAGTTCGACGTAGGCCATCGGCGCGCTGTCGCCGGCACGGTAGCCGCATTTCATGATGCGGAGGTAGCCGCCCGGGCGGTCCGCGTAGCGCGGCCCGAGTTCATTGAACAGCTTGGTGACCACATCGCGGTCGCGCAGCCGGTCGAAAGCCTGGCGGCGATGCGCCACGCTGTCCGTCTTCGCCAGCGTAATCAGCGGTTCGGCCACGCGGCGAAGTTCCTTCGCCTTCGGCACGGTGGTCTTGATGATTTCATGCTCGAACAGCGACGACGCCATGTTGCGGAACATGGCCTTACGGTGGGCGCTGTCGCGGTTCAGTTTTCTTCCAGCTTTTTGGTGACGCATGGTCGTGTCCTATCTCATTCCGCCGGGCGGGTTCGAACGCCTGTTCAGGCGCCGACGAGGCTCTCCGGCGGCCAGTTTTCCAGTTTCATGCCCAACGAGAGATCGTGCGACGCGAGTACGTCCTTGATTTCCGTCAGGGATTTCTTGCCCAGGTTCGGGGTCTTCAGCAGTTCGACCTCGGTGCGCTGCACCAGGTCGCCGATGTACAGAATGCTCTCCGCTTTCAGGCAGTTCGCGGAGCGCACGGTCAGTTCGAGGTCGTCGATCGGCCGCAACAGCACTGGGTCGATTTCCTGTTCCTTCTCCTCGACTTCCACGACCTGGCGCGCCTTGAAATCGACGAACACGGACAGCTGATCGTACAGGATGTTCGCCGCCAGCTTGACCGCGCCTTCACAGTCCACCGTGCCGTTCGTCTCGATATCGAGGATCAGCTTGTCGAGGTTGGTCCGCTGCTCGACACGGGCCGCATCCACCGAGTACGCGACCTTGCGCACCGGGCAGAAGGAGGCGTCGAGCTGCAGGCGGCCGATCGGCCGGCTTTCCTGCTCACCGACGATGAGCTGCTGGGTGGCGGGCTGGTAGCCGACGCCACGCACGACCTTCAGACGCATGTTCACGCTGCCGTCCTGGGTCAGGTTGCAGATGAGGTGGTCCGGATTGACGACTTCCACGGTGTGGTCGAGCTGGATGTCGCCGGCCGTCACCGGGCCTGCGCCCGACTTGCTCAGGGTCAAAACGGCCTCGTCGCGCTCGTGCATGCGCAACGCGATACCCTTGAGGTTGAGCAGGACTTCGATGATGTCTTCCTGCAGGCCCTCGATCGCCGTGTACTCGTGCAGTACGCCGTCCATTTCAACTTCGACGATGGCGCACCCGGGAATGGACGAGAGCAGAACGCGCCGCAGCGCGTTACCCAGCGTGTGACCGAAACCACGCTCGAGCGGCTCCAGCGTGATCTTGGCCCGGTTCGGGTTGATTTCATCCACACCGACCGCGCTGGGTTTCAACATTTGTTCAATTACACCCACCATAGGGATCGCCTCTTTACTGTTCTTTCAGATGTAGTTCCGATCGCCGCGTCCGGCGCTGCAGGATCAGCGCCCTGCAACCGCGCGGGATTACTTGGAGTAAAGCTCCACGATCAGGTTCTCATTGATGTCCGGTGACAACTGGTCGCGGTCCGGATAAGCCTTGAAGACGCCTTCGAACTTCTTGGAATCGACTTCCATCCAGGCCGGAACGAGGTCCATTTCCTGGCTCAGCGCCACGGCCTCTTTCACGCGCAGCTGGTTTTTCGCCTTTTCGCGAACCGCGATGACGTCTTCCGGCTTGATCCGGTACGACGGAATGTTCACCGTCTGGCCGTTCACGGAGATCGCCTTGTGCGAGACCATCTGGCGGGCCTGGGCGCGGGTTACCGCGAAGCCCATCCGGTACACCACGTTGTCGAGACGGCTTTCCAGCAGGCGCAGAAGGTTTTCGCCGGTAGCGCCTTTCTGCTGCGCGGCCAGCTTGTAGTAATTCCGGAACTGGCGCTCGAGAATGCCGTAGGTGCGGCGCACCTTCTGCTTCTCGCGCAGCTGCAGCGCGTAATCCGACAAACGCATGCGGCGCGAAGAGCCATGCTGCCCCGGCGGCTGGTTCAGCTTGCACTTGGACTCGAGGCCGCGCGCCGGGCTCTTCAGCTCGAGGTCGACGCCTTCGCGGCGCGCCAGCTTACAGGTGGGTCCGATGTATCTTGCCATCTGGTTTAACTCCCGTCAGACGCGACGTTTTTTCGGTGGCCGACATCCGTTGTGCGGAATCGGCGTCACGTCGGTAATGTTCGTGATCTTGTAGCCAAGGGCGTGCAGTGCGCGCACCGAGGACTCGCGTCCCGGACCCGGCCCCTTGACGCGGACGTCCAGGTTCTTCAGTCCGTAATCGAGTGCGGCGCGGCCGGCCGTCTCGGCGGCGACCTGCGCGGCGAACGGCGTGCTCTTGCGGGAACCGCGGAAACCCGCGCCTCCGGCCGTCGCCCACGACAGGGCATTGCCCTGGCGGTCGGTGATCGTGATGATCGTGTTGTTGAACGAGGCATGCACGTGGGCGATGCCTTCGACAACGGTCTTCTTGACCCTTTTCTTACGAATCGGCTTAGCCATGTTTCAATCCGCCCTTAACGCTTGATCGGACGCCGCGGACCCTTGCGGGTGCGTGCATTCGTCTTGGTTTGCTGTCCGCGAACCGGCAGGCCACGGCGATGACGCAGACCCCGGTAACACCCCAGGTCCATCAGTCGCTTGATGTTCATCGCCACCTCGCGGCGCAGGTCACCCTCGACCGTCATCCTGGCGACTTCCGCGCGCAGCGCTTCTTCCTCACCTTCGGTCAGGTCGCGAATCCGGGTATCCGGCGCCACGCCGGCCGCCTCGCAGATCTGGTATGCGCGTGTCTTACCGATACCGTAGATGTGCGTAAGACCCACCCAGGCGTGCTTCTGCACCGGAATGTTGACTCCTGCAATACGAGCCATGTTCAAAAACTCCTGTCAGCTTCGTGCCGCGAACGTAAACAGCACATTATATCGAATACAAATCGCTGGTAAAAGCCTGAAAAACTTTGCTTTCCACCAGGCCGAATCTTCCGGTCAGCCCTGCCGCTGCTTGTGCTTCTTTTCGCTGCAAATGACGTACAACACGCCCTTGCGCCGCACGATCTTGCAGTTTCGGCAGATTTTCTTAACTGAAGCCTGCACTTTCATCACTCTTCTCCAATGCAAGTGGGCGTGCCGTTCAACGGGCAACCCGACAGGCCGCTTCGGCGGCCGATTTCATTACCTCCGGACCACCCCGGAACGACCATAGGATTTCAGATTCGCTTTCTTCATCAGGCTGTCGTACTGATGCGAAATCAGGTGCGCCTGGATCTGTGCGATGAAATCCATGATGACGACGACCACGATCAGGACCGAGGTGCCGCCGAAATAGAACGGAACCTGCCACATCACCCGGAACACGTCCGGCAGCAGGCAGACCGCGACCAGGTAGATCGAGCCGACCATGGTCAGGCGGGTCAGCACGTGATCGATGTACTCCGCGGTCTGGCGCCCCGGCCGGATACCCGGAATGAACGCGCCCGAACGCTTCAGATTGTCTGCCGTTTCCTTCGAATTGAACACCATCGCGGTGTAGAAGAAACAGAAGAAAATGATCAGGCCGGAATACAGGATCGTGTACGCCAGGTTTCCGGGCGTCAGCGCGGCCGACACGTCGGTCAACCAGCCCATCCCTTCCGAGCCGCTGAACCAGGTGGCCAGCGTGGACGGAAAGATCACGATACTGGACGCGAAGATCGCCGGAATCACGCCGGACATGTTGACCTTCAGCGGCAGATGCGTGGACTGATTCTGGTACGCCACGCGCCCCTGACGCTGCGCGTAGTTGACCGTGATTCGACGCTGTCCGCGCTCGACACGAACGATGAAGTAAATCACCGCCAGTACCAGCGCAAGAATGATCAGCATCGCCGGAATGCTCAGCTGGCCGGTATTGACCAGTTCGAGCGTACCGGCCACGGCCCGCGGCAGACCCGCGACGATACCCGCGAAGATGATCAGCGAAATGCCGTTGCCGACGCCGCGCTCGGTGATCTGCTCACCCAGCCACATCAGGAAAATCGTGCCCGCCGTCAGGCTGACGACCGCCGTGAACAGGAAGCCGAACCCGGGCGCCAGCACCACGGAGGACTGACCCTGCAGGGCGAAGGCGACGCCGCCCGCCTGGATCGCGGCCAGGATGACCGTGAAGTTGCGCGTGTACTGGGTAATCTTCTGGCGACCGCTCGAGCCTTCCTTCTTCAACTGCTGCAACTGCGGCACCGCGCTGCTCATCAACTGCATGATGATCGAAGCCGAGATGTACGGCATGACACCCAGTGCAAACAGCGAGAAACGCTCGAGGGCGCCGCCCGTGAACAGGTTGAACACGTCGACGATCGTGCCCTGCTGGGAGTTCATGAACTGCAACAGGGCCTGCGGATTCACCCCGGGAACCGGGATGAAGGTCCCGATCCGGTAAATGATCAGCGCCGCGAACACGAACAGCAGACGCTGCCGCAGTTCGGTCAGGCGCCCGAGCCCGCTCAGGGTTTCCGCCATTTGTGACGGGGAACGCGCCATTATTCCACCTTGCCTCCGGCCGCTTCGATCGCAGCCTGTGCGCCCTTGGTAACGGCGAGACCCTTGACGGTGACGGCACGTTCAAGCGCGCCGGTGTTGATGATCTTGACCTTGCGCGCGTCATGGCCGACGACGTTCTCGGACTTCAGCGTCTCGAGGTCGATCACGTCCGCCTTCATGGCCTGGAGCTGGTACAGACGGACCTCCGCGTTATAGCGGGCCAGGCGCGAAGCGAACCCGCGCTTCGGCAGGCGCCGCTGCAGCGGCATCTGGCCGCCTTCGAAACCGATCTTGACCTTGCCGCCCGAACGCGACTTCTGGCCTTTATGACCGCGGCCCGCGGTCTTGCCGAGACCGGAACCGATGCCGCGCCCGACGCGTTTGCGGTCTTTTTTGCTGCCCGCTGCCGGGCTCAGTTCGTTGAGTTTCATCGCTGTACTTTCCTTGATTTAGGTTCGCAGAAGCGGCCGCTCGCTCAGGCTTCTTCCACTCGTACCATGTAATCGACCTTGTTGACCATGCCCCGGATGGCGGGAGTGTCCTCCAGCACGACCGACTGGTGCATGCGCTTCAGGCCGAGCCCGCGCACGCATTCCCGATGCTTGGGCTGGAACCCGATCGGAGAGCGCACCAGGGTGACTTTGATCTGTTTTTTCTTGGCCATTGCTTTTACCCGACGTTCGCCATGATGTCCTCAACCGGCTTGCCACGCTTGGCGGCCACGGACTCGGGGCTCTGCATCGCCTGCAGACCCTTGATGGTCGCGCGCACCAGGTTGATCGGATTGTTGGAACCCACGCTCTTGGCCAGGACGTTACGCACGCCCACGGTTTCGAGCACGGCGCGCATCGCGCCACCGGCGATTACGCCGGTACCTTCGGAAGCGGGCTGCATGTAGATCCGGGATCCGGCGTGGCTGCTCTTGACCGCGTGCCACAGCGTGCCCTCCCGCAGGGAGACCGTAACCATGTTGCGCCGCGCCTTTTCCATCGATTTCTGGATGGCCACCGGCACCTCGCGGGCCTTGCCGTAACCGAAACCGATACGGCCGTTACCGTCTCCAACCACGCTGAGCGCGGTGAAGCCGAAAATGCGGCCGCCTTTGACCACCTTGGCCACACGGTTGACGGCTACCAGTTTTTCGAGCAGGCCGTCGCCTGTGTCTTGGTCCATTTTCGCCATGATGCTTACCTGTATTTAGAATTCCAGTCCGACGTCGCGGGCCGCGTCGGCCAGGACCTTCACCCGGCCGTGATAGCGGAATCCCGAACGGTCGAACGCCACTTCCTTCACACCCGCCTCGACCGCGCGCTCGGCGACGGCCTTGCCGACGGCTGCGGCGGCCTCCTTGTTGGAGGTGCTGTTCAGACCCTCGCGAATGTCGCTCTGCAGGGTCGAAGCGGACGCCACCACGTGGCCGTCCTCCGAATTGATAACCTGGGCGTAAATATGCTGACGGCTCCGGTGAACCGTAAGCCGCGGCTTGCCAAGGCGACGAATCTGCGCGCGCGCCTTCTTCGCCCGGCGCAACCGTGCTGCCTTTTTCTTGTCCATCTCTGTATCCTCGAAATCTCAGTGGCCGGGGAAGGCGGTCAGGCCTTCTTGGCCTCCTTACGGACCACGCGCTCATCCGCGTAGCGGACACCCTTGCCCTTGTAGGGTTCGGGCGGACGGAATGCGCGAATTTCCGACGCCACCTGGCCGACCTTCTGCTTGTCGCAACCCTTGACCACGACCTCGGTCTGGCTCGGCGCCTCGATCGTGATGCCCTCGGGCGCCGCGAACTCGATCGGATGCGAATAACCCAGCGCCAGCGTCAGTTTGTTGCCCTGCATCTGCGCGCGGTAGCCCACGCCGACCAGCGTCAGTTTCTTCTCGAAACCATCGGACACGCCGACGACCATGTTGTTCACCAGCGAGCGGAATGTGCCCGCCATCGGAACGCTCGAATCGTTGGCCGCCTTGACCGTGATGTTGTTGTCTTCCTGCTCCAGGCTGACGTTCGGGTGCATTTTCTGCACCAGGCTGCCTTTCGGGCCCTTGACGCTCACTTCGGCGTCCGAGATCTTGATCTCCACGCCGGAAGGCACCTCAATCGGAGCTTTAGCTATACGTGACATGTTCTTCTCCCAATCGTCCGCCGCATCACGTCACGATGCACAGGATCTCGCCGCCCTGGCCGGCTGCCCGGGCCGCGGCGTCGGTCATGATCCCATTGGACGTGCTGACGACCGCGATACCGAGGCCGTTCTGGATCTTCGGCAGGTCGTCCTTGCCGCGATACTGGCGCAATCCGGGCCGACTCACACGCTTCATGGTTTCGATGACACCGCGGCCATCGGCATACTTCAGCGTAATTTCGAGCGCCGGCTTGCCATCGATCTCCGCGTCGCGGTAATCGGTAATGTAGCCCTCGTCCTTCAACACGTGCGCGATACCGGTCTTCACCTTGGAAGCCGGGCGCTGACGCACCGGGCTCGAATCACGCGGCAGTTTCTGCAACGCAAAAATGGCGGCCTGCTTTTCTTCGAAGCCGATGTCCGGATCCGCGACGATCGCCTTCAGTTCGGCACGCTTCTTGGCGTACTTCCGGACCAGTTTTTCGCGTCGCTTCTCGCGGTTGACCATTGATACCTTTGCCATCGTGAGTCCTTTACCTTTCTCTGAACGGGAAGTTGAAGGCCTTCAGCAGGGCCCGTGCTTCGTCGTCGGTTTTCGCCGTGGTCGTAATGGTGATGTCCATGCCGCGGATCGCGTCGATCTTGTCGTAATCGATCTCCGGAAACATGATCTGCTCCTTCACGCCCATGCTGAAGTTTCCGCGCCCGTCGAACGACCTGCGGTTCAGGCCGCGGAAGTCGCGAATTCGCGGAATCGCGATGTTCACCAGGCGGTCGATGAACTCATACATGCGCTCACGGCGCAGGGTGACCATGCAGCCCACCGGCCAGCCGTCGCGGATCTTGAAGCTCGCGACCGACTTGCGGGCGAGCCTGACCACGGGCTTCTGACCCGAAATGGCGGTCATGTCACCAACGGCGCGGTCCATCACCTTCTTGTCGCCCACGGCCTCGCCGACACCCATGTTGAGGGTGACCTTGGTGATCCGGGGCACCTCCATGGCGTTCTTGTAGTCGAACTGCTTCTGCAGTTCGGGCACCACGGTTTCCTTGTAATAGTTCTGTAATCTGGACATCTGACGATCCTTAAATATCCACTGATTCGCCGGTGGAGCTGAAGATCCGCACCTTGCGGCCGTCTTCGAGCAGCTTGAACGACACGCGGTCGCCCTTGCCGGTCGCCGGGTTGTACAGCGCCACGTTGGACTGGTGAATCGGCGCCTCCTTCTCCACGATGCCACCAGACTGGTTCATCGAGGGGTTGGGCTTCTGGTGCTTCTTCACCATGTTGACGTTTTCGACCAGCAGTCGGTCGCCGACCACGCGCATGACGTGGCCGCGCTGGCCCTTGCTGCGGCCGGTCGTGACGATCACTTCGTCGCCTTTACGAATTCGTTTCATCGTTCCTTACCCTTGCTTACAGCACTTCGGGCGCGAGCGAGACGATCTTCATGAACTTCTCACCCCGGAGTTCGCGCGTGACCGGGCCGAAAATACGCGTCCCGATCGGCTCGTGCTTGTTGTCCAGCAGAACGGCTGCATTGCCGTCGAAACGGATCAGGGATCCGTCACGCCGACGCACACCCGACGTCGTTCGAACGACGACGGCGTTGTATACCTCGCCCTTCTTTACCTTGCCGCGCGGAATCGCTTCCTTGATCGTGACCTTGATCACGTCGCCAATACGCGCATAACGGCGCTTCGAGCCGCCCAGCACCTTGATGCACTGGAGCCGGCGCGCACCGCTGTTGTCCGCGGCCGAAAGCATTGTCTGCATCTGAATCATCGTCGATGTCCTCTGCTCAGGAGACCTTCAGGCCGGCACCCTATTGGGCGCGCTCCACGATCTCTACCACCCGCCAGCTCTTCGTCTTGGAAAGCGGACGGCATTCCGAAATTCTGACCAAGTCGCCTTCGCCGCAGCTGTTGTCTTCGTCGTGCGCATGGACCTTGGTCGACCGCTTGATGTACTTGCCGTACAGCGGATGTTTGACCTGGCGCTCGAGCAGCACGGTGACGGTCTTGTCCGCCTTGTTGCTGATCACGCGGCCGGTCTTCAGGCGTTTTACGGATTCGGTCGTGCTCATGACGCTTCACCCTGCTTCTTTTCATTCAATACGGTGCGGACTCGCGCGATGTCACGGCGCACGCGGCGCAGTTCACTCGGCTTCGACAGCTGGCCGATGCCGCGCTGCATTCTCAGGTTGAACTGCTCACGGAGCAGCCCGGAGAGTTCCTCGCGCAGTTCGCCTTCGTTCTTTTCTCTCAAATCTTGCGCATTCATCACAGCACAGACCTCTTCACGAACGTGGTCTTCACCGCCAGCTTGGCGGCCGCCAGGCGAAACGCCTCGCGGGCCTGATCTTCGGTCACGCCCTGGATTTCGTACAGGACGCGCCCGGGCTGGATCGGTGCCACCCAGTATTCGACATTACCCTTGCCCTTGCCCATGCGGACTTCGACCGGCTTCTTGGTCACCGGCTTGTCCGGAAAGACGCGGATCCACAGCTTTCCGCCACGCTTCACGTAGCGGGTAATGGCCCGACGCGCCGCCTCGATCTGGCGGGCGGTAATGAAACCGCGGGTCGTGGCCTTGAGTCCGTATTCGCCGAAGCTGACGCGATTGCCTACATGCGCCAGGCCACGATTACGGCCCTTCTGCTGCTTACGGAATTTTGTACGCTTTGGTTGCAGCATCGTTCAATCTCCTAGCTCGCCGCCGGCTGGTTGCGCTTGCTTTCGCCGTCCGAACCGTGCAGGTCGAACACTTCGCCCTTGTAGATCCAGACCTTGACGCCCAGCACGCCATACGTGGTGCGCGCCTCGTAGGTGCCGTAGTCGACATCGGCGCGCAGGGTATGCAGCGGTACGCGACCCTCGCGGTACCATTCGCTGCGCGCGATATCGGCGCCGTTCAGCCGGCCGGCGACCGAAACCTTGATGCCCAGGGCGCCCAGGCGCATCGCGTTGCCGACGGCGCGCTTCATCGCCCGGCGGAACATGATGCGGCGCTCGAGCTGCTGCGCGATGCCTTCCGCGACCAGCTTGGCGTCGAGTTCCGGCTTGCGGATCTCCTGGACCGTAATGTGCGTCGGCACACCCATCAACGCGCTGACTTCGCGCCGCAGACGCTCGATATCCTCGCCCTTCTTGCCGATGACGATACCCGGGCGCGCCGTGTGGATCGTGATCCGCGCGGACTTGGCCGGGCGCTCGATCTGAATCTTGCTCACCGCGGCCTGAGCCAAACGCTTTTGCAGGAATTCACGCACCTGCAGATCGGAGTTCAGCTGCTCGGCATAGTCGCCCTTCTCGGCGTACCAGGTGGAATTCCAGTCCTTGGCGATGCCAAGGCGGATGCCTGTCGGATGTACTTTCTGACCCATTATGCTTGTCCCGTACTG
>JARROJ010000022.1:0-38270 GCA_037384065.1 Lysobacterales bacterium
CGATGGAGCCGGGGCGCACCTGTTCCAGGGTGGTCCGGACCAAGCGCTCGCGATCCGGCGCCGGGTCGCCGTACGAGTCCGGTGCGACATCCCAGGTGATCGAGGTCACGCCCTCGCGGGCCAGGTAGCGCGGCAGGTTGACCAGCTTCTTGCCGTACGGCGGCCGGAAGCGGATCGGGCCCGTGTACCCGGCGGCGCGGATCAGCTGATCGGTGCGCTGCAGTTCGTCGGCGACGGAGTCGTAAGGTATCAGGACCATGCGCCGGTGACTGTAGGAGTGGTTGCCGACCTCGTGGCCGGCGGCGACGATCCGTTCCGTTTCGCCGGGGTAGGCCGCGATCGCCTCGCCGACCAGGAAAAACGTCGCGTGCACCTGCTCGCGTTCCAGGATGGCCAGGATCTCGTCGGTGAAACCCGGCATCGGGCCGTCGTCGAAGGTCAGCGCGACCACCGGTTCGCTCGTCTCGACGCGGTCGACCAGTTCCCCGAACAGTTGCGCGGTCGTGCTGCGCGCATAAAGCCAGGCGGTGGCTGCGACGGTCAGCGACAGCGCGATCGCCACGCCGGCCCAGAGCAGGATGCGCTGCGTCACGCCGACATCATTCCCGGTCGCTGTCGGGACGCAGCAGGAACGCCAGCGGTATGGCAAGCGGCCCGAACAAGACCACCGCGAGCCGCCACGGCCGCGTCGGCGTGGCGCCGCGCCGACGCGCGATGAACTCGAAGGCGAGCGCGCTGATCAGCCAGACGAGAGCGGGGACATAGGGGGCCATGGGGTCCGTGTACCGTGGTGGTGACGAGGCCACATTCTAGCGCAGGGGCGCGGATCGCGATGACGCCGCTCAGAGTTCGTCCTCGTACACGTGCGAGGCCGTTTGTGTCGCCGCCAGCGCATCGCTGAATGGCACGTGCTCTTCGTCCGGTGGCGGCGCGCGGCGCGAAATCCGGAGTACCGTGTAGGCCGCGAGGAGGGCGTGGACGACCGCCGTGAACAGGTAGAGCCCGCCGGCGCCGAGCGCGTCCATGAGCAGTGGCGCGATGAACGGGCCGGCGATCGCGCCGATACCGAACATCAGCAGCAGGCCGCTCGAGATCATCACGTATTCGTTGTCGCGCGCGTAGTCATTGGCATGGGCGGCGGACACCGCGTACAGGGGAAAGGCGATTGCGCCCCAGGCGGCGCTGAGCGCCAGCAGGACGGCCGGGGTCACGATGCCGGCGAAGCTCCACAGCGCCAGGCCGACCAGCGTTCCGGCCACGGCTGCGGCCACGATGACCCAGCGGCGGTCGACGTAATCCGACCAGCGGCCGAGCGGCCATTGCCCGGCGGCCCCGCCGAGCACCGCCGCGGTCATGAAAAACGCGATGATCTTGAGGTCGTCGGTGTAGCCGGCGACGAATACGGGCGCCAGCGACCAGAAGGCGCCGTTGGTCAGGCCGGCCGCCAGGCTGCCCAGGGCGCCCGCGGGCGATATGGCGAACATGCGACGCAGATCGAGCCGCACCTCGGTTTCGTGATGCGCGGGCGTGGCGGTGCGCGACAGCGCCACCGGAATGGCCGCGATCGAGACGAGCGCCGACGCAATGGCGAACAGCGCCATCTGCTGGGGCGGATGCAGCAGCAGCATCTGCTGCCCGCCGGCCATCATCGTCAGCGTGATCAGCGTGTAGGCGGAGAACACGGCGCCGCGGGTCTCGTTGGTGGACTGCTCGTTCAGCCAGCTCTCGATGACCACGTACAGCACCGCGAAACAGTAGCCGCTGACCAGGCGCAACGCGCTCCAGACCCAGATGTCCACCCACAGGCCGTGCAGCAGCGGGGCGGCCGAGGCGGCGGCGGTCATCGCGGCGAAGACCCGCACGTGGCCGACCCGGCGCACGAGGTTCGACCCGCGCAGGCAGCCGAGCGTGAAGCCGAAGAAGTAGGCGCCGCCCATCAGGCCGATCGTCAGGGTGCTGAATCCTTCCAGGTTCGCGCGCACGGGCAACAGGGTGCCCTGCAGGCCCTGGCCGATCAGCAGGATGGCCACGCCCACGAGCAGCGGGGCCACCGGGGTCAGCAGTCGCAACATCACGTCAGGCTCCGCGCCGCGCGTCGGCGTCGGCCGGCCGTTTCCACGGCACGGCGAAACTCAGCCAGGTGGCCGAGCGCCACAACCACTCCAGTGGACCGTAATGGTAGCGCCGCAGCCACCACCGCGCGAGCACCATCTGCGCGCCCCACAGGACGAGTCCGAGCAACAGGGCATTGCGCTGCCCGAAGCCCGTGTACAGGCCGAGCCCGAAGCCGTAGAACAGCGGCACCCCGTACAGGGACTGGGTCACGTAGATGGTCAGGCTCATGCGACCGGGGGCGGCCAGCCAGGCGGTTGCACGGCGCAGCAGCGGCGCGTGGCAGGCGGCCAGGAACAGCAGCACCCAGAGCCCGGTCAGCAGGTTGTTGCCGTACTGGTCGAGGATCGCGCGGGCCAGGCCGGCGGCGTCCTCCGCCAGGCGCGTCGCGGCGAGCGCGCGCTCGGCGACCGCGACCGCGGCCAGCAGGACGAGCAGGGCGAGTCCGGCCCCGAATGCCCGCCCGGCGCGCTCGCCGAAGGTCTCGAAAAAGCGGTTTCGTTCGAGCACCACGCCCACGCAGAACATGCCGATGACGTTCCAGAGCCGCCCGCTTTCCAGCATGAACAGCCACTTGCCGAGTTGGCCGGCCCAGACGTTGCGCTGCACCACGTCGGCGAAGCTGCCGTTCGCGTAGATGGCGAAGGTCTCGGCCATCAGGCCGGGATGGTGTTGCTGCGCGACGTCGGCCGCGCCGCCCAGCGCCAGGCCGAGTTCGACCAGCCTGGGCGCCTGCAGCAGGCCCAGGGCCGCGACCACCAGCAGACCCCGGCTGCCGAGCGGGTAAAGCGCGATCAGCAACAGGCCGGTCAGCGCCAGCACCTGGAGAATGTCGCCGCTGTAGAGCAGGCCGTGCAGGTAACCCAGGACGAGCAGCAGCGCGAGGCGCCACGCGAAACGCGCGCGGAAATCGAGACCGCGTTGCGCCTGCCGGCCCATCATCAGGCTGAAACTGAACCCGAACAACAGCGCGAAGATCGCGTAGGCCTTGCCGCCGAAGAGAAAAAACACGGCGTCGTGCACCGGACCCCATTCCGGTGCGTACCAGAACAGCTCGAAGTACTCGACCATGTGCACGATGAACAGGCCGAACAGCGCGAAGCCGCGCAGGGCGTCGACTTCGATGATGCGGCGTGGCGAACGGTCGGGCTGCACGTGGCGGCGTCCTCTGGCGTGTGGAAACGTATTGTGTCGTACACTGACGGCCGTGGAAACAGGGACAGCAACCGGACCGGTCGGCGGCCCGCCATGAACGGATCCCGTCGGAGCGGTTCATGGCCCGCGCGCGTGCTGCGACCGCTGCTGATCGGCTGGGCGGTCTGGGTCGTCGTGGTCAACGCGTTGCTGTACCTGCCGCCGACCCAGCAGGCGATCAGCGCCATCCGGCCCGAGAAGTTCCTGGTCCGCTGGGACCGCGCCTGGAGCCTGGTTCCGTTTCACGTCCAGGCGCGCGGCGTATTCGCGAACGGCAATTCGAAGCGACAGCTCTGGCAGCTCCGGGCCGCATCGGTCTCCGGGTTCATCAACCCCGTGCCGCTGCTCTGGAAGACGGTCGACCTGTACGGTATCGCCGCAACCGACCTCGACTACCGGCAGCGGCCGCGCCCCCGGCCGGATCGGGACTACCGCGCCGACGCGCCGTTCTTTCCGGACATCGAAGGCCGGCCCGTGACCCCCGCCGATTTGAGTCCCTACCGCACCCGTCGGCCGTGGCGCGTCGCGGTGAACGCCGCCGCCGTCTCCGGCGCGCTCAGCTACTGGGTCCATGACCTGCGCGGCGCGGCGCAGGGCCGGGTCTCGGGCGGTCTCGAATACCGGACCCGGGGCGGCCCGCTGCGGCTCGACGTCGACGACCTGGAGCTGGAGCTCGGCCCGCACCGTCTGCGCGGCGATCGCGTCCTGTTCACCGATGGGCGGGTGCGGGGGGCGCTGGCCTTCGCCCCGTTCAACCCGCGGGAGGATCGGGGCGTGGCCCTGCTTCGCGTCCTGAGCTTCGACCTCGACACCGAGGTCGATCTCGACAGCCTGGCGTTCCTGAACCTGTTCGTGCCGGATATCGGCGATTTCGACGTCCGCGGGCGCGGAAACGTGGTCGGACGCCTGCGCTACGAGCGCGGTGTGGTACTGCCGGGCACCGATCTGGCGGTCGCGGCGCGCGATCTGGCGGTCGGCCTGCTGGGGCACCGGGTCGAGGGCGCGGGTGCGGTCGGTCTGCGCATGGGCGAGCGCGCCCCGGAACAGATGGCGCTCACGTTCCACTACGGCGACCTGCGCGTGCTGCGGGCGGCGGACGCCGCCGTCCTGCTGACCGGGCAGGGGCTGCTGCTGACGGTTGGCGGCGACGGGCGCGTGTTGCGGGACCCGAACCGGCCCGACACGAGCCGGGTCATCGAGGCGGACATCGGCCGGCTGGACATTCCCGATTTTGCCGCGTTACGACCGTACCTGCCGGAACGCTGGCCGCTCCGCCTGCACGGCGGGCAGGGCAATCTGTCCGGTCGGGCGCAGATTCGGCCGACGGCCTACGCCATCGACCTGACGCTGGATTCGAATGCCGCCGACCTCGGGCTCGGTGACTACCGCTTCCTGACCGATCTCGACGCCGGCCTGAAACTCGAGAATCCGTCGGTGACCACCGACGGCGCGCGGGTCGACGGCAGCTACGTGCGCATCGACGGCGCCCGCCTGCGACGCGACGGCGCCGACGCGCCGCCCGCCTGGCGCGCCGGGCTGGAATTGCAGCGCGGGCGTGTCGATGTCGTCGCGTCACGCCGCTCGGACCGGCACGACGTGGTCGACCTGTTCAACGTCCTGGCCGAGACCCGGATCAGGGACCTGCTGGCCGGCGCTGACGGGGCGTTCGATTTCCGCGGTTACGTCTCGGAGCTCGCCTGGCTCGGCCTGTTTTTCGGCGACCGGTATCACACGCGAACCGGCGGCGACGCGACGCTGGCGGGCACCGCGCGGCTGGAGCGCGGCCGGCCCGCGCCGGGCACCGACGTGACGCTGCAATCCGACGGGCTGGTGTTCAACTTCCTCGATTACGCGACTCGCGGCCGCGGTGAAATCAGCCTGGCCGTCGAAGCGGGCGGCGAGAACGCGGACTGGCGCATCGCGCTGACGCTCGAGGACGCGGATCTGCGCCGGCGCGAGGATCGGGCGACGTACGTCGAGGACGTGCGGATCGATGTCGTGGCACGTATCGAGGACGTCGATTTCGATGCCGAGGAAGCGGATTACGAACTGGCGTTCCGGATGCCGGCGGGGCGCGTTACCGACATGACCGTGTTCAACCGCTATCTGCCCCCGGATGCGCCGCTCGCCCTGACCGGGGGCGACGCGTCACTGACCTCCGAATTGCTGCTGAAATCCGATGATGCGCAGGGCTGGGTGCGCCTGGACGCCGAGGGTGTGGACCTGGTGATCGACGGGCAGGACGTGCGGGGCGATCTGCAGGCGGCAATCACCGTGGCCGGGGGGCGGCCGGCCGACATGGCCTTCGACATCGCCGGTTCAAGCCTGCGGCTGGACGACGTCAGCCTTAAGGGGGGAGAAAATGTCTTCGACGAGGCCGGCTGGTATGCCGAACTCGATCTCACCCGTGGCGACACCGTGTTCCGTGAGCCGTTGCGCCTCGGCGTCGAGGCCGAACTCCGGGTCAGCGATTCCCGTCCGCTGGTGACGCTGTTCCGTAACCAGGACGGTTGGCGCCCCGATTTCCTGGCCCGGGCCCTGAGCGTCGCCGACATCACCGGCGCCGCGCGACTCGAAATGGCCGACCGGCGCCTGCGCATCCCCTTCGCCTGGCTGCAGGGCGAGCACATCGAAGCCGGCGCGAAGGCCGATCTGTCCGGCGCCGGGAACCGCGGCATCGTCTACCTCAAGTACCGGGACCTCGACGCGGTGCTGCGCATCGCCGACGGCAAGCGCAACCTGGATCTCCTGCGTGCCCGGAAAAAATTCGACGCGTACCGGGTCGAGGCGGACTGACGCCGCTCGACCGGCCTGCGTTCTGAAAAGCAAGGAGGGCTGCCGACCGCGTATCCCGTCCGCGGCTGACTCAGACGTCGAGCAGTTCGATCCAGTGGCGCACGGGGCGCTCGGTCGCCTTTTCGAGGTGCATCAGGCAGCCGATGTTGGCGGTGGCGATCAGGGCCGGGTCGCCGGCTTCGAGGTTGCGTATCTTGTTGGCCAGCAGGCGCTCCGACAGTTCTCGTTGCAGCACGGCGTAGCTGCCGGCCGAGCCGCAGCACAGGTGGGCGTCGGCGACCGGGGTCAGTTTGAAACCCAGGCCGGTCAGCAGCGATTCGACGCGGCCGGCGCGCTGCAGACCGTGCTGAAGGGAGCAGGGCGCCTGGAAGGCGATGGGGCGCTCCGTGGCCGGTAACGGATCCAGTGCCGACAGGTCTTCGCCCTCGATGAATTCCGAGATGTCCATGGCCAGTGCGGCCAGGCGCGCCGCGCGTTCGGCGTAGGCGGGGTCGTTGCGCAGCAGCCGGCCGTAGTCCCGGACCGTCGGTGCGCAGCCGCTGGCGGTCAGCAGCACCGCCTCGGCGCCGGCCTCGACCTCTGGCCACCAGGCATCGATGTTGCGCCGCAGGGTGTCCCGCATGCGCGCCTCCCGCGACAGGTGGTGGCTCAGCGCGCCGCAGCAACCGGCTGCGGGCAGCGCGCGAACCCCGAGGCGGTCCAGAACGCGCGCGGTGGCGGCATTGATGCGCGGGTGGGTGACCGACTGCACGCAGCCCTCCAGCAGCAGCACGCGGCGCGGGTGATCGCGCGCCGGCCAGTGTTCGGCGGCCGCTGGCTTCGTCGGCAGCGACGCCTTGATCGATGCCGGCAGCAGTGGCCGCGCGGCCCGGGCCAGGGCCAGCAGCGGGCCGAACCGTTCCGGTTGCGGCACGACGGCCAGCAGGGCGTCGCGTTGCAGCCGCTCCGCGAACGGGCGCGGCAGGTGCCGCTCGACGAACGCGCGCCCGATCTCGAGCAGGCGGTGATACTCGACGCCGGAGGGGCAGGTCGTCTCGCAGGCGCGGCAGGTCAGGCAACGGTCGAGATGCAGGCGCGCCTCCTCGCTGGCGCGCCCGTGCTCGAGCATTTCCTTGATCTGGTAAATCCGCCCGCGCGGGCCGTCCCGCTCGTCGCCGAGCAACTGGTAGGTGGGGCAGGTCGCGTTGCAGAAACCGCAATGCACGCAGGTGCGGAGAATGCGCTCGGCGTCGCGACCGTCGTCGGTGTCGTGCAGGTCCGGCGGCAACGTGACCTGCACTACGCCGGCGCCTCCGCGCGCCGGTTGAGAATGCCGTGCGGATCGAAGGCCTGCCGGATGCGCGCCTGCAACTGCGCCGCGGCGTCGGGCAGCGGGTGAAACCGCTCGATCCCCGGCGGGCCGCGGAACAGCGTGGCGTGGCCGCCGGCCGCTGCGGTGACCGAGCGAACGCGGTCTGGCGCTTCAGCGCCGCGATACCAGCGCTGCGCGCCGCCCCAGTCGACCAGGCACGGACCGGCGAGGTCCAGCGGCGCGGTCGCCGGCGGCAGCGAGAGTCGCCAGAGGGGGGCGTCGCCGGCGAAGAATCCGAGTTCGTGTTCGCGCAGGGCCTGCCAGGACCCGTCGTCCTCGACCGCGCGACCGTCGAGGGTTTTCGTGGCCTGGTCCACTTCGCTCTGCGCGCCCGCCAGGCGCAGCCACAGCGAGCCGTCGTCCCACGCGGCGCCGGACAGCGGCAGCGGTTGTCCCGCCCAGGCGTTCATCCGCCGGATGGCCTCGCCCTGGGCGCAGGCGAAGCGCAGCGTGCGCTCGGCGGCCGGTCGCGGCAGTACCTTGAAGGAAACGTCCAGCAGCACGCCGAGGGTGCCGCGGGCTCCGGCCATCAGGCGGGAGACGTCGTAACCGGCCACGTTTTTCATCACCTGGCCGCCGAAGCGCAGGATTTCGCCACGTCCGTTGACGACGCGCGTGCCGAGCAGGTAATCGCGCAGCGCTCCCGTCCACGGCCGCGCCGGGCCGGAGAAGCCGCAGGCGACGGCGCCGCCGATGGTCGCGGCGGCGCCGAAGGCGGGCGGATCGAACGGCAGGTGTTGCCCGTTTTCCTGTAACAGCGCGCGCAATTCGGCCAGCGGCGTGCCCGCGCGGCAGGTCAGAACGAGTTCGCCGGGGTCGTACTCGACGACGCCGGCATGGTCCGTGACGTCGAGCGTGTCGCCCCGCGGCGGATCGCCATACCACGCCTTGCTGCCGCCACCGCGAATCACCAGGGGCGTCGCCTCGGCGGCGGCGGCGCGGACCCGGTCGGCGATCTGCTGTCCGCAATCGGTCATCAGAACCTCGGCAGGTCGGGAAAGGGCAGGGCGCCGCCGTGTACGTGCATCGCGCCCAGCTCGGCGCAGCGGTTCAGGGTGGGCACCGCCTTGCCCGGGTTGAGCAGACCGCGCGGGTCGAAGGCCCGTTTCAGCGCGTGGAACTGTTCCAGTTCCGCGGCGCTGAACTGCTCGCACATCGAATCGATTTTTTCCATGCCGACGCCATGTTCGCCGGTGACGGTGCCGCCGGCTTCGATGCAGCGCCGCAGGATCTTCGCACCCAGCGCCTCGGCCTTTTCGAGCTCGCCCGGCTGATCGGCGTCGTACATGATCAGGGGGTGCAGGTTGCCGTCGCCGGCGTGGAACACGTTGGCCACGGTCAGGCCGATGTCCGCCGCGTCGGCGGCGATCTGCGCGAGCACCTCGGGCAGTTCACGGCGCGGGATCGTGCCGTCCATGCAGTAGTAGTCCGGCTTGATGCGGCCGACCGCCGGAAAAGCGTTCTTGCGCCCGGCCCAGAGCCGAAGGCGTTCCGACTCGCTCGTCGAAACCGTGATCGAGGTGGCGCCCTCGTGGTCGAGGATCTCACGCACCCGCCGCATCTGCTCGGCGACCTCGGCCGCGCCGCCGTCGAGTTCGCACAGCAGCACGGCTTCGGCGTCGCGCGGATAGCCGGGGGCGATGAAGGCTTCCACGGCGTCGACCGACAGGCGGTCCATCATTTCCAGCCCGGCCGGCACGATGCCGGCGCCGATGATGGCGCCGACGGCCGCCGCGGCCGCCGCCACCGTCGCAAAGCCGGCCAGCACGACCTGCGCCGTCTGCGGTCGCGGCAGCAGGCGCAGCGTCACCTCGGTGATCACGCCCAGCATGCCTTCCGAGCCGTTGACGATCGCCAGCAGGTCGTAACCGGGCGCATCCAGGGCGCCGCTGCCGATCAGCAGTTCCTCGCCCTCGATGGTCAGCAGCTTCACCTGCAGCACGTTGTGGACGGTCAGGCCGTACTTCAGGCAGTGCACGCCGCCGGAATTTTCCGCCACGTTGCCGCCGATGCTGCAGGCGATCTGCGAGGAGGGATCGGGCGCGTAGTACAGGCCGAGCGGCGCCACCGCCTCGCTGACGGCGAGGTTGCGCACGCCGGGCTCGACCCGGGCGGTGCGGTTGTCGGCATCGATTTCGAGAATCCGGTTCATGCGGCTGAGGACCAGCAGCAGGCCGTCTTCGAGCGGCAGCGCGCCCCCCGACAGCCCGGTGCCGGCGCCGCGGGTCACGACCGGAACGCCCAGCCGGTGGCAGGTCTTCAGGATGTCCCGCACCTGGCCGGCGTTTTCGGGCAGCGCGACGAGCAACGGCAGCTTGCGGTACACCATCAGGCCGTCGCACTCGAACGGCCGCCGGGCTTCCTCGCTGTGCAGCAGGATGTCCGGGGGCACGGTCTGGCGCAATTCGTCGAGCAGCCTGTCCTGGGAAACGGGGTTCACTGGATCACCGTGGGCATCACCTCGATGGTACTATTTGCGCCGTGATCAGGAAAGGCGCCAGGCCGGCTTTCCGGGTGCGTTTCGGAAACCCGGGCAACGACGGCGATTTCGTGCGGGTGTTTCCGTTCCGTCGTCCCTGGCCGGCCATCGTGGTCCTGGCCGTCATGGTGGCGGTTTTCGCCGTCCCGGCGGTGACGACGGGGCGGCAGGTCGCCGGCGAACTCGGTGGCGTCGACTCCCTGTTCGACCTGGTCGGCATCGCCTTCATGGGGTTCTGGCTGATCGGCTGGTCGGTCGGCCTGCTGATGATGGGGGCGATCCTGGGCCTGCTGCTTTTCGGGCGCGAGGTGCTGCGGGCCGGCCCGAACGGCCTGGAAATCGTGATCGGCCTGCCGATGCTGGGGCTGGGGACGACGTTCGACGTCGGCCGGATGCGCAACCTGCGCGTGGTCGAACCGCAACCGAAATCCGGCAAGTCCTGGCGCGGTCGGCATTTCGAATTCGATTACGGCGCGAACGCCTTCGCCTTCGGTTCCGCCGTCGATCCGATGGCGCAGGGCGCGATCGCCAGCGGGATCGAAATGGCCAGTGGGAAATCGATCCGCGAGGGCGATGCCGTTCCGGGCGATGTCGAAGCGGAGTGGGATTCCGTCCCGCAGGCCGTCAAATCGGATCACCTATCGACGGCGCGGGTGGCGGAACCGCCCGTAACGCCGGTTGCACCGGCCGCCGCCGAAGGCGGCTGGCTGACGCCCGTGACGCTGGCGCTGGTAATCGCCAACCTGGTGCCGGTCGCCGGCGCGGTGTTTTTCGGCTGGCGCCTGTCCGATGTGATGGTGCTGTACTGGGCCGAAAGCGCCGTCGTCGGGTTCTGGAACCTCGCCAAGATCCTCGTCATCGGCCGCTGGCTGGGCCTGTTCGCCGGCCTGTTTTTTCTCGGCCACTTCGGCGGCTTCATGGCCGTGCACTTCCTGTTCATCTACACGATCTTCATCGAGGGCGTCGGGGCGGGCGGCGCCGCGGGCGGCGGTGATCTCGCGGACGTGGGCCGCATGTTCCTGCGCCTGTGGCCGGCGCTGCTGGCGTTGTTCCTCAGCCATGGCCTGTCGTTCTGGCTGAACTTCGTGGGACGCGCCGAGTACCGCGGCAAGACGGTCAACCGCCAGATGTCCGAGCCCTACCGGCGCATCGTGTTCATGCACCTGGTGCTGATTTTCGGCGGCGGCCTGGCGCTGGTGCTGGGCGACACGACCCCGGTGCTGCTGCTCGTGATCGCGCTGAAGATCGTGTTCGACGTTCGTGCGCACCGCAAGGAACATGCGGGCGGCAGCGCGAAGGGCTTTGTCGAACGCCCCGACTGACCGGCCGGCGGATTTCCGGCCTGCGCCGGAACGCTGCGGGGCCGGCGATGCGGAGCAGGACCGGATTTTCTTCTATAGTGGACCGTGATGGTGGCGGCCAACGGCCGGACGCCCGGTTCGAATCTCTCCCTGAAATCATGAATGAGGCCTGATGCTGATGAAACGAATTGCGTTGATGTTTGTCCTGACTGTCCTGGCGTTGTCGCTGGCGGCGCCCGTTGCGGCGCAGGCCGAGGCGCCGCAGGCGGGCGCCGGAAAAGCCGTGCTCGTCACCGGGGCGAGCAGCGGTATCGGTCGCCGTGTCGCCGAGGACCTGGCCGCCCGGGGTTATTTCGTCTACGCCGGCGCGCGCAAGCAGCAGGACATCGATGCCCTGAACGCGATCGACAACATCCAGGCCGTGCGCCTCGACGTGACCGAGCAGGACGAAATCGACGCTGCCGTCGAAACGGTTCGCGCGGGTGGTCGCGGGCTTTACGGCCTGGTCAATAACGCGGGCGTGTTCATCGGCGGGCCGCTGATCGAGGTGCCGGTCGAGGAACTCGAATGGCTGATGGACGTCAACGTGACGGGGGTATACCGCGTTACCCAGGCGTTCGCCCCGATGATCATCGACGCAAAAGGCCGCATCACGACGATCAGCTCGATCTCCGGCATCAATACCAGCCGCTTCATGGGGCCCTACAGCATGAGCAAGCACGCGGTCGAGGCGTACACGGACGCACTGGCCGTCGAGATGGCGAAGTTCGGCGTCGCCGTAAGCGCCGTGGAACCCGGCAACTACAATTCCGAGATCGGCACCAGCGCCCGGCAGCGGCTGGCCGGCAAGCTCTCCCCGGAGACCAGCGAGTACTACGGCGAAGAGCTGACGGAGTGGCTCGACGGCAGCTGGGAGCGCGACCGCTACAAGGAGCCGGACGAGGTCTCGGAAGCCGTGCAGCACTTTTTCGCCAGCGATGCGCCGTTGCGGCGTTACATGGTCGTGCCCAGCGAACCCGAGGGCGCCTGGGCGATCGACAAGGCGATCCAGGAAGTCGTCCAGTACAACCAGTGGCAGGCCTATTCCTACAGCCGCGAACAACTGATCGAGAAGCTCGACGCGGCGCTCAAGGAAGCTGCACAGCCCGCGTCGCCGTGAGGCATCGTTCCGGCCGTGCGGCGCGTTTGCCGTTCGTCGCCTGCCTGGCGGCGAGGGGCTTTGGTTGCGACGATGAACTGATTTTCACGAGCGGCGCGGGGCGCGTCGCCCTGGGATGAGGTGCCAGCTGGTCCGGCTGGGCAGCCCAGCCGGACCGGGAACGGGCCTCTGTCGGCCCGTCATCGCGGTTGCTTCAGCCGATCGAAACGAGTTCGATGTCGAAGTTCAGCGGCTTGCCGGCCAGCGGATGGTTGCCGTCGACCGTGATCGTCTCGTCGCCGACCTCGGTGACGGTCAGGTTGATGACCTGGCCATCCTGCCCGCGCGCCTGCAGGCCCATGCCTTCCTTGGGCTCGAGGTCATCGGGCAGGGCGCTTTTCGGCACTTCCTGGATCATCTGGTCGCTGGGTTCGCCGTAGGCGTCCGCGGCCTCGATGCGGACCTTTTTCTGATCGCCGACGGCCATGCCCTCGACCGCCTTGTCGAAGCCCGGAATGACCTGGCCCGAGCCCACGGTGAACTCGAGCGGGTCGCGGCCGGACGAGCTGTCGAACTCGCTGCCGTCGTCCAGCGTTCCGGTGTAGTGAATCTTGACGGTGTCGCCTGTTTTTGCCTGGCTCATCTCGTTACATCTCCTTTCTGTTGCGTTCGGGCGATTCCTGCAATGGTGATCTCCGGCGCGAAACCGTTGCCGGGTGATGACTGTGGACTCGGGGGATCAGCATGCGGGGTTAACCCACAACCCTAACAGAAACCAGCGCGGGTTTCGAGGCGGCGTGGTGCCGGCGGCGGTTTCCGGGGCGCGCATCGACGCTTCCATTCTGGCGCGTATGGAAGGATTTTAGGGTAGGCTTGGATGCCGCGATCACGAACCGGCGAATGGAGGACTCCGCCCATGCAGGACCGAAAGGCTTCATACACGCGCGACGAACTGGTGCGCTGCGCCGACGGCCTGCTGTTCGGCGAAGACTATCCGCGCCTGCCGGCCGACAACATGCTGATGTTCGATCGCATCACGGCCATCAACGCCGACGACGGAACGTACGGCAAGGGTTCGCTGACGGCCGAACTCGACATCCGTCCCGACCTGTGGTTTTTCGGCTGCCACTTCCGCAGCGATCCCGTGATGCCGGGCTGCCTCGGTCTGGACGCCCTGTGGCAGTTGTGCGGATTTTTCATGGCCTGGTCCGGCTGCCAGGGCAAGGGGCGGGCGCTGGGCGCCGGCCTGGTCAAATTCACCGGTCAGATCCTGCCCGAGGCGCAGCGCGTGACCTACACGCTGAACTTCAAGCGCCTGGTCAAGCGCAGCCTGAGCATGGCGATCGCCGACGGCGTGGTGGCGGTCGATGGCCGGCCGATCTACTCCGCCGCCGACCTCAAGGTCGGCATCTTCACGTCGACGGAGGGGTTCTGAAATGGCCGGCATGCGCAGAGTGGTCGTCACCGGCATGGGGATCGTTTCCTGTCTCGGCAATTCCAAAACCGCGGTCGGCGAATCGCTGCGCGCCGGACGCTCCGGCATCCGCGCCAGCGAGACCTACGCCGAGATGGGCCTGCGCAGCCAGGTCTGCGGCGCGGTCGATATCGATCTCGAGGCCCTGATCGACCGCAAGCACCTGCGGTTCATGGGCGATGCCGCGGCGTTCGCCTACGTCGCCCTCGAGCAGGCGATCGAGGATGCGGGCCTGGCGCCGGAAGACGTCTCGAACACGCGCACGGGGCTGATCGCCGGCTCGGGCGGCGCCTCGAGTTCGACCATCGTCTGGGGCGCGGACACGCTGCGCGCGCGCGGCGTGCGGCGGCTTGGCCCCTACGGCATCCCGCGCTCGATGAGCAGCACCGTGTCCGCCTGCCTGGCGACGCATTTCGGCGTCAAGGGCGTGAATTACTCGATCACCTCGGCCTGCGCCACCAGCACGCACTGCATCGGGGCGGCGGCGGAACAGATCCAGTGGGGCAAGCAGGACATCGTGTTCGCCGGCGGCGGCGAGGAAGAAGACTGGTCGCTGGCGATGATGTTCGACGCGATGGGCGCGCTGTCGACGAAGTACAACGACACGCCCGAGCGGGCGTCGCGGCCCTACGACGCCGAGCGCGACGGCTTCGTGATCGCGGGCGGCGGCGGCATGCTCGTCCTCGAGGAACTCGAGCACGCCCGGGCCCGGGGCGCGCGCATTTACGCCGAGGTGGTCGGCTACGGGGCGAACTCGGACGGCGACAACATGGTGGCGCCGTCCGGCGAGGGCGCAACGCGCTGCATGGAGCAGGCGCTGGCCTCGGTCGATGGGCCGATCGATTACATCAACACCCACGGAACCAGCACGCCGGCCGGCGATATCGCCGAGCTTAACGCGATCCGCGAGGTGTTCGGCGACGACGCGCCGGCGATCAGTTCGACCAAGTCGCTCTGCGGCCACGCGCTGGGCGCGGCGGGCGTCAACGAGGCGATCCATTGCCTGCTGATGATGCAGGACGACTACATCGCGGCCTCGGCCAACGTCGAGAACCCGGACCCGGGTGCGGCCGGACTGGACATCGTGCGCGAGCGCCGCGACGGGGTGCGCCTCGACACCGTCATGAGCAACAATTTCGGCTTTGGCGGCACCAACGCCGTCCTGGTGTTCCGCAAAGCCTGAGCGTCAGGCCCCGGCCCGCGTCACGGCGCCGCGGGTTTTCCCCGCTGCGTCACCAGGTAGGTCGCGAAGCTCGCCAGCCAGTGGCTGCCTTCATAGTGCTCCGCGGACACGTTGGCGATGCCGGCCGCGGCGTGAACGCGCGCCGCAGCCTGCAGTGACGCCCGGCGCGGGTCGCTCGCCGGCAGGGCCGCGGCGATGTTTTCGAGATTCCAGGCGCGCGACAGGTTGACGCCGTCCAGGTGCACCAGTTTGCCGTCGGTGGGGTCCCGGACCTGGCCGGGTTCCAGCCAGTCGCCGCGGCCGTCCACCGGGATCCCCGGCAGAAAGTCGCCCAGCCAGCGCGGAAACGCGTCGGCCGGCAGGACGCGCCGAACCAGGTCGGCCTCCATCAGGCACGGCGACAGGAAATCCTCGCCGGAGGGCTCGTAGTTCAGCGGGCAGGCGCGATCCCCCAGGTGAAAGTCGCGGGTTTTCTGCTCCAGCAGGCTGGCCAGTTCGACGTCCCCCGCGATCCGCGCCCAGTCGAGCACGAGGCCGAAGGCGAACATGCTCTGGTTGTGCGTGCCGAGGCGGATCGGGTACAGCAGGTTGGGCAGCCAGGTCCGGAGTTGCCGAACGACGGTCGCCTCGAGCGGTTGCAGCGTCGCCCGCCAGGCGGCCGCGCGCGGGTCGTCCCATTCGCGCAGCTCCGTCATCAGTTGCAGGAACCAGGCGCTGCCGTAGGGCCGCTCGTAGGACTTGCGGTTCTCGGCCTCGAAATACGCCACCTCGACGGCGACGCCGGCCGGCGTGAAGCTGCGTTCCAGCGCCGCGCCGATTTCCGCGTTCAGCGCCTCCGGCAGCACGCCCAGCCGCAGCCAGCGGACCAGCATCCAGTGCCCGTGCACCGAGGAGTGCCAGTCGAAGCAGCCGTAGAACACCGGGTGCAGTTGCGCCGGCGTTCCGGCATCGGCCGCGCTGTTCAGCACGTGCGCGATCTTGTTCGGGTACTCGCGGTGGATGCAGTCCAGGGCCAGCCGGGCGAAACGCGAGGCCGTCGCGGTATCGACGGCCTCGTCAGCGCCCACGGCGGTGTGGCTCAGGCCCAGGCCCAGCACGAGGATGGCCAGGGTTTTCGGGATCATGGCGCGGTTTTACTCACCTCGAACGGTTGTGGCGTCGGTGTCTGGTCGGTCGACGGCGGCAGCACCGGCAGCATGAACGAAGGCTGTTCACCGGTCAGGGTCTTGAGGAACGCGACGATCTGCGCGTTCTCCTCCGCGGTGAACTCCCGGCCCAATTGTAACCTGCCCATGATGTCGACGGCCTCGCCCAGCGTATGGGCCGCGCCGTCATGGAAGTACGGGTAGGTCATTTCGACGTTGCGCAGGGTCGGCACCTTGAACTTGAAGCGGTCGGCGTCGTCGTGGGTAACGGCAGCCAGGCCCTCGGCCGGGTTGTCGGTGGCATACGGCTGCACCAGCCCCATCTTCTGGAAGGAATTGCCGCCGGCGGCCGGGCCGTTGTGGCAGGCCACGCAGCCGCTGGACTTGAACAGCGCGTAGCCCTGCTTCTCTTCCGCCGTGAGCGCGCCCGTGTCTCCGAGCAGCCACTGGTCGAAGCGCGAATTGGGGGTGACCAGCGTCTTTTCGAATTCGGCGATGGCGTCCGTCACGTAGTCGATGGTGATTTCATCGGCGCCGAAGACCAGCTTGAATTCCTTGACGTAGGCCGGAATCGAGGACAGCACGTCCACCGCCAGCGAATGCGAGAAGGCCATCTCGCCGGGGTTCGCGATCGGTCCCGCGGCCTGCTCCTTGAGGTCGGCGGCGCGACCGTCCCAGAACTGGGCGATGTTCATGCTGGAGTTCAGCACGGTCGGCGAATTGATCGGGCCCTGCTGCCAGCCGTGGCCGATCGAGCTGGGCAGGTTGTCGGTGCCGCCCATGCTCAGGTTGTGGCAGGAATTGCAGGAAATGAAGCCGGATTTCGACAGGCGCGGATCGAAGTACAGTTTCTTGCCGAGTTCGACCTTGGCCAGGTCGATGTCGCTGGCCGGCGCAATGGGTTGAATGGGTTCGGCCGCGGCCAGGGCGAGGCCGGCGACGGCGAGCGTCGTCGCCGCGGCAATCAGGTTGAGGGTGCTTCGGGTTTTCATTGCGGTTTTCCTGGGTACGAGTAAAAGAGACGAGTGCGCCGATCGGAGGGCGCTGCCGTCATGGTCACCCCGGCGCCGCCGATCGCCCATGATTCAGGTCAGTCAAATTATTGAAAATGAACGGTTTTTAAGCTGACGTTAAGGTTCGCCGCGAGCGTGGTGCGACATCGCCCCGTGACGTCGCCGGGCGGTCGTTCCGGCGGGCCGTTCATTCTCCCGGCGTCTCACGGTACGATAGGTGCCCTCGTTGCGACCCGGAGAACTCATGACGGCACGCGCCGCACCCCTGATCGTCCTGCTGCTGACGGCATTCCTGCTGTCCGCCTGCGCCGGAACCGCGCGCGGGGTCAAGGAATCGGTCTACCGGTACGACGCGTCGGTCGAAGTGTTCGACCGCAGCCGCTCCGACGCCGACGCGATGGTCGTGATCCGGTACCCGGCCACGGTCGAGGACGCGGCGCTGCCGCTTTACTTCCGCGCCTTCAGCGACCATCCGATCGGCCCGGAAATCAGGTCCGGCGACACGCCGCAGCAGGAGCACGACCGCATTGCCCAGGGGCTCATCGCCAAGTCGAATTTCTACGTGATGTCCCTGTACCGGGAACTGCGCGAGCGTTTGCCGGAGCACAGCGTGCTGCTCTCGCCGCACGTCATCACCCGGGACGAAAACGGGCGCCTGGACAGTCGGCCGCTGCTGGCCTCCGAGGAGGTGCCCAGCGTGGTGACGATCGACTTCGGCGTCTACAGTCACCCGGACCCCAGCCGCATGATGGACTCGCCGCCGCTCACCTTCGGCGACATCGTCACGCCGCTGTTCGTGATTCGCGCCGACCACTGGTTGCGCCCCTCGACGCACGGCCTGTTGCTGGCCAGCGAAGTGCTGTCGGGACCGGCCTGGCTGGGCGCGCGGGAGCAGGCCGAGGGCCAGGCCGCCGCGATGCTCGACCCGCTGGCGCCGCAGCGCAGGCCGCCGCTCGCGTTCGTGACGTTTCTCGACCGCGGCGACCCGGGTTACGCCAACCTGCCCCTGAAAAGCCCGGCCGAATCGCGGCGCGAGGTGGTGGCGGTGGAGGTTTATCCGCTGGAAAAGATTCGCATGGATCCGGACCTGATGGAGCAGTTCGAACTGGGGCCGCCGGTCGATCCCTTCGCCGAGGAGTTCATCAAGGGGGCCGCGACGCGTATTGCGCAGGCCCTGAACCGCGCCGACCACGACCGCGCGACCTTTTTCACGCGGCAGGCCGCGCTGGCGCGCTTCGATCCGCAGCTGGGCCGCGCCTTCCTGTCGCGCTCGCGCAGCGAAGCCCTGCGCGCCCGCCTGCAGATGGGCGAGGCGCTGCTGCGCGCCGAGCGGGCGTTCCTGTCGACGCAGTCGGCCCGGCTGTTCGAGGGCGTCTGGGAGGGCGTGTTCGGCGACCAGATGCGCGAGATGATCATGGCCGAGTACCGGATGCTGGAGGAGCGGCGTGACCTGGCGCGGGCGCAGAACTTCAACACCGCGCTGGCGGTCGTCGCGATGGCCGGGGCGGTGTACGCCGGCAGCGATCCCGACAGTGGCAATTTCTTCCATTCCCGCTCGATGGCGAACCTGGCGACGATCACCTCGCTGTGGGCGATGAACGCCGCCTTCGCCCGCAACGTGGAGTCGAAAACCGTCGGCCAGAATTTCCTGGCGCAGATGGCGCCGGCCATCAACCGCCAGGTTTCCGTGCAGATGGAGTGGCTCGGCTCCACCGAGCAGATCACCGCCAGCGACTTCGACGAGTTCCGGGCCAAGACGCTGGCGCTCTACCAGCGAAGCGTGCGCGCGCTGGACGGCCGTTACGGGGAAGCCTGCGTGTTCCGCCACCCGGCCGTCGACGAAGCCGGCGCCTGGTACGGCCGCTGCAGCGACGGCGCGGCGACCGGCAGCGGGTACGGCGTGGTGGTCGACCCGCAGGGCAACACGGTCGAATACGTCGGTGCGGCGAAACATGGCCTGGCCGACGGCACCGGGGCGATGATCTTCCGCTCCCCCGACGTGGCGGGCGCGGTCTACTACGAGGGCGCGTTCCGGGCCGGCCAGCCCGACGGGGTCGTGTGGGTCGAGCAGCCCGGCCGCCGCCCCGAAGTACGGCGTTTCGAGGCCGGCATCGATCGCGGCCGCGGTGACCGTGAACGGCTGCAGCGGGTCGACTTCTGAGATGGCGCCGAAGCGAAGCGTCGTATTGCCGATCGGCCTGGCGCTGGTCGCCCTGTTGATCACCGCCTGTGCGGGGACCGCCCGCGGCACGCGGTCCTCGGTGTTCGAGACGGCCCAGACGGTCGACATGACCGACTACAGCCTGTCGCGCGCCGACGCGCTGGTGGTGATCCGCTACCCGGCCATCATTCAGGCCGATGCCGAGCTGTCGTACTTCCACGCCTTTTCGATCAACGCGATCGGCGGCGAGGTGCCGCCGGCCAACCGCACCAAGAAAGTCACCACGCGCATCGCGCAGTCCGTGCTGGCCAAGTCCAATTACTACGTGATGTCGCTGTACCGGGAACTGCAGCGCACGCTGCCCGAGCACACCGTGCTGCTCTCGCCGCACGTCGTGCTGTGGGACGCCGAGCGGGGCGTGTACAGCCGGCCGATCCTGGCCACCGAGCAGATTCCCAGCGTCCTGACCATCGACTTCAACGTCTATTCCTACCCGGACCCGACCGAACTGATGGACTCGCCGCCGGTCACCTTCGGCGACCTGGTGACGCCGTTGTTCACGGTGCACGGCAACCACTGGATGCAGCCGGCGACGCACGGCCTGGTCCTGTCCAGCGATCCCCTGTTGCCGACGGCCTGGAGCCTTTCGCGCGAGCAGGCGCTGCGCGGCCTGGAAAGCCGGCTCGATTTCACCCCGCAGCCCTGGCAGCGGCCGCTCGATTTCATCGCCTACCTGAATCGCCGCACGGCGGAGAGCCCGCGCCTGCCGGTCAAGGGCGTCGGCGATGCGCGTCTCGAACTGATGGCGGTCGAGCAGTATCCGGTCGAGAAAATCCGCATGGACGGCGCGCTGCTGGCGAACCTGGCCGATGATTTCGACCGCGACCCGTTTGCCGAGAGCCTGGTGCGCGGCGCCGCGGCCAACATACTGGAGATGCTGAACGCCATCGATCACGACCGCGCCACCTTTTTCGCCCGCCACGCCGCCCTGGCGCGCTTCGACCCGGAGCTGGCCACCGCCTTCCTGGCGCGCGCCGGCGGCGAGAGCGTGCGCGCCCGGCTGCAGCTGGCCGAGGCGCTGATCGAGGCCGAGCGCCGCTTCGTCTCCGCGCAATCCGCGGGCCTGTACGAGGGCGCCTACCTCGGCGATTTCGGCTTCCAGATGCGTGAAATGATCGAGGGCGAGTATCGCCTGCTCGAGGACCGCCGCGAGTTCGCGCGCAAGCAGAACGTGACCACGGCCTTCGCCGCGCTGGCGCTGGCGGGTTCGCTGTACGCGGCCTCGGCGTCCGGCGCGGTCAGCGGCGTGGCGATGCAGGGGTTCGCCGGCGTGTCGATGCTGGGCTCGCTGTGGGCGATGAGCAAGACGCTGGAGACCCGCGCCGAGTCGGCGCAGATGTCGGAGAACTTCCTGGCCCTGATCGCGCCGGCGCTGGAGCGCCAGATCTCGGTGCAGATGGAATGGCTGGAGTCGCAGGAGCGCATCTCGGCGATCGGTTTCGCCGAGTTCCGCAACAAGACGCTGACCCTGTACCAGGCGCGCATCCGCTCCCTGCAGGGCCGGTTCGAGGAAAACTGCCGCTTTGAACAGCCCGGCTCGGGCGTCGCCGGGCGCTGGTACGGGGGCTGCCGCGACGGCCTCGCGCAGGGCCGCGGCTACGGCGTGCTGCGTGACGCGGCGGGCGGCTCGGTGGAGTACCTCGGCGAGGCGGCCGCGGGCCTGGCCGACGGCATCGGCGGTATGATCGTGTACCGCCCGGACACGGCGGGCGGCGTGTATCTCGAGGGCGGGTTCGCGGCAGGGCGCCCGCACGGCGTGCTGCGCGTCGACGAACCGGGCGCGCGCCCGCAGTTGCGGGAATTCAGGGCCGGCCGCGAGGTCGGAGGAGCATCGCCGCGCGAATGGCGGCGCCTGGAGTTCTGACGAATGAGACGCGTCCACACGATGATGAGGGACGGCCTGCGTGGCCTGTTGTGCGTGATCGCGCTGACGCTGCTGCTGTCGGGCCCGGCCGCGGCGGCGATCAGTTTCGAGGCCCTCGAAGGCCTGCCACCCGGCGACCAGTACCGCCAGCTCAGCCTGCTGATGCTGATCACCGGCGGCACCGACCCGGCGCTGTTCGACGTGCTGCAACCGGTGATCGAACGCCAGGGCGAGGATGATCCGCTGGACCTCGAGCTGGACGACTTCGTCACCCCGCTGATCCGCATCGTCGACCGCGAGACGATCCTGGCCAGCGCCGCGGGGATGTTCCGTTTCGCGCACGACAACAGCGCGGAAATCCAGCAGCGCCTGACCCGCATCGCGCGGGAGAACCCGATCCTGGTCAGCATGGTCGACGTCAACGAAATGGCCGCCGACGCGATCATCATCCGCAACTCGATCGCCGACACCATCGAGTACACGGAATCGATCGACGCCGAGCAGGCCGAAGCCCGGCTGCGGGCGTTCCGGGCGCAGACCGTCTACCTGCGGAACATGATGGAGTTCAACGCGTTCCAGGACGAATTGAACGCGATCACCGACGAGGCCATCGTCGACCTCGGCGGCCGGCTCGACGCCTACCAGCGCATGTTCAGCGAGAACATCGACGAAGACCTCGTGCGGCGCCGCGTCGAATCCGCGCAGATCATGAACGAACAGACCGGCAAGCGGTTCGATGACCAGGCGATGGCCAACAATGCCGAATTGCTGATGATGCTGATCCTGATGGAAAGTCAGGTCTACTGAAACCGAGCGTCCGATGTCACCGTGGCGAGAGAAAGAAAACCGGGACTCCGCCTATAATGGTGCGGACCGTGGCCGCGGCCCGACCGGGAGATCCTGATTTGATACACCGCATTCTGACCGTTTGCCTCGCCCTGGTGTCGAGCGTCGTCGCGGCGCAGACCGACACCGCGCGCCTCGACGGCGTGCTGGCGGCCGAGCCGGCGGAAATCCAGGCCCGGTACGGCGCGCGGCATCCGCTGGAAACCCTGGCGTTTTTCGACATCGCACCGGGTTCGACCGTCATCGAGGCCTTTCCCGGCGACGGCTGGTACACCCGCATCCTGGCCGCCTACCTGGGGCCGGACGGCCGCCTGATCGGCGCCGATTACGCCCTGGACATGTATCCGCGCTTTGGCTTTTTCACGCTCGGCCAGGTGCAGGCGCGCGAACGCTGGGTGCAGGAGTGGGTCGACGGCGCGGCCGCGTGGCAGGGCCCGGAAGACGCCCTGCTGTCGGCATTCGTGTTCGGCTCGATGCCCGAGACGCTGAACGGCGCCGCCGACGCGGTGCTGTTCATCCGGTCGCTGCACAACCTGGCCCGTTTCGAGGCCGATGGCGGGTACCTGACCGCGGCCCTGCAGGACGCCTGGAATGCGCTGAAGCCCGGCGGCGTCGTTGGCGTGGTCCAGCACCTGGCGCGCGACGACATGCCGGATGAATGGGCCGACGGCAGCAACGGATACCTCAAGGAGGCATTCGTCATCGAACGGTTCACCGAGGCCGGCTTCGAATTCGTCGGCCGCAGCGAAATCAATTTCAACGAGAACGACGTGCCTGGTGTCGAGGACCGCGTGTGGCGTCTGCCGCCGACCCTCGCCACCAGCCGCGGCAACCCCGAACGGCGCGAGGCGATGCAGGCGATCGGAGAATCCCATCGCATGACGCTGAAGTTCCGCAAGACCGAAACGAAGGAGGCTCCATGATCACCCTGAAAGTCAACGGCGAAACCCGAGAATACGGGGGCGACGGCGACATGCCGCTCCTGTGGTTCCTGCGCGACCTGCTCGGCCTGACCGGCACCAAGTACAGTTGCGGAAAGGGTCTGTGCGGGGCCTGCACCGTGCACATGAACGGCGCCGCCGTGCGTTCCTGCGTGATCACGATGGCGGCCGCGGCCGATGCCGAGGTGACGACCATCGAGGGCCTGTCCCCCACCGGCGAGCATCCGCTGCAGATCGCCTGGGCCGAACACGACGTGCCGCAGTGCGGTTACTGTCAGCCGGGCCAGATCATGCAGGCCGCTTCGCTGCTGGCGTCCAACCCGAACCCGAGCGCCGAGCAGATCGCCGACGCGATGAACGGCGTGATCTGTCGCTGCGGCACCTACCAGCGCATCGGCAAGGCCATTGCGTCCGTCGCGGGAGGTGACGCATGAGCGCCTATCGAATCCAGCCCCCCGCGCCGCCGTTCGCGCGCAAGGCGGTCGCCGCCAGCACGCCGACGGCGCCCGGTTTCGAGCCCGTTCGGGCCGTCAGCCGGCGCGATTTCCTGAAAGCCGGCAGCGTCCTGGTGGTCGGCGTGTCGCTGTTCGGCTGCAGCCCGGGTGAGCCGCCGGCCGGCACCGCCGCCGAGTCGGCGCCAAGCGGTCCGTGGACGCCCGACGTGTACGTCACGGTCGAGGCCGACGGCCTCGTGCGCATCATCTCGCACCGCTGCGAGATGGGGCAGGGCGTCAAGACCAGCCTGCCGTCGGTGGTGGCCGACGAGATGGAGGCCGACTGGTCCCGCGTGCTGGTCGAACAGGCCACCGGCGACAAGAAGTACGGCGACCAGAGTACCGGCGGTTCGCTGTCCATCATCAGTTTCTACCAGCGCATGCGCGAGGCGGGCGCCTCCGTCCGGGCGATGCTGGAACAGGCCGCGGCGCAGCAATGGGGTGTCCCCGTCGCCGACTGCCGGGCCGCGAACCACCGGGTCGTGCACGGGCCGAGCGGCCGCTCCGCGGATTTCGCCGAACTGGTCGCCGCGGCGTCCGTCCTGGCCGTTCCGCCGGTCGACCGGTTGCGGCTCAAGACGCCCGACGAGTTCCGCTACATCGGCAAGGAGTTGCAGAGCGTCGACCTGCCGGACATCGTCCGGGGCGAGGCGAAGTACGGCGCCGACATCGTGCTGCCGGGCATGAAGTACGCCGCCATCGCGCGGCCGCCGGTCGTGCTCGGCAAGGTGCGGTCGTTCAACGCCGACAAGGCGATGGCCGTGCCGGGCGTGGAGCAGGTGGTCGAACTGCCCGCGGTGGAACCGCCGGTGATGTTCAAGGCGCTGGGCGGCGTCGCGGTGATCGCCGACAACAGCTGGGCCGCGCTCAAGGCGCGTGACCTGCTCGAAATCGAATGGGATGAAGGTCCTAACGCGGACTATGAATCGGAAGCCTTCAGGCAGCAGTTGCTGGAAACCGTCCGCCAGCCGGGCGAAGCGGTGCGCGACGAGGGCGATTTCGACGCGGCCGCCGCGGCGGCCGCGCAGGTGCTCGAGGCGGAGTACTACGCGCCGCACCTCAATCACATGATGATGGAACCGCCGGCGGCGGTCGCCTCCGTGACCGAGGATTCCTGCGAAATCTGGGCGCCGACCCAGGACCCGCAGTCGCTGATTCCGATGGCCGCGGCCGTGACGGGCCTGCCGGAGGACCGGATCCGGGTCAACATGACGCTGTGCGGCGGCGCCTTCGGGCGCAAGGGCAAGGGCGATTACGCCGACGAGGCCGTTCACCTGTCCAAGGCGGTCGGCGCGCCGGTCAAGGTGCAGTGGAGCCGCGAGGACGAGGTGCGCCACGGGTACTACCACACCGTCAGCGCGCAGCACCTGGCGGCGGCCCTCGACGAGGAGGGCCGCGTCACCGGTTGGCGGCACCGCCTGGCCTACCCGACGATCTTTTCGATCTTCGACCCGGCCGCGAACAGCCCGCAGACGCTGGAACTCGGCCTTGGCGCGCTGACCCTGCCGTACGCCGTCGACAGCATCCGCCTGGAGAAGGGCGCGGCGCCCGCCAAGGTGCGGATCGGCTGGCTGCGCTCGGTCGCGATCTTCCAGTCGTTCGGCATCAACGTGTTCACCGACGAGATCGCCCACGCCAGGGGCATGGATCCGCTGGACAACCTGCTGGACCTGCTCGGCCCCGATCGCACCATCGACCTGGCGTCTTTCGGCATGGAGAACAAGGAAAACCATCCGTTCCAGACCGGTCGTCTGCGGGGCGTGATCGAACTGGCCGCCGAGAAGGCCGGCTGGGGCCGCAGCGTGCCGGCGGGGCACGGCCTGGGCATCGCGGCGCAGTACAGTTTCGATACCTACGCCGCCTCGGTGGTCGAGGTCGCGGTAGCCGACGACGGCAGCTGGCACGTGCCGCGCGTGGTGATGACGGTCGATTGCGGCCAGGTCGTCAACCTCGACCGGGCCGTCGCCCAGCAGGAGGGCGCCGCCGTGATGGGCCTGGGTTTCGCCCGCTACGGGCGGATCACGGCGCGGGACGGACGCATCGAACAGGGCAACTTCAACAACGCCCGCGTCGTGCGCCACGGCGAGCATCCGCAGGCCGAGGTGCATTTCGTGCAGAACCACCTGCCGCCATCGGGCATTGGCGAGCCGGGTGTGCCGCCGTTTGCGCCGGCGCTGATCAACGCCATTTTCGCGGCGACCGGCAAGCGCCTGCGCGAGTTGCCGATCGGCAACCGGATCGGCTGAGGAGGGCGGCGCGATGCACCGGACCCAACTGTACGAGAGCCACGTCGAGGCCGGCGCCCGCATGGTCGACTTCGTCGGCTGGAACATGCCGATCAACTACGGCTCCCAACTCGACGAGCACCGCGCGGTGCGCAGCGACGCGGGCATGTTCGACGTGTCCCACATGACGGTCGTGGATATCCGTGGCCCCGAGGCGCGGGCGTTCCTCTCGTACCTGCTGGCGAACGACGTCGCGAAGTTGCGCGAGCCGGGCCGGGCCCTCTACAGCTGCATGCTGAACCGGGCCGGCGGGGTGATCGACGACCTGATCTGCTACTTCCTCGACGAGCAGTGGTTCCGGCTCGTGGTCAACGCGGCCACGCGCGACAAGGGCCTGTCGTGGCTGGCCCGGAACGGCATGGACCACAGCATTTCCCTGACCGAGCATTTCGAGCTGGCCATGATCGCGGTGCAGGGGCCGAATGCACGGGACCGGGTGCACGATCTGCTGCCGTCGGACGTGGTCGGGGAAATCGCCGCGATGCGGTCCTTCAGCGCGATCTCGCAAGGACCGTACTTCATCGCGCGAACCGGGTACACCGGCGAGGACGGTTACGAAATCCTGCTGCCGGGCGAGGAAGCGGGCGCGCTGTGGCGTGAATTGCGCGCTGCGGGCGTCCAGCCCTGTGGCCTGGCGGCGCGCGATACGCTGCGCCTGGAGGCCGGCATGCACCTTTACGGGCAGGATATGGACGAGGACGTCACGCCGCTGGAATCCGCCCTGGGCTGGACCGTGGCGATGCAGGACGAGCGCCGGTTCATCGGTCGCAAGGCGCTGGAACAGCAGCGCGAAGCCGGGCTGGAGCGCAAGCTCATCGGTATCGTGCTGGAAGGTCGCGGGGTTCTGCGGCCGGGCTACCGCGTCGAAACCGCGGCCGGCCCGGGCGTGACCACCAGCGGCACGTTTTCGCCGACCCTGCAGCGGGCGATCGCCCTGGCGCGGGTGCCGTTCGCGGCGGATGGCGACTGCACGGTGGAGATTCGCGGCAAGCCGTTCCCGGCGCGGATCGTGCGTCCGCCGTTCGTGCGGCACGGCACGGTCTGCGACGGCATCCTTGCGGATTGAGTCGGTGCCGGACCCTATGATCCGGCGCGTGCCGAATGCTAGAATCGACGGCGTATTCCGGCATTGATTTTTCACTATTCGAGGTAGGCCCCAATGAGCGAAGTCCCCACCGACCTGTTGTACCGCGACAGCCACGAATGGGTCCGTGACGAAGGCGACGGCACCGTCGTCGTCGGCATTTCCGACCATGCCCAGGCGCAGCTGGGCGACATGGTGTTCATCGAGTTGCCCGAGGTGGGCGCCAGCTTCGGCCAGGGCGACGCCTGCGCGGTGGTCGAATCGGTCAAGGCCGCGTCCGACGCCTACGCGCCGGTCACCGGCGAGGTCACCGAGGTCAACGATTCGCTGGAGGACCAGCCCGAGCTGGTCAACAACGATCCCTACGGCGACGGCTGGCTGTTCCGCATGAAACTGGACGATCCCGAGGAGCTCGACGGTTTGCTGAGCGCCGAGGATTACGAGGACCAGCTCGAGGATTGACGTTCACCGCCGGGGTCGCGTTGCGGGCCCGGCGCAGCGCGCCCGTCCGCGTTCAGTGCGCGGCGGTCTCGGAAAACACGTTCAGCACGACGACCCCGGCAACGATCAGCAGCATGCCGATGATCGCCGCGGCGTCCAGCGCCTGTCCGAAGTACAACCATCCGATCAACGCGATCAGGGCGACGCCCGCGCCGGCCCACACGGCGTAGGCGACGCCGACGGGTATCGTTTTCAGCGTCAGCGACAGGAAGTAGAACGCCGCCGCGTAACCCACGACGACGGTGACCGAGGGCCAGAGGCGCGTGAAGCCGTCAGACGCCTTGAGCGCCGAGGTCCCGATGACCTCGCACACGATGGCGATCGAAAGGAAAATCCATTGCGGCATGACGACGGGCGGGCGTCGCTCAGGCCGGTTCGCCGGTCAGCCGCTCGTAGGCTTCGCGGTACTTGGCCGCGGTCGCTTCGATGACCTCGGCCGGGATCGGCGGCGGCGGGGGGCGCTTGTCCCAGTCCAGGGTTTCCAGGTAGTCGCGCACGAACTGCTTGTCGTAGCTGGGCGGGCTGGTGCCGGGCGCGTAGGACTCCTCGGGCCAGAAGCGGGACGAATCCGGCGTCAGCACCTCGTCCATCAGCGTCAGCGTGCCGTCGCGGTCGAGCCCGAACTCGAACTTGGTGTCGGCGATGATGATGCCGCGCTGCGCGGCGAGCTGCACGGCGAATTCGTAGACCTGGATGCTGGCCTGCCGAACCTGTTCGGCGCGTTTCAGGCCGACCAGGTCGACGATCGTCTGGAAATCGATATTGATGTCGTGTTCGCCCGGCCCGGCCTTGTTGGACGGCGTGAAGATCACGTCCGGCAGACGGTCCGCCTGGCGCAGGCCCGCGGGCAGTTCGATGCCGCAGACGGCGCCGCTGGCCCGGTAGTCCTTCCAGCCCGATCCGATCAGGTAGCCGCGCACCACCGCTTCGAGCAGCAACGGCTTCAGCCGCTTGACCACCACCGAGCGCTTCTCCAGCACCGGCAGCAGCTCCCGGTCGTCGATCACGTCGGCGACGGCGATGCCGGCCAGGTGGTTCGGCACGATGTCGGCGGTCTTTTCGAACCAGAAGTTGGAAATCCGGGTCAGGATCTCGCCCTTGCCGGGGATCGGCTCGGCCATGACGACGTCGAAGGCGGACAGGCGGTCGGAGGCGACGATCAGCATGTGGTCGTCGTCGATCGCAAAACTGTCGCGGACCTTGCCCTGGTGGATCAGGGGATACTGCGTGAGCATGCTGGCGTCATAAGCCGGTATGGTGGACATGGAGTGACCTTTTCGGGCGGTTAAGGGTATGGGCGGGTGAAAGCCGCAATTATATACTTCGGGGCTCGGTTGATTAACAGGCGGCGTGCAATCCGTGACTGACGGCAATTCGTTCTCCATACCCCGGCACTGGTGGGGCAAGATCATCGGCGGGGTGCTGGGCCTGCTCAAGGGCGGCATCAGCGGTGCGCTGATCGGCGTGCTGTTCGGCCACATCGTCGACCGCTTCATCGCCGGTTTCGTCGGGGTGAGCCGCACGCAGGAGGTCTTTTTCGACGCCCTGTTCTCGGCCCTCGGCCACCTGAGCAAGGCCGACGGCCGCGTCACCGAGGCCGAGATCCGCATGGTCGAATCGCTGATGCAGCGCATGGACATCAGCGGCGACGCGCGTCAGCGTGCCATCCGCCTGTTCAACGAGGGCAAGCAGGCCGATTTCGACCTCGAGGCCGCGCTGCAGCCCTTCATGCAGTACTCGGCGGTGCGCATGGACCTGCGCCAGATGTTTCTCGAGGTGCTGGTCGAAGCGGCGTTTTCCAGTGGCGCCGTCAGCCGGGAGGAGTCCGATATCCTGCGGCGGGTCGCGCAGCGCCTGCACATTCCGGGGCAGGTCTTCGCGGCGATGATGAACGCGCGCTCGGGCGCCGGAGCCGGCGGCGCCTGGTACGGCGCCGGCGGTCGCCAGTCCTCCATGCCGCCGCGCGGCGACCTGGCGCAGGCCTACGCGAAGCTCGGCCTGAAGCGCAGCGCAACCGACGCGGAGGTCAAGAAGGCCTACCGCAAGCTGGTCAGCCAGTATCACCCGGACAAGCTGATCTCGCGCGGCCTGCCCGAGGAAATGATGGAGATGGCCAAGACCCGCGTACGCGAGATCAACCGCGCCTACGACGAAATCAAGCAGACCCGGGGCTTCAAATGAACGAGTTTCGTTTTCCTTCTTGCGCCGCTTAGCGGCGAAAGCCGGCTGCACCCAACATGTTCCCAGGAGTTTTCCTCTGGCTGGCGCCAACCGGAAAACATGCGGAAGCCTCGCTTCCCTCGCCGAACGCGGAGCCGGTTATCGCGGGAATGGCCGCCCGGCCAACCGGACACCCGTCCCCGGGGAACGCTCGGGTACGTCCCTGTATCGCTTGGGCGGCGACATCCCTGTCGCCTTACATCCCCGGGGACGGGTATCCGGCCGTCCGGGCTGGGGCGCGGCCTCCCGCGCAGACGGTCGGCTCTACCGCCGAACCGTACGCCAAGGTAAATTGGTCCCACCAACAGGCCGAATTCATATTAGAATGATTTAATCTACGACGACGTTCGCAATGCGCAAAGAGGGTTCCATGAAACAATCCACGGTGATCGCCCCGTCCATCCTGTCGGCCGACTTCGCGCGCCTTGGCGACGACGTGCGCGAAGTGCTCGACGCCGGCGCGGACTGGGTCCATTTCGACGTGATGGACAACCACTACGTTCCCAACCTGACCTTCGGGCCGATGATCTGCAAGGCGCTGCGCAAGTACGGCATCGACGCGCCGATCGACGTGCACCTGATGGTCGAGCCGGTCGACGATCTGGTCGAGATGTTCGCCGAGGCCGGCGCCACGCTGATCAGTTTCCATCCCGAGGCGAGCCGCCACGTCGATCGCACCATTCAGCTGATTCGCCAGCACGGCTGCCGGCCGGGGCTGGTGCTGAACCCGTCGACGCCGCTGGGCCAGTTGCACTGGACCCTGGAGCAGCTCGACATGGTGCTGCTGATGTCGGTGAACCCCGGTTACGGCGGCCAGTCCTTCATTCCGCACGTGCTGGACAAGGCGCGCGAGGTGCGCGAGATGATCGATGCGACCGGCAAGGACATCCGGCTCGAGATCGACGGCGGCGTGAAGATCGACAACATCGGCGAGATCGCGGCGGCCGGCGTCGACACCTTCGTCGCCGGTTCGGCCATTTTCGGCAGCGCCGATTACGAAGACACGATCAGCCGGATGAAGGCGAACGCCGAGGGCTGACCTCGCCGTCGCCCGCCGGCAACGCGGTCACCACGTAGCGCAGCGGCCCGCCGGCGGACGGACTGTCGAAGGGGTAACAGGTCACCAGGCTGAGCCGGTCGAGCCCCGGGTCGATCACCAGGTCGTGCGTCCGGCTGTCGATCACGTCGGTCTGGCTCACGACGTACCAGGCGCTCTCGGCGCCCCGCTGCAGGCGAATGCGGTCGCCCCTGCGCAGTTCCTGCAGGAACCGGAAGTGCGTGTCGCGGTGGCCGCTGACCACCCGGTCGCGCCCCTGCGCCGTGCCGTCGGCGAACACCGGGCCGAAGGCCAGGTTGCGGCCGGAATTTCCCTCCAGGACAAACAGGCGGACGTCGTGCGCCGGCACGTCGAGCAGCGCCGCGGGCCGGGTGTCGGCCCAGGGCCAGGGCGGCGGCGCGTGGCCGCTCGCCAGCCCGCTCGCCCAGCTGCGTTCGATCAGCCACTGGGCGAGTTGCGCCTTGACCGGGATCCAGGCGGCGTGCGCCGCGAGCGCGAACGAGAGAAAGGCGGCGGCCGCGAGGGCCGCCGTAAAGGGCCGGCGAGCCCGGAAACCGGTCATGGGTGGGTCGACGAGCCTTTCGGCCCGAGCGTCGCCTTGCCGCGCGGCGCCCCGCGGTCCCGGCGGCGCGATCGCCCCGGAACGCGGTTGAGCAGCATGCCGAAAGCGACCAGCAGCGACAGCGCCGACAGGCCCAGCTGGGTCTTCCAGCCCGCGGCCGTCTGCGAAAAGCCGGAGACGAAGGTGCCGCCGGCCGGCAACAGGTTGGGGACCTCGCGCGTGACCAGCGCGGCATCCGCGGGCCGCGCCGGGGTCCGGTCGACGGCGACGAGCGCCGTGTAGCGCGTCAGCAGGCCGAATTCCAGCGCGATATCGAGTACGTCGTGGCGCACGGCGTCGGCATCGGCGCCGAACAGCCGCCCGTCTTCCAGCGCTTCGATCTTGTGGCGCGCCCACAGGGTGGCGATGGCATCGCTGCCCGCGGTGGTCGCGACCCGCGCGGCGGTTTCCCAGGGGCGGCCGTCGAGTTCGCCGCAGACCAGCACCTCGCGCGGCGCGCGCGGCAGCCGGGCGTAGAGCCACAGCGGTTCGCCGGCGTACAGGTCGGGAATGATCTCGGGGTAGAACTCCGCGTCCATGCCCCAGTCGATGCAGACGTTCTGCAGCGCCGGGTGCTCGATGCGCGCCCACAGGGCCGCCATGCGCGGCGCGACCTCATCGGCCCGGCCGATGTGCGTGTGGCTGCCGCGGCCGACGACCGCGGCCTTGCGCATGAACCAGGCGTTCGGCGCGGCGCCGATCGACACGGTGAACAGGCGGCTGTCGTTCAGCCGCTCGCCGATGCGCAGCAGCAGGTCGCGCTCGTTGCCGACGCTGCCGTCGGTGATGAACACGATCTGCCGCAGCGGGTCGCTGGGCGGCAGACCCATCGCGAGGTCCAGCGCCGGCTGCATCTCGGTGCCGCCGTCCGCCTCGAGCCCGGCCAGGAAGCGTTCGGCGCGGTCCCGGTTGAGCGGGGTGGCCGGCAGCGATTCCGCGAACAGCAGTCGCGCCTCGGAGTCGAACGCGATGAGGTTGAACCAGTCCGTCTCGTCCAGAAACCCCATGCCCTGGCGCAGGGCGGCCACGGCCTGTTCGAGCGACGCGCCCGCCATCGAACCCGAGGTGTCGATGACGAACACGACCTCGCGCGGCTGCGGCGCCAGCGCGGCGGCCAGCGGCGGCGTCAGCATCGCCAGGGCGTAGGTGGCGTCGGCGCCGTCCCAGGTCGTCACCACGGCCTCCGGCGCCGTACCGAATTCCGGCGTCCAGCGCAGCGTGAAGACCCGGTCGCTGCGCGTATCGGGATCGACCAGCGTGATGCGGTACCCCTCCGGCGTCGGCAGGATGTCGATGTCGTGGTAACCGCTTTCGATGCGGGCCAGCTGCAGGCCGGTGTTCAGGCGCACCTCGAGTTGCAGGAACCCACCGTCGCTGTCGGCGGTGTCGAGGAACCAGTGCAGGCGGCCGGTGCCGCGATCGGCCGGGGTGAAGCGGGGCGTGAAGGTCAGCGGCACGTCGAGGCCGTAGGCGCCGTCGCTGAAGTCGACCCGCGCCAGGAAGCCGATCGAGACGCGGATTTCCTCGCCCGCCGCGATGTTGGCCAGGCGGGTCTGGAACTGGTTGGCGCGCTGCTGCTCGACCAGCGAGGCCACCCGGCCCGCATCGCGGGCCTGCTGGTAGGTTCGCCGGGCGTCGGTTTTCTCGCGGATCTCGCCCTCCAGCAGGCGTCCGCCGGCCTCGATCAGCAGGCGGTCCACCGCCGCGCCTTCCGGCAACGGAAACCGGTACCGGGCCTCGGCCCAGTCCGGGCCGGTGTTGCGGAACACCTGGGTCACGGTCACGCGGGCCAGCAGCCCCGTCACTTCGACGTCGATCGCGGTGTTCAGCGCCACGGCCCGCAGGGCGGCGGTCTCATCGCCGAACTCGATGCCGTAGAAGTCGTCCGCGGCCTGCGCCGTCTCGACGCGAACGATCAGCAGGAGCATCAGCAGCGCGGCGAGGATCAGCAGGATGCGGTCTTCCCAGCGCAGCGCGCGGCGCTCACGCGCGGCGTGCGTGCGGCGCGCCATCTGCGCGGCGAAATCGGGGTGCCGGCGCCAGGCGTCGGATTCGAGGCGGTCACGGATCGAAAACGGTTTCGGCATGGACGGTCTCCGGGGGTGCGTGGTGTTCGATGACCGTATTGAACCGCGCGGGCGTGGCGGGTCCGTGCCGGGAGGTGGCGAACCGGCGATCGAATTCGGGCAATCCCGGGGCATCGCGCCACCCGCGAGGCGCCGCCGATTCACTCGGCTTCGCCCGCGCCGTATCATGGGGCCAGTACGGCAGCGGGTGAACGGCATGGCGCGACACATCGTGATCGTCGAGGACGAAGCGACGATCCGGCACAACTACGAGGACGCCCTGCGGCGTTACGGCTACCGCGTGACCGGTTACGGTGACCGGCCCTCGGCCCTGGCCGCGCTGCAGCGCCGCCTGCCGGACCTGGTCATCATCGACGTCGGCCTCGGCGACGACGTCGAGGGCGGCTTTGAACTCTGCCGTGAACTGCGCGGCCTCTCGCGCAGCCTGCCGATCATCTTCCTGACCGCGCGCGATTCGGATTTCGACGTGATCTCCGGGTTGCGCCTCGGCGCCGACGACTACCTGACCAAGGACATCTCGCTGCCGCACCTGGTGGCGCGCGTCGTGGCGCTGTTCCGCCGCGTCGAGGCCCTGTCCGGCGGCGCCACGCAGGAACAGGCGCTGGAGCGCGGCCCGCTGACCTTTTCGGTCGAGCGCATGGAAGTCAGCTGGAACGGCGTGGACGTGCCGCTGACGGTCACCGAGTTCTGGATCATCCATTCGCTGATCCGCCATCCCGGTTTCGTCCGTTCGCGCCAGCAGCTGATGGACGACGCCAACGTGGTCGTCGACGACCAGACCATCACCAGCCACGTCAAGCGGATCCGGCGCAAGTTCCTGGCCGTCGACCCGGACTTCGACCGCCTCGACACCGTGTACGGCGCCGGCTACCGCTGGAAGCCGGAACGCGAGGGGGGGAGCAGGAGCGGGTGAAACTGCGCAGCAAGTTGCTGACGCTGTCCCTGCTGACCCTGTTGTTGCCCTGGTCGGCCTGGAAACTGCTGCAGGAGGTGGAAGGCTTCCTGCGCGAGTCGCAGGAGCACGCGTTGCGGGCGGCGGCCCGCACCATGGTTGGCGTCATTCCGGTCGGCTTTCAGACCCGCCTGCTGTTTCTGCCCGCGGATTACCTGGTGGTTCGCCCGCTGTCGCGCGCGCCCGCGCTCGACGGGTACGACGACGACTGGCCGGACGCCGGGCAGGCGCGCGCCTACGCCTCGGCGCGCGGCGACCTCGTCGTCGACCTGCTGGCCGGAACGCACGACGGTCGCCTGTACCTGATGTTCGACGTGCGCAGCGCGAACCGCGCGGCCGGTGGTCAGCCGCGCGGCCGGCTGGTGCTTGAAGCGCGCGATCCGCGCGGACTCTACCGGTTCACGCTGGAGCCCGAGGCGCCGGGGCCGCTGCAGCTTTCGAGCGAGCGCAGCGGCGCCGGCCAGCTCGAGGGCTTCTGGCTGGAGCGTGAGCAGGGCTACCGCGTCGAACTGCGCCTGCCGGTGGCCGCCACCGACACGGACCTGCGGTTCGAGGTGCAGGACCGGGGCGCGGTGATCGCGCGGGTGGCCGGGCCGTCGACGGCCGACGCCGGCGAATGGATCGGCCTCGTCGGCGAGTGGCGCAGCGTGTCGCGCTGGATGGCCGCGTCCGGCATGGACGACGCGCGCAGCTGGCTGGTCGGGCCGCAGGGCTGGGTGCTGGCCGATTCGCGCAGCGGCGAGCCCGCGTCCGCGGGCGCACCGGCGGCGGATGGCGGGCCCCGGACCACCTGGGCGCAACGCACCCTGTACCGCCTGGTCGCGGGCGCGCGCACGCGCGAGATCGACGGCCCGGGGGCCGAAAACCCCGTCCGCCTGGACGGGCCGGCCGTGCGCCGGGCGTTGGCCGGCAGCGCCGCGGCCGACTGGACCCGCGAGCGCGAGACCGCCGTGGTGCGCAACACCGTGGCGGTGCCGGTCGTGCTGGAGGGCGCCGTGCGCGGGGCCCTGGTCATGCAGTCGACCTCGGACGGCCTGCTGCTGATGACCAACCGCGCGATGGGCCGCCTGCTGTTCACGACGCTGGCCCTGGCCCTGGCGCTGGCCGCGGCGCTGTGGCTGTTCGCCTCGCGGCTGTCGCGCCGCGTGCAGCGGCTGGGCGGGGCGGTCAGCCGCGCGATGGCCGACGGCGCCGAGCCACAGCCGCTGCCGCTGGTCGAGGACCGCGACGAACTGGGCGAACTGGCGCGCAACAACGAGAAACTGCTGCGCGCGGTGGCGGATTACAGCGGGTACCTGAAGACCCTGGCCAGCAAGCTGTCGCACGAGCTGAAGACCCCGCTGGCCATCACGCGGTCCTCGCTGGACAACCTGTCCGCGCGTGAGCTGGACCCCGAAACCCACCGCTTCATCGAGCGCGCCCGCGAGGGCGTGGACCGCCAGTCGGCGATCGTGCGCGCGATGAGCGAAGCCAGCCGGCTGGAGGCCGCGATCGCGGCCGCCGAGTGGGACGAAGTCGATCTCGCGGACCTGCTGCGCGGCCTCGGCGAGGGCTACCGCGCCGTGCATCCGGGCCGCGAGGTGCGGGTCGAGACGCCGGCGGAACCGTGCCCGCTGCATTGCGCGCCGGACCTGCTGGCGCAGGCCCTCGACAAGCTGGCCGACAACGCGCTCTCGCTCAGCGGGCCGCGCGACGTCGTGACGCTCGCCCTCGAGCGCGCGACGGACGGCTTCGACCTTGCCGTGCGCAACAGCGGCAGCCGTCTGCCGGACGAGTTGCGCGAGCGCCTGTTCGATTCGCTGGTCTCGTTGCGCGAGCGGCGCGGCGAGACGCCGCACCTCGGGCTCGGCCTGTACATCGTGCGCCTGGTCGCCGCCGCGCACGGCGGCTCGGTGACGGCCCGCAACCTGCCGGACGCGGCGGGCGTCGAATTCCGGATCCATCTGCCGGTTTAACGGTGGGAGGGCCTTCAGGCCCGACAAGCATTTCGGTATGCGGCACGACCCCGTTCCCTGCCGGTGCAACCCCGGCGGCGTCTCCGTGGCAGCCGGGTACATACCCCGCAAAGCCTGCTAGAATCCGGGTTTCGCCCGCAGCCGACGGACCATCGTGAACAGGGAAGCCTTCGAAGCACTCAAAGCGCAGGGGTACCGGCGCATACCGGTCTACCGCAAGGTGTTGGCCGACCTCGACACGCCGCTGTCGGTTTACCTGAAACTCGCCGACGGTCCCGACGCCTACCTGCTCGAGTCGGTCGAAGGCGGCGAGACCTGGGGCCGTTTTTCGATCATCGGTCTGCCGGCCGAGAAGCGCTACGTGCTGAAGGGCGACAACGTGGTGACCTACGTGAACGGCGTCGAAACCGAGCGCGAGGCGGTCGACGACCCGCTCGACTTCGTCGCCCGCCTGCAGGAGACGTTCAACGCCGCGCGCATCGACGAGCTGCCCGTGTTCACGGGCGGACTGGTCGGCTACTTCGGTTACGAGATCGTGCAGCGCTTCGAACCGCGCCTGCGCGACGACGCCAAGCCGGACCAGCTGGACACCCCGGAGATGGTGCTGTTGCAGTCCGAGGAGGTCGCCGTGCTGGACAACCTCGCCGGCCGGCTGTACCTGATCGTCAACGTCGATCCCGCGGCCCCGGATGCCTGGGAGCTGGCGCAGCGGCGGCTCGACCGCCTGTCCTACCGCCTGCGCTGCGGCAGCCCGGGGTACGGCGAGGCTGCGGTCGCGCACACGCCGATCACCGAGGACCATTTCAGCTACGGCTTCAGCCGCGCCGACTTCATCCGCGCGGTGGAAAAAAGCAAGGAGTACATCCTCTCCGGCGACATCTTCCAGGTCGTGCTCTCGCAGCGCATGAGCGTGCCGTTCGCCGCCCGCCCGCTGAACGTCTACCGGGCGCTGCGGGCGCTGAACCCGTCCCCGTACATGTACTTCATCGACCTCGGCGACACCCAGATCGTCGGTTCGTCCCCCGAGGTGCTGGTGCGTGTACAGGACCGCCGCGTCACCCTGCGCCCGATCGCCGGCACCCGCCACCGCGGCGAGTCGCACGAGGAAGACGCGCGCCTGGAGCAGGAACTGCTGGCCGATCCCAAGGAGCGCGCCGAGCACCTGATGCTGATCGACCTCGGTCGCAACGACGTCGGCCGCGTGGCCGCGACCGGCACGGTCAACGTCACCGACATGATGGTGATCGAGCGTTACTCGCACGTCATGCACATCGTCTCGCAGGTCGAGGGCCAGCTCGCCGACGGCCTGACCGCCACCGACGCGATCCGCTCCGCCTTTCCGGCGGGCACCCTGTCCGGCGCGCCGAAGATCCGCGCGATGGAGATCATCAACGAACTCGAACCGGTGCGCCGCAACGTCTACGCCGGCGCCGTCGGCTACCTCAACTGGTACGACGACACCGATCTCGCGATCGCAATCCGCACGGCTGTGATCAAGGACGGCATGCTGCATGTCCAGGCCGGCGCCGGCATCGTCGCCGACTCCGACCCCGAAAAGGAGTGGGAGGAGACGATGAACAAGGGCCGCGCGCTGATCACCGCCGTCAACACGGCAGCCAAGGGGCTTTGAACCTGCGCCGGAACTCCCGCCGACGGTAAGCGGTCGTCATCCATGCTGAGAGACGTCTGAAAAAGGCGCTCGCGCCGATCATTGCCGTCGGTAGCGGCACTGCCGGCCTCGAAGACCGTTTCGAGCACCTGTAACGCCCGCCCGTTCCACCTCGATCACCGAAAAACCTCGATTTCAGGTTGGGGTAGGGTTGCGACGCTGGATTGATTCAGTGTGCATGGCGAACCGTTCTCACCGCTACACACTCGCGAAGCCGGCGGGTGGGGGATCCGCGGTTTCGGGATGTACGGCGACAGGGATGTCGCCGTCCAAGCGCCACAGGACGTGCTCGAGCGTTCCCGCAACC
>JARROJ010000023.1:0-35339 GCA_037384065.1 Lysobacterales bacterium
GCGGGCGGCGCGGGCAGATCGACGGCACGGGCCAGGTGGGAAAAGGTGCGGGTGCCGTGGGGAATGGCCATCGCCTCGATGAAATGGCGCTGGAAGTCGGCTGCGACCGCGGTCTCGACCTTTTCGATCGTGCGGGTGCGCTGTTCGATTTCCGTTCGAGACGCCCGGTTCAGCAGGGCGATCCGCGCACCGGTGCCCGCCGCGTTGCCGGCCGCCGAAACGCGCTCGAGCGGGCAATCCGGAATCAGTCCGAGGACCATCGCGTACCGAACGTCGATCAGGCTGCCGAACGCGCCGGCCAGGCGGATCCGGTCGGGGCGCTCGATCCCCAGCCGGTCCATCAGCAGTTGAACGCCCGCGTACAGCGCCGCCTTGGCCAACTGGATCGCGCGCACGTCCTCCTGCGTGACGCGGATGTCGGGCGTGCCCGCACGAAGCCGGTACGCAAACGTGCGTCCCTCGGGCACGATGCGCGGACTGCGCGCGGCCTGATCGGGGTCGAACAGGCCATCGGGCCGCAGGGCGCCGGACAGGTACAGACCGGCGACTGCCTCGATGATGCCCGAGCCGCACAGCCCGGTGACACCGGTCGCGCCGAGCGCGTCCTCGAAACCCGCCTCGTCCGACCACAGCGCGCAACCGATCACGCGGTAGCGGGGCTCCAGCGTGTCCGGATCGATCCGGACCCGCTCGATCGCACCGGGCGCGGCACGCTGGCCGCTGCTGATCTGCGCGCCTTCGAAGGCCGGGCCGGTCGGGCTCGACGCCGCCAGCAGGCGCTCGTCGTTGCCCAGGACGATCTCCGCATTCGTCCCGACGTCGATCAGCAAGCTCGTCTCCGCGCGGTCCCAGGGCGTTTCCGCCAGCAGCACGCCGGCGGTGTCGGCGCCCACGTGCCCGGCGATACACGGCAACACCCAGGCCCGCGCGCCCGGGTGCAACGCCAGCCCGAGTCTCGCGGCCGGCAGATCCACGGGCCGGTCGGTCGCCAGCGCGAACGGCGCGGTGCCGAGCGGCGCCGGATCGAGACCGAGCAACAGGTGGTGCATGACGGGGTTGCCGACCAACGTGACCTCGAGTACGTCATCGGCGGCCAGCCCGGCGTCGTGCACGGTACGCTGCAGAAGCGCGTCAATGGCCCCGCGAACGGCCGTGGTCATGCGCGCGGCGCCATCGGCATGCAGCATGGCGTACGAAACCCGGCTCATCAGATCTTCGCCAAAGCGAATCTGCGGATTCATCACGCCGGCGGTCGCCACCACCTCGCCCGAAGCGAGATCGCACAACTGCGCCGCGAGCGTCGTGGAACCGACATCGACGGCCGCCCCGAAAACCCGTTCACGCAGGCCCGGCCACACCGCGACCAGCCGCGATCCGTCGCGCACCGCCACGGTCACCTGCCAATCGCCCTCGCGCAGCGCCGCCTGCAGGGTCGGCAGGAGGTCCGGATCGCAGTCCAGCCCGCGCAGGCCCCACTCCGATTCCAGGGTGTCCAGCAGGCGTTGCAGGTCGCCCGACGGCGCGTGCAGATCGGGCGGCGGCACCTCGACGAAATGCAGGCGCAGTACCGGGTCGATCGCGATCGCGCGGGCTTCGTGGTCCTTGCGCACGACCTGCTGATGCACCTGGCTCGAGGCGGGCACGTCGATTCGCACATCGCCCTCGATGAGCGCCTGGCAGCCCAGCCGCAATCCGTCGCCGAGGCGGCCGCGCGCGCGCAACGCCCGCTCGGCCTCGCCCGGCGGGCTGAGGTGCCCGGCGCTCGAGACGATGTTCTCGCGTGCGAATTCCCCCTCAACGGCCTCGACCTGGCAGCGCGCGCAACGCCCGCGACCGCCGCAGACCGAGTCGAGATCCACGCCGAGTTGCCGGGCCGCCTGCAGCACCGGCGTGCCGAGGGGGAACCGTCCACGCTTGCCGGACGGGCTGAAGACGACCATGGCGTCGCGCCGGGCGCTCATCGCCTGCGGCTCAGCGTCGCGCGCGCCGACGACGCCCGGTGCGCCGCCCCCGCGGCGCGCCCGAGCTGGCGCCGTGGGCGCTGATCCAGTTACGGCACTCGGGATCTTTCGCCAGCAATACATCACTGGCGCGGACGGTCTGCATCAGGGTCGGCTCGAGCGGATTGGTGATCGCGGACGTCATGCCGGCGCCGATCGCCATGGCCAGGAAAGCCGGATTCAACGCGGCCCGTGCCGGCAAACCGAAGCTGATGTTCGACGCGCCGCACACCGTATTGACCCCTAGTTCGCTGCGCAAACGGCGAATCAGTGCAAAGGCCTGCAACGCGGCGTCCGCCACGGCGCCGACCGGCATGACCAGAGGATCCACGACCACGTCCCGCGACGGGATGCCGTGGTCGGCCGCGCGCTCGACGATCCGGCGCGCGACGTCGAAGCGGACGTCGATATCCGGCGAAATGCCGCTGTCGTCGTTACAGATCGCGACCACGGCCGCGCCGTGCTTCGCCACCAGCGGCAACACCGCTTCCAACCGTTCTTCCTCGCCGGTGACCGAGTTCAGCAACGCCTTGCCCTGGTAGGCTTCGAGGCCGGCGGCGAGGGCGTCCACGACCGATGAATCGATCGACAGCGGCGCGTCGGTCAACGCCTGGATGCGGCGCACGGCCTCCGCCAGCAGAGCGGGCTCGTCGGCGAGGGGGATGCCGGCGTTGACATCGAGCATCGCGGCGCCGGCCGCCACCTGGGCCAGCGCGTCGGCCTCGACCTGGCTGAAATCGCCGGTTTTCATTTGCTCGGCCAGCAGGCTGCGACCGGTCGGATTGATGCGCTCGCCGATCACCACGAAGGGCCGGTCGAAGCCGATTACGACCTCGCGGCTGGCGGAACTGACAACGGTTTCGGTCATTCGGAATCCTCCCGGGTAACGGCGTGGCCGCCGGCCTTGACGACCGCTTCGAGATACGGCTCCGGAAAGCCGGCTTCCAGTCGCTCGGCCTCCTCGCGGACGGCCGCGGCGATGTCGCCGGCGCAGGTTCGCGTTTCCCGGCGCCAGTCGTCGAGATAGGCGGAACTGCCGCCGCGTCCGGCGCGCATCGCCGCCCGGTCGATCGCGGCGGCGAACCGGGCGGGCAGTTCCTGCCGCTGGCGCCGCCGGCCCTGCTGCCCGATCACCTGGGCCGGGATGTCGCGCCAGTAGATCACCGTCAAACGCGCCATCGCATCAGGCCTCGAGCACGGGCCGCAGCGCGGCTTCCAACGGCCCGTCGCCGCAATACCGATAGCGGTAGTCGAGGCCCAGGCGCGTGGCCTGTGCGCGGGCCTGGCGCCGCAGTTCGGCGTCGTCGGTCTGCGCGAGGTAAACGACCCGGCGATAATTGCCGAAATACGGTTCCAGCAGTTCCGGGTGGCGGTCCAGGCCGAGTCCCTGCACCACGAGGCGGTCGAAGTGACGCACCAGGAAGTCGGTCAGGTAAAAACTGCCGGGCTCTTCCCGGGCCAGGCCGTCGAAGACCGCGTCGCCGGCGAGAAACGCGTAGCAGTGCGCGCCGGGCAGCCGCTCGATGCCGCGCTCCGCCAGGACCCGATCGAGCCGGCCGCCGGTTCCGCAATCACCGTAAGCCACGAATACGCGATCGAAGTCGCCCCGCGCCCGGTCGAGCCCCGCCGCGACGGCGGACGGAATGGCCTCCGGCGTGTTGTGCAGCGCCGCCGGCAGGCACCGCACGCGAACGTGGTTCCAGCCGTTCAGATCACGGATACGGACCAGTTCCCGCGCGACGGCGCCGCAGGCCAGCACCAGCACCGACCCGCTCACAGCACGCGCACGCCGGAGATCAGCGCGCACCGCCAACCAGCCGCTTGGCCGTCTCGACGGCGGTGGCCGCGTCACGGCAATAGGCGTCCGCACCGATAGCCTGGCCGAACTCCTCGTTCAGCGGCGCGCCGCCGACCAGCACGATGCAGTCGTCACGCACGCCGCAGGCGACCATCTCGTCAATCACCACCTTCATGTACGGCATGGTCGTGGTCAGCAGGGCCGACATGCCGAGGATGTCCGGCCGGTGTTCGCGAATCGCGCCGATGTAGGTTTCGGCCTCGATGTTGATGCCGAGGTCGATCACCTCGAAGCCGGCGCCTTCCATCATCATGCCGACCAGGTTCTTGCCGATGTCGTGGATGTCGCCCTTGACCGTTCCGATCACCATTTTGCCGATCGGCTTGGCGCCGGTTTTCGACAGAATCGGCTTCAGCAGCGCCATGCCGGCCTTCATGGCGTTGGCCGCCATCAGCACCTCCGGCACGAACAACACGCCGTCGCGGAAATCGACGCCGACCACCGTCATGCCCGCCACCAGCGCTTCCTCCAGCACCCGCGTCGCTTCCCAGCCCCGGTCCAGCAGGATCTGCGTGCCCTCGGCGACCTCCTCGGCGAGGCCGTCGTAAAGATCGTCCTGGATCTGCTCGACCAACTCCTCGGTCGGCAGTTCGGCCAGGATGATGTCTTCTTCGTCGTCGTAGTGGTCGCTCATCGCGTGATTACCTCGTAACGCCCGGAGCGGGCCGTGGAAAATGCCGGGCGAACGTGGCGCCCAGGTAAGCGGTGCAGATCGTGTGCGCCTGGTCGCGGTCGATTGTCCGCGGGCGGGTCAGCAGGTCGAGCCACAGTCCGGCGGTCATCGCGGACAAGGTCGCGGCGACCGTGTCGGCGTCGATGCCGGTATAACCGCCCGCGTCGATCAGCGCGCGGCACAGGTCGACGATGACCGCGCGGTCGGCGCGATCCCGCTCCGCGCAGATGCGCCGGTAGGTGGGCCGGGACTTGCTCTCGCCCCAGAAGGCGAACCAGACCGCCAGTTTGTCGCGGTGGCAGGCGGGCGGCGCGAAATCGGCCGCCACGCGCGCGGCCAGGCGATCGGCGGGATCGTCGCCGGCATCCGCGACCGCTTGCTCCCAGCAGGCGCGATACTCGTCGGCCAGGAACCGCAGCGTCGCGACCAGCAGGCGCTGTTTGCTGCGGAAGTGCAGGTTGATGATGCCCTGGCTGAGTCCGGCGGCGTTCGCGACCGTCGCCATCGTGGTTTCCGACAGGCCGTTGGCGGCCACCGAACGGATGGTCGCCCGGATCAGCTGCAGCTGCCGTTCCTCGCGCGGCGCGGTGCGCCGCGGGGTGCGGGTGTCTGCGGCGGTTTTCGCCATGTCGCGCATGCCCTGTGTGGCGGGGATCGTCGAACCACGTCCGCCGCTGCGGCGCGCGCCTTCGCGGCGATCCCGGAAGTGAAAAATATAGAAGAGCGCCGGCGCCAATGCAATTGAATGAATGATCATTCAGTGACTGTGGACAACCCGGTGAGGCCTGTGAGAACCTAGCTTCGGGCGCGCTGAAGCCCCAACGGAGTCACCGCCGTGAGCAAAACCTGGGACGCGATCGTCATCGGCGCCGGCCACAATGGCCTGACCACGGCCGCCTACCTGGCGCGCGCCGGTCTCGACACGCTCGTCGTCGAGAAGAACGACTACATCGGCGGCGCTGCGGTCAGCCGCGCGTTGTACCGCGACGACTGGATCTATTCCAACTGCTCCTACGTCTCGAGCCTGTTGCGGCCGGAAATCTACCGTGACCTGGACCTCGCGCGCTACGGCCTGCAGATCGTGCCCTACGGCGGCGGCGCGACGATCACGCGCGACGGCGACTACATCGGACGCTTCGTCGATCCCGACCTCAGCCGGCGCGAAATCGCCCGGCACTCCGAGCGCGACGCCATCGCCAAGCAACGGTTCGATCGCGACGTCATGCGGCAATGCCGCTTCATCCGCAAATTCCTGCTGCGCACGCCGCCCGACCCGACCTCCTTTCGGCCGCGTGACCTGCTGGAACTGCTGTACCTCGCGCGCGAAGCGCTGGAACTCGGCGAGGACGTCCTTTACGACACGCTGCGCTTCTACACCATGAGCATCGCGGACTTCCTCGCGGAGTATTTCGAGCACCCGCTGGTGCGCGCTTCGCTGTCCGGCAGCGGGATCATCGGTTCGGCCATGGGCGTCATGTCACCGGGCACCGCCTACGTTCTGCTGCACCACTACATGGGCGACGTCGACGGCAACATGGGCGCCTGGGGATTCGCGCGCGGCGGCATGGGCGCGATCTCGCAGGCCATGCAGGACTGTTTCGCCGCCCACGGCGGGACCACCCTCACGGGCGCCGGCGTCGAACGGATCCTGGTGAAAAACGGCCGGGCGGTCGGCGTCGCACTGGAGAACGGCGATGAGCACCGCGCCAGGCGGGTCGTGTCCAACCTGACCCTGCCCCGCACCTTCCTCGAGTGCATGGATCCGGACGACCTGGACCCGGATTTCCTGCAGCGGGTCCGGAACTTCAAGACCCGCGGATCCTCGGGCAAGCTGAACATCGCGCTGGACGGCGCGCCGCAGTTCACTGCACTGCCGGCGGGTTCGGAACTGGCCCGCGGCGACCTGCACCTGATCGACTCGACCGAGCGGCTCGAGCGCGCGTTCGACGACTGGAAGAACGGCACCTGGTCGCGGGACCCCTACATCGACATGCTGATCCCGTCGATGACCGATCCGACCATGACCCCGCCGGGCAAGCACTTCATGTCGGTCTTCGTCCAATACGTGCCCCCGAAGGTCAACGGCGCGGACTGGACCGACCAGCAGGTGCAGGCCTTCGCCGACACCGTACTCGACCAGATCGAGGCCCATGCGCCCGGTTTCCGTGACCTGATCCTGCACATGGAGGTCCGCACCCCGCGCGAGCTCGAGCAGGAAATCGGCCTGACGGAGGGCAACATTTTCCAGGGCGAGCTGACGATGGACCAGTTGCTGTTCAACCGACCGCTGCCCGGATACGCGCAATACCGCGGGCCGGTCCGCGGCATGTACCTGTGCGGTTCGTCGACGCACCCCGGCGGCGGCGTCATGGCGGCCCCGGGGGCCAATGCCGCCCGCGAGATTCTCGCGGACGCCGGACGCAAGAACGTGGTCCCGGAGGGCTGGCTGGATGACTGATCGCGACCACACGGTCATTGTCGGCGGCGGCCACAACGGCCTCGTCTGCGCCGCCTACCTGGCGCGCGCCGGCCGCAGCGTCACGGTGCTGGAGCGTGCCGAACAGGCCGGCGGCATGGCCGCCACGCGGGAATTCGCACCGGGCTACAAGGCCTCCTGCGCGCATCTCGCCTGGCTGCTCGACGCGGACATCGCGCAGGAACTGCAGCTCGCGGACAACGGCCTGCGCATGGCGGCGACCGGTCTCGCGACGGTCGCTCTCGCCGCGGACGGCGATCATCTCGTGCTCGAGGCGGATCGCGCCGAGGGCGCCGGGCTGTCCGCGTCGGAGCAGCAAGCATTCGCGGAGTGGCGCGCGCGCATGGGCCGTTTTGCACAGGTCGTCGGGGCCTTGCACAACGAGACGCCGCCGCGCATCCGCCAAACCCGTGGCGACCTGATGGCCCTCGGCCGGCTCGCCCTGCGTGTTCGGCGGCTGGGGCGCCGGGACATGCGCGACTTCCTGCGCATCGCCGGAATCAATATTCACGACGTGCTCGAAGAGCAGTTCCGGCACCCGCTTCTGAAGGGGGCAATGAGCCTGGACGCGGTGCTCGGCGCATTCTCCGGGCCACGGTCCAACAACAGCGTCTTCACGCTGTTGCATCGGCTGAGCGGCACGGGCGGTGCGCCCGGCGCGGTCGCCGTGCCGATGGGCGCGATGGGCGGCATCACCGAGGCCCTGGCGACCGCCGCGATCCGCGCCGGCGCGGACATCCGGATCGCAAGCCCGGTGCGGCGCATCCGCGTGGACGGCCTGCGCACGACCGGCGTCGAACTGGAGGACGGCGCGTTCATCCCGGCCGGCACGGTCATCTCCAACCTCGACGTCAAGACGACGCTGCTCGAACTGCTCGGCCCGCGGCACCTCGAGGCGGATTTCGTGCAGCGGATCCGGCACCTGCGCACGGACGGCTATGCCGCCAAGCTGCACCTGGCGCTGGACGGACTGCCCGATTTCCGTGGGCTGCCGCCCGCACGCCAGGGCGACCGGTTGCTGATCGCGCCGTCCGCCGAACACGTGGAGCGCGCGTTCGACTGCAGCAAGTACGGCGAATTCTCGTCGGATCCGGTCCTCGAGATCGTGCTGCCGAGCGTGCACGATCCGGCACTGGCGCCCGCCGGCGGCCACGTGCTGTCCGCGATCGTGCAATACGCGCCCTACGCGCTGGCCGATGGCTGGGACGCCGCGCGGGACGCCTTCCTGGACACCATCATGAACACGCTGGAACGCTATGCGCCGGACATTCGCGAACGCACGGTCGCCAGCGAACTGCTGACGCCGCCCGATATCGAACGCCTGTTCGGCGCGCGCGGCGGCCACTGGCACCACAGCGAACTGGCGCTGCACCAGTTCTTGATGCTGCGCCCGGCGCCGCGCTGGGCGCAGTACCGGATGCCGGTCGAGGGACTCTACCTGTGCGGCGCGGGCTGCCACCCGGGTGGCGGCGTGATGGGCAGCGCCGGCCGCAACGCGGCGCGCGCGGTGCTCGCGGATCGCGCCGGGGAGGGCCGATGAGAACGATCGACTACAGCCGCAAGGACCACGCGGAACATGCCGTCTGGCCGGGGCCGTTCCACCGGCGCCAGGCGGAGCACAACCGGATGAAGGTCTGGAGCCGCTGGTGCGACTACCTTTCGGTGCCGGCCTACTGGCGCGCCGACATGGAATATTTCGCCGGCCGCAACGCCTGCGGCGTGTTCGACCTGACGCCGATGGTCAAGCACCGCGTGACGGGCCCCGACGCACTCGCCTTCCTGAACCGGCTGATGACGCGGGACGTTGCCCGCATCAGGCCCGGCCGCGTCGGCTACAGCGTCTGGTGTGACGGCGCCGGGCGGGTCATCGACGACGGCACGATCTTCCACCTGGGCGACGACGGGTACCGCGTCTGCTCGCAGGAGCACCAGCTGGACTGGTTCCTGAGCAATGCCGAGGATTTCGAGGTCCGCGTCGAGGACGAAACACACGATGTCGCCGCGCTCGCGGTGCAGGGCCCGACCAGCTGCGCGGTGCTGCGGGAGATGGGGTTGTCCGGCATCGAAGACCTGACCCCGTTCGGCATGGCCCGCTTCGCCCTGCCCGGGACGCAGGGCGCCGAACTGCTGGTCTCGCGCACCGGTTACACCGGCGACCTCGGCTACGAGCTGTGGATCCACCCGGACCACGCCGAGGCGCTGTGGGACGGTCTGTTCGCAGCAGGCGAACGGCGCGGCATCCGCGCGATGGGCAGCCAGGCCCTGGAACTGCTGCGCATCGAGGCCGGGTTCATCCTGGCCGGCAAGGACTTTCTGCCCGCGCTGCACGCCGTGCGCCCGGAACGCACCCGCTCGCCCTTCGAGCTCGGCCTCGACTGGCTGGTGGACTTCGACAAGGGCGTGTTCAACGGCAGGCGCGCGTTGCTCGAGGAGCGCGAACGCGGCTCGCGCTACCGCCTCGTCAAGCTGGATGTCGACGGCAACAAGCCGGCCACGGACGCCTTCGTCTACCGCAAGGGACGCAAGCGGTCGATCGGCATCGTCACCTCGGCCATGTGGTCACCCTCCGCCAAGGCCAGCATCGCACTCGCCTCGGTGGAAACGCCACACGGCCTGCCCGGCGAGGAACTCGAAGTCGAGATCTATTACCAGCGCGAACTGGAATGGCGCCGCGTGCGGCAGCGCGCCCGGGTCGTGGACAACGTGTTCTGGGATCCGCCGCGCCGGCGCCAGACACCGCCCGCGGATTATTGACCGGCGCACGCTCAAGCCATCCCTGGGCGGTAGCGCCCCCCTTCAGTACCTGCCGAACACCCTCGATCGGCAGCACGGAGGCCGCGGTTCAGTCCCAACGATATCCGAGGTTGATGCCCAAGCTCGTTTCTTTCAGGCTCACCGCCGTGCCGGGAAAACCGGTCGACGCGCGGATCAGCACCTTGGGCGCATGCATGTAGTGGAACGCAAGCTCCCAGTGGTCGAAGCGGTAATCGAGACCGAAGGTGTAGTGGTCCTCGACCACGCCGGGCAGAATCAGGTTGTTGGCGACCGTCGACTCGTCGATCGGAGACTCGGCGTAATTGAAACCGAAGCGCAGGTTGAGCCGCTCGGTCAGTCCCCAGTCCGCGCCGAGCGCGTAGACGACCTGATCGTCCCAGCCGGGATCCATCGCGAAATCGAAGCCGCTCGGCCCGACGACCTTCAGCTTGCCCATCGTGGAGCTCCACTCGATCCACTTGAGATCGGCCGAGAGCGTCCAGTTGTCCGCCGGCCGAAACGCGACGCCGACCGCCGCCTGCTGCGGGAAGTCGAGATCCAGCGTGTACCTGCCGCCGGGGAACACCGGCCCGCCGACCAGGGTCGTGTCGATGTCGCCCTCGCGCAGGTTGTACTCCAGCTTCGAGAAATTCTGCTCGCTCTTGTAGCTGAAACCGACGGTGAAGGCGTCGCTGATGTCGTACAGCAGCCCGAAGGTCAGCCCGAATCCGAAGGCGTTCGCGCTGCGGTTGAGGTCGAAGTTGTACAGCGCGCTGGTCACCGTGTCGCGAATCCGTTGCGAGAAGGAGACCTGCTGGTAGTCGATATTGACGGCGACGCCGAGGCTGAGCGCGTCGCTGGGGTTCCAGGCCAGGGTCGGCGCCATCTGCCAGAACGCGATGCTGCTGTAGCCGTCCCAGACGAGGTCGTTGCCGGTAAAGCTCGCGTTCGCCGGCATCATGAGGGTTTCCGCGTAGTCGACGCCGAGTCCGGACGTGCCGTACATGCCGCCGCCGAAGTACAGGTCCTCGCGATCGCCGACCGGCGCCGTCCAGCCGATCGCCGGCACGCCGTAGAGGCTGGCGTCGCTCTCGACCGTGTCGCCGCCGTAGGCGCTGAAATCGGTCTTGCGGGTCGGCATGAAGCCTTCCATCGAGAAGTCCGAGCGACGCCCGATGCGGATCATGCCCGCGGGGTTGGTGATCGCGGTCATCGCCGATCCGGGGTTGGCGGTCACCGCGCCACCGAGGCTCTTCTGGTAACTGCCGACACCGATCAACTGGTAACCGTTGGTGGCGAACGCACTGACCGGAAGCAGGCTAACCGCCGCAACGGCCGCGGTGAGGGAAGCGGAACGTAACGATTGAATCATCTCTATCTCCGGGTTGGCTACAAGGCTTTGCCCAAGTGGGGTATCTTTGGAGGCGGGGTTCTTGATTTTACGCCGAGCATGCCGATCAGCCCGTGACACCGGTCAAACAAGGAACAATCGCCAACTGGCGCGAGACGGCCAGCCGAACCCGCGGCGCGGAGGGCTGAATGGCGTTCCATGCAGACAGCCGAAGCGGCGTTTTCTGCCAACCGGATTGCCCGGCGGCGCCCGATGATCCGGCGGCGACGCGTCGCTTCGATTCGGCGCGCGATGCGCTGGCGGCCGGGTTCCGGCCGTGCCGGGACTGCGCCCCGCTACTGACCGGTATCGCGGACCCGGCATGGTTGCTGCCGCTGATGAGCGAGGTCGAATCCGATCCCGCGCGGCGCTGGCACGACCACGACCTCGACATGATGGGCATCGACCCGGCCATGGTGCGGCGGTGGTTCATCGCGAACCACGGCATGACCTTCCACGCCTACACGCGGCTGCGGCGACTCGGCATGGCCCTGCAGCAGATCCAGCACGGCGAGGCCGTCAGCCGCGCCGTGCTGGACAGCGGTTTCGAATCGGAATCCGGTTTTCGCGATGCGTTCGCGCAGGTGTTCGGCAACCCGCCATCGGCCGTGGATCGCGAATCCTCGATCTGGGTCAACCGGGTGGCGACACCGCTCGGCTCGATGATTCTCGGCGTGCACGACGGCGGTCTGTGCCTGCTCGAATTCGCCGAGCGGCGCATGCTGGACACCCAGCTCAAACGCCTGTCGCGGCACATGGGGCGGGTTTTCCTGCCCGGCGAGCATCCGTTGATGGAAGCGGTCAAGCAGGAACTCGACGCCTACTTCGCCGGCGCGGCCCGCCGTTTCGAGACCCCCGTGCAGGCGCCGGGCACGGCGTTCCAGGAAGCGGTCTGGCAGGCGCTACGGGAGATTCCGTACGGCGAAACGCGCAGCTACGCGGAGATCGCGGCCGCGACCGGCCATGCCGACGCCGTGCGCGCCGTGGGCCGCGCGAACGGCGACAACCGCATCGCGATCGTGATTCCCTGTCACCGTGTGGTCGGTTCCGACGGCGAACTGGTCGGCTACGGCGGCGGCCTGTGGCGCAAGGAATACCTGCTGGCCATGGAGCAGGCGCAGGCCTTTCACCTGACCTGAGCCGTTCGGCCTTCTACAGGGGCCAGACCCACAGAATCATCGGCACGCCGACGGCGATCACCAGCAGTTCCAGCGGCAATCCCATCCGCCAGTAATCGCCGAAGCGATAGCCGCCCGGCCCCATGACCAGGGTGTTGTTCTTGTGGCCGATCGGCGTCAGGAACGCGCAGCTCGCGGCCACGGCCACACCCATCAGGAAAGCGTCGGGGTTGACGCCCAGTCGCTGCGCCATGTCGACGGCGACCGGCGCGGCGATGACCGCCGTGGCCACGTTGTTCATGACATCCGACAGCGTCATGGTCACCACCATCAGCAGGACCAGGATCGCGGCCGCCGGCAGACCGGAGGCCAGGCCGACCAGGCCCTCGGCGATCAGCGCCGTGGCGCCGCTGCTCTCCATCGCCACACCGATCGGTATCATCGAGCCGAGCAGCACGATCACCGGCCACTCCACCGAGTCGTACGCCTGGCGCAGCGGGATGATCCCGGTCAGGACCATCAATGCGACCGCGATGCCCAGGGCGATCGGCAGGTACAGCACGCCGGTACTGGCCAACAGGACCGCCCCGGCGAAGATCAGCACGGCGAGACCGGCCTTGCGGCGCTGCGTCACTTCCAGCCCCCGTTCCCGCAGCGGCAGGGCCCCGAGCCAGCGGGCGACGTCGTCCACCCGCTCGGCATCGCCGAGCAGGAGCAGGATGTCGCCGGCGCGGAGCTCCAGTTCCCGCACCCGGTCCCCGAATCGTTTTCCCTGCCGGGAAACGCCGAGCAGGGTGACGCCATGCCGGTACATGAGTTGCAGTGACCGCGCGGAACGGCCTTCGACCCGCGACCCGGCCGGCACGACGACCTCCAGCAGCGTCGCGTGATCGGTCGACAGGACACCCCCCTCGGTCCCTTTCTTGCGCGCATACGAGAGGTTCAGCGCACCGGCCAGGGCTTCGATGCCGTCGGGTGGGGCCTGCACGACCAGGACATCGTTACGGCGGATCTCGACGCGTCGCGCGCGGCCGGGTTGGCGTGCGCCGCGACGGACCAGGCCGATGATTTCGGCGCCGGCTTCGGCGACGACGTCGTCGAGTTCGTTCACTTTTTGGCCAATGGCCCGGGAGCCGTCCGGAACGGTCATTTCGGCCACGTAATCCCCGAGTTCGAACAGTTCCCGCGGGGAGTCGTGCCGGCCGCGCTCGGTCGGGATCAGCCGCCAGCCCAGGAACGCCACGTAGGCGACGCCGACCACGGCGACCACCAGCCCCACCGGAGTGAAGTCGAACATCGCGTACGGTTCACCCAGCGCATCGCCCCGGTACTGGGCGATAACGATGTTCGGCGGCGTGCCGATCAGGGTGATCATGCCGCCGAGTATCGACGCGAACGACAGCGGCATGAGCGTCAGCGCCGGACTGCGGCCGGCCTTGGCGGACGCCTGGATGTCCAGCGGCATCAGCAGGGCCAGCGCGGCCACGTTGTTCATCACCGCCGACAGCGCGGCGGCCACGCCGGACATGACGCCGATGTGACCGGCCAGGCTGCGGGACGTGTCCAGCAACCGCCGGGCCAGCCATTCGATCACGCCCGAGCGCGACAGCCCGCGACTGATCATCAGTACCAGCGCGATGACGACCACGGCCGGATGACCGAAACCGGAGAACGCCGCATCGACCGGGACCACCCCCGCGACAACGGCGACCAGCAGCGCCGTGAACGCCACGAGGTCGTAACGCCAGCGCCCCCAGATCAGGAACGCGAAAACGAGGAACAGCAGAATGAACAGGATGGCCTGGTCCGACATGGTGCACTTTTTCGACGATGAGCGGATTTTTTACCAGTGTGACACAGCCGCCGGCTTGGCGTCCCGCCCACGCACGGTATAATCAGCGGCCCCGACAAAGGAAAGAAGCATGAAAATCCGACTCATCCTCGCGCTTTCAGCCGTGTTTTTCGTCACCGCCTGCGGCGCCCCGATCGGCAGCGACAAGTGGTGCGAGAAGCAAAAGGAAAAACCGAAATCCGAGTGGACCATGGAAGAAGCCGGCGACTTCACCAAGTACTGCGTCATGCAGATGGACCCGGAGAAGTGGTGTGAAGACATGAAACGCAAGGACAAGGGCGACTGGACCGCGAACGAGGCCGAGCGCTTCGCCAAGCAATGCATCGGCAGCGGCGACTGACCGGGGCGCCGACCCTGCTGACGACCGGATAAACCATGGGAAACCGACTGACGAAAATCTACACGCGCACCGGCGATCGCGGAACGACCGGCCTCGGTGACGGTTCGCGCGTCGACAAGGACAGCCTGCGCGTCGAAGCCTACGGCACCATCGATGAGGTCAACAGCGCCATCGGCCTGGTGCTCGCCTCTGACCTGCCGCAGGCGGTGCGCGACTGCCTGACGCGCATCCAGCATGAACTGTTCGACCTCGGCGGCGAACTTTGCATGCCCGGGCACACGATGATTCCGGACGCCTACGTGACCGGGCTCGAGCGGGACCTCGACGGTTTCAACGAGGCCCTGCCGGCGCTGAAGGATTTCATTCTTCCGGGCGGCTCGGAATCGGCCGCCCGCTGCCATCTCGCCCGCACGCTGGCGCGGCGCGCCGAGCGGCGTGTCATTTCGCTGGCGCACAACGAAACGATGAACGAGGCGAGCATCCGCTACCTGAACCGCCTGTCCGACCTGCTGTTCGTCATCGCGCGGGTCCTGGCCCGACACGACGGCGGTTCGGAAGTCATCTGGGTGCACGGCGACCAGCGCTGAGCGCAGACGCCACGGACTGAACGCGGCTCAGTCGAAACCGTAGCCGAAGGCTTCGATATCCTGCCGATAAAGCCGGGCCACCGCGGCCCGGGTCTCGTCGTCGTAGAAATCCGTGTAACGACGTTTACCGTCCTCGCCATTGCGAAACACGAAATTGCGGACGCGGCGCTTGAGCGTCCGTGAGCGCTTGTTCGACCGGTTGCGATGCGGCAGCGCCGCATTTTCGATGCCCAGGCGCGCGCAGACCTCGCCGAAATCCTGCTGCAGGTTCTCGAAACGCCCGACGAAATCGACCAGCAGGCGGCCGTTCGCGTCATGCAGCATGTCGTATTGCGGCATCACGTGGCGGTAGTCGTCGCCCCAGCCCGGTGGCGGCAGGCGGCGCAGCACGAAATCCCGGAAACTGCGGTGGGAAAAGTAGTTGCGGTACAGGTACTCCGACACGATCCGCTCGTAGGGATTGCGCACGAAGGAGAACTTGAACAGAGCGGCGTATTCCTCGGCGCTGACGAAGCCGTCCTCGACGTACTCCGCGGCCGTCAGGTGCGCGAGCTTCTCAGTGCCGCGCTCGCGATCGGGGTTGTCGCCGAGCATCACCTCGGCGCGGTCCCGATCCCAGTCGAGCCCCAGGCGGTCCATGAAGAACTGCTCCACGCTCTGGCCCGCGGTCTTGGGCACGTGGACGAACAGGCATTGATACTCGCGGCAGATCATCGCGCCGCTATTATGTCACCGATTCAGCGGCGCCGGAACGGTCTGTCCGGCACGCACGATTATGGCGCATGGCGTCCCCGGCGCGCCCTCCCGTGACGCAAGAGGCTCTCGATGCCCCGCTCCCGGACACTTCCAGGTATCTGTTTTCTCTCGATTTACCGCCGATGGCACAGAACCTGCATCCGAGGGAAGGAACCGACTCGACGTACAGTCACTGACATCAACCGGAAACGGGAGACCCTGAAATGAAACGCACACTTGCCATTTTCGTCGCCACCGCCTCGCTGACCGCCGCCACCACGCCCGCGCTGGCCGCCGATGTATCGGCCAACATCGGCTGGAACTCGCAGTACATCTTCCGCGGCATCCTGCAGTCGAAGTCATCCGCCATGGCGGGCGTCGACCTCGAAGCCGGCGGCTTTTACGTCGGCGCGTGGGGCGCCGACGTCGACGACGGACTCGAGATCGATTATTACGGCGGCTACAATTTCGACCTCGGCCCCGTGTCCCTCGGCGTCGGCGGCACCCTGTACACCTACACCGGCGACTTCGACGACACCTACAAGGAACTCAACTTCAGCGCCGGCTTCGCCTTCCTGACGTTCGACGCCGCCGTGGGCAGCTACGACAACTTCGACGGTCCGAGCCTGGACTACGAGTTCTACTCGCTGACGGCCGAGCACAACGGCTTCTACGGCACCGTTGGCACCTTCCAGAACGACTTCTCCGGCAACTACCTCGAGGCCGGCTACGGCAACACGCTGAGCGTCGGGGAGACCGACCTGCTGGATTACGTCTTCACGGTCGTTCACAGCGACGAGGATCTGGCCGGCGGAGACAGTTCCGACACCAGCTTCGTGCTGACGCTGTCCAAGACCTTCGATTTCTGATCGACCCGCGGCCCTGCGGATTTCTGGCGGGGGGAGCCCGGTGCCGCCCGGCGTCGCGAGGCGCCGGGCGGTTCACTCGGGGCCGTGCTGCAGGCTACGGTAGCCGGCGCACGAGGGGTGGCGCTGAGCCGAACGACCGATGGTCCCGAATAAAACGACCATGACCGCGGCAAACGTCGCTCAATTCATCGACGCCCTCGAGGACCCGCATCGACAAGCCGATTGCCGGGAGCTGATCGGTGTCATGCGCGAAATCTGTGGCTGCGAGCCGGCCATGTGGGGCGGCAGCATGGTGGGTTTCGGGCAATACCACTATCGGTACGACAGCGGCCGCGAGGGCAGCTACTTCGTCACCGGTTTCGCGCCCCGAAAAACCGCCCTGACCGTTTACATCATGCCCGGCTTTGACGGATTCGAGGACCAACTCGAGCAACTGGGGCCCCACAAGACCGGCCGTTCCTGCCTGTACCTCAAACGCCTGGACGCGGTGGATCGCGACGTTCTGGGCGAGCTCATCCGTCGCTCGGTCGACGTCATGCGCGCGCTATGCGTGCACGTTCTGAACGCCCGCGCCACCGGTACGGGTAAAAAAACCCCGCCTGGCGGCGGGGTCAATATCGACGAGAGGAAAACAGGCGTCAGGCCATCAGTGCGTCGCGGGCCGGTACGTAGTCGTAGCCGAGATCCCGCGCCACGTCCGCGTAGGTGACCTGGCCGCGGTACACGTTCAGCCCATCCAGCAGGTAGGGGTTGTCGAGCATCGCCTGCTTTGCACCCTTTTCGGCCAATTGCAGGGTGAACGGCAGGGTGACGTTGTTCAATGCGAACGTCGAAGTGCGCGGCACCGCGCCCGGCATGTTCGCCACGCAGTAGTGAACGATGCCGTCGACGACGTAGGTCGGCTCCGCGTGCGTGGTCGGCCGCGAGGTCTCGAAGCAGCCGCCCTGGTCGATGGCGACATCCACGACCACCGCGCCGGGTTTCATCAGCGACAGTTGCCGACGCGACACGAGCTTGGGCGCCGCGGCGCCGGGGATCAGCACGCCGCCGACCACCAGGTCCGCATCCTGGATCTGCTTTTCGATGGAATCCTTGGTCGAGAACACCGTCTCGATACGGCTCTCGAACGTCGCGTCGAGGAATCGCATGACGTCGGCGTCGCGGTCCATGACCACGACGCGCGCGCCCAGCCCGATCGCCATCTGGGCGGCGTTGAACCCCACCGTACCGCCACCGATGATCACCACCTTGGCCGGTTCCACACCGGGCACGCCACCCAACAGCACGCCCAGGCCGCCGTGCGCTTTTTCCAGGCACCAGGCGCCGGCCTGGATGGATAGGCGGCCGGCGACTTCGGACATCGGCGCCAGCAGCGGCAAGTGACCTTTGCGGTCGGTCACGGTCTCGTAGGCGATGCAGCAGGCGCCGCTGGCGACCAGGTCGGCCGTTTGCGGGGCGTCCGGCGCGAGGTGCAGGTAGGTGAACAGCGTGTGGTCCTCGCGCAGCATCGCGCGCTCTTCGGCCTGCGGCTCCTTGACCTTGACGATCAGTTCCGCGACATCGAAAACCTCGGCCGCCTCGGACAGGATCGTCGCGCCCACGGCGGTGTAATCCTCGTCCAGCACGCCGATCCCGGCGCCCGCCGAAGCCTGCACGAAAACCTCGTGGCCGCGGTGGGTGAGTTCGCGCACCGAGGCGGGGGTGAGGCCGACGCGGTACTCGTGATTCTTGATTTCCTTGGGTACTCCGACTTTCATGGCTGAAACTCCACAAAACATGGTTTACTGCTAATTTTAATGCCTCATGCCTGGTTTTTTATCCTTTTTAATCGATCAAAACAGGTTATTATTCTGTTCTAATCGGTTTTATCGGGATTATTCATGAAGAGCAGGCAGCGCAAACCGCGCGAACTCGACCGCACCGACCGGCTGATCCTCAAGTACCTCCAGGAGGACGGGCGCCTGTCCAATGTCGCCCTGGCGCGCAAGGTCAATCTGTCACCGACCCCCTGCATGGAACGGGTGCGCCGCCTGGAGAGGAAAGGCTACATCAGGGGCTACACGGCGCTGCTGAACCCGCACAAGGTCGGGGCCGGCGTGCTCGTGTTCGTCGAGATCGACCTGCTGCGCAACTCGCCGGAGGCGTTTCGCGAATTTCGCCGCGAAGCGCTGAAGCTCGAGGAACTGCAGGAGTGCCATCTGGTTTCCGGCAACTTCGATTACCTGCTCAAGGCGCGCGTCAGGAACATGCAGGAATATCGTTCGCTGCTCGGCGAAAAGATCCTCGCCCTGCCCGGCGTCAGCGACTCGCGCAGCTACGTGGTGATGGAGGAGGTCAAGGAATCGACGGAATTGGCGGTACTATAGGCTTATGACCACGCTGATCCTGCACCACGACGACTGCCTGCGGCACACGGCGGGCCTGCGCCACGTCGAGCGACCCGAGCGCCTCAGGGCCGTGATGGGCGCCATCGACACGCTGCCCGGCACGGAAGTACTGCCTGCGCCCCGGGCCACCGAGGCGCAACTGGAAGCCGCCCACGCACCGGAGTACTGGCTGCGCATCGTCGATCTCGAGCCCGGCCCGGACGACGCGGAAGGCGTCGTCGCTCTCGATGCCGACACCTTCCTGTCACCCGGCTCGGTGGACGCCACGCTCCGCGGCAGCGGCGCCGCCTGCTTCGCCATCGACCAGATCGCGGCCGGCCGCGCGCGCAACGCGTTCTGCGCGGTTCGCCCACCGGGCCACCACGCCGAGCAATCGACCGCGATGGGGTTCTGCCTGCTCAACCACGTCGCGGTCGCCGCGCATCACGCGATGGCCAGCGGCGTCGCCGAGCGCGTCGCGATCGTCGATTTCGACGTCCACCACGGTAACGGCACGCAATCGATTTTCGAGTCGACGCCAAACGTGCTGTTCGTCTCCAGTCACCAGATGCCGCTGTACCCCGGAACCGGCCACGCCGGCGAGACCGGCTGCGGCAACATCCTGAACCTGCCGCTGGCGCCCGCTGACGGCAGCGAGGCGTTTCGCGCGGCCTGGCGCGATCATGGCCTGCCCCGCCTGGCCGCCTTCCGTCCCGACCTGGTCCTCATATCAGCCGGTTTCGATGCCCACGAACGGGACCCGCTGGGCCAACTCCGCCTGCAGGACGACGATTACCGCTGGATCACGATGCAGATCCGGGACATCGCCGAGCGCTTCTGCAACGGACGCGTCCTGTCGCTGCTCGAAGGCGGTTACGACCTCGATGCGCTGGCCACGGCCTCGGCGGCGCACGTCGGCGCCCTGAGCGCGTGACCGGGCTTCTCAGTCACGACCCTTTTCTGCTAAGCTTTTGCGGCCGGAAAGCCCCTCGATGCGGGTGTCGTATAATGGTTATTACCCCAGCTTCCCAAGCTGGAGATGACGGTTCGATTCCGTTCACCCGCTCCACGGCATCCCGGCCGCGCTTCGCGGCGACCGCCGCTTCGCTCCGTCCCCGTTCCACCGCGCCGCCGCGAATTATGTAGAATGAGTGGCATCGATCAGCCAAAGCGGGGATACGGCTTTTTGGTGACACCCAGCGCTCACATCCGTCACGGGACCCGCGCCTGAGCATGTCCTTCATCTCGGAACTCAGGCGCCGCAACGTTTTTCGCGCGGCCGCTGCGTACCTGGCGGTGTCCTGGGTGCTGATGCAGTTGGCCGAAATCACCTTCCCCGCATTCGGGCTGGGCGACCAGGCCATCCTGGTCCTGATCGCGTTGCTGGCCATCGGCCTGATCCCCGCACTGACCCTCGCCTGGGTCTTCGAAATCACGCCCGAGGGCGTGAAGCGCGAGCGCGACCTGGACCGCAGCGGCGACCTGGCGCGCCGCACCAACCGCCTTCTCGACCGCGCCATCATCGTCCTGTTGACGCTGGGCGTGACCTATCTCGCCGTGGACAAGTTCCTGCTCGACCCCGTGCGTGACCAGGCCCGGGTCGAGGCGGCGCGCGAGAAGGGGCGCACGGAGGCGCTTGGCCGGACCTTCGGCGACAAGTCGATCGCCGTGCTGCCGTTCATCAACCTCAGCGGTGATCCGGACCAGGAGTATTTTTCCGACGGCATGTCGGAGCAGCTGCTCGACCTGTTGGCGAGAATCCCCGAACTGCGCGTCATCTCGCGCACGTCGGCCTTCGCGTTCAAGGGCAAACAGATCGGTATGCAGGAAATCGTCGACGAACTCGGCGTTTCATACGTGCTCGAAGGGTCGGTCCGCTGGGCCGGCGACCAGGTCCGGGTCACGGCGCAGCTGATCGATGCGCAGGCGGACGCGCACCTGTGGTCGCAAACCTTCGACCGCCCGCTGGACGATATCTTCTCGATCCAGGATGAGATCGCGGCCATCGTGGTCCAGGAACTGAAAGTCACGCTGCTGCAACAGGCGCCGACGGTCGAGCACACCGATCCCGCGGCCTTTGCGCTCTACCTGCGGGCCCGCCAACTGGGCCGCACCGGAACCGGCCCGGATTACGAGGAATCCAGCGCGCTGTACGAAGAAGCGCTGGCGATCGACCCCGACTACGCGGCCGCCTGGAACGGGCTGGCGGTGAACGCGTTCAAGCAGTTCTCGCGGGGCCTGCGGTATTACGACGACGGTTACGACGTCGCGCGGCAAGCGGCGCAACGGGCCCTGCGCGCAGATCCCGGATACGCGCCGGCGTTGGCGACGCTCGGTCTCGTCGCGCTCGAAGACGAACACGATCTCGCCGCGGCGGCGCGCTATTTCCAACGCGCGGTGACCCTGGCGCCACACGATCTCGAGATCATCCGCCACGTGGTCGTTTTCCTGCAGAGCCTGGGGCGGCTCGAAGCCGCGATCGCCCTGGGCGAATACGCGATCTCCCGCGACCCCGTGAACGCCGCCAACCACGCCAATCTCGGCAACAGTTATCGGTGGTCGGGGCAACCGGAAGAGGCGATCGCCGCCTATCGAACGGCGCTACGGCTGAGCCCCGACCTGGGCGCCGCCCATTCCTTCATCGGTGTTGCGCTCATCGCGCAGGGGAATTATTCCGAAGCGCTGGAGGCGATTCGCCGCGAACCGTTCGAACCGTACCGGCTGATCGGCCTGGTTCTCGTCCACAACGCCACGGGCGATACCGAGCGGTCGGACGCAGCGCTGGCGGAATTGACCGAAAAATACGCAAACGAGTGGGCCTACAATATCGCCTACCTGCACGCCGCCCGGGGGGATACCGACCGGGCGTTCGAGTGGCTGGATCGCGCCGTCGAATTCCATGACCCCGGCCTGTCCCTGGTCGTCGTCGAGCCCAATTTCGCCAACCTCAGTGACGATCCGCGCTGGCTGGAATTTTTGCGCCGACTCGGCAAAGCGCCCGAGCAGCTGGAAGCGGTCGCCTTCAATCCCGTCCTGCCGTATTGATAAGGCATTCGGCGGTCGACCGGGCTGCGCGGCGATCGGCGCTCGCCCGCAAGGGCGGCGCCGGAATGATTACATGACGTGCGCGGTCAGCAGCGCGAGGCGCTTGTGCTGCAGCTTGAGGCTGCGCTCGAGTTCGCGGTAACGCACCGTCAGCGCGGTGGTCTCGGCGCCGATGCGCTCGGCCAGCCGCTTGCGATGCCCCTGGACGCGCTCCATCTGCAGCTGCTGCCACTCCCTGACGGTGTCCATGAACTGCGCGTACTCGATGTCGAATTGCGCCTTCAGGCGCGCGCTGACGCCTGGTCGCTCGAGCTTGCGGGCGGCGTTCTTGAATTCCATGTTCAAACGCGCGCGCAGCACCTTGAAGGCCGGCGCCCGCTTGCGGTTCTTCGCCAGGCCCAGCAGCGCACAGGTCGATATGAACCACTTGTTGATGTCCAGGTGCCACCAGCGGATGCCGCAGCGGTAGTCGTTCTGAAACAGGTGATGGTAGTTGTGGTACCCCTCGCCGTAGGTGATCAGCGCGAGGAAATGCTGATCGCGCGCCGAGTTTTCGTCGGTGTAGGGCTGCCGGCCCCAGATGTGGGCCAGCGAGTTGATGAAGAAGGTCACGTGGTGACTGATCACCAGGCGCAGCACGCCGGCCAGCAGGAGCATGCCGAGCATGTCGCCGGTCAGCCAGCCCAGGAACAGCGGCAGCGCCAGGTTCGTGCTCCAGGCCAGCGAGCCGTACCAGCGGTGCTGCCAGGCGGCGACCGGATCGCGCTCGAGGTCTTTGACCACGCTGTAATCGACATCCCCGCTGCGGTAGTCGCGCAGCATCCAGCCGATGTGCGCGAACCAGAATCCCCGGCCGATCGAGTACGGATCCCGCTCGTTGTCGTCCACGTCCCGGTGATGCACCCGGTGCCGCGCCGACCAGACGATAATGCTGTTCTGCAGCGCCATGCCCCCCATGACCGCCAGGAAGACTTTCAGAACCGGGTGCGCCTCGTAGGTCCGATGCGACCACAGGCGATGGTAACCGCTGCCGATGCCGATGCCGTTGAGCACCGTGAAGAGACCGAAGAAGGCCCAGGCCCAGGCGTCGTAGCCGTGGACGAAGCCGTACCAGGGCACGACCGTGATCGCGGCCAGAAAGGTAAGGCCCAGCACGGCCGTCACCGGCCAGTTGATCGGGGCGACTTCGGTCGTTTGTTCAGTAGTTCGTTCGGTCATTCTTCAGGCTCTGAATTCAGTGGGAGCGGTTTTGGCCGCGACATCTTAGCGCAGATTCGTCCGCCAAACGCGAGTGATTGCAATTCCGGTCCGGGCGGCGGGGGTGTCAGGTCCGCAGACCCGTGCCACGGCCCAGCAGGATCATACACCAGGTGAACAACAACAGGCCGGCCGCGCCGATGACACCGTACGTCATGCCGAGACCGACGTCGGAAACCCCGAGCATCCCGAGGCGAAAGCCGTTCACCATGTAAAGGATCGGATTCAGCACGGAGACTTTCTGCCAGAACTCGGGGAGCAGGTTGATCGAGTAGAAGACGCCGCCGAGATACGTCAGCGGCGCCAGCACGAAGGTCGGGATGATCGCGATATCGTCGAATTTCTGCGCGTAGATCGCGTTGACCATGCCGGCCAGCGCAAACACCACGGCCGTGAGCAACAGGATGGTCAGCATGATCAGCGGGTGCTGTACGTCGATGCGCGTGAAAAACAGGGAAACCATCATCACCACCGCGCCGACCATCAGGCCGCGCAGTAGCGCGCCGGTCACGTAACCGGCCAGGATGATGCCGTTGGGTAGCGGCGAAATCAGCAGTTCCTCGATGTGCTTGCCGAACTTGGCGCCGAAGAACGAGGAAACCATGTTGCCGTAGGAATTGGTGATCACCGACATGATCACCAGGCCCGGCACGATGTACTGCATGTAACTGAAACCGCCCATCTCGCCGATGCGCCGGCCGATCAGTTCGCCGAAGATGATGAAGTAAAGCGTCATCGTGATCGCGGGCGGCACGATGGTCTGCCCCCAGATGCGCAGAATGCGCGTGACTTCCTTGCGCACGATGGTCTTGTAGCCGATCCAGTACAGTCTGCCGCTCATGCGCCCGTCGCTCCGGTCAACTCGCCCTGCAATGCGCCCTTGTCGACCAGCCGCAGGAACAGTTCCTCCAGGCGATTGGCCTTGTTGCGCATGCTCAGTACGTGAACGCCCTGGTTATCGAGTTCACAGAACAGGTTGTTCAGCGACTTCTGCTTGGGCAGTGACGCCTCCAGCGTGGTCTCGTCGATCACCTCGATATCCATTCCCTCGATGACCGGGCACTCGAAAATCGGTTCGCGCAGGTCCAGCACGAAGGTCTCGATGTCGAGGGTCGCCAGCAGGGATTTCATGTCCGTGTTCTGGATGATCTCGCCATGATCGATGATGGCGATGTTGCGGCACAGGTTTTCCGCTTCCTCCAGGTAGTGGGTGGTCAGGATCACCGTGGTGCCGTCGTCATTGATCTCGCGAATGAAATCCCACATCGAACGACGGATTTCGATGTCGACCCCGGCGGTGGGTTCGTCGAGGATCAGCAGGCGCGGTTCGTTGACCATGGCCCGGGCGATCATCAGCCGCCGCTTCATGCCGCCGGACAGGGTGCGCGACCACTTGCCCGCCTTGTCCCAGAGTTGCAGCTTCTTGAGGTACTTCTCGGCCCGCTGCAAGGCGAGATCCCGGGTAATGCCGTAGTAGCCGGCCTGGTTGACCACGATGTCGAGCGGTTTTTCGAACTGGTTGAAGTTGAGTTCCTGCGGCACCAGGCCGATGTACGACATCGCCTTCGAGCGTTCGCGCTGCACGCTGGTGCCGAACACCCGCGCCTCGCCGGACGTGGCGTTGACCAGCGAGGAAACGATCCCGATCAGGGTCGACTTGCCGGCGCCGTTGGGGCCGAGCAGGGCGAAAAAATCGCCTTCCTCGACGGTCAGCGAGACGCCTTTGAGCGCCTCGACGCCATTCTTGTAGGTTTTGCGGAGCTGGTCGATTTCGAGTGCATACATCCGGTCAATGTGGCGCATCGTGCGCCCGAATTCAACAGGGAATTCACCGCGCGTGCGCGCGCGGCCAACCATCGGGCTATGGACACCCGGCCGGATTCCACCTATCTTTCCGGTTCACCCAGACACGCATGGATCACATGCCGTTACGCACGACCATTCTTATCGCCGGCCTCGCAACGACGCTGTCGTTCGCCGTTCCGGCCTGGGCGCAGTCCGCCGAACCGGCGGGCGTCGAGCTCGAAACCTGCGAATTGCTGGTGCCCGGAACCCCGCTGTCCGTGGTCGGCCAATGCGGCTGGCTGGACGTCGCGGAGAACCCCGCCGAGCCCGACGGCCGGCGCATCCGGATTCACGTGGCCCGCGTTCCGGCCTCGGGCCGCGTGACCGAGCCCGATCCGCTGGTTTTCTTTGCCGGCGGTCCCGGCCAGGCGGCCACCGAGAGCTGGCCGATCCTCGCCGGCGCCCTGCGCAAGGTCAACGAAAGCCGCGACATCCTGCTCGTCGACCAGCGCGGCACCGGGCAGTCGCATCCGCTTAAGTGCCCGCAGGTGGAGCTCGAGGACGCGCTGCTGGCGGACTGGGACGCGCTGGCCGATCGCACGCACAGCTGCCTCGAATCGCTGGACGCCGATCCGCGGTTCTACACCACCACCATCGCGATGCACGACATCGATGCGGCCCGCCGAGCCCTGGGCTACGAGCGGGTCAATCTGTACGGGGGGTCGTACGGCACCCGGGCCGCCCAGGTCTACTACCGGCTGTTCCCGGACCAGGTGCGGACCATCGTGCTGGACGGCGTGGTGCCGCAAACCCTGGGACTCGGCACGGAACACGCGATCAAGCTCGATCAGGCGGTGTACCGCGTGCTCGCGGCCTGCGAAGCCGATACCGACTGCGCCACGCGCTTCCCGGACACGGCGGGCAAGCTGCGCGACCTGTTGCGCCGCGTGGTCGAGGACCCGGTTGACGTCACCATCGAGCACCCGACGACCGGTGAGCCGGTCACCCTGAACTTCGAACGCGAGGTGCTGGCCTCCGCGCTGCGTTTTCTGAGCTACTCGCCCGAAACCCAGGCGATGCTGCCCATGCTGATTCACGAGGCCGCCACCGAACAGCGCTTCGACCGGCTCGCCAGCCAGATGATGATCACGGCCACGGGGTTGCAGCAGACCATCGCCCAGGGCATGGAGATGTCGGTGATGTGCGCCGAGGACTACCCGCTGTTTCCGCGGCGCATCGAGCCCAACGACACCCTGCTGGGAACCCTGATGGACAACGTGGTGCGGGTGCAGTGCGGCGTCTGGCCGGCCGGCCCGGTGCCGGACGATTTCCATGAACCGGTCTCCGGTGACGTGCCGGTGCTGTTGCTGTCGGGCGAATACGACCCGGTAACCCCGCCCGAGTACGGCGACGCGGTAGCGGCCCACTTCGGGCAGGCGACGCACCTGGTCGCGCCGGGCCAGGCGCACATCGTGGCGACCCGCGGCTGCATGGGCGACCTGGTTTCGACCTTCATCATCGACGGGCATGCCGGCAATCTCGATACCGCCTGCATGGCCCGGCTGGAACGCTCGCCGTTCTTCCATACCCTGACGGGGCCGGCGCCATGATCGTCGTCCGTGATCTGCGCAAATCCTTTGGCGAGGTCCGGGCGGTCAACGGCGTCTCCTTCGAGGCCCGCGACGGCGAAATCACGGGCCTGCTCGGCCCGAACGGGGCCGGCAAGACCACCACGCTGCGCATGCTCTACTCGCTGCTGCCGCCCGATGCCGGCGAGATCCGCATCGACGGGCTCGACCCGGAGCGCGACGCAATGGAGATCAAACGCACCCTCGGCGTCGTGCCGGACAGCCGCGGCCTGTACTCGCGCCTGAGCGCGCGCGAGAACATTCGCTACTACGGCGAGTTGCACGGCATGAAACGCGCCGCGATCGAACAGCGCATCGAGGAACTGACGCACACGCTCGACATGGGCGATTTCATCGACCGGCGCACGGAGGGATTCTCGCAGGGTCAGCGGGTCAAGGTGGCGATTGCGCGCGCCGTGGTGCACCGGCCCCAGACGGTACTGCTCGACGAGCCCAGCAACGGACTCGACGTGATGACCACGCGGGCGCTGCGCGAGTACGTGCGCGGCCTGCGCGCGGCCGGCCATTGCGTGGTGCTGTCGACCCACATCATGCAGGAGGTCGCCGCGCTGTGTGACCGGATCGTGATTATCGCCAAGGGCGAAGTCGCGGCCGACGGCACCGCCGCGGAACTGCTCGCACGCGCCGGTTGCGCTTCGCTGGAGGACGCCTTCGTCACGCTGATCGGCTCCGAGGAGGGCCTGCTGGCATGAGCGGTTTACTGACGGTTTTCCGGAAGGAAGTGCGCGAAAACATCCGCGACCGCCGAGCCCTGTTCAACTCGCTGCTGCTGGGTCCGCTGCTGTTCCCGCTGCTGTTCGTCGGCCTGATGTGGTTCCTGCAGAGCGCCGAAAAGGAGCGCCAGGAGCAGGCCCTGGAGTTGCCGGTCGTCGGCGCGGGGCACGCACCGAGCCTGGTGCGCTTTCTGGAACAGCAGGGCACCGTGATCCAGCCCGAACCCGACGATCCCGAGCGCCTGGTGCGCGACCAGGAGGTGCAGGTCGTCCTGCGCATCCTGCCGGAGTACCCGGAGCAGTGGCGACAGGGGCTGCCGGCGCCGGTCGAGGTGATTTCGGACCCGTCGCGGCAGGAATCGAACGCGGCGATCCGCAAACTCAAGGGCATGCTGTCGGCCTATGGCCGGCAGACGGCCGCGTTGCGCCTGCAGTTGCGGGGCGTCTCGCCGCAGCTGGCGGCGCCGGTCATGGTCCGCGACGTCGACCTGTCGACGCCGAAAAGCCGCGCCATCCTGGCGGTGATCTTCCTGCCCTACGTGCTGATGATCACGGCCTTCACCGGGGCCACCCACCTGGCAATGGACACCACGGCGGGCGAGAAGGAACGAAAATCACTCGAACCGCTGCTGATCAACCCGGTCCCGCGGTGGCAGATCATGAGCGGAAAAATGCTCACGACGATGGTGTTCGCAATGGCTTCGCTGGCCCTGACCCTGGTCTCGTTCCGCATCGTGCTGCCGTACATGCCGGTCGGCGCCTTCGGCATGGACCTGACGCTGGGCCTGGGCACGCTGCTGCGCATCCTGCTGGTGATCTCGCCGGTCGCGATCCTGGCGGCCGCCCTGCTGACGCTGCTCGCCTCGTTCGCCAAGTCGTACCGTGAAGCACAGAGCTACATGGGCCTGGTGATCCTGATTCCGATGATCCCCAGCCTGATTTTCATGGCGAATCCGGTCAAGGCCGAGGCGTGGATGATGACGGTGCCGCTGTTCTCGCAGAACATCCTGATCGGCGAAATCATCCGCGGCGAATCGGTGCCGCTGGACTGGTACGCGATGTCCGTCGCCAGCACGCTGGTCATCGGCCTGGCGCTGGCCGTCGTGGCCGCCAACCTGTACAACCGGCCGAAACTGATCTTCGGCAACTGACCCCAACGGGAGACCCGCATGCATTCCAGACACTGGCTGACGCCCTTGATGACCGTCCTCCTGATGGCCGCCGCCGCGCCCCTCATGGCCGGCGACAGCCCGGCCGTCGGCAGCCCGGCGCCCGACTTCCGCCTGCAGGACCAGAACGGCGACTGGCACGCGCTGGCCGATTACCGGGGCCAGTGGCTGGCCGTCTACTTCTACCCCAAGAACGACACGCCCGGCTGCACCACCGAAGCCTGCAACTTCCGCGACAACATCTACGCCTTTCGCGCGATCGGCGCCAACGTGGTCGGCGTCAGCGTGGACGATGTCGCCTCGCACAAGGCCTTTGCCGAGAAGTACCGCCTGCCGTTCATCCTGCTCGCCGACGCGGACGGTGCAATGGCCGAAGCCTACGGCGTGCTGCGCGACTGGAAACTGCTGCAGATCGCCGCGCGGGAGTCCTTCATCGTGAACCCGGACGGGATCATCGTGAAACACTACGAGGACGTCGATCCCGAAACCCACACCGACGAGGTGCTGGCCGAACTCGAGCGGCTGATCGCCGAAGCCGGTTGAGGCGCCAGCGGCGACCCGCTCCTGCCGCATTCGCCACACGAGCGAAGCGGCGCCCGAAGTTCAGTCCCGGGGCCGGTACGGCAAGCGCTCCGGCCCATCGGCCTGGCCCTGCGCCCGGCGCGCCGCGCTGACGATGCCCCGCACGTCCTCCAGCAACTCCGCGGCGTCGTAGATCACGCCGCCCTTGATCGTGTAACGCACGCCGCCGACGCGCGCCGGGCGATTGGCGTCGTCCAGGCGGAAATGCCCGGTTCCGTAGAGCACCTTGAAATTCGCCAGCGGATTGTGCCGCGTGACGACGAGGTCGGCGCGCTTGCCGGCGCGGATCGATCCGATCTCGCCGTCCAGCCCCAGCGCTTCCGCGCCATGCAGCGTGGCGGCCCGGATCACTTCCAGCGGGTGAAAACCCGCTTCCTGCAGCAGTTCCATTTCGCGAATGTAGGCGAAACCGTAGAGCTTCCAGATGTAACCGGCGTCGGAACCGAGCGTGACCCGACCGCCGTGGTTCTTGTACTCGTTGACGAACTGCATCCAGCGCCGGAAATTCGCTTTCCAGGCGATCTCGTCGGCGGTGGTCCAGTCGAACCAGTAGGATCCGTGCGCCTCGCGCGAGGGCTGGAAGAACGACCACAACGCGGGGTGTGCGTAATCCTGCTGCCAATCCGCGTTCATCTCGCGCATCAGGTCACGGCTGGCTTCGTAAATCGTGAACGTCGGGTTCAGCGTCAGTCCGTGTTCCAGCAGTTCGTCGCGCACGGCGTTCCAGTGCTTCGAGCCGGGCGGAGCCGCCTGCGCCCACAGCCGACCGGCCGCGGCGAAGCGATGCTGCTCGTCGCTGTAGTTGTAGTGCGCCGGGTAATGCTGGATCACGCGGTCCTCGAACAGCGCCTCGGGCAGCCCGTACCAGTGCTCCAGGGTGGTGAGGCCGGCACGCGCCGAGTCCAGGGCGTTCCAGTGCGTGACGTTCAATTGCGCGTGGTGCATCGCGCTGCCCAGGCCCTGCTTCCCCGCCTCGTCCAGCGCCGCCCGCATGATCGCCGGCGGCGCACCGAAGAACTTGATGCCGGCGGCGCCCTGCTTCGCGATGTCGCGCACCCAGCGGCGCGCCTGCTCCGGTGTCTCGATCAGCCCGTCGGCGCCCATGCCGAAGCCCACGTAGGGCACGATGTGCGGCGCGGCGATGCGGTTTTCCGCGCTGCGACGCTGATGTTCGCGAACCCAGCCCAGGCCGTTGAAGCTGCCCGGTTCGCGAATGGTCGTGATGCCGTGGGCGAGCCACAGTTTGGCGGCGTACTCGGCCGGCACGCCCTGATCGTCGCCGCCGAAATGCGCGTGCATGTCGATGAATCCGGGCATCACGTAGTAGCCCTCGAGATCGATCACGCGGTCGCCGCTGCCGGCCTTCGGCCGGCGCGCCTCGTCGATCGGCACCCCGGGATAACCGACGTTGCGCACCGCGGTGATCCGGTCACCCGCGATCACGACATCCATCGGGCCGACGGGCGGCGCGCCCTCGCCGTTGATGACCGTGACGCCCCGCAGGATCAAACGCGCGAATGGCCCCTCGCCGCGCACGCGGTCGGGCGCGCTTTCGGGCGCCGCCGGCGCCGCGGAGCAGGCGAGGAAAAACATCAGGAAGAAGAGGAGCTTGGTGGTTTTTTGCACAACGACTCTCGCACATGGTGAAATCCGGTGCTACAGTATAGTGTAGGAAAAGGATTTTCCTGGAGGATTGAGACTCATGGATGACGCGACCAAACGCGCGGCCGCAGCCGCCCTTCGCACCGAACCGGATGCGAATCCCCAACAGCCCGAAACCAAGGAAACGTTCATCGCGTTCATGAACGAACCGGTGCCTGCCGCCGATGGCGCCGCTGCCAGGCAATCCCCGGACAATCCGGCCGGCGCGCTGGACCGGTGGTTCCGCGAGCGGCAGAAAAGCGGCCGTGGCGCGCCGCGACTGCTCGAGATTCCGAACGAGGCCATGGTCAGCAACGGCGGGGCGCTGCAGGTCACCGGCAACATCACCCTGGTGCATGAGGACGGTTCGGTCGAGTACGCCAACCACCTCAGCCTGTGCCGCTGCGGGCGCTCCGACACCAAGCCGCTGTGCGACGAAAAGCACCTGGACGCCGAATTCCTCCATTCCGGCAAGTTCTCGGAAATTTCCGAGGTGCACCCCTCGGACCGGGCGAGCCGGATCACGCTGTCGATGATCAAGGACGGGCCGATCACGTTTCGCGGGCGCCTGCGCCTGCACAACCAGTTCGGCCAGGAATGCACCAAGATGCGGGGTTCGCTCTGCCGCTGCGGCCAGTCGGCCAGCAAGCCCTTCTGCGACGGCTCGCATGATCGGACGGGGTTCAAGTCCGGCCGCTGACCCGGCCGGCCGAGCGCGGTTGCAGTACCCCTCGCCGGGCGGCACAATCCGCCCATGGAGATTTTTCGCGTATTCCAGGTCGAGGCAGCCCATTACCTGCCCAACGTGCCTGAGGGCCACAAGTGCCGGCGCCTGCACGGCCATTCCTTTCGGATCGAGGTTCACGTCGGCGGCGAGGTTGGCGCCGAGAGCGGCTGGGTGATGGATTTCGCCGACGTCAAGCGCGCCTTTCAGCCGCTGTTCGACCGGCTCGACCATCACTGCCTGAACGACATCGAGGGCCTCGAGAATCCGACCAGTGAAAACCTGGCGCGCTGGATCTGGCAACGGCTGCAACCCGCGCTGCCCGCACTCACGCGGATCGTGGTCCAGGAAACCTGCACGGCCGGCTGTAGTTACACCGGGGATTGAATCAGTCGCACAAAAAAGAAGGCCAGACGGGCGTCTGGCCTAAATCTTGAGACTTGGAGAGTCTTCACACAATCGTGTTCCTTCGATGAAAACGCGGCTGCGCTCCATCGACAGAACTCAGTCTACGAGCCGAGCCCTGGCGCGTAATTGACTCAAGTCATCTAAATGGTCCCGGCCGGCGCACTCGGGGGATTCGGGCGACGCCCTTCGCCTCACGGCCAAAATTCGTGCAAAATCGTGAATTAATTGCTCGAAGTCAGCCGGCAACCGCCCGCAGGATGACACCGATCAATTTTGGACCGGTTTTCATCGTATACGCTTGCCAAAACACTGAAGAGAGATAAGTCCGGAATTTTATTGATGGAACAGCGAGTCGAATTCAACAAGGAACTGATCCAGCGGTACGACGTGGCGGGCCCCCGCTACACGTCCTATCCGACCGCGGTGCAGTTCATGGAAGGCTTCGATGCCGAAGCCTACCGGCGCCACGTCGCCGCAAGCAACAGCGAACTGATCCCCAAGCCGCTGTCGCTCTACGTCCACCTGCCGTTCTGCAAGTCGCTCTGCTACTACTGCGGCTGCATGAAGAAAGTCACACGGCATACCCACCAGGCCGACCATTACCTCGGACTGCTGGACCGTGAAATCGAGCTGCAGGGCGCACTGTTCGATCATGATCGCGAGGTCATCCAGCTGCACTTCGGCGGCGGCACCCCGACGTTTCATGACGACGCCCAGCTCAAGGCGCTGATGGAGCAGCTCGGCCGGCACTTTGCGCTGAGCCGTGACGACGACCGCGAATTCTCCATCGAGGTCGATCCACGCACGGTCGGCGCCGAACGTCTCGAACACCTCGCCGCGATCGGCTTCAACCGCATCAGCCTCGGCATCCAGGACATCGATCGCGACGTACAGAAAGCGGTCAACCGCGTCCAGGATACGCAGGCGACGCTGGACATGATCGAGGCGTCGCGCCGACTCGGTTTCAACTCGGTGTCGGTGGACCTGATCTACGGCCTGCCGTTGCAGACCGAGCAGAGCTTCACCGAGACGATCGACACGGTAGTCGGCGCGCGGCCGGACCGGCTGGCCGTCTACAACTACGCGCACCTGCCGCACATTTTCCGTGCCCAGCGCATGATCGACGCGAACGACATCCCGGCGCCGGAAACCAAGCTGGCCCTGATGAAACTGACCATCGAGAAACTGGTCGAGGCCGGTTACGTCTACATCGGCATGGACCATTTCGCACTGCCGGACGACGAACTGACCATCGCCCAGCGTGAAGGCGAACTGCAGCGCAACTTCCAGGGCTACTCCACGCGGCGCGGTTGCGACCTCGTGGGGCTCGGCGTCAGCTCGATCGGCAAGGTCGGCGATTGCTATGCCCAGAACATCAAGGACATCCAGACCTGGCAGAATGCGGTCGCCGAGGGTGAACTACCGATCTGGCGTGGCGTCAGCCTCAACACCGAGGATCGTCTGCGGCGGCGGGTGATCGAATCGATCATGTGCCACGGCGAGATCGACTTCGACCGTTTCGAGGCCATGTTTGCGATCGATTTCCACGAACATTTCGCGCGCGAACTGATCGAGCTGGAGCAGATGGAAGCCGACGGACTGTTGGCCATGAGCGGCGATTCGTTCAGCGTGACGCCCCCCGGGCGGCTGTTGTTGCGCAACATCGCCATGGTGTTCGACGAGTATCTGCAACAACCGGCCGAAACGCCGCGTTTCTCGCGCGTCATCTGATTTCAGCCATTCAAGCGCCGCTCCGTCAAGTGTCTGACGGAGCGGCGTTTTTCGTCGCAAGCCCCTTTTGGAACCGGCGCACGCAGCGGGCCCAGTTGCAGCGGCCGCGCTGGCACGGCAAAATGGGTATATTGTGGTCTATCTAGAACTAATATACGTAGTTCTACGCATGCGTCATTGGCGGGTCCGGCCATATAATGCATTTAAAAGAACCTTTTTCGACCTGGAGAGCACACGATGGAGAGTTCACTGCGCGTAACCAATATCCGCGATTATCGGCGCGAACCTGCCCGTTCGCAGGTTGCCTGCAGTCGTTGTGCACTGGGCGAACTGTGCCTGCCGCGGGGCCTGACCCCGGACGAGACCGAACGCTTCGAACAGATCGTCCACCGTTCGCGCCCCATCCAGCCGGGCGAGCACCTGTTTCGCGCCGGCGACGATTTCCGCTCGGTGGCATCGGTGCGCACCGGTTGCTTCAAGAGTTACGTCATCGACCATGAAGGCCAGGAACAGGTGCTCGGCTTCCACCTCCCCGGCGAGATCATCGGCCTGGACGCCATCCACTCCTGCAAGCACGTGGCCAACGTCGTCGCGCTGGACACCAGCGCCGTCTGCGGTCTGACCTTCGACACGGTGTCGAGCATGGCGCGCCACATGCCGGAATTGCAGAACGAGCTGTTCCGCGTCATGAGTCAGCGCATCAGCGAACTGGAAACCATTGCCGGCGACCTCAGCGCGGACGAACGCATCGCGATGTTCCTGCTCTCGCTGTCCGACCGCTTTTCGCGGCGCGGTTACTCCGACAAGGAATTCATCCTGGCCATGTCGCGGCGCGATATCGCCAGTTACCTGCGCCTGGCGACCGAAACGGTCAGCCGCGTACTGGCCCGTTTCCAGAAGGCCGGCGTGGTGAAGGTCGACCGCAAGCAGGTCCAGATCCTGGACATCGACGAACTGCGGTCGATCGCCCGCAAATCCTGACACCCCGGGGCGCCTCCCGCGCCCCCACGGCACGCACTCGCCAGCATGGCAGGGCCTTGCGGTCCGATGCCGGCTTGTGACCTCCGCACGCTGATCGCACGCCGTGGCGCCAATCGCGGCTGAAGCCGCTCCCACAGAAAAACATCCGGTATCGGCCACCGATGACGTGTCAGGGCGGTCGGATGCCCATCGCCGGGGATGCACGGCGCCAGGGATGGCGCCGTCCAAGCGTTACAGGGACGTACTCGAGCGTTCCCCGGGGATGGGTATCCGGCCGCCTAATGCGAAAGACCCGCAAGCTGGCCGCAACGCCGCGGCGCCTGTCGCGGCTGAAGCCGCTCCCACAGGGAAGAAAGTGCTCAGGGGACCCTGCGGGCGCGCAAGTTTTTTCGGTGCTCGACGGCCTGTCGGGGCGGTCGGGTGCCCGTCGCCGGGGATGTACGGCGTCACGGATGGCGCCGTCCAAGCGTTACAGGGACGTACTCGAGCGTTCCCCGGCGATGGGTATCCGGCCGCCTAGTGCGAAAGCCGCGCAAGCTGGCCGCAATGCGGAAGCGCCCGTCGCGGCTGAAGCCGCTCCCACAGGGAAGAAAGTCCTCAGGGGGCCCTGCGGGCGCGCAAGTTTTTTCGGTGCTC
>JARROJ010000024.1:0-55393 GCA_037384065.1 Lysobacterales bacterium
CGTCCGCCGGCCATGCACCAGGCGTTGACGACGTCGGGGTCGTCGATCACCGCCACGCTCCACTGCCAGTCGCGGCTGTCCGGCCGCATCAGGATGGCTTGCGCGACGAGGCGTTCGGTGATCACGTCGACGCGCTCGATCAGGGCCCGGTCGCGTGACAGCTTGCCTTCCGACTTGAACCTGCCGACTTCCTGCACGTAGGCCTCGGCCGACGACAGAATGGCCTGGTCCTCGGAGACCAGCATCAGTTGCCGGCGTCCGGTCGGGCTGGTGGCGCAGGCGGCCAGCAGGGCAATGACGACCGCAACCAGGCAGATTCGATTCATGAAGCGAGGCATTTGACGTCCCGAGCGTGCGATTGAGCGGGCCCTACTTTCGCATTTGACCGCGGCGGACGCAATGGCCTGACCGGCTCGCGTGATCGATCCGGTAAGACTACCGGCCGCGGCGGGACCGTTCCGGACGACGACGGGGTTCCGGGCTCAGCGCGTCTCGCACAGTCCGTATTGGCTGCAAAACGCGATGAACTCGGGCGCATAATACCCCTTTTCCAGGGCATAATTAACGTACTCGCCGGCCCGTTCCCGGTCGCCCTGAACCACTGCCAACCGCGCCGCGAGGTCGGCGTCCGTGCAGCTCTGTACGGTTTCCGGTGTTACCGGAAAACGATCGACCAGACGATCGAAGTCGGTCCCCGGGCTGGCCCCGAAATGCCGCCAGTACTCGAAATAGACCGCGATCAGGGCTTCGAGACTGGGACGGTAATCCGGACTCTCGGTGACCCGCTGCGAGAGCCGCGCGACGGCGCGGCGCAGGCGTTCCTCGCCCAGCCCCGTCTCGTTGCGGCGGAACAGAACGCGCGCGTAATCGACATCGAAGGAGGCGGCCTCGATCGCGATGAATTCATAGGCCCCGGCGCCGATGCTCGCCAATTCCTCCAGCTTCGGCTCGTTCCGCTCGATGATCAGCGAGGCCAGGGCCCGATCGCCCTGCCACCCGATATCCCGGGCCAGTCGAATCTCACGGTACAGGGCCTCCCACGCCAACCTCACATCATCGGGCGACGCTTCGCTCAGGGACTGCAGAATCTCGACGGCCTCGCGCCCACTCTCAACCGCGGCCCCGGTAAGACCGATCACCGACTGCACGCCCGCCAGTCCGCTTAGCGTAAATGCCAGTTCTTTACGTTGAACGGCGTCGTCTGGATCACGGGCGACGTGCTCGCGCCGCCGCGCCACGGTTTGGGTGCGAACCTCGAGCGCATCGCCCAGTTCGCAAAGCCCCCAGTGGGCGTCCGCTTTCCACTCAAGCATGGTCGTCAACTGGTGCTGAAACTCCTCGTTACTGGGCTCGAGCCGAAGCGCCGTCATGTTGAACTGGATAGCCTGGTTCAGCCGCTCGAGGGACAGCGCCCAGTCCGGCATCAGTTTGCTCTGCTCAACCGCCCCGATGTTGTTCAGGGTATAGGCCAGTTCCATCACGTAGCGCGGATTGTACGGCTCGATGTTGACCAGTCGCCGGGTCAGGACGCCGTAGCGGTACCAATGCCACTGGGCCTTATCGATCTCACCACGCGTCATGTGAACCTCGCCGACGTAATACTCAGTCTGGCCCAGCTCGTACAGGGCGTCCGGGGAACGCCGATTCCGCTGATACAGTTCCATCAGTGCGGCACGTGACCGTTCGAACTCCTTCATGGCGGCTTCCGGGTCGGCTTCCGCCAGCAGGTCGAGTCCGTTCTCGCGCCACGCTCGCCCCCGTTCCAGCAGTTCCTCGTTTGCGAGTTCCTGCATGCCCAGTTGGTCGCGCCGATGCTCGGGTTCGCGATCTTCAGGGGAAACCGACTCGAGGCCCGGAATCGGGGCCAGACGGTCCAGGTTTCCGAGCATGAACGCGAGGTACTCCTCCGTGTTCGCGCGCTGCGCGAGAACCTCCTCGCGCGACGACTGCGCGGAATGGAACAACCAGGCGATCACGACCGCGATCGAGGCGGCAACGACCGTATTGACCGCGCGTCGCCGCAGGCGGCGCTGCGCATCGCGACGGCGCAATTCATCCAACCGCACGCCGAGGATGCCGGCGACGATCTTCAGCAGCGCGAGGTGTTTGCCGTCTGCGTAGCGCCGGGCGTCGGCGGCCAGCGGTTCCTTCCGTTCGCCGTCCGGGGATTCGACCAGGGCCACCGGAAAGCAGCCGCCCGCACCAGCTTGAGCAACGGGATCGCCGTCCACGACCAGGGCCAGGATACGCTCGGCGCGGCCCAGTTCCCGAAAGTACCGTATTTCCTCCTCGACCCAGCGAGACGCTGCCGCGGCGGGCGAGCAGACGACGATCAGCGTCTCCGAGGCGGCGAGTTCCTGCTTGATCCGACCGCTCAGGTCGGACGCCGAGGACAGGTCCTCGCGATCGCGGAAAACCGGCCTCAGACGTGCCGGAACCGTCCCGTGTTCGGCCGCCTGCCCGACCAGGCGCCGAGGCACGCGGTATCGCTCCAGCGCTCGCTGAAGCCAGCGAGCCCACCGCTCATCACGGTGACTGTAGCTGATGAAGGCCTTGTAGCGCCGCTCATCCATGGCGCGTGCTACCGGACGACGTCAAATCGGAACGCACACGTTTAGCGACGACCGTCGTTACCCCAGGCCGGATCGGCCCATACCGTGTGCCCGTCAGAGCAGCGTGTGAGCTGGATCCGATAGTAGATCAGCTTCTCGCCCAAAGCCTCATTGGATTGGGCGTTGGCGTTGTAGACCTGGACGTACGTCGGCGCAGTGTCCTTCGACGCCTTGAACACCTCGCCATTCATCGGGTCGGCGTCGATAATCGAGATCGTGACCCAGTCCGGCACGCTCGTGCCGAAGTCCTCGCCCACCAGCTTGGGCTTTCCGCCGCGGTCGGTGGTCTGTTTGCCGGAGTCCGAAACCTCGAGGCGTGTGATGACCCATTTGGCGCGCTTCGCACCGCCTCCCTGCGGCGCCGCGCAGGTCGCCCAAGGGCTTTCACTAACGATCTGGAACGTGGTCCAGCCAGCGACGTTCAGCCCGAAACCCACGTAGCCGACGCCCCGCCCGCCGGCACGGTTGCCCTGGGCCGGGCTGTCGATCCTGCCGTTGGCCGGATTGAGACGAACCGTGAAGTTCTTGTACTTGGCCGGCGGTCCCACTGGCGGCTGGCCCGTATCCTGGTCACCGGTCTGGACAGACGCACAACCAACGAACGCCACCGAGTACAAGGCGACGCAGAGTGTTACCCAGATCTTCCAACTGGTTTTCATGATTCCCTCCCGCAACCGGCCGATGCGATGCAGGCACAGGCCGTTGCACCTGACTGACATAACTGGTTCACACAAAGCATATACTACTGTCGCCTACGATGCTGCCGGGAGCCGGTAATGCTGCAACCCACGAAAGGGCGAACCGTCGTGTTCGCCATGTTTCTCACAATGCTCTTCGCCGCGGCCGGCGCCACGGCGGCGAATGTTCCCACCGTTCGCGTCGACTACTACCACACCGGTGATGCCGTGTCCGAAACCTTCAGCCTGCACCAGGTGGTCATCGAACCCCTGCCGTGGCCGGGCCATCCGGACCAGCCGATCGACACGCTGCGCCGCGGCCACTTCCTGTTCCAGGTCGAGGATCCGGAAACAGGCGCGGTCCTGTATTCGCGCGGCTATTCCTCGATTTTCCAGGAATGGCAGCACACCGGCGAGGCGCGGGAAATGACGCGCACCTTTCATGAATCCGTGCGGTTCCCGAAACCCGACCGCCCCGTGCGCCTGCACGTTCTTAAACGCAATGCAGAACAGGTCTTCGAATCCGCCTGGGCGGTCAGCGTCGACACCGACGACATGCTGGTCGCGCGCGCGCATCCGCCGGCGCCGGCGCCCGTCATCGACCTGCACGTCAGCGGGGATCCGGCGCGCAAGGTGGACGTCGCCGTACTCGGTGACGGCTATTCGGCGGCCGAGGCGGACAAGTTCGAAGCCGATGCGCGCCGGCTGGTGGAGGTATTCTTCGCTTACGAGCCCTACGCCGCGCGCGCCGACGATTTCAACTTCCGCGGCATCGCGCCGCCAGCGCCGGAATCCGGCGTCAACCGCCCGTCCAACGGCACGTTCCGGTACAGCCCCTCGGGAACGACCTACGATGCGTTCCGGTCGGAACGCTACGTGCTCGCATTCGACAACCTCGGGATGCGGCGCATCCTGCAGCACCTGCCGTACGAGTTCGTGATCGTGCTGGCGAATTCGAACACCTACGGCGGCGGCGGAATCTACGGCCTGTACAGCACGGCCGCCGCGGACAGCGCCTGGGCCGGCTACCTGGTCGTTCATGAGTTCGGCCACCACTTCGCGGCGCTGGCCGACGAGTACTACACGTCCGATGCGGTTTACGAGGCGCAGTCGGAGCGCACCGAACCGTGGGAACCGAACGTGACGGCCCTGCACGACCCGGACCGGCTGAAATGGCGGGCCCGGGTCGCCGAGGGCACGCCCCTGCCGACCCCCTGGCCCAAGGACGCGTTCGAGGCGTTCCAGCGCGACAACCAGGCCGAGCGCGCGCGGTTGCGGGCCGAGCAACGCCCCGAAGCGGAGATGGACGCGCTGTTCCGTCGCGAGCAGGCCTTCGTCGAGGACCTGTTCGCCGCGTACCCGGCCACAAACAACGTCATCGGCGCGTTCGAAGGCGCCAACTACGCCGCCACGGGGTATTTTCGCTCCGAGATGAACTGCACGATGTTCACGCGCCACGACCGGTTCTGCCGGGTTTGCCGTGACGCCATCGAAGAGGTGATCGATCTGTACTCGGACGCACCGTGAATCCCGCTGACGCAAAATGTCCGAAAAGTGACGAGAAGTGGTCGGTCATCGGTAACGAAGCGACCGGATGCAGCCGCTGACAGTGCCCCAACCCCCTGTATTTACGGGATATCGCTTGCCGATCCAATTATGGCCCGAATATTGCATTAAAAAGGATGAACTGGCCGTGTGGTAGCGGCCAGGGGGAAGAAGCGGGGCCCCGTTCCTCTTAGCGCCCAATGCGGGGCTCCGCGTTCTCCCCGGTTACCGAATCATCGCCACCTGTAAAGTACGCATCCCGTCAACGGGAGAAGAAAAAGAAAAAACCCGGCGAACCCGGGTTTTTTTCTGCCTTTTCTCCGCTTCGCGAAAACTCGATAATGCGCCGATGAAACGCGCCCGGCCAATCCTGTCCGCTCTGTGCCTGCTCGTGCCCGCGCCGGCGTTCGCGGACGGCGCGTTTCCGGACTGGACGGTCGGCGGATTACTGTTCGGTGACGCCTACCACGTGCCGGGCAACCACCTGGCGGCGGCCGACGGCGACAGCGGGTTCGTGCTGCGGCGCGCCTACCTGACGCTGAATGCCGATTTCTCCGAACGCTTCTTCGGTCGCGCGCGCCTCGAGGTCAACCAGGCGGGTGACTTCGTGAACGACGATTTCGACACCGGCGCCAAGGATTTGTATGTGGGTGGCCGCTTTGGCCGGCACCGCCTGGTGGCGGGGCTCACCGCGACGCCCACCTTCGATCTCGTCGAATCGGCCTGGGGGATGCGCTACCTGGCCCGCACGCCGCTCGACCTGCAGGGTGTGCCCAGCCGCGATACCGGTCTGTCCGCGCAGGGCCCGCTGAACACGTCCGGCAGCCTGGCCTACCGCGCCATGTGGGCGGCGCCGATCGAATTCGGCAAGGACAGTAACGGCAACGACCGCATCATGGGCGCGCTCACCTGGGCGCCATCCTCGGCCTGGACCCTCGATTTCTACGCCGATTTCGAACAACGCGACGGCCCGCGCGACCGTCGCACCCTGCAGGCCTTCGCCGCCCATGAAACCGAAACGCTGCGCTGGGGCCTGCTGTATGCCAACGCGGACCGGGAAGACGACCCGCCGCTGGAACTGGCCTCGGCCTGGGCGGTGCTCGACCTCGCGCAGGACCACGCACTGTTCCTGCGCATCGACCGACTGATCGAGCCGAGCCCGAAAGGCGACGGCATCGACTACCTGCCGTTCGACCCGTCCGCCCCGGCGACCGCCGTGTTCGCGGGCTGGGAACGCCGCCTGGGATCACATTTCAGATTGACGCCGAACGCCGTGGTCATTCGCTACGACCGCGATGATGCCGGCGTCCGCCCGGAAACCGACGTCCACCTGCGCCTGACCCTGTTCGTCGATTTCGAGTGAGCCGATCAGGGCGGACCGCAGGGGCGCGTTCGCGACGCCGTGCAGGCCGCGCGTTACAGGTTGATCGTGTCGACGTCTCTCGAACCGCGCACCCGGCGCAATGCGTAAGCCAGGGCCGCCATCGACAGCCCGGTGAGCAGGAGGTCGATGCCGACCAGAACCCCGATCGCCCAGGCGCCGGAAAGCGGCCACTGAATCCACAGCAGGTATACGAAGACCAGGGACACGAGGCCGCTCAACAGCAGCCAGACCCAACCGCGCGCACCCCGGTATCGCCAGGCCGTCGACACCTTCCACAGCCCGTTGGCGACGAAAAACAGCATCAGCAGAACGGTCAGGAATCCGGAGCCGATCGCCGGGTTGAGCCAGACCATGACGCCCAGCACGGCGATCACGGCGCCAAAAACGATCGCGACCGGAGACGCGCTCCAGCCCCCCGACCTCAGGCCCTGGACCACCTGCGCGATACCGGTGAGGACCAGCACCGCGGCCACGATCAGCACCACCGCCTCGCCGGCCGCGACCGGGGCGAAAAGCACGAGCACGCCCAGCAGGCAGAGAATAATTCCGATAAACATCAGTGTCTTGCCACCCATTCGTGCGTTCGAATTCATGTCCTGGGCCTCCAGACCCGCATCATCCAATGATTCTGCGCCAAGTATAGTGCATACTTGCGGCCGGTTTGACCACCTGACGCTATCCGAATGAGAACACGAGATTTTCATGGCCCGCTCATTGCGGTCCTTCTGCTGATTCCGGCAACCGCCGCGCAGGCCTGGGGACCGACAGGCCACCGGGTGATTGGCCGCGCCGCGTTCGAGTTGCTCGATGCGCCGGCTCGCGCCGAGGTCATGGGCATTCTTGGCATCGGGACCCCGGCCGAGGCGGCGGACGCGCTCGATGCGGCCTGCAACTGGCCGGACGAAGTCCGCGACACGCCGGAATGGGCCTGGAGCGGCCCGCTGCACTACGTGAATCTGCCGCGGCATTCCCGACACTACGAGCGGGAACGCGATTGCCCCGACGGCCTGTGCGTCACCGAGGGCGTGCTGCGCTACGCCGCGGCGCTCGCCAACCCCGCTGCCGGACCGGAGCGACGCTGGCAGGCGCTGGCGTTCCTGTGTCACCTGGTCGGCGATCTGCACCAGCCGTTACACGCCGGCTTCCGTGACGACCGCGGCGGCAACTACGTCGAGGTGGCGTACCGGGGCGAAGCCTGGAACCTGCACGAATGGTGGGACGGCGTGCTGGTGCGGGAACGGATCGGGGACGAAGACCGCCGGGTCACGGCGACGGCCGCGGCCGCCCGCGCCCTGCCGGCATCCCCCTGGAATCCGGAAGAGGTGGCCCTCTGGACGGAGCAATCGCACGACATCGCGTGCGACGCGGCCTACCCGCCCGAAGCGGTGATCGACACGCCGTTCGCGGACCGCAGCTGGTCGATCATCGAACGCCAGTGGCGGCTCGCAGCGGCGCGGCTCGCCGGCATCCTGAACGCGCAGCTGGGCGACGCCGAGACGGAAATCGCCCCCGCGGGAGATGCGCACGACGGAGCGGCGCCGCCGGGTTGAGCACGGCGTCAGAGGTCGCGGGCGATCCGAAAACCGATCCGCGCGTCGCGTGCGTTCGGGCTGGCCTTCATGCGGTACGCCGAGCGCGCCTGGTCCGGTGAACTCGCCCAGTACGCGCCGCGCACGACGCGCTGTTCGCAGCCCGGGTTGATCCAGGCCGAGCCGTCATCCGGAGCGCGGATGTAACTGTCGTGCCAGCAATCCATGACCCATTCACCGACGTTGCCGCCGATGTCGTACAGGCCGAACGGGTTTTCGGCGAAGGAAGCGACCGGGGCGGGGCCCCAGTGGCCGTCATCGTAGTTTTCGAAAAAGACTTCCCACTTGCGGCGCCCGCGCGAGGTATCGCCCTGCCCGGTCAGGTTCTCGACCACCTGCGACGGCGCGCCGTCGCCCCACCAGTACCGGCTCGTCCGCCCGCCACGCTGAACGTATTCGAACTCCGCCTCGGTCGGCAGGCGATAGGGCTTGCCCGTCCCCTTGGCCAGCCAGCGTGTGTAGGCCACGGCGTCGTTCCACGTGACGTGGACCACCGGCAGGTCGTCGTCCGCCTCGCGGCCCTCGTAGTCCATCGTCCACGTCACCTTGTCGCGACGCGCGAGCCGGCCGGAATAATGATCGTAAACGTGCGAGAAACCGAGTTTTTCCGCGTCCGTCCGGTAGCCGGTGCGCTCGACGAACACGCGGAACTGGGCGACGGTTACCTCGGTCTGACCGATTGCGAATCCGCGCCGGAACGTCACGCGATGCTCCGGGCCCTCGGTGTCCACGTGCCCCTGCTCGAAGGCCGACGAGCCCATCATGAAACTGCCCGCCTTGACGATCACGGACTCCGGAGTCCAGAACCCCTGGTTCATGAAGTGGTCGCGGATGACCTGGCCGGGCTTGAGGCCGCCGTAGACCCGGGCCTCTTCCATGCGCCGGCGCAACTGGTTGACCGAGGTCTCCATGCCGCCCAGCGCGACCAGGTCCACGAGGGCGCTCTCGGCTTCCCCGAACCGCCCGTCGTCCATCGCTTCGACCGCAGCGCGTTCGAGCCGGGCGGCATAATTTTCACGGAATACGCGGATGTCGTCACGCGCCTGCTCGATGCGCTCCGGATCCTCGCGCACCAGCGCCGCCTCGTCGAGAATCCGGTCCGCCGTTTCGAAATCGAGGTCGCGCGCGTAGTCCCCGGCGCGGCTGACCAGCGCCTCCTGCACCCGCACGAGACCCGCGAGCGCCTCGGCGTTCTCGGGTTCGATGTCGAGCACGCGACGAAAATGCCCCCACGCGCAATCATCCTCGGGTTGGTCGATGCGCCCGTCCGCCAGCGCTCGACGGGCCTCGGCGAGGTAACCGCGGACACGCTGCTGCCGCTCCGCCGCCTCACGCGCGGCGCGTTCTTCCGGGGTTTCGACCTGCGGTTGCGTCACCGGCGCGGGCTGCGGAACGGTCAGGTCCAACTCCGCTTCCTTCTCGACCGGCTGGTCGCCGATGCGGTTGATCTCCCGCTTCGGCGTCTTCACCGGCGTGTCCTGCGCCAGCGCCATGCCCGGCAGCACGGCGACGGCAGAGGCGAGAATCATGCACGCAACGTCCCTTGCCTGTAGCATTCGCAGTTCGAAACCTGTTTCTTTGCCCGTAGAAGAGTCGAATTTTCTGGGATTCCAATGACAAGAACAAGCCTGAAGACCGCCATTGAAGCCGCGGATCATCCTATCCTGCTCGAAACCCCGGCACAACTCGCCGCGGCGGAAAAGTCCTGGAAAGGTAATCGAATTCTCGGCATCGACACGGAGTTCGTCCGCGAGCGCACGTACCGCGCGCGCCTGGGACTCGTCCAGGTCTCCGACGGGACGACCGCCTGGCTGGTCGACCCGATCCGGCTGCCCGACCTGACGCCCCTGCAACGCATGCTGACCGACCCGTCGATCACCAAGGTGCTGCACAGTTCATCGGAGGATCTCGAGGTCCTCTGGCATACGCTGGCCGCCGTACCGGACCCGATGATCGATACCCAGCTGGCCTGCGCCCTTGCCGGCAAGCCGCTGCAGTTGGCCTACCACGCGGCGGTCGCGGACCTGTTCGATATCGAGGTGGACAAGGAGCAGACGCGTTCGAACTGGTGCAAGCGCCCGCTTACGTCCCGGCAATTGCACTACGCGGCGATGGACGTCGTCCTGTTACCCGCCGTGGTGGACGAACTGCGGCCACAGCTCGAACAGTCCGGACGCTGGGAATGGCTGCGCGAGGACATCGGGCGCATGCAGCGGGTGGCCCGGGAGCCGGTCCGGCCGGAACACGCCTGGCGACGGATCCGCGGCGCGGCGCGCCTCGACGACACCGAGGTGCGCCTGTTGCGCGCCCTCGCCGCCTGGCGCGAGGAAACGGCGATGGCCCGCGATCTCGCCCGCGGCTTCGTCATTCCGGACATCGGGCTGCTCAACCTGGTACGCGCGCGGCCCGACCGGGAATCGCCCGCACCCGAACTCGAGGGTCTGCACCCCAAGGCCTGGCGCCGCCACGGCGCTACCCTGGTAAAACTCATGCGGGAAGCGCTCAGCGACGAAACGCCCCTGGCGCGGCCACAGCCGCTGACCGGCAAGCAGCGCAGCCAGCTGGACCGGATGAAGAAGTGCGTCCGTCAACGCGCCGAAGCGCTGGGCATCGACCCGGCGCTGCTGGGCTCCCGGCGCGAACTGGAGCGGCTGTTGCGCGCGGTCGCTTCCGGACAGGAAATTCCGGCCCGATTCCGGGGCTGGCGCCGGTCCGTGGTCGGCGATGAACTGCTGTCGATAATCGGCTAGAATCGTGGCCCGGCGCCGCCCTCGTAGCTCAGTCGGATAGAGCAACCGCCTCCTAAGCGGTAGGTCACACGTTCGAATCGTGTCGAGGGCGCCACTCTTTCCGGAACGGCGCGCGGCACCCGATCACTGCCGGGCTTCGTTCAGGGCCTCGAGCAGAATCGTCGCCCAACCCTTCAGGATCCGTTGCGCGGCGGCCTTGTTGGACGCCGAATTGGCCCAGGTGTAGTAGTCGCTGTGGCGGTTGTCGGCCTTCCTGTCCAGGGCCTTGGCCAACAGATCGCCGGTCTGGGAATCGTACAGCTCGACGTACAGGGTCATGTCGCCTGCGGACGTGACATACGATCGGCTCATGCCCGCCTGGGGGATGTCCGGCGCGTTGGGGTTGAGGTCGACGATCGCCGGGCGCACCAGCAGCACGTCGGCGCCGCTTTCCTCGACGACGGGATAACCGCCCTCTTCCAGCACCCGGGTGAACACGTCGCGGAACTCCGCGGACATCCGGTCCTTGATGCGGTTCATGTCGCTGGGTGAGACGCGAAGCAGCGTTCCGGCGCTGCGGTGGTCCCGTTCCCAGTTCTTTTTGAACGCGACGTACGCATCGAGCAGCTTCACGCGGCGGTAGGGTTCGAGATCCGCGCCGGGTTCGACGTACACGATGGCCATTTTCGAATCCGGAACGAGGTGCAAACCGTCCTCGGTCACTTCCGGCAGGGGATCCTTCCTGGCCAGGGCCGTCGGCGCGGCGACCAGAGCCAGCGCCAGTGCCGTGCCAATCAGGGCAGGTAGTTTCAGAAACGCCATGATGTTCTCCAGTGGGCCCGATCGTTCGGGATCGAGGAACCCGGGCGGTTGCCGTTCGCGCCGCGCCGACGCCTCAGCGCGGGCGGGACGCAAACGCCTCAACCCTGCGATTCCTCGAAGTAGTATAGACCCACGCCCGCCGTCAGCAACTCGTCCCCGTAACGCTCCTGTTCCCACGGTTCGATCGCGTCCATCGCCGCGTGTTCGTACTGCTCCAGCTGTCGCCGCATCGCTTGCCGGAAATCCGCGCGGTCCTCGGGGCGCAGTCGGAACGACCAGACCTGCCGCTGGAACAGGCGTTCCGACCGCTTCGCGCTGACGTTGAATTCGATCGTCGACAGCAGGTTGGAGATCGCCGAGAACGCCGCGTTGATGATGTTCGGCTCGTCATCCGACAGGTAGGGCGAAAAGTGGTCCACCAGCAGGCGCAACTGGCGCTTCTCACGATCCTGCTCCACGCTTCGGGTGTCGACAAGACGCTGGATGATGGACGGCATCGTGATCCCCCGGGTGGAAATGGTCGCGCGCACCAGGCTCTCGAACGGCGCGTCATCGCTGCCGTAGTGCAGAACACGCGTACCGGAGCCGGCGGCCACCGCGCTGGCCCATGCCTCCACCACGGCGCTTTCGGGCGTCAACTCGGCCAGGAATTGTCGTCGATAGCGCGACTCGCCCTCCTGGAGGCGCTCTCGAACGCGGGTCAGGGTGCGCGTATCGAGCCCGGTATTCAGCGCCAGTTGGGTCAGGGGCACGTTGCGGCCCGGCCGTTCCGCCCGGAGTTTTTTCTCCGTCTCCTCGACGTAAATGAAGCGGATCATTTCCTGTAACTTGACCAGGGTGATACGCCCCACCAGGAAGCGGATCATTTTTCGCAGGACGTTTTCGACCGCGCGGGTCAGAAGATCCGCCTCCGGATAGCGCGTTGTGGTGCTCGATGCCATGGTGATCTCCGTTACCCAGCCGATGAGCAAAGCGGGAACGTCCGGGCCGGTATGGCCCGGACTGTTCCCTTGGACCGTAACGGCGGATCTGTCCGCGCAAGCCGTCTCCCCCCTGGTTCAGGCTAACAGGTTCAACCGTTACGGTCCCGGCGCCCCCCTTGCATTGCCATTATTGTCATTTATTGACATTAATGTCAATCTTTAAATCACACCAGAAGCATGATCAGCACGCCGGCGGTCGTCAGCAGCAGACCGGCCAGCTTGCGCGTGCCGATGTACTCGCCGAGCAGCAGCCAGGCCAGCAGAACGATCCAGGCGTTCGAACTCTGGTTCAGCACCGACGAGACCGAGGCATCGATCAGCGAATAGGACGCCAGCCACATCAGCATCGAAATATAGGTCGCGAGCACGCTGGCGGTAACGATCATGGGCCACGGCAACGGCTGGCGGAACTGTTGCCAGGCGATGCGGAACCGCCCGCGCAGCGCCATGTACAGCACCATTCCCGCAATGCCGCCGGTCATGCGTATCTGGACCGTCCACAGGAAGGAACGGGTTTCGAGAATGTTCTTGGCCATCACCACGCCGACGGCCATGAAGAACACCGCGCCGACGCCGAACAGCATGCCGCTCTTCAGGTCGCGGGGATCGACGTCCTCCGCGTTCGCCTGCCAGGTGACCAGCAGGATGCCGCACATGACGAGCAGAAAACCGCCCAACTGCCAGGGGCCGAGCGACTCGCCGAGAAACAGGACCGAGAGCAGGATGACGAACGGACTGAGCAGGCTCGAAACGATGCCGATGCGGCCCGCGCCCACGAGGTGCAGGGCGCGCAGGTACCAGGTGTCCGCGACGGCGATGCCCAGGTAGCCGGACAACAGCGCCACGAGGAATTCCGGCGCGGTGAACTCCGGCATCCCCCACCCCTCGAACAGGAACACCGTGGGCCACAGCAAACCGAATCCGAGCAGGTTCTTGAACAGGTTGGTCTCGAACGGCGGCAAGGCATTGCCGCAACGCCGAAACAGGACGACGGCCAGCGCCCAGAACAGGGCCGAGCTGAGCGCGAAAAATTCGCCCCACCCCATCGTCGTGTCCGCGGCGGAAAAGTCCGCGGCGGCTCAGGCCGCCGCGCTCACTGGACGGTCGCCGACAGGATCTTGACCGGCACCAGCGGCACGTTCTCCGCGTCGAGCAGTTCGTTGTAACCCGTCTCGACCTCCGCGATCGCGGTCACGACATCCCAGCCGCTGATCACCTCGGCGAATACGGTATAACCCCAGCTCCGCGGATTGGGATCCAGCGAGTCGTTGTCCGCCAGGTTGAAATAGAACTGGCTGGTCGCCGAGTGCGGGTCGTCGAAACGCGCCATCGCAACGGTCATCGGCAGATTCTTCAGGCCGTTGCCGGATTCGTTGATGATTGGCGGGAACAGCTCGCGCTCTTCGATCGTTTCGGTGTAGCCGCCACCCTGCACGACGAAACCGGGCATCACGCGGTGAAAAATCGTGCCGTCGTAGGCGCCGGCCAGCACGTAGCGCAGGAAATTGTTCGCCGTGACCGGAGCGCGACGCCGGTTCAGTTCGACGACGACATCACCCATGCTGGTTTTCAGCAGGACGGTGGGGAACAGGTTGTCCGGCAGGACCTCCTCCGGAAAACACTCGGGCTCGGCGGCGGCCACGGTAAGGGAAAAGCCGAGCAGGCCGGCAAGCAGGAAGGTGATCGGCGCGTTCATCGGGGCGTACTCCGGGTCGGGCGAAACAGGACCCTATGATAGCCCCGGGCGCGGGTGGGGTGAATCGCCGCTTGGCGATCAGTCGCGCCCTGCCCGGCGTTCGGGCCGTGGCAGTCGCCCGGACTTGCGCAGGGCGTCGCGCAGGACATACTCGATCTGCGCGTTGACGCTACGTAGTTCGTCGTCCGACCAGCGCCGGACGGCTTCGAGAATCTCCTCGTTGATACGCAGGGGATACGATTTTTTGCGGGGCATGAAATGCGCGGGGGCCGAAGCCCCCGCCTCCGGACTCAGCTGTAGAGCGAGCCGGTGTTGACCACCGGCCGGGCGTTTTCCTCGCCGCAGAGGACCACGAGAAGATTGCTGACCATGTTGGCCTTGCGCTCTTCGTCGAGATCGACCACGCCCTGCTCTTTCAGCTCGGTCAAAGCCATTTGCACCATGCCGACGGCGCCGTCGACGATCTGCCGGCGCGCCGCCACGATCGCCTGCGCCTGCTGGCGCTTGAGCATCGCGCTGGCGATTTCCTGCGCGTAGGCCAGGTGACTGATGCGCGCCTCGATCACGTTCACCCCGGCCTTGTCGAGACGCTCCTGGACTTCCTCGCGCAACCGTTCGGCGATTTCCTGCGGATGGCTGCGCAGCGCGACGACCTCGTCGCCGTGGATTTCGTAGGGGTAACTCATCGCCATGTTGCGCAACGCCGCCTCCGACTGGATCTGGACGAAACTCTCGTAGTCGTCGACCTCGAACATGGCCTCGGCCGAATCCACCACCTTCCAGACGATGACGGCCGCGATCTCGATCGGGTTACCCGAACTGTCGTTGACCTTCATCTGGCCGCTTTCGAAGTTGCGCACGCGCAACGAGACGGATGCCTTCGAGTAGAGCGGGTTGGCCCAGCGCAGGCCCGTTTCGCGCACGCTGCCGACGTAGGTGCCGAACAACTGCAGCACCTTGGCCTGGTTCGGATGCACCATGAAGAAGCCGAGAAACAGGATCAGCACGACCACCGCCAACACGACATTGAGCACGATCAGCGGCACGTTGCCCGCCTTGATCGATTGCACCAACCACCAGATCACGCCCGCCGCAAGCAACGGCAGAATGACCAGGGCGACGTACCCTGAAGCGACTTTTCGGGTTTTTTCCTGGATTTTCATCGATCACCTCCGTTGGTATATTTATATATCATTTTGATATCTTTTTCAATCTGAACCAGTGCCGGAAGTCACGCCCGAAAGCGGGCGCGACGAACGGTGGTTGACGGAGCAACGGCGCGGTGATGCGGCGCGGAACCGGGTTCGCGCGTCGCGCGGGGTTCAGGGCCGGCCGGCCGGCGCGGTGACCCGGTAGACGGCCAGGGGCCCTTCCGGCACGTGCACGTCAGGGTGGGTTTCGGCCAGCCAGGCTGCGATCTCTTCCCGTTCGTCGGGCGGGATGTGCACGGCGATCTTCATCGGCGCATCCATGAAGCGCCGCACGATCGCCGTTCCGGGGCCGGGCTCGAAGAACCGGTACGGAATCAGGGCGACGTCGACGGCCACGTCCTCGGGCACGCTGCCCTCGAACGCCGCGGGGTCGAGCGCCGCGTCGCCGACGTGCAGCAGCGTCACGCCCCCCAGCTCGACCAGGTGGCCGAAATGCTGGATGCGCGCATACTTGCGCTTGCCGTGGCTGAGTGAAAACACCGTCACGCGAGCCCCGCCACGGGTCAGGCGCACGGCACGCCCCGGCTGGGGGTCGATCGCTCGCACGCGGGGACTGCCGGTCATGAACGCGCGGCACTTTTCCCGCATCAGGCCGATGACCTGCCCGGACGTGACCAGCTGCGCGCCGCTGCTGCCCTGCATGAACTGGCAGGCGTAGGCCGGCTGGTTGTGCTCGTGGTGCCGATGGCTGACCAGCACCAGGTCGATATCGGCGAACGGCCCCTCCAGGTCACGGAACAGGCGGGCGCCGTCCTCGCTCAGGCCGCCGTAGAGCGCATACGGCTCGACGACCAGGCCGTCCACCATCACGCGGGTCGCACCATCGCTGATCACGACGCCCTGGTTCGCGAGCGTCGTCAGCGTAACGTCGCCGCGCGCCTGCGCGCTGAGCGCGAGCATCAGCAGTCCGCTAACGACTGCCGCTTTTCCGTACCGCATACCGCACCACTCCGTATTCGGACCCGGCCCCGGCCGGCACCATGCCGATCTTTTCGAGCACCCGGATCGAGCTGCGCAGGTGGGGGAAGGTCTCGGCCGTCACCTGCACGACATTCTGATGGCCGAAGGCCCACTCGACCAGGCGCGCCACCGCCTCGGTAGCGTACCCCCGTGAACGGTAGCGGTCGAGAATCGCGTAGGAAATTTCGACGGAACCCGAGGCATCCGGCCGGCCCTTGAACTGGCACATTCCGATGGCGACCGGCGGCGCCGATTCCGCATCGAGCAGATACCAGGCCGACCAACCGTGTTCGGCGGGATTGTCCAGCTGGGCCAGCACCGCGCGCATGACGTTGCCCCCGAACAGCGCGGGCGGCCACGCCGGCGGGATATCCGCGCCCAGCGCCTCCGCGAATGCCGACGCGCCGGCCAGGTCCGCTGCGACCAGGTCGGCTGATGCCGCGACCAGCGTCAGCCGGCGCGACTTCAGCACGCGCAGGGGGCGGCGGGCGTCCGTCACGGCCCGACCGCGGCGTGGTAGCCATGCTCCAGCGCGGCCCACGACCGCGCCAGCCGCTCGACGGGCTCACCGGGCGGCCACAGCTTCACCAGTGAGCGGTTCAGGCGCTTGAGATTGCGCCGGAAACGGCGCAGGGCGCCGTGCCGGATGCGCGCCCGGTCGAGGTCGATCAGGAAAACCGCGCCCTCCGCATCGACCAGGATGTTGCGGGCGTTGAGATCCGCATGAATCAGCCCGGCATCGTGGAACCGGCGCACACAGGCGCCGACGCGCCGCCACAAGGCCTCGTCCCGCGCATTGCCGGCAAGCAGGTCCGCCAGGGGGCGGGCGTTCGGAATGCGTCGCGTGATCAGGCTCCCGGTGTAGAGCAGGCCGCGGCGCTGCACCCCCGCCGCGAGCGGCGCGGGCACCGGCAGTCCGGCTGCCGCCAGGCGCTCGAGCACGCCGAACTCGGCCACCGGACGGCTGCGCCTCCAGCCCGTGAACAGGTAACGGTCGCGGCTGATGCGGGCGACCATGCCGCCCCGTCGATAACGGCGCAGGACCGCGGCGCCGAATGGCGTTTCCAGGAACCACGCGCTGCCGCGCCCGACCGCTTCGCCGGTCACGCCACCCCGCTTATCCCAGTACCCCGGATCGAAAAGGTCCGCGCGAGGATGCTGAACCTGTTCCGCATCATATACAATGAGCAGGGAATCCTGTCTGTAAGTGCCGGATTTCACGCGAGAGTATTTTGCGGTCGGCCCGCACCGACGTCAATCACGCAGCCATACGGGGGGCTGGTACCATGGTCGCACTGCACGACCCGCCGGGAAGCATCTGCATCCTCCGCCTGTCGGCCCTGGGCGATGCAATCCACACCGTTCCTGTCGTCCGCGCCCTGCGCCAGCAATGGCCCGACACGCAAATCACCTGGATCATCGGCAAGCTCGAACACAAACTGCTGTCCGGACTGGACGGTGTCGAATTCATCGTGTTCGACAAAAAGGGCGGCTGGCCGGCGGTCAAGGCGCTGCGCCTGGCGCTGCGCAGCCGGCGTTTCGACGTCTTGCTGCACATGCAGGTCGCCGCCCGCGCCAACCTGCTCAGCCGCATGATCCGCGCCCCGGTCCGGGTCGGCTGGGACCGGGCCCGCTCCCGCGACATGCACCATCATTTCGCACGCGAGCAGGTCGCCACCGTGCCGTACCAGCACCAGGTCGAAGGCTTTCTCGAGTTCGCCCGCGCACTCGGCGTCGAGGTCGACAAACCGCTCTGGGATATCCCGATCAGCGCCGAAGCCGAGGCATGGGTCGACGCGCACTTGCCGGACGACCGCCCGGTGCTCGTCATCAGCCCGTGCTCGAGCCACCCGCTGCGCAACTGGCGCCCGGAATACCTGGCCGAGGTCGCGGACCACGCCGTTCGCGCCGGCATGCAGGTCGTCCTGTCCGGGGGTCCCAGCGCGATCGAGCGTGAAACGGCCGACCGCATCGAAGCGGGCATGAACGAAACCTGCCTGAACCTGGTCGGCAAGGACACCCTGGAACAGTCGAAAGCGATGCTGCGCCGCGCCGATCTCGTGATCACGCCCGACGCCGGACCCGCCCACATCGCATCCGCGTTGGGCACCCCGGTACTCGGGCTTTACGCGGCCACGTGGTCGCGCCGCTCCGGACCGTACAACAGCCTCGACCTGTGCGTCGACCGGTTCGAGGACGCCGCGCTCCGCTTCCGCAAGAAACCGGCCGAGCGCTTGCGCTGGGGTACGCGCATCGAGGAACCCGGCGTCATGGACCTGATTCGTCCCGAGGACGTGATCGAACGGTTCGAACACTGGCGCCGCCAATCCGCGGAAAATTAAGCCTGCACTCACCTGCCGGGCGTTACACTGGTCGTAACCCCCCGAAACCGCCGACAGGAGAACGACGTGCCGAAAAACGAAGGCTGCGAGCACCTTGGCAAAGGCGGCAACTGCGTCTGCCCGAAATGCGAAACCACGATTGCGCACCGACGGGGCGTGCCCTGCCAGCAGGAACGCTGCCCGGAGTGCGGGGCCAAGATGCTGCGCGAAGGCTCGGAACACCATACCCTCTGGCTGAAGAAGCGAACGGAAAAGCAGCTTGGCTGACTGGCCCTTTCGGAGCCTGGAATCACCACGGCTGAAGCTGCGCCCCCTCGCACCGGGTGATGCCGGGGCCTACCTCGACATCTTCTCGGAACCGGAGGCGATGCTGTACTGGACCGGCGCGCCGATCCGTTCGATCGATGAAGCACGCGACCTGCTGGACCGCGACCTCGAATGGGTGAAGGCCGGGGACGCACTGTGCTGGGGCGCCGCGTTGCCGGAATCCGATCGCCTGATCGGCAAGGTCAGTCTGTACCTGTTCAGCCGACAGAACCGCCGGGCCGAAATCGGCTACATACTCGATCGCCGATACTGGAACCGCGGCCTGATGTCCGAGGCGCTCGCGGCGGTCCTGGACTTCGCCTTCGACCACCTGGAATTACACCGCATCGAAGCCGACGTCGATCCCGACCATGCCGCCAGCCTGGCGTTGCTGAGCAAGTTCGGATTTCGGCGCGAAGGCCTGTTGCGCGAGCGGTGGCGCGTCCACGGCGCATGGCACGACACCGTGATGCTGGGACTGCTCGCGGGCGATTACGTCCGCCGGGCGGACCGGGAACGCGCCTAGAGCGTGTCCAGGCCGGCCGCCAGGTCGGCGATCAGGTCGTCGGCGTTCTCGATCCCGACCGACAGGCGCAGCAAGCCCGGGCCGATCCCCGCCGCCGCCCGGTCTTCGGCCGACATCGCGGCATGGGTCATGGTCGCCGGGTGCGCCACCAGGCTTTCCACGCCACCCAGCGATTCGGCCAGCGTGAACAGTTCCAGCCGTTCCAGCAGCTCCCGCATGCGCTCGCCCTGCGCATCGACTTCAAAGCTGATCATCGCGCCGAAACTTTTCTGCTGCCGTGCCGCGACGGCGTGGCCGGCATGTTCCGGCAACCCCGGGTAACAGACCGATCCGACCCGCGGATGCGCCACCAGGAACGCGGCAATGCCGGCCGCGTTCGCGGACTGGCGCTGGTAGCGCACGCCCAGCGTGCGCAGGCCGCGCAGGGTCTGGAAGCTGTCGAACGGCGATCCGGTCAGACCCAGGCAGTTCGCCCACCAGGCCAGTTCCTCGAGCAAGGCGGGTTCGCGCGCAACGACCACGCCGCCGACCACGTCGGAATGCCCGTTGATGTATTTCGTCGTCGAGTGCATCACGACGTCCGCCCCGAGCGCGAGCGGATTCTGGCCGGCCGGCGACAGGAAGGTGTTGTCGGCGACGACCAGGGCGCCCGCTTCGTGCGCCGCGGCGGCGATGGCCTCGATGTCCGTGATGCGCAGCAGGGGATTGCTCGGCGTCTCGATCCAGACCATGCGCGGTTTCCGTTCCCGGATTCGCGCGACGGCGGTGTCGGTCTCCCATAACGGCGTCCAGCACACTTCGTAGTGACCGCGTGCCGCGACCGAACGGAACAGGCGGTGGCAGCCGCCGTAACAGTCATTCGCCGCAATCAGGGTTTCCCCGGGCTGCAGCAACTGGGTCACGAGGTGCACGGCCGCCATTCCCGAGGCCGTCACGACACCGCCGGCGCCGCCCTCGAGTTCCGCCACCGCGCCGCCGAGCTGGTCCCGGGTCGGGTTGCCCGAGCGGGTGTAATCGTACGCGCGGGGTTGATCGAAACCGGCGAACGAGAAGTTGGAGCTCAGGTACAGCGGCGGGATCACGGCGCCGTGCACGGGATCGCTGTCGAGCGCGTGGCGTGCGGCGATCGTGTCGGGATGGCGCTTCTTGGAATCGTTGGGCATAAGGCGAGCGATGATATGGGAAATATTGCCGGACGCGCAAGCGGCGGCCGGGTGTTGGTCACAGCTGACGGTCCCGAAACGGGGCACCCGCCGCCGCACCCTCAGCCAACCGGTATTACGCGAACACTCTATTATCGCGATTTTCCGACCACCAACGCGCGATTAGCGCAAACCCTGCGTCTGAGAACAATCCGCCTACGTGTAATCCTGGTAGGACTTCTCCTCGACGATCTGCGAGCCGAGGTGCAGGTTCAGTTTTTTCTTGACCTCGGAGCGGCGGTCGTTCGTGAAGTAGACCGCGCGCGCGAGCTCGATGAAGCGCTCGTCGAACGCCTTGGCCCGCTCCTTGTCGCGAATGTCGTCCTCGATCTCCCACAGCGCTTCGTTGATCTCCTTGAGCTGCGCGTGCAGGTCGCGGATGGTGTCGTCCTCCGTGATCGCCGCCGCCCAGGTTTTGCGCAGCAGGTCGAGTTCGACGCGCACGTTGGCGACCTTCTGCGGGTCGGTCATGCGTTCCGACTTGATTTCGAGGATGGTGATCTTGTCGAGGACTTCGCCCGGTGAAACGGGCACCCGGATGTTTTCCATGTGTCTGCTCCTTAGACCTTGAACCGGTAATCGCGGCTGGCGTCGCGTTCGATGTCCGGCGGATAGTTCTTGTGCTTGTCGGCGTAATACTTCGCGCGCGAATCGCCTTCCGAGAGGCGATTGTAGGTGATGTACAGCACGCGGCGCGCCCGGTCGGTCTGGTTGGGGCCGGAACGGTGCGGGGCGAAGGAATCGAAAAAGACCGCGTCACCCGGCTTGCAGTGCACCGGCACGTACGCCGTGTGCCGCGTGTCCTCGTCGGTCAGCGGCGCCCACATTTCGCCCAGCACCCCTTCGCGGTGCAGGCCGGGAATCATCTCCAGGCTGCCGTTCGCCTCGTTGGTCTCGTCGATCGCGATCATCGCGGTGATGTGCAGGTCCGCGTACTCGTCCCAGCCCGCCTGGACGTCCTGGTGTTCGCGGAAGCCGTCACCGCCCGGCAGCTTGAAGTTGATCTTGTCCTTGAACAGCACCGCTTCCTCGCCGAACAGTTCGCACACCGCCTGGTGCATGCGCCGGCGCTGGATGAGCCCGGCGAAACCTTCGTGAAACGGCACGAAATTCTCGATCCGGCACAGAATCCGCGCGCCGTCGTCCTGGCTGGTTTCGAAGTACTTCCAGTCGCGCCCCGGCACTTCCGGCGAAGTCGCCACCTCTTCGGTCCAGCGGGCGATTTCAGCGACCTCGTCGGGCGCGTACATGCCGCGCACCAGCAGGTAGCCGTCGCGATGGAATTGCGCGACCTGCGTTTCGCTCAGAATACGTTCGGTAGCCATTGCCTCATTCCTCGTTCGGTTTCGTCAGCGCCGAGGCCGGATGCTAACGGCGCGCCCACAGGCTCTTGCTGACGGAAATCAGGTTGTTCGTGGTCCAGTAAAGCACCATCCCGGCCGGGAAGGTATAGAACAGGACGAAAAACACCAGGGCGAGCAGGATCATGTTGATCACCTGCTTGCGGCGCAACTCCGCGTTCAGCGCCAGCGGCTTGTGCAGCGCGGAGGCGATGAAGGACAGCGTGGTCATCAGGAACGGCAGCAGGTTCAGATCCGCCCCGAAAAACGGCAGCCGGAACGGCATCGTGAACAGGCTGTCCGGCCGCGACAGATCGGCGATCCACAGGAACCCGGTATGCAACAGGTGGATGTTTTCGGCCAGCATGTCGAACGCCCCGATGAACACCGGGATGACCACCGCCACGCCCAGCATGCTCTTGAGGCTGTACAGCGGATGCACCCGTTCGGTCTTGTACAGGGCCAGGATCTTCGCCGACTGCTCCTCGCCCTTGTAATTCTTCTTGATGCGCTGCAGTTCGGGCGCCAGGCGCGCCTCGGTCTCGTTGACCTGTTGCTGGAAACGGTCCGCGATACGGCTCAGCGGCGTCATCAGGAGATTGACCGCCACGGACAGCGCGATGATCGCGAGGCCCCACGACGGAATCAGCAGATGAATCCAGCCCAGCAAATGGAACAGGGCGATGCAGATCCAGCGCAGCCAGAACCAGAGACCGGCGTAGAGGATGTCGTCCAGCCCCGGGGCGGCCTGGGCGAGGATCACCGGCTCGACCGGTCCCAGGTAGAACGACCATGCTCCGGGTTCGGCCTGCACGTTCAGGGTGGCGTCCCGGGCGTCTTCGGCGGTGGCCAGCTCGGTCCGCGAACCGGCCGGCGGCGCGGCCAGCAGGGTCCAGTAGCGGTTCCGGTAACCGATCCAGCGGCTGTCCTCGACCGGCTCCGCCTCGGTGTCGTCGAAACCGACCTGGCTCACGCCGTCGGCCTCGAGCACCACGTAGCGGCTCTGCTCCAGCCAGTTGCCAAAGCCCGCCGCGTCGCGCGGCCGGAACGACTCGCCGGAGGCGATGGTCAGGCCACCGGGATAATCCGCTTCGAGTTCCACGCGGTAGCCGCGCACCGGCACACGCCAGGTGAGCGAGGCGCCGGAGGTGTGCTCGAAGCGCATTTCCTGGTGCGCCGGCCCTTGCGTTCCGCGGTAGGTCCAGGCGCCGCCGGTGAACGGTTGGACGCCGACCACGCCGGCATCACCGAACTGCTGCAGGCGCACGTTCTCATCGGAACAGGACGGGAAACAGGCGATCGCCGACTCCAGCGACCCCGCGTCGCTGAACGTCAGACGCAGCGATTCCGTGGTCACGACCTGCGCGGCATGCGCCATTCCGCTCACCGCGAGCAGCACGGTGAGGAGTATCGCGCGCCTAGCCACGGCGCTCGGCGCTCCCGACGCCGCGCTGGCGGTCGGCCAGGCGGGCGATTTCCGCGGCGCCGTCCGGAATACTGTGGCCGAGCCGGAAAACGGTGGTTTCCCGCAAGCGGCGCATCTGCGCGCGAAAACGATCCGGCTCGCGCAACAGGCGCTCGATCGCGGCGGGCGCCTCGTCGAGTCGGTCCGGGCTGACGACGTCACCGAGGTGTTCGCGCATCGTGTTCTCGATCGGCTCGATGCCGAGCGCGCGCCAGTTGGGGTTGCGCACGCGCCGCGGCACGTCGATGAACAGTACGGGCTTCTCGAGCCCGAGACCGTATTCCAGGGCCATCGCCGACCAGTCGCAGACCAGGATGTCCGAGCGCAGGATGGAGTCCGTCTCGCCCTGCCGGTCGACGTACTCGAAACGCTCGCGACCGGCGAAGGCGCCGCGCACCGCCGCGATGACCTCCGGCGTCTGGCGGTTGCTCTGGTAATGCGGTCGCATGATCACATGGTAACCGGCCTCCAGCAGGACGGCGATCAGCTCGGTCCCGCAGGTGTTGAAGATCGACGTGTCACCCCAGGTCGGCGCGATCAGAACGACGGGCGGTTCGCCCGCCGGTTTTTGCCGCGCCGCGGCCTGCCCGGCGGCAATCACTGCCTCCAGGCGCGGGTGGCCGTACTCGTAAAGGTGTTTCGGCGGCAATCCGGCCAGTTCCTCGCGCCGGCGGATTTCGGCGACCTGGTGCGGTCCGGCGCAGAACAGCGTTTCGTAGTGGTCGAAGGAATCCTCGTTGTCGACCATGTGGGTGCTGCCCATGCTGTGGAACAGGTAGACGTAGTGCACCGGATGCAGCGAGCGTTTCAATTGCAGGTTGTCGAGATCCATCATGGTCAGCACGAAGACGTCCGAGCGATTGACCTGGAAGAAGATCGTCAGGAACAGGCCTTCGGGGATGCAGAACGACCGGTAGTTCGAATGCTCCCGTTCGAGGCCGGGGTCGAGCGCGTCGGAGGTCACGTAACAGACCCGGCGGTCGAGGGGCCCGTTGAGTTGCTCGACGAGCCCGGAGAACTGGTGCCAGTCCTGCCCGGTCTCCGAGTAGAACACGATGTTGCGCCACTCGGGCGGCAGGCTCTTGAAGCGGCGCCAGGCCCGCCATGCCGAGAAAAAGGACATCCGGCCGTCCCGGCGCCCTACTCGTGCGGATCCTGCGAAGCGCTGTCCTGCTTGCCGTCGTCGCGACGGAACCAGCCCTTGATCTTGTACCAGTAGGTCTTCACGGCCAGCGCGATGGAAGCGAAGATGCCGACGATGGCGGAGACGACCATGCTGCCGGTGCTTGGATCGAGGTAGGCGAATGCGGCGGGCGAGAACACCAGCAGGATCGGCACCAGGAGCCAGCGGGCGCGGACGGTGTTGGGCTTACGGTTCATCATGGGCAACGGTAATTTCGGAATGCGCGGATTTTACCATTGATCAGCGCCGGAAAACGGTTTCCATCGCGGCCATCAGGCGTTCCATGTCGTAACGGGTGATGTCCCCCATCGTCGAGATCCGGAACATTTCCGCGACCAGGCTGCCCTGGCCGGCGTAGATCACGAACCCCCAGCGTTTCAGGCCGTCGTGGACCGCATCGTAGCTGAACCCCTCGGGCAGACGGTAGGCCGTCAGCGCGCAGGACGAATCGGGGGCGTCGAGCAGTGGCCGCACGCCCAGGCCTTCGAGCGTCTCGCGCACCTGGCCGGCCAGTTCGCGGTAGCGGGCCCGGCGCGCCGGCCAGCCGCCCTGTGCGTGAAGTTCGACCAGCGCCTGGCGCAGCGCCAGGAAACCGTTGACCGACGGCGTGAACGGCGTCGTCTGCGCCTCCTGCTTCTCCAGCCACAGCGGCAGGTGCAGGTACAGGCTGCGCGGCGGCTCGGCGGCCGCGGCCAGGGCCGCGCGGCGCGCGACCACGAAGCACAGTCCCGGAATGCCGTGCAGGCACTTGTTCGCGGTGCCCGCGCAGCCGGCCAGCGCCGGCGCATCGAACGGGATGTCCTCGGCGCCGAAACTCGACACCGTGTCCAGCAACAGCGCCGTCCCGTGCTTCTCGCACAACGCGGCCAGGGCACGAACGTCGTTCAGGCGGCCGGTCGTGGTTTCGTGATGAACGGCCGCGACGTGCGTGTACAAGCCCGCGGACAGCGCCGCTTCGACCCGCTGGAAATCGATGGCGTCGAGCCAGCCGTGGTCGATGGCGTGGTGCTCGATTCCGTGAATCTCCGCGATCCGCCGGATACGCTCGCCGTAGACGCCGTTCTCGATCACCAGGACCCGCGCGTCCCGCGGCAGCAGCGATGCCAGCATCGCCTCCAGCGCGGTCGTTCCGGAACCGCCCAGGGGGACCGCGGCCCACTCGTCGGCCGGGCAGTCATAGACGTCCAGCAGGCCCTGCCGGACCTCGTCCTGCAGTTCGAAGAATTCCGGCTCCCGGTGGCACAGGTCCGAGCTGACGGCGGCTTTGCGGACGGCGTCGCTGAGGCTGACCGGTCCGGGGTTGAGCAGGATGCACCGCATGGCCAGCGCGCCTCAGACGGTCGCCTGGTACCAGAGGAGCACCGCCGCGGCGATCTCGAACACCGTGTACGCCAGTTCGCCGTTGCGGAGAAACGACTGGCGCGCGTTCCACTCCGCGTCCTCGTGCGCCCGCCATTTCAGGCGCGTGGGAATCATGGCCGGGATGCCCCGGCTCCACGCGCGCCACTCGTCGCCGAAAATACGCTCCAGCTTGGTGTCCTCGTAGCGGATCGCGGCCGGGTAGTAGAACAGGAAAAAGAAGGCGACGACCGCCACCACGACCCAGTTCGCGCAGGCCAGCGTGAACCCGGCGAGGATCAGGAAGTTGCCCAGGTACAGCGGGTGACGCACCAGGGAATACGCGCCGGTGCTGGCCAGCTTGCGGTTCTTGTAGATGACGCCCGCGGCGTAGATCCGCCAGATCTGCCCCACGGCGGCGATGACGAACCCGGCCACGATGCGGCCCTCGCCGGCCGGTTCGGCGAACCAGGCGCAGACCCAAAGAAGCAGCAACCCGAGCCCTTGCCGTGACGCTTCGTGGTATCGCAGGCGGTCGATGAGCCCCCCGATTCCGCCACGCTCCCCCATTTTCTGTGTTCGGCTCGATGCCATGTGGTTTCCCTCGCTGATTGGCCGCGCCCCGCTATTGTACGGTCTGTTCAGTGTTCCCGCCACGGCGCCTCCGAGCCGATGTGTCGCATCAGGCGCTGCTTGACCTCGCGCGGGCGCACGTCCGGGCGCGGCAGCCCCTCGGGCACACCGCGTCGCGTTCGAAAATGCAGCAGCGCCGGACCTTCGGTAACGCGCAGGAACGCTTCGAGCGCCGCCCGTTCACTGCCGGCGCTGGCGGCGCGGTAGCCGCAGGCGCGTGCGACGCCGGCGAAGCTGATCGCCGGACTCACGGTGGCCTGGCCGCCGGTCGACTCGTGTACGCCGTTGTCCAGCACCAGGTGGCGCAGGTTCGCGCCGCCGTAGGCGCCGATGGTCGCGAAATTTCCCATCCGCATCAGCGCCGCGCCGTCGCCGTCGGCCACCACGACGCGCCGCTCCGGCAACGCCCCGGCCAGGCCGAGCGCGAACGATGACGCACAGCCCATCGAACCGACCATGTACAGCTGATTGGGCCGGTCCGCGATCGCGAACAGTTCCCGGCCGGTGTACCCCGTGGTTCCGATCACCACCGACTCATCGGGGGGCGTGTGCGCGATCACCTCGCGCAACGCCTCCTGGCGCGTCATCTGCGGCTCGAAGGGGCCGAGCAGCGCCTCGTCGGTGGTGCGCGGCGCCGTGGCCGGCTGCCAGGCGCTGCGCAGTTCGGTCTTTTCGACCGAACCCTTTTTCATCACGAACGCGTACGGCAGGCCACTGCGATCCATGTGCCACTGGGCGACGGTCAGCGCACCCTCGATGGCGTCGGCCGAGCGCGGAAACCAGTCCCACGGGATTTGCAGGTCGTCGAGGATCTGGCCGGTGATCTGCCCCATCAGTTCGTGCTGCGGTTCGTCCGCCAGCCCGGGTTCGCCGCGCAGCGTGATGATCAGCAGCACCGGGATGCGGAACACCCAGTTGAGCGAACTCAGGGGACTGACCGCGTTGCCGAGCCCCGAGTTCTGCATCAGCGCCACGCTGCGTTGCCCGGCCAGGGCCGCGCCGCTGGCGATCGCGACGGCATCGCCCTCGTTCGCCGCCGACACGTAGCTCATCCCCTCGGTATCGATCACGCCGTTGATGAAGGGCGTCAGGAAGGAGCACGGCACGCCGGCCCAGGTATTGAATCCGAGCGCCCGGGCGGGTCCGATGAAGTCGTCGGCATGAATCATCAGGAAGCCTGCCCGTACGCGAAATCGCCGGCCCGGGTCAGGTCGTCCAGGTCGTTGATGTCCATCCAGTGCCCCGAGATGTACTGCACCTGCGGCGCGTGGCCGTCCTCGACCATTCGGTTGATCAGGTCCGGAATGCCCAGTTCGGCGAAATCGTCCCGCCGGCGCAGCGCGTCCAGCGCATCGAGCAACTGCTGCCGCCCCGCCCCGTTGACGCGCATGATCCCCACCCAGCGGCCGTCCGGGTGACGCCCCTGCCAGCCGGCATCACCGGTGATGCGGTCGATGGCGACCTGCTGCTGATACAGCGCGCGGTCATCCGGCGCGGTGCAGTACGCCAGGTCGTTGGTGTTGCCGAGCACGCCTTCGAGCGGCGCGGAGTCGACCACCGCCAGCACCGGCGCATCCCATTCCAGCAGGTTGTCCAGGATGTAGCGGCGGAACAGCAGGTCGCCGTAGACGATGACCGTGTCCTCTTTCATCGCGTCGAGCGCGCAGGCGAGCGACGACAGTTCGTCGCTCGCGGCCCAATCCGCGTTGACCACCACGTCGACACCCTGCACGTCGATGGCTTCGGCGCGGTACCCGCCGACCACGGTGATGTCGTTGATCCCGCGGGCCTTGAACGTATCGACCAGGCGCCGCAGGACCGATTTGCCCGCCACGGGAATCATCGCCTTGGGCCGGTTGCGCGTGAGGTCGTCGAGGTCGCGCCCGCGGCTCGCGGCCAGCACCACGGCGGCCGTCTCGGGGTCGGAGCTGCGTGCATAGCGCTTCTCCGCCTCGAGCAGTTCGGCCGCGCCCTGCAGGCGAAAGATCTCCGACACGCTCGCCACGCGGCCCTCGACGTCGACCAGCGACTGCGTCTCGTGGATCGTCTTCGCGGTGGTCTGCATGGCCGTGATGTTGGCCCGGATCAGGTGGTTGGCCCAGATCACCAGCCCGATGCCGTGCTGCCGAAAGACCTCGGTCGGCGTCGAGTAGTACTTGGTGGGCACGATCACCAGCGGCGAGCGGTCGCCCCACTCGCGGGCGAAGGCCAGCACCTCGTCGGGCCGGCTCTGCTTGCTGTGGATCAGCACCGCGTCGGCGCCGGCCCGGCGGTAGGCTTCGCCGCGCCGCAGGGCCTCCTCCAGCCCCCAGCCGGCGATCAGCGCCTCGACCCGGGCGACGATGCAGAAATCGTCGTCGGACTGTGCATCCTTGCCGGCCTGGATCTTGCCGCAGAAGGTCTCGACGTCCTCCAGTTCCTGTTTCTCGCCGTGAATGAAGCTGTTGGTCTTGGGGAACAGCTTGTCCTCGATGCACACCCCGGCGATGTCGCGCTGTTCGAGCTTGCGCACCAGCCGTCGCATGTTGTTGAAGTCGCCGTAGCCGGTGTCGCCGTCGAGCAGGATCGGGATCGTCGTCGCATCCGACATGAATTCCAGCGTCTCCACGACCTGGGTCCAGCTGAGCTCGTTGTTGTCCCGCACCGCGTGCTGGGCCGACAAGGCCAGGCCGGAGCCCCAGATGCCGCGAAACCCGGCCTCCTCGACGATGCGCGCGGCCAGGCCGTTGTGCGCTTCGAGAATGAACTCGGTCTCGTCAGATTCGAGCAGGTTCTTCAGTTGTCGCGTTTTTTTCATGTTCAGAAATCCGGAAATTCCTCACGGATCGCGGTCAGTATTTCGCCGCCCGCGCGCTCCACGTCCTCGGGAAAATCGATCTCGATCCACGGCAGACCGCTGACGTCCTCGAAGCCGAAACGCCCGGGCTGCGACAGCAGCACGTTGCGCAGCGCTTCCTCGTGCGGCGCATCCTCCAGCCCCTCGGCATCGAAGCGGGCGCACTCCGCGCAAAGGGTCTGCGCCATCTGCGGGCCGAAGCGGAAGAACCCGACCGATTCGCCCAGCGTGTCGTACTCGAGGTCCGCCGCCAGCCGCTTGCGGAAATCGACCATGACGCCATCGCGCACCGCGATCTTGACCGGCTCGTCGCCGGGCAGGAAATCCCGGTCCAGCAGGTAGCAATTCTCGATCGGGGTCTCCACGAGTCGCTGCAGGATCGCCGGGTGATACAGCACGTCGGCATCCATCACCAGCACCGGGTTGCCGGACTTCAGCGTGTCTTCCGCCGCCCACAGGCTCAGCACGCTGCCCTGTTCGTACCGCGGGTTGAAATGCCAGCCGACGTGCGGTCGCGAATCCAGGCCGGAGACGTGCTCGATGATCCGCGAGCCCTCGAAACCGACGACGATATCGACGGCGCCCACGCCAAAGCGCCACAGCAGGTCGAGATGGCGCGCCAGCAGGCTGCGCCCGCCGAATTCCATCAGGCACTTGGGGTGGCCGTCCGGGTTGTGGTCCGCCAGGCGGCTGCCGCGGCCGGCGGCGAGAATGATGGCGTGTAAGGCGTTGGATTCCATTCGGGGAGCGCTCGTCGGCCAGCTCGGGGTCGTTCCTCACACGATACCGCTTCGCCGGGGCAAAATCACGCCCCGGCGCGGCCGTTGCGCCGGGCCGGCGGCCGGGGTCAGGCCCGGGTGTCCTCGATCCACGTCCGCACCCGTTGCTCGAGGATGTCCAGCGGCATGGATCCGCCGAGCAGCAGCACGTCGTGGAATTCGCGGATGTCGAAACGATCGCCCAGTTCGCGCTCGGCCAGCGCGCGCAGTTCGAGAATCTTGGTCATGCCGACCTTGTACGCCGTGGCCTGCCCCGGCATCACGAAGTAACGCTCGATCTCGGCGACCACGTCGCTCTCGGCCATGCCGGTATTGGCCAGCATGTAGTCGATCGCCTCTTCGCGCGACCAGCGCATCGCGTGAATTCCGGTGTCGACCACCAGGCGCACCGCGCGGAACAACTCCGCCTGCAGGCGTCCGATGTTGTCGTAGGGATCCTCCAGCAGGCCCATCTCCCAGGCCACGCGCTCCGCGTATAGCGCCCAGCCCTCGGTGTAGGCCGGGAACGGGATCAATCGCCGGAAGAACGGCAGATCCTCCTGCTCGCGCTGCACCGACAGCTGGTAGTGGTGACCCGGAACGGCCTCGTGGTAGGTCAGCGTGCGCATGCTGTAGGTGGGCGTGGCCTTGATGTCGTACAGGTTGGCGTAGAACATGCCGGGCTGCGAGCCGTCCATCGGCGCGGGCTGGTAGTACGCGCCGGGCGAGGTTTTCTCCTTGAATTCGGGCACACGCTGCACGTCGACTTCGGCCTCGGGCAGGGTGGCGAACCACGGCGCCATCTTCTGGTTCACCTCGTCGATCAGCGCGCGGTAGTCGGCCAGGATCTGCTCGCGACCCTCGGCACTGTCCGAGTAATAGAATCGCGGATGATCGGCCAGCTCGCCGATCGCCGCGGCGAACCCGCCGGCAACGTCCCAGCCCTCGGCCGCGAGGATCTCGAGGATCTCGCCCTGGATCCGGTCCACCTCGGAACGGCCGAGGTCGTGAATGTACTGCGGATCGTAATCCGTCGTCGTCATCAGGCGCAGCGCGAGGCGATAGTAGGCCTCGCCGTCGGGCAGGCTCCAGGCCCCGTAGTTCCCGTCGACCTTCGCATCGAGCGCGACGAAGTGGTCGATCAGGCGCTGGTAGGCCGGGTAGACCGTCTCTTCGATGGCGGCGCGCGCGTCCCGGGCGATCCGCGCCTGGTCGCGCTCGGCCAGGCCGGCCCGGTCCATCTTGTCGAGCAGCGCCACCATCAGGATGCCCTCCTCGGGCGGCGTGGCGATGAAGTTCCGCATCTCGTCGAGGACTTTCGTGACCACGAACTGCGGCGGATGGATACCGAGTTCGTCGCGCTTGCGCAGGCCTTCGAGCACCTGGTCGAACTTCAGTCCCACGGCGTTCAGTCGAGCGACGTAGTCTTCCGCGTCACCCACGGAATGAACCTGGTGGGTCGATTCCATGAACGACGGGAAACCGCTCTGCACGCCGAACAGCTGGTTGACCGGGAAGGTGTTGAAGCGGAATTTCTCGCCTTCGACGACCGCGCCGAGCATCGTCGCGGCGATGCGCTTCGACATCCGGTCGGCCTCGGACAGGTCGTCGTCCGGGTAACTCAGCAGGACGTCGTAGGCTTCCTTCATCTGCGCCATGAAGCGGTCGCCGGCGGCCAGGCTCTCGTCGTCCAGCTTCGCGTTGTGGCCGGTGATGCCGATTGGCTCCAGAACGCGCAGCGAGCTCAGCATCTCCGGGCTCTCGGCCATCACCTGGATCATCGTGCGCGCGAAAAACAGGTTGATGTTCACCGGCTTGAAGTACCAGGTATGGGCCAGGAACAGGCCGCCGGCGACGATCAAAACCGCGAGCAAACCGCCCGTGATCTTGAGGATTCGTTTGAATAGGCGCATGATGACTCCAGCTAAAAACACGTCTCCCCGCAGGGAAATTCCGCAGAGTCTAAACGAGCGCTCGGCGCAGGTCACCGGCAGGAAGTCATGGCCGCGCACCGATGCACTGTAAGGTGACCACGCCATGAGCAAAACACCCAAGGATGCCGTATTCGTTCCGCTGCGCGTCGCAGTCGTAACCATTTCGGACAGCCGCACGCCCGAAAACGACGTCTCGGGTGATTATCTCGCGGACGCCCTGGCCGCCGCCGGGCATCACGTCGTCCACCGCGCCATCGTGCCGGACGACCGGTACGCGCTGCGCGCGGCCTTCTCGGCCCTGATCGCCGATGCGGACGTGGACGTCATCCTCAGCACCGGCAGCACCGGCCTGACCGGTCGGGACATCGCGGTGGAGGCGCTCACCCCCCTGTTCGACAAGGAAATCGAGGGCTTCGGCGAACTGTTCCGCGCCGCCTCGGTGACGGATATCGGCGCCGCGACGATTCAGTCGCGGGCCTTCGCCGGGCTGGCCAACGCGACCGTGATCTTCTGCATGCCGGGCTCGCCGGGCGCCTGTCGCACCGCCTGGGAAGAAGTCATCCGCCCGCAACTCGACGCCCGCACCCGGCCGTGCAATCTCGCCAACCTGATGCCCCGCTTCAGGGAATGAACGACACGGGTCAAGTTCCGGTACTTTCGACCCTGTCGGCGTCGAATCATCCACGCTAACCTTAGCGGACGGTGTCCCTGACGCCGCAATTTCGAGGGAGATAACAATGAATGACACGTCCTACAGCGTTTTCAACGCACTCATCGACATCGTCGCCGCTCCGGGGAAGGCGCTCGACGAGATCCGCCACCACACGGCCTGGCTGTGGTGGCCGCTGCTGATCAGCCTCGCGCTGATCTGCGGCCTGTTCGCCTATTACTACAGCTGGGTCGACTTCGACTGGCTGGTCGAGGAAACGATCCGGCAGATTCCGGCCGAGGACCGCGCCGCCAGCGCAAACGCCGTGCGCGGTTTCATGAATCCGAACACCATGCTGATCACGACGCTGGTCTCGATCGTCGTGATGACCTTCGTCATCTACCTGGTCGAGGCGATCTACTTTCACCTGGCCAACAAGCTCACCACCGGCGCCGAGATCGGCTTCGGCAAGTGGTTCTCGTTTGCCGTCTGGACGGCCTTCGTCGGCATCTTCGGCTCACTGGCCGCGTTCGTGATGATCCTGCTGGCGGATTCCAACCAGATCACCGCGGAAAGCCTGCAGGTCCTGTCGCTCAACAACCTGGTAATTCACGCCCAACCGGGCAGTTCCTGGTTCCGCTGGGGTAACTCGCTGACGCTGATCAATATCTGGATGCTGGTCCTGATGAGCATCGGGTATGCCCGCTGGACCGGCGCGTCGATGGTGAAATCGGCGATCATCGCCTGCCTGCCCTGGGTGCTGATCTTCGGCATCTGGGCCGCCATGATCTGATCGCGAGCTTGCGATGAAAAAAATTCTGGTTTTCGCCCTGATCGGCGTGATCGTCATCGCCGCGGTCGTGCTGTCCAAAGTGCGGGGCGGCGCGGACGCCAAGGAGGTCGAGTTCGCCACGGTGGAATACCGCCTGATCAAGAGCTCGATCCTGGCTTCCGGCACGCTCGCGTTTCGCGAGCAGATCGAGCTGACGCCCGAGGTGATCGGCCAGGTAATCCGCGTGCACGTCGAGGAATCCGATCCGGTGCGCAAGGGCGACCTCGTCATCACGCTTGACCCGAAATCGTACCAGGCCCAGGTCGACCAGGCCTCGGCGCGCGTCCGCATGCAGGTCATCGCGATCGAGCGCCAGCGGCTGCTGATCGACAACCTGGAAGACCGCTTCGAGCGCCAGGCGTCGATGTTCGAGAAGAAACTCGTCGACGAGGACAGCTTCGAACGGCTCGAGAACGAGTTGTCGCTCGCCCGCGTCGACCTGCGGTCCTACCAGGAATCGCTCTCCCAGGCCCAGGCCGCACTGAACCAGGCGGAGGAGTTGCTCGCCAAGACCCTGATCCGCTCGCCGATCGACGGCATCGTGATCCAGATCGACGTCGAGGAAGGGGAAACGGTGATCGCCGGCACCACGAACATTCCCGGCTCGACGATGATGGTCATCGCCGATCCGTCCGAAACCCTGACCGAGGTCCGGGTCGACGAGGCGGACATCGCCCAGGTCGAGATCGGCCAGCAGGCCGACATCTACGCGGCGGCCTACCCCGACACGGCGCTCGTCGGCACCGTGCAGTCGATCGCGGCGGTCGCCCGCCAGACGCCCGGCCAGCAGAGCCTGTCGTTCCTGGTCAAGATCCTGCTCGAGGAGCAGGACGAACTGAAAATTCGCCCGGGCATGAGCGTGCGCGCCGACATCTACACGCAGTCCGCCGAGGAAACGCTGGCCGTACCCGTGCAGGCCGTTCTGTACGACGAGTCCACCGGCGAGGAGGACGATCCGTCCGCCGACCAGCCCTACGTCTTCGTCGTCGAGGACGGCACGGCCGTGCGGCGCGACGTGAAACCGGGCATCTCGAGTGACAGCGACCAGGAAATCCTCGAGGGGCTGGAGGAAGGCGATGAAGTGATCGCCGGTCCGTTCCGGACCCTGCGGCACCTGAAGGAAGGCGATCCGGTCGAGGCGGCCGCCGAGGATGAAGACGCGGATGACGGCTCGGTAACCGTCTCGATCGGGGACTGAACATGAGCGGCGGCGCCAGCGAACCGCTCATTCGGCTGCGGGACGTGTACCGCATCTACGAGATGGGCGACCAGGCGCTGCATGCGCTGGATGGCGTGACCCTGGACATCGGACAAAACGAATATGTCGCGATCGTCGGCGCCTCGGGCTCCGGAAAATCGACACTGATGAACATCCTGGGCTGCCTGGATCGCGCATCGCGCGGTGACTACGTGCTCAACGGCACCGACGTCAGCGACATGAACGAAAACCGCCTTGCGGCCGTGCGGAACCGCGAGATCGGCTTCGTGTTCCAGACCTTCAACCTGCTGGCGCGGGCCTCGGCCCTGAAGAACGTCATGCAACCCCTCGTATATCGCGGCATTCCGCGGGCCGAGCGCAAGCGCCTGGCGACCGAGGCGCTCGAGCGGGTCGGACTCGGTGAACGCGTCGAATCGCGCCCCAACCAACTGTCGGGCGGCCAGCGGCAGCGCGTCGCCATCGCCCGTGCGCTGGTCGGCGAACCGGCGATCCTGCTGGCGGACGAGCCGACCGGCAACCTCGACAGCCAGACCAGCCGCGACATCATGGCGCTGATCGACCGCGTGCACGCCGAAGGGCAGACCGTGATCATGGTCACGCACGAGCCCGACATCGCGGCCCATTGCCACCGCATCATCCGGCTCACCGACGGCCGGGTGGAGTCCGACGAGCGCCGTCACGTGCAGGTGACGCCATGAACACCCTGCTGGAAAGCCTGCGCTCCGCGTTCGAGTCGATCCGCGCCCACGGCTTCCGCAGCCTGCTGACCTCACTCGGCATCATCATCGGCGTCACGTCCGTGATCACGGTGGTCTCGATCGTGCAGGGCCTGTCGTTCACCATCAACGCCCAGCTCGAGGGCCTCGGCGGCAACTCGCTGACGATCCGCTCCTACACGCCGCTCAAGAAGCAGTTGCAGGGCCAGTTCGCCAAGCTGCGCGATCACGACATCGACGTCATCGAGGCACGGATCGACGGTATTTCGCACATCACGCCGGTCCTGTTCGCGCAGTCGGGGCAGCAGGGTCTCGTCACCTATCGCTCACAGAGCCATTTCACCCGCGTGATCGGCATCGGTCCGAGCTACCTCGAGGTCAACAGCGTCTACCCGCAGGAAGGCCGTTTCTTCACCCGCAACGACGAACAGCGCCGGCGAATGGTCTGTGCCGTCGGCATGGACGTGGTCGAAGAACTGGAAATGCCGCAGGACTCGATCGGCGAATTCTTCCGGGTCGGCGGCGAGTGGTGCAAGGTGATCGGCATCATGGAGGAGCGCGGCGAGCTGCTGGGCTTTTCGCAGGACGACTTCGTCCTGCTGCCCTATGCGACGGCCCGTCGCCTGATGGGCGCCTCGCGCGATCTCGACATCCAGATCCAGCTGCTGGTCGACGACATCGGCCGCCAGGACGAGGTCAAGGAACGGATCCGGCGCGTACTGCGCCAGGAGCACGGCCTGAAGCCCGGCCAGCCCGACGACTTCAAGGTTCAGACGCCGGAGCAGCTGACCGAGTCGTTCAATACCGTGATCAACGCGATCACCGCGGTCATGGCCGGCATCGTCGGTATTTCGCTGCTGGTGGGCGGCATCGGCATCATGAACATCATGCTGGTCTCGGTCACCGAGCGGACCCGCGAAATCGGCATCCTGAAGGCGCTCGGCGCCACCCGCCAGGACATCCTGCTGCAGTTCCTGATCGAAGCGCTCGCGCTGTGCATGATCGGCGGCCTGATCGGCGTCGCCGCCGGCTACGGACTCGGGGCGCTGGTCGCGACCCTGCTGCCCGGCTTTCCGCCGGCGCACGTGCCGCTCTGGGCCGTCGCGCTGAGCTTCGGTTTCTGCGCCGCGGTCGGCGTGGTGTTCGGAATCATCCCGGCCGCCAAGGCCGCCCAACTCGACCCGATCGACGCCTTGCGGTACGAATAACCCCCCGGCCGGATTTGGCACATTTCCGCTCACTGACTACACTTTCGGGGAGGGGTCCGTCCCGCCCCCTGCGCCAGTCCGCGCTCGAACCGGGACGCCGACCGGTCGCAGCGTAAAACGGAGGCAGCCCATTGGTGACGCACCGAGTTCGACACAGAACGACAAGACCCGGAAACCGCGCCAAGCTCGTCCTGGCGCTGATCGCGCTGGCTCTCGGCGTCGGATGCAGTGCGGGCAAGGCGCCCTCCGGCAGATGGATCGACTGCGGCCCGCCGATTCCGGTCGACGCTGTGACCTTGCTCGATGTCACACGCTTCGGCGAGGATGCAGCCGCGGTCGACCGCCATGTGCGGGAACAGGTCGGCGCGTACCGCCTGTTCACGCCGCAACCGGTCGGGATCCGAATCGACGAGGATGCCTTCGCGAACGGGGGCGCCGAGCGCGTGCGTCCGGCGCGGGAGCGTGCTGCGAGCCTGGGTTGCGACCTCCTGCTGTTGATGCATCCCGATCGGGTGACGTACGGCTACAGCAACCCGGCACGCAGCAATCAGGCGGGCTCCTACGAGGTTCCGGTCCTGGTCGTGCTGATGGGCCGACTCGAGGAATGAGTGCGTCCGCGGATTCATTTGAACAGCCCGGATATCTGACGCACAATAACAGGCCGATTACGCACACCGGGAATCAACGGAGGTTCCAGCATGCCCAGAGGTCGAATCCTGTCCTGCGCCGTACTGGCCATAACCGTGCTGCTGTCCGCCTGTACCACGGGGCCCGACATCCGCAGCGACTACGATCGCTCGGTCGATTTCAGCCAGTACAAGACGTACAATTTCTTCAGCCCGATGGGTATTGAAAACCCCAATTATTCAACAATTTACGGCTCTGTCTTCCGTGACGCGATCGGACGTGAGATGGAGGCCCGCGGGTACACCCGATCGGACGATCCCGACCTGCTGCTCAACGTCTCGGCCAAGCTGCAGGACAAGACCCAGGTCAGGACCTACAACGACCCCTACCCGGCCGGCTACTACGGCTATCGCCGCGGCTTCTACGATCCGTGGTACGGCTATGGTGCGACGACCACGCAGGTGAGCCAGTACACCGAGGGCACGGTCAACATCGACATGGTGGATGCCCGGGCCAAGCGGATGGTCTGGGAAGGCGTCGCCGTCGGCCGCCTGAAAGACGATCGGACCAACGAACAGATCCGCGAGGCCATCAACAGCGGCGTGGCGAGCATGTTCGAAGGGTTTCCGTTCCGCGCGAATCCGTAGGTCGCGACACCCCGGATGTGAAGCGGGCGCCGGCAAGGCGCCCGTTTCGTTTTTGCGGGTCGGCCGCGTCGCCGACCGGATTCACCGCCCGGCCAGGCGTCGCATGATGATGCTCCAGTGGTCGAGTGCGTCGTAGAAGGCCTTGATCGGCACGCGTTCGTTGAGGCCGTGGGCGTACATCTCGTCCGGGTTCATGAAAATTCCGCTGACGCCCCAGGTCGGAATACCGGCGCGGCGGAAATGCATCCCGTCGGTGCCGCCCGATTCCATGTACGCGATCAGCTTGACGCGCGGGTAGCGCCCGTTGACGGCCTCGCTGACGGCGTCGACCACATCCTCGCGCAATTCCGAAATCGGGCTCGCCGTCGGTTCGTCCAGCAGGACGAATTCGACCGCGTCGCTGGCCACGACCCGGCGCAGCGCCTGCTCGACCGCCGCGACCTCGACCCCCGGGAAAATGCGGCAGTTGACGGTTGCCGTCGCGGATTGCGGCAAGGCGTTTTCGGCATGACCGGCCCGCAACATCGTGACCACGCAGGTGGTGCGCGTCGAACCGACATAGGACGATTCCACGGCCAGCCGGTCCGCGGCCGCCTGGTCGCCGGGATCCGCGGCGAAGCGCAGCATCGCCTCGCCGACCTCCCCGCCCAGCAGCTGACCGGTCTCGCGGAAGTAGTTCAGCGTCATGTCACTGTAGCGCACCGGAAAGCGATGGGCCTGGATGCGCTTGATCGCATCGGCCAGGTCGTAAATCGCATTGTCGGGCCGGGGCCGTGAGCTGTGCCCACCGGGATTGCGCACCGTGAGTTCCCAGGTCGCGTAGGTCTTCTCGGCGGCCTGCATCGTGTAGGCCATGGCCGCGCCGGCCGGGTCCAGGTCGCCGCCGCCGGCGTCCGAGTTGAGCGCGAATTCGGCCTCGGCCAGATCCGGCCGCTCGTAGGCGAGCAGTCGCGTGGTCTGCATTCCCGACTCCTCGTCGCCCGAGAACGCCAGGATCAGGTCGCGGGTCGGCACGAAGCCCTCCCGCTTCAGCCGAATGAAGGTCGAGGTGAGTTGCGCGACGCCAAACTTGTTGTCGATCGTCCCGCGTGCGTAGAAGTTCACGTCGTCGCTGGTCAGTTTGAACGGCGGGCGCTCCCAGTCTTCGGCGTTGGCTTCGACGACATCCATGTGGCCGAGAAACAGGATCGGCTTGGCGCCGGAGGAGCCGTCGCCGCGGTAGCGGGCGATCAGCGCCGCCAGGTCGCCCAGGCGAACGACTTCGACATCCTCGGGGGGGAATCCGGCGGCGATCAGTTCATCGGCCAGGTAGCGCGCGACACGCGGCGTGTTCCCTTTCGTCTTGGACGTGTCCACCTCGACGATCGTGCGATAGATCTCGAACGTCTTGCGGGCGTGTTCGGAGACATCGTCATACGCGGCGGCCTGCGCGGCCAGCGAAGCCGACAGCAGTACCAGGATGGCGGTTTTCTTCATGATGGACTCCCGGGAGACAACGAACGGGCCGGACCGGCCCCGGCTGCGTGCAGTTGAGCACAGCGTGCGCCGGAAAGGCAAGCGGTAAACGCGCCGGTTTTCGTCCTCAGGCCGGGGCGGCCGCACCGCCCAGCGACAGCGGCGTCTTCGACGCCGCCGTCCCGCGCGGCGGCCCGCTCGAAGCCCGCCGGACCAGGCGGGGCTCGAAGTCCTGCTGAACCTCGACCCCGGTATCGCCGTATACGTTGCGCAGAACCCAGCGCGCCGCCATGCAGCCCAGTTGGTCCGCGGGATAATCGATCGTCGTCAGCTGCGGCTCGAGGTAGCTCGACCAGCGCACGTTGTCGAAACCGATCACCGACAGATCTTCCGGAACGCCGAGACCCGCGTCGCGAATCACCCGTATGGACGCCGCCGCCATTTCGTCGTTGGCGCACACCACCGCGGTGAGATTCGGCTCGATTTCGAGCAGGCGCCGCGTGCCGAGCTCGCCGCTGCGCCACTGGTAATTGCCCTCCACGAACAGACGGTCCTCGAACGCGACGCCGAATTCACGCAATGCCCGCCGATGACCGGCGATGCGCGCATCGGCGTCGCCCCAACCGACGGGGCCGGAAATGTAGCCGATCCGGCGGTGGCCGAGCTCGAGCAGCGAGCGTGTCGCCAGGTAGCCGCCCTGCTCGTTGTTCAGGCGGATGCAGTTGTCCAGCAGCGGCGGATCGTCGCGGTTGATCAGCACGAAGGGCAACAGTTCGGGCGTATTTTCGAGGAAATATTCGGTCGGCAGGGCTTCGACATGCAGGATCAGGGCGTCGCAGTTGCGGCTGGCCAGAAATTCGATGCCCTGCCGCTCCCGTTCGGCCTCGTTATGGCCCACCGAAAAGATCGCGAACTTGCCGGCGTGGCGCAGTTCGGACTCGATGGTTCCCAGCAGGGCGCCGAATATCGGGCCGTGCAATTCGGAGACCAGCACGCCGACGCAGTTGGAGCGATGGGAAGCCAGCGACTGGGCAATCGAGTTGGGCCGGTAACCGAGTTCGCGCATCGCGTCCTCGACCCGCTTGCGCGTGGCCGCCGCGACCTTTCCGCTGTTGTTCATGACGCGGGAAACGGTCGCCAGGGAGACCCCGGCCAGCTCAGAAACCTCGTAAATCGTCGCCATCGCGAATGTTCATGAAGTGGATGTAACCGTTTTCATTCTAGACGCGCAAGCGCCTGTTTACAAAACCGGCGTCAGGTTTCACGCGCCTTGCAACAGTGCGCGATGTACTCCTGGTGCGAAGGTTGCCGGTCGACGTGGTTCGCGATCCGGCCCTTGATCCGGGCCAGCATCTGGACCACCTCGGCGTCACGGATCGTATCCGCGAAGGGGTGCCAGCGCTGCGGCACCATGCCCTGCCCGACCAGCACGGCGGTCCAGGAAGGCTCGGAGAACAGTTCGTTGTCGTCGCGAAAGATCTTGCCGCCACGCGCAAAAAGCTCCAGCTTGTGCGCCAGGCTGTCCGGCACGTCCATTTCGCGGCAATCGTTCCAGTAGGGGGAATCGGTTCTTTGCGTGACCTTGTAATGCGCGATGATGAAATCGCGGATGTGCTGCAGCTCGGCGCGAACCTCGCGGTTGTACTGGTCGACTTCGCTCTGCTCGATGCGCCCCCCCGGAAAGAGCTTGATCAGGCGGATGATGCCGTTCTGGATCAGGTGGATGCTGGTCGATTCAAGGGGCTCGAGGAAGCCGCTGGCCAGCCCCAGCGCGATGCAGTTCCTGTTCCACTGCCGCAGGCGCCGGCCGGTGCGGAAACGGATCCGCCGGGGCTCGGTGATCGGTCGCCCGTCGACGTTGTCCAGCAGCAGCCGTTCGGCCTCATCTTCGGACAGGTAATCGCTGCCGAACACGAGCCCGTTCCCGACCCGGTTCTGCAGGGGGATTTTCCACTGCCAGCCGCTGCTCCGCGCCACCGAGCGGGTGAACGGGGGCGGCGGCGCCGTCATCTCGGACTGCACGGCCACGGCGCGGTCATTGCGCAACCAGTGCCCCCAGTCCTCCCAGCCGGTCTCGAGCGCCTGCTCGATCAACAACCCTCGAAATCCGCTGCAGTCGATGAACAGATCGCCTTCGACGACACTGCCGCCATCCAGCTTCACCGATTCGATATAGCCGGTTTCCGGATGCAGCGCGACGTCGACCACCTTGCCCTCGGTCCGTTGCACGCCGTGCGCCTCGCCGATCCGCCGCAGCAACGTGGCATACAAACCGGCATCGAAATGGTAGGCATACCCGGGCCTGCGCTCGCCCTCGAGGCCAAAACGGTTGGCGCGGGCCATGACGGCCTCGAGACTGAAGTCGTCCAGCGGGGCGCGCTCCCCGGACTGCCGGGCCCGCACCCAGTAGTGGTGGAACTGCGCGGCCCAGGTGTCGACGCCATGAGCCGAGAACGGATGGAAATAACGCTCGCCCAGCCCGCCCCAGTTTTCAAACTCGATGCCGAGCTTGAACGTCCCGTTGACGGCGCGCAGGAAGTCCGCCTCGGACAGCTCGAACAACAGGTGTATGTTGCGGATCGGCGGAATCGTCGCTTCGCCCACGCCCACCGTGCCGATTTCGTCCGACTCGATCAGCCGGATTTCCAGGTTTTCACCAAAGGCTTTCGACAGGGCTGCGGCCGCCATCCAGCCCGCGGTGCCCCCGCCCACGATGACGACCTTGCGGATCCGGTTGTTTTCGCTTGCCATGACTCGTTTCACTCGCTTGCGCCGGCGACCGGGCGGTCTTCAGCGATTCAGATTGTTGCGCAACATCGCGCGGATGCGGCGGGCGGTTTCGTCGTCGAGGTCGCCCAGAGCGCCCCTGCGATGCTCGGGAATATGGTCCGTCGCGCGATCGCGCGGACCGAACACGTAATAGTCGAACAGGCCGCGCCACGCCTCGCGCTGCGCCGCCGGCAGGTCGCGCAGGTTGAGCAGCGCGTGCAGCAGCACGTCGCCGGGCGGTCCCATGTAACTGCGCGCCTCGCGCCACCAGTGATTGACCAGGATGTTGAAACGCTCCAGGCCCTGCACGTGATGCCACCACATGCTGGGGATGAAAATCGCGTCGCCCGGCTCCAGAACCGAGGACTGCGCGTGTTCGAGCGCCTCGGCGAATCGCGGAAAACGATCGAAATCCGGCGCGGCGAAATCGACCAGGCTGATCTGCTGGCCGGCGGGCGTGAAATCGATCGGACCGATGTACAGGTTCTTCAACTGATCGGGCGGAAACAGCGTGAAACGACGTCGCCCCGCGCAGACACAGGCTACGTTGTCCAGAACATCGTAGTGCGCCGCGACCGTGGTGCGGTTCCCGATCCAGATGCGGACCGTCATGCCGCGTGGCGGATTGGGAAGGTCGTTCTGTTCCCGAAAACCGGGCAGGTACGGGTCGACGGCGGTCGAGCCCACGTACAGCGTTTTTGGCTCTGCGGCACCTTCCTGCTCCGCCAGTTGCGCCAAAACCTCGTTCAACGGCAGCTTGGACTGCGTGAAATTGGTCTGCGAGAGGTCCTCGGTGTAGAAAATCCGACCCTCGGTTCCGGCCTCGCTGACGAACGTCGTGACCGGCGCGCCGCGATAGAACGCCAGCAGGTATTCCCGCGCCGCGGCGGCGGATTCACGGGCCCGGTCGACCAGCGCCCAGTCCGCGGCCAGCCCGCGAATGACGAGCGGCTCGGTCGTTTCCGAGAGCGTTGCGAACAGCGTCTCGCGGTCGATATCGCCGCGCTCCGCAATGGGCGGCAGATCCTTCACCTCGAGTTATCCGCCGCGGCCTGCGCCAGCTTGCGGGATTTACGCTCGATCAGACGCGACATGCTGGCCAGCGAGGCCAGCATCAGAAAGACGTTCTGGAGGTGGCCGGCGGCGTTCAGGGTTTCCAGGGCGCTGCCGGGAAGCGAAGCCAGGCGGTCCTCGTTGATCTTGAACAGACCGGTCAGCGACTGGGACGAGCCGTCGCCGAATTCGACATCGACCTTGACCGACTCGATCAACTCCAGCCCCACCAGCATCCGGGCGAACACCGCGCCCTGCTCGTGCCCCTCGTGAATCGCCTGCAGAACGGCCGTCATCCGCTCGAGATGGGGCGCCTCGCCGCCCTGCGCGAGGAACACCGGCTCACCCTCCGTCGTGCTGACGCTCGGATGATCGAGATCGACATGGACGACCGGCACTTTTTGCGGAATGCCGTCCACTTCCTGTTGCTGGAAGCCGATCAGGAACGGCTGGCGCAGGATGGTCAGCGGAATGTAGTCGCCGGCCCATTCCGGGTCGCCGAGGAACAGGTTCTCATCGGCCTCGAAGCCCAGCAGCGCCACCGTATCGAATTGCCCGGTCTCCGTGTTCTTCATGAAAAACAGGGGATACTCGCGCTGCGCCATGACGAACTCGGACGGAAATACCCGCGTCACGTTGACGTCGTAGCCGGCGCCGGGCGCGAACACCTGCCGAATGCGCAGGTCACGGTGGTTTACGTTGTCCAGCAATACGTGGTTCGTCATGGTCCGTCCTGTAAAAACCGTTTTGTCGACGGGGCTTCGCTGCCGTTCAGGCCGCGTGCGCCCCGCGCTGTTCGATGTAGCTGAGAATGTCCCGGTTACTCGGCAGCTGCCCGAGCTGTTGTCGCGTCCGGCGCGCGTTTTCCTCGAACAGGGCGACCGCTTCGGCCGACCGGTCGGCGCGCGGCGCGCGCGTCGCGTTCGTGCTGCGAAACCCCATGCCGTACAACACGTACTGGTAGCTGGCCGACGAGAACACCTCGTCGCGCTGGGGGAAATCCCGATGCCAGGGCGCACGGTCGCGCCACAGATCCAGCAGGTCGCTCAGCGACGCGGGGATGCCGTCCGGGTCGCGTTGATCGATCCAGTATGCCGTATCCGTCCGCTCGCTCAAGACGTAATGCAGCTTCAGAAAGTCGACGATGCGGTCCCAGCGGTACCGGAAGGTTTCGTTGAAGCGGCGCGCGACCGTATCCATCGTCGCACGCGTCGCGGGCAGTTGCTCGGCGATCATGCGGCCTGCCAGCTCGATCAGCACCAGCGCACTGGCTTCCAGCGGTTCGAGGAAACCGGCGGCCATGCCGACGGCCACGCAGTTGCGGTGCCAGAATCGCTCCCGGTGACCGGGGCGGAAACCGATCTTGCGCGGCTCCAGGTCTTCCAGCGCCAGACCGGCCGTCGCCTTCACGTAGGCTGCGAGCACGCCGTGGGCCGCCGCATCGTCGCCGTGCGCGCTGGACCACGTGTACCCCACGCCGCGGCGCGAACTCAGCCCGATATCCCAGGTCCAGCCGGCCGCCTGGGCGGTCGAGATCGTCTGCGACGCAACGGGATCCGTCGCCGAACCGTACGGAACCTGCACGGCCAGGGCGGAATCGTTGAACAGCACGTCGCGCCGGTCGACGAACGAAATGCCGTAGTGTCCGTTCAACAACAGCGCGCCGAAGCCGGTGCAGTCGATGAAGAGATCGCCCGCTATCTCGCCGTGCGCCGCGGTCGCCACCGAACGGATGTCCTCGTCCGGCGCGCCGTTGACGGCCGTGACATGATCGAGGACGTGACGCACACCGAGGCGCTCCGTGCAATGACGTTGCAGCAGCGCGGCGAACCGGCCGGCATCGAGGTGATAACCGTAGTTGAGCAGCGCCGAGAAATCCGGCGCGTCGAGCGGCCGCGGCGCCAGGTCGCGGTCGCAGACCTGTCCCTGCGGCGTGACCGCGTCCGCGAAACTGACCGCATCGGCGCGCGCCTGCCAGTACGGCGCCAGGTTGAGACGGGCATAGGCGGCCGGCGGCGAGAACGGATGGTAGTAGCGATCGTCCGCCGCGCCGGTTCGCCAACCGTCGAAGCGGGTACCCTGTTTGAAGGACGCCGAGCACTCGATGAGGAATTCGCTCTCGCCGATGCCGATGCGCTGCAGGGTGCTGCGCATGGTCGGCCAGGTCCCCTCGCCAACGCCAATGGTCTGCACGTCCGGGGATTCGACCAGCGTGATGCGCAGGCCGTCGGCGCCGCCCAGGCGGTACTCACCGGCCAGCAGACCGGCCGTCAGCCAGCCGGCGCTGCCGCCGCCGACGATGACGATGTGTTCGATTGAATCCGGTCGCTGCATGTGTCTGTGCGAGAAAAAAGAAAGCCGCTGCAGGGCAGCGGCTCAAGTCTAAGGGCTACTCAGCGTTTTTAGAAGTGATAACGCACACCCAGGTTCCACCGCGAACCGTACTGGTTGCCGCGCAGGAACTGCTCCGGGTAGCGCACGTAAACACGCTGTACTTCCTCGGTGACGTTGATGCCTTCGAGCATCACGGCCAGGTTCTCCGTGGCGAACCAGGTCACGTTGAGGTCGATCTGCTGGTATTCCTCGGTGTACACCGGCGCGCCGAACTGGTCGAAGCCGCTCAGGAACTCGTCGCGCCAGTTGTACGCGACGCGCGCCGACCAGTCGTCGTTCTCCCAGAAGACCGAGAAGTTCGCGGAGTCGCTCAGACCCGGCAGCGCGAAGCTCTGGTTGATGATGTCCCGATCGGCGTCGACATCGCCATCGACCAGGGTCGCGTTCGCCTGGATACCGAAGCCGGATGCGCCGAACATGTGCTGGATGGCCAGCTCCCAACCGTTCAGGTTGCCCACCTCGGCGTTCGTGGTCGTGGTCACGTCGAACACGGCCAGCGGGTCACCCGGCTGCGCGTAAATCGGCGTGCCGATCGTCGTGCCGCGGTTCTCGTTGATGCGCCGCACCACGGCCTGGTCATCCGGGCTGATGCCCTCGGCGATCAGTTCGGCCCGCGCCGCCTCGGCTTCCGCACCCAGGTACGGATCGAGCAGACCCTCGAAGGTTTCCTGCACGACGGTCGAAACCAGGAAGTTATCGACCGTCTTGTCGAAGTAGCCGACCGACGCGTAACTGCCCTCGGCGTAGTACCACTCCAGCGACAGGTCGAAGTTCTCGGACTCGTACGGCAGCAGATCAGGGTTGCCCGCGCTCACCTTGCGGTTACGCACGTTCGGGTTGCCGATGAACGTACGGTTCGGACCCAGCGCGCCGATCGGTGGGCGCGAAATCGTCTTGCCATACGAGAAGCGCGCGATCAGGTCGTCCCGGATGTCCAGGCTGAGGTCCAGGCTGGGCAGCCAGAAATCGTTGCTGCCCTCGCCCGTGCGCAGCGAGAGATCGCCGAATTCATACGAAAACTCGTTGCCGTTGATCCAGACGATGGCGGACGCGGGCCGCTCCTGGCCACGGGCCACGACTTTGGTGTCCTCGTAGCGCACACCGGCAACGGCGCGCAGCGGCATGCCGGCAACTTCGTAATCGAAGCGGAATTGCGTGTAGAACGAGTCGATGGTCTCGTCGACCGTCGAGATGCCGTTGTTGCCCAGAGGGCCCGGCCAGAAACGGCCGCGGTCGCCCGAGGCATCCTGGAAGTCGTCGCCCCAGGTGAAGGCATAACAACAACCCAGCGGATCACCGTCGCCAATCGTTTCGAAGCCATCGACGAGGTACCCGAACGGCGCCGTGTAGTAGAAATCGACCGGGAAACTGCCGCCGTTGCTGAAGCCGTTCAGCAATCCGTTGAAGTTGCGCAGGTCCCACTGGTCGTTATCCCAGTACTGCGCCGAGGTCAGCCAGAAACCGGCCGGAAGCTGCCCCGAGTAGGCGCTCTTCGTCGAGAAGCTCTGCTCCGTGCGCGCGTAGCCGAACGAGATCTCGTTCAGACCCTCGGCGTCGTCGCTGACCCAGATGCCGTCCAGCTGCAGCTGGTCGATGTCGTTTTCGAGCTCGTCGTTGAAGGCCTGGCCGAACAGGGAGCCGATGTCGTTGGGCTCGAACTGGTCGAGAATGGTGGCCCCGTAATCGCGCGTGAAGTTGACGTCGAACGTCGGAATGCCGTTGGTCGGATAGAAGCCTGTCTGCCTCCAGATTCCGGCCGTGCCCGGTCCCCAGCCGGGTCCGTTGTCCACGCACCAGGGGCAGTTGGTGTTGCCGATGATCACGTTGGCCGACGTCATCGGCTCGCCGAGAATGCCGCCGGGGCCGGACTCGGAGGACGAGGTATGCGCATCGAGCTCGAACGCCAGGTTGTCGGTGGCGTCCCACTCGACGTTGAAACCGACCGAGTTGTTTTCCTTGATCGTGTGGGTGCGCGCAACGTTGGTCGAATAGTCGCCGCACTCCTGCGTGACCTCGATGACCGACCCGCGCTCGTTGATGGTGGCGTCGATGTTCGGGCACTCGAACCAGATGCCGACGCTGTTGGCGTCGCTCTCGATCTCGAGCTCCGAGTACGTGTAATCCAGCGTCATCGTCAACCGGTCGGTCGGCGCCCACTGGACGACGGCCTGCGCGTTGATGCGGTCGCGCGAGATGTCCGTGAACCCGTAACCCACGTTCTGCGGATGCCACCAGACGCCATCGGCGCGCTGGTTGTTGTCGTTGATGTTGCCGCCGTTGAGCTGCAGGTTCGGGCCCCAGTTGTCGACCGAGGCGTTCTCCTCGACGTTGTTGCGCTGCTGGTAGGCGGCCGACAGCAGGATGCCGAACGTGTCGTCGGCAAACGTCTGGCTGTAGATGCCGGAGAGCTCGGGCGTGACCTCGTCGAGGCCGGCGATCCGGGAGTCGGACGACGAAGTCTCGTACACGGCCTTGCCGCTGACCACCGCCGTCAGGCCCGGCGTGTCCAGCGGGCGCGGCGTGATGATGTTGACTGTCGCGCCGATACCACCGGTCGGCAGACCCGCCTTGGAGGTCTTGTAGATCTCGACCGCGCTGATGCCCTCGGTCGCCAGGTCGGCGAAATCGAACGACCGTCCGCCCGCCGTCGGCATCGAGCGACCGTTCAGCGTCACCAGGTTGAATTCAGGACCGAAGCCGCGCACGGTGATGCGCGAACCCTCGTTGTTCGAACGGTCGATGGAGACGCCCGTGATGCGCTGCAGGGCCTCGGCCAGGTTCTGGTCGGGGAACTTGCCGATGTCTTCCGAGGTGATCGCGTCGAGGACGCCGTCTGCGCTCCGCTTGCGATCCATGGAGGCGATCAGGCTGCGGCGTACGCCGGTCACCAGCACCTCTTCCATGAACATGACATCTTCTTCCTGGTCGTCGGCGTCCTGGGCCAGTACGGGCGGAATGGTCATGGCGCCGAGCGCCAGGGCAATGCCTGCGGATATAGGAGTCCTGTGGAACCTGCTTGTGTTCACGATTGTGCTCTCCGAGCTGTGTTGTGTGTGATTCGTGTCGTGCTTCAATCGAGCGCTTTGACGTTCTTGTCGACGCGATGTAAGCGCTTTCTTTTTTTAAAGTAAAACAACCGCACGCCGGGCGTCAACCGCTTTTTTAAATTCGGGGCGACGCCAGGCCGGGACCCGGCGCGCCACGGAGCCGCCGGTTGCAGGCCGCAATTGTAAGCGCTTACAATTTAGCCCGTCAATTCACGTCGACCGGCAATCCCCGCCACGGATTGAAGCCGGCGTCGGCAAGCGTAGAATGGTGACTGAAATGGCTGAAAGACACGCGAACGATCGGCTTGGCCGCCCGCGGCATGCCCTGGCCCTCGCCGGGGCCTGTGGCCTCCTGGCGCTGACCTCCGGGCCGGGGGTGCTGGCCCAGGACGTGCTGCTGTGGAGCGACGAGTTCAACTCGGGTGAGGTACCCGATCCGAGGATCTGGTCCTACGACCTGGGGGCGTCCGGCTGGGGCAACGAGGAACTGCAGGAGTACACCGACCGGCCCGAGAACGCACGCATCGAAAACGGTCAGCTGATCATCACGGCGCGGCCGCAGGCTTCGACCACCGCTGCTTACAGCTCCGCGCGCATTCGCACCGAGGACAAGGTGACCTTTCGGTACGGCACGATCGAGGCCCGTATCCAGGTCCCCGACCTGGCGAATGGCCTGTGGCCCGCCTTCTGGACACTCGGCAACAATTTCAGCGCGGTCGGCTGGCCCGATTGCGGCGAACTGGACATTCTCGAAATGGGGCATGTGACGGCGCTGTCCAGCGGGCTGGCCAACCAGCGCGTCGGATCCGCGGCGCACTGGGAGAACAACAACCAGTATGCGACCTACGGCCTGTTCTACGACGCCGCCGAACGGCTGGACGAGGGCTTCCACCTCTACCGCATGGAGTGGACCCCGGATTTCGTCCGCACCTTCGTGGACGGCAACCGGGTCTGGGAAATGGCGATCGACGCCAACTCCTGCGCCGATTGCAGCGAATTCCATCAGCCGCACTTCATGATCCTCAACCTCGCCGTGGGCGGCGCCTATACCGGGATCTATTCCGATGGCGGGATCACCGCGCCGCTGCCGGCCGAGATGAAAGTGGATTACATCCGCATTTACGATAACGGCCACACGGAACTCGGCGGCACCGCCACCGCCGTGCCCCCGGTAAACCCGGGGCACTCCGGTTCGTGGTACAACCCGGACGAGGACGGCCACGGCTTCTCGATCGAGGTCGGCAACGCGCCGGACGGGTCACCGTATGCGGTCGTGTACTGGTACACCTACGACACCGAAGGGCAGCCGATTTTCCTCGTCGGCGAGGGGGTGCCTGACGGCTCGGGACTGGACGTCGATTTCGTTTCGCCGGTCGGCATGCAGTGGGGCGTTTTCGAACGGCCCGAAGGCGACTGGCCCGCCGGCGGCAGCGGCCGCTTCGAGTTCAGCGACGAGGACAACGGCGTGTTCAGCTACGAGCCCTCGGAATTCACCATCGCGACCTGGGGCCACAGCGCCCATGCGATGGACATCACCAAGCTGTTCAGCGTACCGGTCAACGGTTCGACGACGCAGTAACCCCCCCGCCCCTTCCGGGCGAACCGATCATTCCGACCTTCGTTCGCTTCGAGCGCTAGCGCATCGCCGCACAGTTGTCGCGCTCCGCCGATCCGGCGGGTTGCGCGCTGCACGATCGACGGATTTCCGCGTCGAAGTCGTCCAGCACCACCCGCGCGCTTCCGCCGCGCTCGCTCCACGAGTCCAGGCTCGTTCGTGCCCGCTGCAGGTTGCGGTAATTGGCGCCCGCGAACAGGTCGGTCATGCCGGCGGATGGTTCGAAAACCGCCATCGCCGCGTTGCGGATCAGCGCCTCGTTGTCGGGCGCCAACCGGGTCAGGGCCTGGATGTAGCTCGCCCACCAGCGGATGCGCGTTGCCGGGCCTTCGGCAGCCTCGTACGCCTTCCGCCGCCACTCGAGGGCAGCCGCGTCGTTGCCCGCGCGCTCCTCGAGCGCGGCCAGGCTGCCCATGAAGTAGTACGGGGTTCGGGACTGTTCGATCTCCGCCGTCAGCAGCGCCCGCGCGTCGTCGGTCAGGCCCGCCATGACGTAGACGTTGCTCACCGTGTTGATCACGCTCTGCCGCGCCTGCTTGCCCGCCACGGTCGCGACCGCGGCCCGACCGTCGGCCCGAAGCGCGTCGATCACGTGGTCGGGAAGCGGCCGCTTCTTGTCTTCATCACCTTCGAAATGGAACACCAGCCAGGGCCGCCAGCCGTACAGGCTGTACTTGGCGGACAGCCGCGGATCGTTGCGCAGGTCGAGAACGCGCTGGGCCCACTGGGCCTTGAGCGCATGGCGCGACGCCGGCTCGCCGCCGAGCGCCGGCTCGATCGACTCGGGCATGATCAGGTAATCCCAGCTGGCGATCATGAGCTCCGGCGATTCGAGAATGGCCGCCAGCCGCCCCGGGTCGACGGTCGCACCACGGTCCTCGTTCGCCGCGCCGTCCGCCAGCGTCACCAGGTACTGCAGGTACAGGCGGGCGCCGGCCTCCGGCTCGCTCCCGGCCGCGGCGTCGCTGAGGTGCAGGAACAGGTCCGGCGGCGCCGATGCGGGCAATGCCTTGCCGTCGGACCAGGAATAGTAGGCCAGTTGCTGGAAATCCGCGTCGGTCAGGCTCGCCGGGTCCCGCATCGCCGCCTCGATGAGCTCCGCCGTCGGGCGCATGCGCTCGAGCGCCACGCCGAGCACGTCACTGTAGGCGGATACGTCGACGCCGGCGTTGATCCGCGTGACCTCCTCCCCCGCCGGATTGAACACGATCATGGTCGGGTAGACCTTGGTGCCGAAACGGTCGCCCCAGGCCTGCGCCGCATCGGTATCGCCGTCCAGGTAGACGGGCACGAATAACCGCGTCTGAGCGCGGAACTGCGGGTTCTTGAACACCGTCTGCCGTATCTCGACGCACGGCGGACACCACACCGCGCCCCAGTAGAGAAACAGCGGTTTGTCCTCGCTTCGCGCCTGCGCGAAGGCCTCTTCGACAGGCCCCTCGAACCAGTCGATACCGGGCGGCAGCGAATCCGCCGCGCGGGCCGGCAGAATTCCGGCAGTGATCAGCGAGACCAGCAGCAGGAGCCCCACTGCAAATCGTTGCATGGAAAATCTCATCGCCCTACCACCAGACGATATACAGCGCGGCCAGCATCAGGACGATCGCCAGCGCGGCCAGGTTGAAGCCGGTCGTGGTGCTGGTATCCACGGCCTTGTAGTCGATGGCCGCGGGGTGCTCGCCGCGCCCTTCGAACTTCGAGACGGCCATGCCGAGCCCGGCGCACAGCAGGAACACGATGCCCACCCGGTCGATAAACGGCAGTTCCGGCCAGAACAACTTGAAGCCGAGCGAAAGCACGGCGGAACCGATGGCCGCGGCCAGGGCGCCGTTGGCCGTGCCCTTCTTGTAGAAGAAGCCCAGCAGGAAAATCGCCACGATACCGGGCGTGAAGAAGCCGGTGAACTCCTGGATGTACTGGAAGGCCTGGTCGAAGTTGCCGAGCAGCGGCCGCGCGACGATCATCGCGATGATCATGGCGGACAGCGCCACGGTCCGGCCGATCGTCACCAGGTGCTTCTGCGAGGTGTCTTCCGGCTTGAAGTGCTTGTACATGTCCATCGTGAAGATGGTCGAAATGCTGTTGGTCATCGAGGCCAGCGAGGACACGATCGCCGCAATCAGCGCTGCGAACACCAGGCCCTTGATGCCGGTGGGCAGCAATTTCATCAGTTCCGGGTAGGCACGGTCGTTCGCGATGCCGGGAATCAGGATCGCCGCGGCAATGCCGGGCAGCACCACCAGCACCGGCACCAGCATCTTCAGAAAGGCGGCGAACACGATGCCCTTCTGCGCCTCGCGGTTGTCCTTGGCGGCCAGCGCGCGCTGGATGATGTACTGGTTGAAGCCCCAGTACGACAGGTTCATGATCCACATGCCGCCGACCAGCACCGAAATGCCCGGCAGATCCTTGTAGTAGGGATGGTCGCTGGTGAAGATCATGTCGTACTTCTCGGGCGCCAGTTCGAGCGTCTTCATGAACCCGGCGATCGCCCCCGGCCCGCCCGAGATCTCGTTCATCGCGATCCAGGCGATGAACAGGCCGCCGAACACCAGCAGCACGACCTGGATGATATCGGTCAGCGCAACCGCCTTGAGGCCGCCGTAGAGCGAGTAGGAAATCGCGAACGTTCCGAGGATGACCAGGCCCCAGGTCTGGTCGAGCCCGGTCACCGAGTTGATCGCCAGCGAGCCCAGCCACAGGATCGACGTCAGGTTGACGAACACGTAGACACCCAGCCAGAAGGTCGCCATGACCATGCGCACGCGGTGGTCGAAACGCTGCTCGAGAAACTGCGGCATGGTGTAGATCTTGTGCTTCAGGAACACCGGCAGGAGGAATTTGGCGACGATGATCAGGGTCAGCGCCGCCATCCATTCGTAGGATGCGATCGCGACGCCGAGCAGGTAGGCCGAACCCGACATGCCGATGATCTGCTCCGCCGAGATGTTGGCCGCGATCAGCGAGGCGCCGATCGCCCACCAGGGCAGCGCGCGCCCGGCCAGGAAGTAGTCCTGCGTATCCTTCTGGTGGCCCGCTTTTTCCCGCGAGACCCACTGGGCCAGGATCAGCAGGAAAACGCCGTAGATGAGGACGACGGTGTAGTCGATGGTCTGAAGGTTCATGCCCAATCCTTGTTGTAATCGGTTTTTGGCGAACGGGCCGCCCACGCGGCCCGCGCCCAATTATAGGTCAATCCTCATTCCGCACCAGCGAGGGCCTCGCGCAGGCGCTGCGCCGCGGTCTCCGGCGTCAGGTCACGCTGCGGCATGCCCAGCATCTCGAACCCCACCATGTGCTTGCGCACGGTCGCCGAGCGCAGCAGCGGCGGATAGATGTGAGCGTGGAACTGCCATTCGGGGTGTTCCCCGCCGTCGGAAGGCCGCGGGTGAAAGCCCATCGAGTACGGCACGGCCGCGGCGAACAGCCGCTCCGCGGCCGCCAGGGTGCGCCGCAACACCTGCGCGAAGCCGTCCAGCTCCGCGGCGCTCAGGTCGCCCGGCCCGCCGCGGTGACGCCGGGGCAGCAACAGCGTTTCATACGGCCAGCAGGCCCAGAAGGGCACCAGCGAGACCGCGTGATCGTTCGCGCACACCAAGCGCTCGCGCGCCGTGCATTCCGCAGCCAGGTAATCGAGCAGCAACGGGCGGCCGGACTGCCGGTAGTGGTCCGCCTGGCGCTCGAGTTCCTTTTGCGGCTCGACCGGGATGCTGCGCGTCGCCCAGACCTGGCCGTGCGGGTGCGGGTTGCTGCAGCCCATCATCGCGCCGCGGTTTTCGAACACCTGCACGTAGTTGATGTCCGGCCGCGCATCGAGCACGGCGAACTCGTCGAACAGGGTGCGCAGGGCGCGCGCGACCCCGGCGTCGTCCATGCGGGCCAGCCTCAGGTGGTGCTGCTCGGAGAAGCACACCACGCGACAGCACCCGCTCTCCGCCTCCGCCTCGAACAGGGGCGGGGCCGAGGGCTCGACCACGGACTCGGCGGACAAGGCGGCGAAATCGTTGTCGAAGGCAAAACCGCCGCGATAGTCCGGGTTCCGCGCGCCGTTCGCGCGCACGTTGCCCGGGCACAGGTAGCACTCGGGATCGTAGGCGGGCCGGTCGGTTTTCTCGGGATCGTCGACCTGTCCTCGCCACGGACGCTCGGTGCGGTGGGGCGACACCAGGATCCATTCGCCGGTCAGCAGGTTTCTGCGTCGATGGGACTGGGTCTGCAGGCTCATGGGGTTCCGGGCGGTCGATACCGCGCGTCATTGGGTCGCGTTCGGCTCAAAGCGGTAAGTAGAACACCGTGTTCGAGATCAGCACCATGACGAAAATCAGGCAGGTGACCATCGGGCCGAGCCAGATCCGACCGGTCGCGCGAAAGAACCAGCGGTTGAAGTACGGCAACACGAACATCATCGGCACCACCGCGAACAGCAGGTTGACGTACAGCCAGCCGTCGGTCCAGTAAACCGTGCCGGTCGCGGCGAAGGTGACGTACTGGATCAGCACGATGAGGAACAGGCCGAGTGAATTCGCGAGCCCGGCCCGCAACAGGCTGCGCCACTCCGCTTCGCCGTCGAAGCGCATCGCACCGTTGACCCGGAGCGAGTTGGACAGGAAAAAGACGAAGAACAGCGGCGCGTACATCGCCAGCAGGCCGAGCATCTCGGGCCGGAACACCCGCACGCCCATGAACAGGAAGTTGTAGTCCACGTGAAAAAGGAAATAGACCAGGAACAGCAGGGCGTAGTAGGCCGCGAACAGGCACAGCGCCAGCGCAATGGTGCGCAGCAGTTCGTGCCCGCCGATCCGCGCCCCCCACATCTCCGGACGAACGCCGTGATGGCGGCCGTACGCACGGTATGACGCGAAAAACAGCGCGAAGCCCAGGGCGCCGTTCAGGAGCGCCCACAACATGACCGCGTTGTTCATCCGCTGCGGAAAAAACCAGGTCTGCTGGCGGCTGGACGCGGCGACGAACAGCTTCTGGGACAACTCGGCCATGGGGATGAAGCTGAAGCAGGCGACGAGCGCGGACACCCAGAACAGCGTCCAGAACAGCACCCGCCCGGCGCCGCGCGGCCGCTGCGGCGCGGGCGGC
>JARROJ010000025.1:0-34726 GCA_037384065.1 Lysobacterales bacterium
GAAATGGCGGTGCACGCCTTCGACCTGGCCGAGCGCCTGCAGACGCCGGTGTTCCTGCTCTCGGACCTGGACATCGGCATGAACGACTGGATGGTGCCCGAGCTGGACTGGGACGACGATTACCGGCCCGACCGCGGCAAGGTGCTGGGCCCCGAGGAGCTTGCGAAGATGGACCGCTTCGTGCGCTACCTGGACACCGACGGCGACGGCATTCCCTACCGCACACTACCCGGCCAGGACCCGAAGGGCGCCTATTTCACGCGTGGATCGGGGCATAACAAGTACGGCGCCTACACCGAGGATTCCGCCGAGTATCAGGACGTTCTGGACCGCCTGCTGGTCAAGTGGGACACCGCCAAGACCCTGGTGCCGGATGCCGTGCTCAGCAGCTCTTCGCACGACACCCGCATCGGCGTGATCGCTTACGGCAGCACCGACGGCGCCGTCATCGAGGCGCGTGACCGGCTCGCCGAAAAAGGTATTTTCGTCAATTACCTGCGCATTCGTGCGTTTCCGTTCAGCGCCGAGGTCATGGACTTCCTGCGCGGCCACGACACGATCTACGTGGTGGAACAGAACCGCGACGCCCAGATGAAATCGCTCCTGATGCTGGAAGCCAACGACATCGCCGACCGCCTGGTCTCGATCCTGCACTACGACGGCATGCCGATCCCCAGCGAATTCGTGCTGAACGGCATCGTCGAGCACCAGGTCCGCAAACAGAAGGAGGCAGCCGCATGAGCTTCATGGCGCGCCCGAAAATCGACCTGCCCGGCCAGCAGACCAACGACATCGGCCTGACCCTGCGCGACTACGAGGGCGCCCTGTCCACGCTCTGCGCCGGCTGCGGCCACGACTCGATCACCGCGGCCCTGGTGCAGGCGCTGTGGGAAATGTCGCTGCGCCCCGAGATGCTGATCAAGCTCTCCGGCATCGGCTGCTCGTCGAAAACGCCGGCCTACTTCGTGCACGGCGCGCACGGCTTCAACTCGGTCCACGGGCGCATGCCGTCGGTGGCGACGGGCGCGCTGGCCGCCAACCGCGACCTGATCGGCATCGGCGTGTCCGGCGACGGCGACTCCCTGTCGATCGGGTTCGGCCAGTTCGGACACGTCATCCGGCGCAACGTCAACATGCTGTACCTGATCGAGAACAACGGCGTCTATGGCCTGACCAAGGGTCAGTTCTCGGCCTCGGCGGATGCCGGCAGCACGTCCAAGAAAGGCGAAGTCAACCAGATGCAGAACATCAACGCGGTGGCCACGGCCATCTCGATGGGCGCGAGCTTCGTCGGCCGGGGGTTTTCCGGCGACCGCGACCAGCTGGTGCCGATGATCAAGGCCGCCATTGCGCACCCCGGTTGCGCCGTCCTCGACGTGATCTCGCCCTGCGTGACCTTCAACGACCACGAAGGCTCGACCAAGAGTTACGCGTACGCGCGCAAGCACAAGCTGCGCGCCACCCAGGCCGACCTGATCCCGCCGCGGGCCGAGATCAAGGCCAGTTACTACGCCGGCGACACCACGCCCGTGCGCCTGCACGACGGCAGCACCATCCTGCTCAAGAAAGTGGACCCGGACTTCGACCCGACCCGGCGCAACAACGCGCTCGGGTACCTCGAACGCCACCGGCGGCACGGCCAGGTCGTCACCGGCCTGCTGTACATCGATCAGAACGTGCCGGACATGCACGAACAGTCGCGCAGCGTGCTGGAGCCGCTGCGCGATGTGGCCTATGACCGCCTGTGCCCCGGCCGCGATGCACTCGCCGAGTTGCAGCAGTCCATGAAATAGGGCCGCGGCCGGCCCGATCGCCGCCCGTTCCCGGGGCGCCCGCCCCCGCCGTTGCCGGACGTGTCGCATGTGCGGCGGCTGATCGGACCCACCCCCGTACCCGCGCTCCTGCATGCCACCTGACCGCCGCCCCGGCTCCGCCGCGTGGCATCGCGCGCTGGCGCTATAGTAGATACTTCTAATATAATAGAGACTATATTAGAATACGCTAAACTACTGCGCCGAACGGCGACCGTAGCGCCCCGCCCGACCCACGTCAGGGCCCGCGTCGGCAAACCGGATTAAGATGACACGATGAACAACGAAACGACGACATTTCGCCGGCTGAAGCCGGCCAAGCGAAGCGCGCGGGCGATCCGTCGCGCGGCCCTGCTCGGGTTGGCGCTGCTGGCGCCACTGGCAACCCTGGGCGCCAACGATCTGCCCACGGTCGACGTCGCGCGCGAGTCCGTGGCGCGCGAACGCAGCTTCGACGGCATCGTCGAGGCCGAGCGCCGCTCGACCGTCTCCGCCCAGGTCTCCGCGCGGATCGAAGAGCTGCCGTTCGACGTCGACGACACCGTCGAACGCGGCGATATCATCGTGCGGTTTCGCGACCAGGCCGCCGTGGCGGACCTCAAGCAGGCCGAAGCCGCCGCCCAGGAAGCGCGGGCGCGCCTTGAAGAGGCGCGCTCCAGCCACAGTCGCATCCAGGCGCTGTACGAGCAGAAGCGCGTTTCCAGCGCCGACATGGACCGCGCCACCGCCGATCTGCAAAGCGCACGGGCCCGTGTCGAGGCCGCCGACGGCGCCTTGCTGGCGGCGCGTGAACGCTACGAGAACACGCTGGTCCGGGCGCCGTTCGAAGGCATCGTGGTGGAGCGTCATGTCGAACTCGGCGAAATGGCGACCGTCGGCACGCCGCTGATGACGGGCCTGTCGCTCGAGCATCTGCGGGTCGTGGTGGACGTGCCGCAATCCGATATCAGCGCCCTGCGCGGCGGCGGCGGCGCGGTCTGGGTCGAACTGCCGAACGGCGACACCCTGCCGGCCGAGCAGGTGCGCATCTTCCCCTATGCCGACCCGGCCACGCATACCTTCCGCGTGCGCATGCGCCTGGCCGCGGGCCAGCACGGCATCTACCCGGGGATGTGGGTCAAGGTCCGGTTCCATACCGGCGAGGACCAGGTGCTGCCGGTGCCCGCCACGGCGGTGATCACGCGCAGCGAACTGACGGCCGTCTACGTAATGGGGAATGACGGCGCGCCGCGCCTGCGCCAGGTGCGCCTGGGTCGCGAGCTGCCGGACGGCCGCATCGCGGTGCTGGCCGGACTCGATCCGGGCGAGCGGGTGGTGACCGACGGCGACGCCGCGCGCCGGGCGCTGCTCGGCGAGCGGCGCTGAGCGGACCGCGCCGATGAGTACCGGCAACGACAGCGCGAAGAGCCGCCTGGGGATTTCCGGCGCGCTCGCCAAACGTTTTCTGCAGACCGAGATCACGCCGCTGCTGGCGCTGGTCGGCCTGCTGCTCGGCTTGTTCGCGGTGGCCATCACGCCGCGCGAGGAAGAGCCGCAGATCGACGTCACCTTCGCCAACGTCTTCATCGGCTATCCGGGCGCGACGGCGCTGGAGGTCGAGCAGCTGGTCAGCACGCCGATGGAGCGCATTCTGTCGGAGATCGACGGGGTCGAGCACATTTACTCGGTTTCGCGTCCCGGCAACAGCATCCTGACCGTGCAGTTCGAGGTCGGCGAACCGCGCGACGAGGCGATCGTGCGCCTGTACAACGCGGTCTATTCGAACCAGGACTGGATGCCGCCCAACATCGGTGTGCTGCCCGCGCTGATCAAGCCGCGCGGTATCGACGACGTGCCGATCGTCGCCGGCACGCTGTGGAGCGAGGATCCGACCATCGGCGCGCACGAGCTGCGCCGCGTCGCGCACGCGATCGAGACCGAGCTGCAGCGGGTGCCCGGCACTCGCGATATCGATACGATCGGCGGCCCGGACCGCGTGGTCAGCGTGCGCCTCGACCCGGAGAAGCTGGCCGGCTACGGCATCGACCTGCAGCAGCTGCGCGGCGCGCTGGCCAGCGCCAACGCGTCGGCCGACGCGGGCTCCTTCGCTTCCGGCAACGAGGACATCCTGGTCCAGGCGGGAACGTTCCTGAGCGCCCCCGAGGAAATCGCCGAACTGGTGGTGGGCGTGGGCGACGGCGGCCGCCCGGTGTTCTTGCGTGACGTGGCCGACGTTTCCCTGGGTCCCGATCTGCCCGAGGCGCTCGTGACCTTCGGCATCGGGCCGGCCAACGGCTTCGATCTGCCGGCCGGTACGCTCAATCCGGCGGTGACGATGGCCGTGGCCAAGAAGCCGGGCACCAACGCGGTGGACGTGGCCAACGCGGTGATCGCGCGTTTCGAGCAGCTGCGCGGCACGCTGGTGCCGGACGGCATGCACGCGACCATCACGCGGAATTACGGCGCCACCGCGGACGAAAAAGCCAAGACCCTGATCAAGAAGCTGGTCTTCGCGACCCTCTCGGTGATCCTGCTGGTGGGGCTGGCGCTGGGCCGGCGCGAGGCGGTCGTGGTCGGCGCCGCGGTCATCATCACGCTGGCGATCACGCTGTTCGCTTCCTGGGCCTACGGCTTTACGCTGAACCGCGTGTCGCTGTTCGCGCTGATCTTCTCGATCGGCATCCTGGTCGACGACGCCATCGTGGTGGTCGAGAACGCGCACCGCCACATGCACATCAGCCGGCTGCCCCTGTTCAAATCGATCCCGCTGGCGGTCGACGAGGTCGGCGGGCCGACCATCCTGGCGACCTTCACGGTGATCGCCGCCCTGCTGCCGATGGCCTTCGTCAGCGGCCTGATGGGGCCGTACATGGCGCCGATCCCGATCAACGCCAGCATGGGCATGCTGATTTCACTGTTCGTCGCCTTCGTGTTCACCCCGTGGCTGTTCTACCGGGCGTTCCGGCACCAGCACGAGGCCGCCGCCGCGGCGGCGGACGCGGGCCACGGCGGCGAGCAGGACGACAAGCTGTACCAGTTCCTGTACCGCCAGTTCGATCGCCACCTGCGGCCGTTCCTGTCCGGTCGCGCGGGCCGCGGCCGGCGCCTGGGCATGCTGGCGGTGGTGCTCGCGCTGATCACCGCTTCGATCGGGCTGGTCGCCGTGCAGTGGGTCGTGCTCAAGATGTTGCCGTTCGACAACAAGTCGGAATTCCAGGTCATCGTCGACATGCCCGAGGGCACCCCGGTCGAGCGAACCCAGCGCGTGCTCGACGAACTCGGGCTGGCGCTGACCGATGTGCCGGAGGTCATGGATTACCAGACCTACGCCGGCACCGCCTCGCCGATCAACTTCAACGGCCTGGTGCGCCAGTATTATCTCCGCGCCGAACCGCACCAGGGCGATATCCAGGTCAACCTGGTCGACAAGGACGACCGCGACCGCCAGAGCCACGAGATCGCGATGTCCGTGCGCGCGCCGCTGCAGGCGATCGGTGCCCGTTACGACGCGAACGTCAAGGTGGTCGAGGTCCCGCCCGGCCCGCCGGTGATCGCGCCCCTGGTGGCCGAGGTCTACGGCGCGACCGCGGAACAGCGCCTGGCCACGGCGCGCCTCGTGCGCGGCGTGTTCGAGTCGACGCCCGATATCGTCGACGTCGACGACACGCTGGAGGCTCCGCAGCCGCGCCTGCTGGTCTCGGTCGACCGCGAACGCGCCGCGCGGCTGGGCGTATCGCAATCCCGGATCGTCGCCGCGATCGCCACCGCGATGGCCGGCGAGGACGTGTCCTATCTGCACGACGAGAACAGCCGCCGGCCGGTGCCGATCCGCCTCGAACTGAAGGAAGGCGCCAAGGCCGACCCGGGCGTGATCTCGCACCTGCGCGTGCGCAGCGCCAGCGGCGACCTGGTGCCGATGTCCGAGGTGGCGCACTTCACCCGCACGACGCGTGAGCGGGCGATCTACCACAAGGACCTGCTGCCGATGGTGATGGTGACCGGCGACCTCAGCGGCAAGCTGGACAGCCCGCTGTACGGCATGGCCGAAATCGCCGGCGCCCTGCCCGGGCCGGACGAACCGGATGTCGGCATCACGCAGTACCTGGTCCGCCAGCCGCCGCAGCCCTGGCTGCCCAGCCTGAAGTGGGACGGCGAGTGGCAGGTCACCTACGAGACCTTCCGCGACATGGGGCTGGCCTACGCGGTCGGCCTGATCCTGATCTACCTGCTGGTGGTGGCGCAGTTCCGCTCCTACCGCGTGCCGCTGATCATCATGGCGCCGATCCCGCTGACGCTGATCGGCATCCTGCCGGGGCACGCCCTGCTCGGCGCGCAGTTCACCGCGACCTCGATGATCGGCATGATCGCGCTGGCCGGCATCATCGTGCGCAACTCGATCCTGCTGGTGGACTTCATCCACCATGAAGTCGCAAACGGCGTGAAACTGTCGGATGCCGTGATCAAGGCGGGCGCGGTGCGTACCCGACCGATCGCGCTGACCGGCATCGCGGCGATGGCCGGCGCCTTCTTCATCCTCGACGACCCGATCTTCAGCGGACTGGCCGTGAGCCTGATTTTCGGCATCCTGATCTCCACGTTGCTGACGCTGGTGGTCATCCCGGTGGTTTACTACGCCTACGAGTACCGCGCGCACGAGCGCGCTGAGGCCTGATTCACCCGCGCCGGACCGACCGGCGCGGCCTTCCTTCCGGCAGCCTCGGCCCCGCGAAAAACCGCCGGCGCTGCGCCCGGGCTCTGCTTCGACCCGCGAACGCTTGGCGGCGCGGCCCGCAGCACTTAGTATTGAAGGTTCGGGCGGGCGGTGCGCCGTGCGACCGGAGTGATGGGCGGTGCGACAAAACCAGGACAGCGCCGCGGACAACCCGAATTGACGTACGAGGACTCTGCATGTGCTCGATTTTCGGCGTGCTGAACGTGCGCCAGGACCTCGCCGAGGTGCGCCAGACGGCGCTGCGCCAGTCGCGCCTGCTGCGCCACCGCGGCCCGGACTGGAGCGGCGTTTACTCCGCGGATGACGCCGTGCTGGCGCACGAGCGCCTGTCCATCGTCGACGTCAACACCGGCGCCCAGCCCATTCTGAGCGAAAGCGGCCGCCAGGCGCTGGCCGTCAACGGCGAAATTTACAATCACCAGGCCATCCGCGACCGTTTCGAGGGCCACTACGCCTTTCGCACGCAATCCGATTGCGAGGTGATTCTGCCGCTGTACCTGGAGCAGGGCGCCGGCTTCCTCGATGCCCTGAGCGGGATGTACGCCTTCTGCCTGTACGACGAAGACCGCGACGCCTGGATGATGGCGCGCGACCCGATCGGCATCATCCCCCTCTATTACGGACACGACGCCCATGGCCAGGTGTTCGTCGCCTCCGAGATGAAGGCGCTGATGGACGTCTGCAACGAGGTGCACGAATTTCCGCCGGGCCACGTGTGGTGCAGCGGCGAGGACGCCCCGCGGCGCTGGTATCACCGCGACTGGGAGGAGTTCGACGCCGTGCGTGACGCCGTGACGGACCGCGCGGCCCTGCGCCGAGCGCTCGAGGACGCGGTGGTCGGCCACCTGATGACCGACGTGCCCTACGGGGTGCTGCTCTCGGGCGGCCTGGATTCATCCATCGTCGCCGCGCTGGCGGCGCAGCACGCCGCGATGCGTGTCGAGGACCACGAGGAGAAGCCGGCCTGGTGGCCGCGGCTGCACTCCTTCGCGATCGGGCTCGAGGGCTCGCCCGACCTCGCCGCCGCGCAGCGCGCCGCGGACCACATCGGCACGGTGCACCACGGTTTCACGTTCACGATCCAGGAAGGCCTGGACGCGCTGGAAGAGGTCATCTATCACCTCGAAACCTACGACGTGACGACCATCCGCGCCGCGACGCCGATGTACCTGATGGCCCGCAAGATCCGTGCGATGGGCATCAAGATGGTGCTGTCCGGCGAAGGCGCGGACGAGATCTTCGGCGGCTACCTGTATTTCCACAAGGCGCCCGACGCACAGGCCTTTCACGAGGAGACGGTCCGCAAACTCTCGCGCCTGCACAGCTACGACTGCCTGCGCGCCAACAAGGCGATGGCGGCCTGGGGCGTGGAGGCGCGTGTGCCGTTCCTGGACAAGACGTTTCTCGACGTCGCGATGCGCATCGATCCGGCCGACAAGATGGTTACGCCCGGGCGCATCGAGAAACAGGTTTTGCGCGAGGCCTTCAGCGACCTGCTGCCGGAAGAAATCGCCTGGCGGCAGAAGGAGCAGTTTTCCGACGGCGTCGGCTACGGCTGGATCGACGCGATCAAGGCGTTCACCGCCGAGCAGGTCAGCGACGCCGAGATGGCGCGCGCCGCCGGTCGCTTTCCGTTCAACACGCCGGCCTCCAAGGAGGCCTACTGGTTCCGCACCGTGTTCGAACGCCATTTTCCGCTGGCCTCGGCCGAACGCACCGTGCCGGGCGGTCCGACGGTGGCCTGCAGTACGCCCGAGGCGGTGTTGTGGGACCGCGCGCTGCAGGACGTGAACGACCCCTCGGGGCGCGCCATGCGCAATGTGCACCGGGACGCCTACGAGGGCCCGTAACCCCGCTTCCGCCGGCTTTCAGGATGAACAGACGCCAACGATGAGCAACCCGAAACCTTACCTCGTGCAGAAGTACGGCGGCACCTCGCTGGCCGACCTGCGTGGCTTCGACGCCAGCGCGTCGATCATCGGCGAGTACACCGGCGAATACCGCGTGGTGGTCGTCCTGTCCGCGGTCCGGGGCGTGACCGACCTGTTGCTGGCCGCGATCGACACCGCGGTCGCCGGCGAGGATGGCACGCCGCACCTCGACGAGGCGATCCGTCGCGAGCGCGCCATCGTCGACGACCTCGCCGCGCAGGGCGCCGCGACGCCGTGGGCCAGCGAGTTCCTGGCGGAACAGGGCGAGGTCCTGTCGCGCATGGTCGAGGGCATTCGTCTGCTCGGCCAGTGCCCGAACGAGACACGCGCCCGCATCCTGGCGACCGGCGAGGGCTTCGCCAGTCGCCTGATGGTCGACGTTCTGCGCGGCCGCGGGTTCGACGCCCACTGGTCGGACACCGACGTGTTGCCGCTGGCCGACGACAGCTGGCTCGATTCGCTGGTCGACATCGAAGCCGCTTCGCCGCGCGTTCGCGAACGCCTCGACCGTGACTTCCAGGTGATGGTGTTCCCCGGTTTCTACGGCCGCAATGCGGACGGCAAGATCCAGTTGCTCGGCCGCAACGGCACCGATTATTCGGCCGCGGTCATTGCCGCCGCTTCCGGCGCCGGCCTGTGCCAGATCTGGAAGGACGTCGACGGCTTCTTCACCGCCGATCCGCGCATCGTCAGCAACGCACGCTGCCTGGAAGAGGTCAGCTACGAAGAGGCGATGGAGCTGACCTACTACGGCGCCAACGTGATCTCGGCCAAGGCCCTGATGCCGCTGGCGACCAAGGGCATTCCCTGCCAGGTGCGCAACACCTACGATCCCGCCACGCCGGGCACCCTGGTGCATGCCGACGCGAAGCTGGAAGGTTCCGTGCGCGGCATCTCGCATCTGCACGACGTGTCCACGATCACGCTGCAGGGCGGCTTCCTGCGCGGCCGCGTCGGTGTCGGCCAGCGCGTGATGGGCGCACTGGCGGGGGTCTCGGTATCCACCCTGCTGATCGTCCACTCCTCGTCGGAGTACAGCCTGACGCTGTGCGTGCGCCAGGGGGATGCGCAGAAGGCGCGTCGCGCCCTGCAGGACGAGTTCCACTTCGAATTGCTGCACCACCTGCTCGAAGACATCGTCGTGCTCGAAGACCGCGCCGTGATCTCGCTGGTCGGGCAGGGCATGAAGCATGCCCGCGGCATCGCGGCCCGGTTCCTCACCGCGATCTCGACCGCCGGCGTCAATGTCGAGGTCATCGCACAGGGGGCGACCGAGTTCTCGATCTCGGTCGTGGTGCGCGGCGCCGATGCACAGGCGGCGGCGCGCAGCTGTCACACCGCGTTCTTTGGCCGCTCGACCCATTTCGACGTGATCCTGCTCGGCTGCGGCAACGTCGGCGGTGAGTTGCTGGCGCAGTTTCAGCGCCAGGAACAGGCGCTGGCCAATCACCACATGGATCTTCGGGTGCGGGCCATCGCGAGCCGCGAAAAGCTGCTCGTGGCCGACGATACGATCGACCTCGCGACCTGGCGCGAGCAGCTGCAGGCGGACGGGGCGCCGTGGTCGCTCGACGACGTGCTCGGCATTCGCCAGCGCCTCGGCCTGCTCAGCCCGACCCTCATCGACTGCACGAGTGACCAGGCCGTGGCCGACACCTACGTGCAGTTTCTCGATGCCGGCTACAACATCGTCGCCGCCAACAAAAAGGCCAACACCTCCTCGCTGGCCTATTACCGCGCGATGCGCGACGCCGAGCGCCGCAATTTCCGCAAGTTCCTGTACGAGACGAACGTCGCCGCCGGCCTGCCGCTGATCGATACGCTGCAAAACCTGATCCGCTCCGGCGACGAACTGGAGACCTTCGAAGGCATCCTCTCGGGCTCGCTGTCGATGATCTTCGGCCTGCTGGAGGACGGCATCCCCCTGTCCCGGGCGGTCGCCCGCGCCATGGAACTCGGCTACACCGAGCCGGACCCGCGCGACGACCTGTCCGGCATGGACGTCGCGCGCAAGCTGCTGATCATCGCCCGCGAAGTCGGCCTGAAGCTGGAGCTGGAGGACATCGACGTCGAACCGGTGGTGTCGGCCGAAGCGGTCGCGCACGCGTCCCGCGACGACCTCATCGACACCCTGGCCGGGCTCGACGCGGCCTTCAACGAGCGGATCACCGCCGCGGCTTCCGCCGGCCAGGTGTTGCGCTACGTCGCGCGGCTCGAAGACAGCGCCTGCCGCGTGTCGATCGAGCCGGTCCGGCGCGACGAGCCACTCGGCGCCATTCGCGACGGGCAGAACGCCCTGGTCATTCATTCCCGCTACTACCAACCGTTGCCGATGGTCTTGCGCGGTTACGGCGCCGGGGCCGCGGTAACCGCGGCCGGTGTGTTCGGCGACCTGTTGCGCACCGTCTGGCGGCCGCTGGACAATTCACGATGACGACGCCATCCATGACCTTCCGCACCGAACCGCTGACCGTCTACGCGCCCGCTTCGGTGGGCAACATGTCGGTCGGTTTCGACGCGCTCGGACTCGCTCTGGCCCCGATTGACGGCACCCTGCTGGGCGACACCGTCACGCTGGCGCCGCTCGATGACGACGCGGGCGACGACTGGCAGCTCGAATGCCGCGGCCCGTTCGCCCATGCTCTGCCGCCCGACCCGGAGGACAACATCGTGCTGGCCTGTTGCCGCGCCTTTCACGAGGCCGCCGAGGGCCTGGGCTACACGATCCGGCCGTTGCGGGTGACGCTGGAAAAACGCCTGCCGATCGGCAGCGGCCTCGGCTCCAGCGCCAGTTCCATCGTGGCCGCGTTCGAGGCCCTGAACCGCTGGCACGCCCACCTGCTGCCGGCCCAGCAACTGTTCGGATTGATGGCGTTCCAGGAGGGTGCGATCAGCGGCGAGGTGCATCTCGACAACGTCGCCCCCTGTCTGTACGGCGGTCTGCGCCTGTGCCCGCCGGGCAGCCAGCGAGAATACGCGCTGCCCTGGCCCGGCGCCTGGCGCGCGGTGGTTTGCTGGCCGGGAACGAAGCTGGAAACCCGGGCGGCCCGGGCGGTGCTTCCCGATCAAGTGGACCGCAAGATCGCCGTTCGTCACGGGGCGCAATTCGCCCAGTTCGTGCATGCCCTGCATGTCGGCAACGCGGCGCTGGCCGCGGCCTGCGTGGTCGACCACATCGCCGAGCCCTACCGGCGGGAACTGCTGACCGGCTTCGCGGAGGCGCGAGTGGCGCTGAAGGAGATCGGCGCCCTGGCGGTCGGCATTTCCGGTTCCGGTCCGACCGTGTTCGCGCTGGTCGACGACTACGACGTGGCCAACCGCACCGCGGCCTGGCTGGACGCGCATTACCGGCAGAACGACAGCGGGTTCGTGCACATCTGCCGCGCCGACCTCGGCGGCGCACGCTGTATCGACTGAGCATGACCCGGCGACGCGCGGGCCAGGAGCCGACACCATGGAACTGATCAACATCCAGCACCCCGAGGACCGGACGAGTTTCCGCGAGGCCGTGTTGCAGGGGCTCGGGCGCGGCCAGGGGCTGTTCTTTCCGCGGCGCTTCGAGACGCTGCACGACGTTCCCGGTCTGCTGACCGAGCCGTTCGTGCCGCGCAGCGTCGCCGTCCTGCAGCACCTCATCGGCGACGAGATCGAGCCGGCCCGCCTGGCCGAAATGGTCACCTCGGCGTTCGACTTTCCGATCGCGGTGCCGCCGGTCGGGGAGGGCGTTCGTGCGCTGGAGCTGTTTCACGGGCCATCCCTCGCCTTCAAGGATTTCGGCGCGCGGTTCATGGCGCGCTGCCTGGCCGAATTTCACGACGGCGGTCCGATGACGATCCTGACGGCGACGTCCGGCGATACCGGCGCCGCGGTCGCCCACGCCTATCACGGCCAGCCCGGCATCGACGTCGTCATCCTCTATCCGAAGGGCATGATCTCGCCGCTGCAGGAAAAGCTGTTCTGCACGCTCGGCGGCAACGTGCGGACGATTGCGGTGGAATCGGACTTCGACACCTGCCAGCGCCTGGTCAAGGAGGCCTTCGAGGACCGCGAGCTGAGGTCGGGGCTGGGCCTCAATTCGGCCAACTCGATCAACATCGCGCGCCTCATGGCCCAGGTCTGTTACTACTTCGAGGCCGCGGCGGCGGTCGAGGACGTGAATGACCTGGTGCTGGCGGTGCCGAGCGGCAACTTCGGCAACGTGACCGCGGGGCTGGTGGCGCGCCGGATCGGCCTGCCGTACAAGCGCATCATCGCCGCGACCAACGTCAACGACACGGTGCCGCGGTTTTTCGACTCGGGCCACTGGGCGCCGAACCCGACGGTCGCCACCATCACCAACGCGATGGACATCTCGCTGCCGAACAACTTTCCGCGGGTGCTGGAAATGGGTGAACGGCATGGTCTGCCGCTGCGTGAGCTGTTGCACGCCACCGCCCTGGACGACGCGGAAACGCGCGACGCGATTCGCGCGCTGCATGCCGATGGCTACCTGGCCGACCCGCATTCGGCGCTGGCCTGGCGCGCGCTGCAGCGCGCGCTGCAGCCCGGAGAATCCGGCGTGTTCGCCTGCACCGCGCACCCGGCGAAATTCCTCGAGGTGATCGAGGAAACCCTGGATATCGAGGTGCCCCTGCCGCCCGAGCTGCGCGCCGTGCGGGATCGAGCCGTGCTGTCCCGCACGATACCGGGCGAATTCGACGCGCTGCGCGCGGAACTGATGACGTAACTTCGGGTCGCGCCGAACGAACACCCGGGCGCCGATGCGAACGGGCAGGGCGGCCGGCGGTGTTAGAATCAGCGACGTGCCGGCCCGCTTTCGCGCCGCGTCCCTGAGAGGTGGAACGATGAAAAAAACCGCTGCCTGGCTGGTGCGTCGCGCGCTCGAGGAGCTCGGCGTCCGCTTCACGTTCGGAATCCCGGGCGTGCACAACATCGAGCTGTACGACGAACTGCAGGAATCGGAGACGATCACGCCGCTGCTGGTCACGCACGAAGGCGGCGCGGCGTTCATGGCGGACGCGTATGCGCGCGTCAGCGGATCCCCCGGCGTGCTGGTCGTCGTGCCCGCCGCCGGCCTGACGCACGCGATGAGTGGCGTTGGCGAGGCCTACCTCGACGGAATTCCGATGCTGGTGCTGTCCGGCGGAATTCGCACCGACCTCGAGCACGGCTTCCAGTTGCACGAACTCGACCAGCAGGCCCTGATGCGGCCATTGACCAAGGCCGCCTACCGCATCGACAGCTACGACGAAGCGGTCGCGACCGTCTACCGCGCCTGGCGCACGGCGCTCGAAGGTGAGCCCGGCCCGGTGTTCGTGGAGGTGCCGGCGAACCTGCAGCTGCTGGCCGCGGAGGTGGCCGAGCCGCCGTCTTTCGACCTGCTGCCGGAACCGGTCGCCTGCGATCCGGAAGCGATCGCCGCGGCGGCTGATCTGCTGGCGTCCGCCGAGCGCCCCGGCATTTTCGTCGGTTGGGGCGCGCGGGCGGTGCGCGACGATATCCGGCGCATTGCCGAACGGCTGGGCGCGCCGGTTGCGACCACGCTGCAGGGCCTCGACGCGTTTCCCGCCGATCATCCCCTGCATACGGGCATGGGGTTCGGCCCCTCCGCGGTGCCGGCGGCGGAAAACGCGTTCAAACGCTGCGACGCGATGCTGGCCGTGGGCACGCGCTTCGCCGAGATCTGCACCGGCAGTTACGGTTCGGTGCCGCCGGAGCGCCTCGTCCACATCGACATCAACCCGGAAGCCCTCGGCCGCAACTTCCCGGCCGCCGTGGCGATCCACGCCGACGCCCGCGATGCGCTTCCGGCGCTGGCCGAGGCCCTGGAGGACGCGTTGCCGCCGCGTGATTTCGACGGGTTGGCGGCGAGCATCGCGGCCGACAAGGCCGCCTGGCGCGACGAATGGCTGCAGCACGATTCCGGCGGGCGGGTCAATCCGGCCCGCTTTTTCGGCGCCCTGCGCGAACGGCTCGACGACGCTGCGGTCATTGTCGCCGACGACGGCAACCACACCTTCCTGACCGCCGAACTGATGCCGATCCGGAGCGGCGGCAGTTACCTCTCACCGACCGATTTCAACTGCATGGGCTACTGCGTGCCCGGCACGATCGGCGCGAAGCTGGCCGCCCCCGACCGCCAGGTCGTCGGCATCGTCGGCGACGGCGCCTTCCTGATGACCGCGATGGAAAGCCTGACCGCGGTCAACAACGAGCTGCCGGTGGCCTGGTTCGTGTTCAACGACGGTGAGCTGTCGCAGATCGCCCAGGCGCAGACCATGCCGTACCAGCGGACGACCTGCACGACGCTGCAGACACTGGACTACGCGCACTTCGCGGCCGCGACGGGCTGTGCCTTCGTCGCGATCGGCAGTGACGAGGAGGTCGCGGCCGGCGTCGAGCGAGCGATCGAGCTGTTGCGGGAAAACCGCCCGGTCATCGTCGACGTGCGCATCGATTACAGCAAGAAAACGCGTTTTACGACCGGTACCGTGAAAACCAACATTCGGCGTTTCGACACGCGCAACAAGCTGCGCATCGTCAGCCGGGCGTTGTGGCGAAAAATGAAAACGCGAAAATCCCGATCATGAGGAATACCAGCGCCAGCTTGGCGGCCGTGGCGACCACGATGCCGAGCCAGGCGCCAACCCCGGCGCGGCCGGAGCGGGCCAGGCCGCGGCCACCCGACAGTTCGCCCAGCACGGCGCCGATGAACGGCCCGAGCACCAGGCCCGGCAGGCCGAAGAACATGCCGACGATCGCGCCGAGCGTCGCGCCCCAGAACGCGCGCGGGCCCGCCCCGACGTAACGCGCGCCCAGCGCCGCGGCGATGAAGTCGATCGCCCAGGCCAGCGCCGCCAGCGCGGCCAGAACACCGATCGTCACCCAGCCGACCGCCTCGAAGTCGCCGATCCAGGCGCCGAAGAACAGTCCGGCGAAAACCAGCGGCGCGCCGGGCAGGGCGGGGACGACCGTCCCGACCAGGCCGGCGACGACCAGCAGGCCCGCCAACAGCCACCAGAGTACGTTCCAATCCATCCTGTTGATGATAAACGAAGCGCTGTCTCGTTTGTGAGCGCGCCTTTCGGCCCGACCGCTCCGACACTCCGGCCAGTACGGTGGGTCTGCGCCCGGCGGCGGCCGGGTGCCCATGACCGGGGAACGCTCGAGCACGTCCTGTGGCGCCTGGATGACGACATCCCTGTCGTCATACAGCCCCGCTCATGGGCACCCGACCACCTCCACACGCCGTCGAACACCGCTACGCGATGCCTGGCTGATTGTGGGAGGGCCTTCAGGCCCGACGGGTGTGCCCCGTCGTCGCGGGTTGGGCGGTTCTACACGGCGTGCATGGCCGCCTGGAAGCCTTCGGCCGAGCGTTCGATCACGTCGTCGGGCACGCTGAAGGCCAGGCGGAAATGGCCGGGTGTGCCGAAGCCCTGGCCGGGCACGGCCAGGATTTTCTGCGCCTGCAGCAGGCGGCAGAACGCCACATCGTCTTCGATCGGTGATTTCGGGAAGAAATAGAAGGCGCCCTTCGGGTCCAGGTACTCGAAACCCGCGTGATCCAGTATGTCGCGGAACAGCGCGCGCCGACGCGCGTAGATGCTGCAGTCGACCGAAACGTCGGGCAGCCGCGCGACCACGCGCTGCATCAGCGCCGGCGCGTTCACGAAGCCGAGGATCCGGTTGGCCAGGGTGAGGGCGTCCAGGAGCGCGGCCTTGCCGTCGATATCCGGGTGGACACCGAGAACACCGATCCGCTCGCCGGCCAGCGAAAGGCTCTTGGACCAGGACGACAGCACGATGGCGTTCCGGCAGGCGCGCATCGTGGAGGCCGCCGTATGGCCGTCGAAGAGGATGTCGCGGTAGGGTTCGTCCATCACCAGGTACAGCGTCGAGCCGTACCGTTCGCCCGCCTCGGACAGCAGCGCGCCCAGGGCGTCGAGCGCGGCCTGGGGGTAGACCTGGCCGGTCGGGTTGTTGGGCGAGTTGATGATCATGCCCTTGGTGCGCTCGTTGATCGCCGCCCGGATGGCCTCGAGGTCGGGGTTGAATTCGGCGTCGCAGGGCACGACCCGGGCGACTCCGCCGTGGTTGTCGATGTAGAAGTGGTACTCGACGAAAAACGGGGCCAGGATGATGATCTCGTCGCCCGGGTCGAGCAGGGCTTTCATCACGACGTTCAGGGCGCCGGCGGCGCCGCAGGTCATCAGCACGTCGCCGGGGCCCAGGTCCACGCCCTGCTCGGCCGACAGGCGTGCGGCCAGCGCCTCCCGAACCCAGGGATAACCGCCGTTGGGCATGTAGCCGTGGATGCCCGGCGGGTTGTCCTCGACCGTTTCCCGCAAGACCGACTGGAACTCGGGCGGCGGGGGGACGTCCGGGTTGCCGAGACTGAAGTCGAATACATTTTCCGCGCCGAACTCGGCCTTCATTTTTGCGCCCTGTTCGAACATCTTGCGGATCCAGGACGACTTCTCCGCGAAAGCGCTCATTTTGCGGGCGATGGCCATCGTCATTCCTCCTGCTTGCGTTTGCGGTCGATCCACGTGCACAGGGCGCGCACCGCGCGGTCGGCCGAGCGGAACACGGGCAGGCCGCCGTCGCGCAAGGCATCGACCAGCGGATCGAACAGCCGCCCGGAATCGACCACGGCGACGACCGGCTTGTCCGTCGCGGCGGCGAGCTTCGGCAGACGCCGGGCGATGGACGCGGGATCGTTAATCGATTCCGGGTAGTCATCGCCGGGCGGCAGGGTCTGCAGCGCCGGCGTCAGCGGCACGATGCCGACGACCGCGGCGTCGATTCCGGGGTCCGCCAGCACCTCGGCGACCATGTCGGCATAGGCCGTGTCGCCGGTCATCGGCGTGATGTCGAAGGGATTGCGCACGTCGACCAGTCCGTCCAGCCCGTGGTCGAAGACGATTTTCGCCAGCGCCTCCTCGGTGCGCGCGCCGAAGGCGGGCAAGACGAGCTCGGCGCCGTTCCGGCGGATCGAGTCCGCCATGCCGACCGTCTCGAAACCCGCGTTGGAGATCGCCGCCAGCCGCACGCCGGCCGCGCGCCGGCCACGCAGCGGCAGCGTGACGCGAAGAAAATCGGTGAATTCGCTGAAGTCGGCCGCGACGAAGGCCCCGGCCTGGGCCAGGGCGTTCTCGCACACGGCGTAATCGCCCGCGACCGAAGCGGTATGGCCGGCCGTGGCCGAGCGGCCTTCCTCGGTGCGTCCGGCCTTGTAGAACACCACGTCCTTGCCGTGCGCCACGGCGGTTTTGACGGCCGCCGCGAACGCCAGTCCGTCGTCCGGCCGGAACCCTTCGACGTACACCGCGAACACCTCGATCCCGGGATCGTCCGCCAGGAAGGAGAGCAGGTCGCCGGCCGTCAGGTCGATCTGGTTGCCGATCGAGAGCGCGTACCGGGGCTCGAGCCAGGGCTCGTCGCTCAGGGTGGAAATGATGAACGCGCCGGACTGGGAAACGAAGCACAGCGGCTGCGGATCGTCGCTCCGCGACTTCGGCAGCTTGGTCTCCGGGATGAACATCGTGTCGTAGCGCCCCGGGCGGGAAATGACGCCAAGCGAGTTGCCGCCCAGGAACAGCGGTCCGCCGCCCGGCGTCAGGTGCGCCTGCCGGATGCGGTCCATCAGCTCCGCCTCGAGGGCGCCGCTGCCGCGTTTCTCGCCGATGCCGCCCGGAATCAGGATCACGCTCTCGGCCTTGTCCTCGTCGATGACTTCGTCGATAACCGATCGCACGCGATCCGCACCGACGGCAACGACCAGCAGGTCGACCTTTTCCGGCAGCGCGGCGACGCTCGTCACGCAACGCACGCCGTCGATCGTGTCCGCCTGCGGGTGGACGACGTGGAGCCGGTCGTGACCGAAGCCCGCGCCCAGCATGTTGCCCAGGATGATCCGGCCCATGTTGCTGGCCTGCGCGGACGCGCCGACGACGGCCGCCGACCGGGGTTGCAGCAGGCGGTGCAGCTTGTCGACCGGTCGCGGTTCGCGGGCCGGCGTGGCCGGCCGGAACCGGCAAACACCGTCGAGCGGGGCCATGCGTCCGCCGGCCGCGACGAAGGGATTGACCTCGAGTTCCTCCAGGTGGAAGTCGGCATCGGGGTTCACGGCGGAATAATGATTGGCCAGGTCGATGAAGCCCTGGAAGCACCGCACCAGGATCGCATCGTCCAGCAGGCGGCGCGATCCTCGCATGGCGCCGCTGAGCCGGTCGTAGCTGAGCGTTTTGCGGAAGTATTCGAAAAACTGCGCGCCGTCGGTCGTGCCGGTCGGGGCGATCGCGACCGCCGCGCCCTTGCGCGTCTGCCGGGCCAGGATCTCCATCTCGACGCCGCCGAGCCCGGCCGAGATGATCGGGCCGAACTCCGCGGTGGCGCGCAGGCCGACGAACAACTCGGTCGCGAAGCCCTGGGCGTCGGGCGTGACGCAGGAGCACAGCAGGATGCCGACGATGCGGTCCGCGAGGCGTTGTTCGAGCCCGCGGCCGCGGCGACCGGCCAGCGCCGCCGGCACCTCGCCGGTGTGGCTTTCCAGGTAGGCCGCGTAGGTCTCGGGCACCTCGCGCTTCATCAGTTCAAAGGCGGCCTCGACGGCGCCGATCTCGCGCGCGACGATGCGCACGCCCTTCGCCTCGGTCTTGTGCGTGATGTCCGGCGAGACGACCTTGAGCACCACCCGGTCACCGCTGAGCTGTTCCAGGTCGGCGGCGGTCGGATGACCGCCCACGGGGATCAGACGGCTTGCCGGGGCGGCCTCGGCCCCGGTGGCCGCCAGGATCTCGTAGCATTCATGCTCGTACAGGTTTTCCCGGCCGGCCGCATGGGCGGCGGCGAGCACGGCGTGGATTCGTTCGCTGTCCAGGGTGGTGTTCATGCGCATGCGGGGATCCGGTCGCAGGCCAGCGCGCCGGGTTCGGCCAGCAGGGCTTCGAGGCGATCGCCGGCGACGGCCTCGGCCCAGGCGCCGGCCTGACCGGCGTCGAGGGTCTCCGGGTCGAGTTTGTTGATCAGGCGCAGCGCATCGGGCGTCGTCATCCCGGCGTCGAGCAGCGCGCGGAAAAACAGGCCGGCGTCGCGCCCGAACCGGAAGGCGCGCTGGTTGACCCGGACCGTCTTCTCGCCCTTGCGCGCGAACAGGCGCTCGACGAAGGCGAGCATGCGCTCGTCTTCGAAGTCGAGCAGCGGCGCCGCGGCGCCCACCGTCACCATGTTCTGCGCGCGGCGGTTGCCGGCCGCGCGCGCGAAGTGCGCGGTGTCGACGAGGATGATGTTCTCGATCCCGGCAAGTTCGGCGAGCAGCGCGTCGGCCTCCGGGTAGTTCGGAATGTTGACGAACGGGGTGATGCTCGTGATCACCCAGCCGCCCGGCCGCAGGAACTGCCGGTAGCGCAGCGCCTCCAGCGGCTCGACCGCCAGGATCATGTCGGCCTTGCCGGTCGGGATGATGTCGGACCAGATTTCCGTGTCGCCGTAGCGCAGATTGGACTGCACCGCGCCGCCGCGTTGCGCCATGCCGTGAACCTCGGCCTGCTTGAAATGGAATCCCGCGTCCATCGCGGCGTGGTCGATGACGAAGGCGATCGACAGGATGCCCTGGCCTCCGACGCCGGCGAGAATGATGTTTTTCTGCATGTCGTTCGTCCTCAGACCACCTTGCGCTTCTGCGCCTCGATACAGGCGCGTCGCGCGACGATCACGCTGGGTCCGTCAAAGGCCAGTTCCTCCTTCAGCACCTGCACGTTCCGCTCGTGATTGCGTGGAATGGGTTCGATCACGCGGAAGTGGTCCTCGTCGATGCCGGTGCCGAGGATGATCTGATCCAGGGTCGGACCGGTCGACATCGAGCGCTGCGTGCCGGTCATCGCGACCGTGCTGTTGTCCAGCACCAGGACCTTCAGGTTGACGCCCTGCTGAACGGCCGACATGAGCGGCGTGATGCCGCCGTGCGCGAAGGTGCTGTCACCGATCGCGGCCACGGCCGGCGCATAGCCGGCATGTGCCGCGCCGGCCGCCATGCCGATCGATGCGCCCATCGCCACGCAACTGTGCACGGCTTCGAGCGGCGGCAGCGCGCCCAGCGCGTAACAGCCGATGTCGGAAAAGACCTGCGGATCCTCGTAACCGCCCAGGGCGTCGTTCAGGGCGCGGAACGAGTCGGTATGGGGACAGCCCTTGCACAGGGCGGGCGGCCGCCCCGCGATGTCGGCTTTGGGCGGGCAGGCGGTCGGCAGGGGTTCCAGGCGCAGGGCCGCGCGCACGAGGTCCGGGTTGAGTTCACCGGTCCGCGGCAGCGCGCCGCTCATGCGCCCACGGATTTCGACGTTTTCGATCCCGAACAGCCCGCGCAGCGCGTTTTCGACGAAGGGATAGCCGTCTTCGAGCACCAGCAGATCATCGACGTGGTCGGTCAGCGTCCGCAGTTTTTCAGGCGGCAGGGGGTATTGGCCGATCGACAGGATGGAGAGGTCGTGGCCGGAATCCAGGTTCTCGTACAGGTAGTTGCCGGCGAGGCCGCAGGCGACGACACCGTGCCGGCCCCGCAGATCGAGCGAATTACGGGGGCTGTCCTCGGAGCGGCGTACGAGTTCGGGTTGCTTTTCCGTCAGGTGCCGGTACTGCACGCGGGCGTTGACCGGCACCAGGGTCCACTTGCGGATCTGCTTGTCGGGCCGCAGGGCATTCTGCGGCAGGGGTTTGCGCATGGTCACGGCGGTGCGGCTGTGGGCGATACGCGTCACCAGCCGGATCATGACCGGAATGCTGAGCTCCTCCGACAGTGCGAACGCCTCGAACACGGCGTCGTAGCATTCCTGCTGGTTGCGCGGCTCCAGGCAGGGAATCAGTGCGAACTGCGCGAAGTACCGGCTGTCCTGCTCGTTCTGCGAGGAGTGCATGCCGGGATCGTCGGCCACGGCCAGCACCAGGCCGCCGTTGGTGCCGGTAATGGCGGAATTCATGAAGGCGTCGGCCGCCACGTTGAGGCCGACGTGCTTCATGCACACCAGCGCCCGCTTGCCGGCCCAGCTCATGCCCAGCGCCTCCTCGTAGGCGACTTTTTCGTTGGTCGACCAGAAGGCGTGGACATCACCGGCCTTTTTCGTGCGGCGCTCGATGAACTCGAAGATCTCGGTGGACGGCGTGCCGGGATAGCCGTAAACACCGCTCAGCCCGGCATGGATGGCGCCAAGGCCCAGAGCCTCGTCGCCGAGGAGGATTTCTTTGTTCACGTGTGGTCCTTTTCGCAGGCGTAGGCCAGTTTTCGCGCACCGTTGCCGGTCGCTGGCCTGCGATGAATTCAGTGTACACCCGGCGCCGGACGGCGCGCGCTGACGAACATCAACTTCCGCTGGTTGCGGCCGTTCGCGCTTGCTTCCGCCCGAAAAAACGGGGTTAATGGCAGCTGTTCCCCGATTGAGGCGCGCAGAGCGATTGATGATGCCCCGTTCGATCACGTCCCGGCGTCGTATTGCCCCGGTGCTGTCCACGGACGCCGGGACGCACTGACCCGTGGGCGCCGTTGCGTACTACCTGGCTCTGCCGTTCATCTACCTGATTTCGTATCTGCCGTTCAGGGTCCTGTACCTGTTGTCGGACCTGATGTACCTGCTGGTCTACCGGGTTCTCGGTTACCGCAAAGCGGTCGTCACCGGCAACCTGGAGCGGGCTTTTCCGGAGAAATCGGCCGATGAACTTCGCGCCATCCGGCGCGATTTTTACCGCTACTTCTGCGATCTGAGTCTCGAGACCCTGAAGACATTGACCGTCTCCCCCGGGGCGCTGGACGCGCACATGAGTTGCGGGGACCTGTCCGCCTTCGAGCACTTCTACCGCAAAAAGCAGAGCGTGATCATCGTCATGGGCCATTTCGGCAACTGGGAGCTCTGCGGCGCCTATTTCAGCCAGCTTCCGCTGCACCGGTTGTACGTGATCTACCATCCGTTGAAGGACCGGCGTTTCGACCGGCTTTTTTACCGGATGAGAACGCGCCTGGGGAACCGCCTGTACCCGATGAAAGGCGTCTTCAAGGGCATGCTCAGGGACCGGGACAAGCTGACCGCGACGGCCTTCATCGCCGACCAGTCACCCGCGCCCGCCAACGCGCACTGGATGACGTTCCTGAACCAGGACACCGGCGTTTTCCGCGGAACGGAGACGCTCGCCCGGAAACTCGATTACCCGGTCATCTACCTGTCCGTCCGGCGCGAAAAAAGAGGCCATTACCGGCTGCACAGCGAATTGCTGGTCGAGCACCCCGCGGACCTGCCCGAGAACGCGCTGACCGAGCTGCACACGCGGCGCCTGGAGCGGGACATCATCGCGCACCCCGAAACCTGGCTCTGGTCGCATCGCAGGTGGAAACACCAGCGGCCCGAGGACTGACCGCCGCACTCATCCGGGCATTGCAATCCGGGTCTGACGCGGGCCGCCGCTATGTAAAAAATATTTGACATGATGTCATGTCTGATTTACATTACCTCCTGTAACGAATTTTTGACACAGGAGCGTGCGCATGTCGTTCAGGGAAAAAGTGGTCTGGGTCATGCTGGTGATCATGGTCGTGGTTTATGGGGGTTATTTCGCCTCGGTTCTGCAAGCGGTCAACGCCGGTATCGAGGTGAGCGAAATCGCTTATCGCCGCGCGATGCTGGGCACGGTGATCACCGTGGTCTGCCTGAGCATCGTCGGGACGATCGCGGTCACCATCGTGTCCCGGGGCGATGACGCCGAGGACGAACGGGATCGCGAGATCGACCGCTACGGCGCGTCGCTCGGCGCGGTTGTGCTGGCCGTCGGCGTGCTGGGCGGCCTGGCCCTGGCCATGATCGGCGCGGCGCACTTCTGGATCGCGAACGTGCTCCTGCTGAGCCTGGTTCTGGCCGAAATCGCGGCCGGCCTGCGCAAGGTGATCCGGTACCGGAGCGGCGTCTGAAATGACGCGAAAAACGCGCATCACCAACTCGATTCGCGCCCTTCGCTTCGCGGCCGGCGAAATGACGCAGGCGGAACTTGCGGCCCGGGTCGGTCTGACCCGGCAGACGATCATCGCGATTGAACAGGGGCGCTATTCGCCCTCGCTGGAGGTCGCGTTCCAGGTCGCGCGGGTTTTCGACGTTCCGCTGGAGGAGGTGTTCCAGTATCCGGAGGGGAGCGCGCCTTCCTGACCGTCGGCCGTCGTGCCGGCCCGCCGGTCGCGCGGCCGCTCAGTTGCCGTCGTTTGGCCAGTCGTCGAGGTGCACGTCCTTGGCGATCACCTGCGAGGGCGAGCCGACGATCAGCGGGTCGGGGCCGGCGACGACGTCGTGGTTCTTTTCGGGGTAATCGAGGGTGCTCAGGAAATGCTGCATGCAGTTGAGCCGGGCGCGCTTCTTGTCGTCCGATTTGACGATGGTCCAGGGGCATGACGCCGTGTCGGTGTAGAAGAACATCGCTTCCTTGGCGCGCGTGTACTCATGCCACAGGCCCGCCGAGGCCTTGTCCACCGGGCTCAGCTTCCACTGTTTCAGCGGGTCTTCCATGCGCGCGGCGAAGCGCCGTTTCTGTTCCTTGCGCGTGACCGAGAAATAGTATTTGTACAGACGGATGCCGGAGTTGACCAGCATGCGTTCGAACTCCGGGCACTGGCGCATGAACTCGAGGTATTCGGTTGAGCTGCAGAACCCCATGACCCGCTCGACGCCCGCACGGTTGTACCAGGAGCGGTCGAGAAACAGGATTTCGCCGCGGGTCGGCAGGTGCACCACGTAGCGCTGGAAATACCACTGGCCGCGCTCGTGCTCGGTGGGTTTTTCCAGCGCGACGACCTTGGCGGCGCGCGGGTTGAGGTGTTCCATGAAGCGCTTGATGGTGCCGCCCTTGCCGGCGGCGTCGCGGCCCTCGAAGATGATGACGATTTTCTGCCCGGTCAGCTTGACCCAGTTCTGGACCTTCAGCAACTCGATCTGCAACTGGGCCTTCTGCGCGGCATACTCGCGGCGCGGGATGCGGTCGGTGTACGGGTACTTGCCTTCCTTGAACAACTGGCCGATGGCCTGGGGATCCTGGCGCAGGCGCGAAATCGTTTTTGAGCGGAAGCGCCCGCGCGCAGACTCGACGCCGCCATTCGGGCGCTTCGGTTCGTCCGGCGGATCGGGCGGATCGAGGCGGTCTTTGGCTTCAGGTTCGCGAGACATGGGTCGGCGTGCGGTTTCCGCGCTGGGGTTCCTGCGACACTATAGCAATCGCCGGCGCGCGTGAAAAACCGTCGCCGCGTCGCGACGGCGGGCGTCACGGGTGAAACGTCAGAACAGGGCCTTGATCTTGCCGAGCAGGGCGATGGCCTGCTTGCGGTCGCGTGCGCTGAGTCCGTCGAACTTTTCTTTCAGAAAGCTCACGTGTTTCGGGAATTCGCTCGCATAGACCCGCTCGCCGCGCCGGGTCAGCGCGATGATGGTCTTGCGGCCGTCGCCTTCCACCGCCCAGCGTTCGACCAGGCCTTTTTCCTCCAGCCGGTCGATGACACCGGTCAGGGTGCCCTTGGTGATCAGGGTGGCGTCGCCGATGTCCTTGCAGGTCATGCCTTCGGTTCCGCCGATCGTGAAGATCACGCGGGCCTGCGAGGGCGTCAGGTTGGCGCCGGACCGGCGCAGTCCTTCCGCGTCGTAAAGGGAAAACGCCTGGTAGGCGGCGGCGAGTTCGTGCATCAACGGCAGGAATTCCTGCGACGAAGCGTTATCTGCAGTCAGCTTGGTCATGGTGGTGCGTGTCCGGTCGCGGGGGGCCGTTCTCATGAGAACATACCCATGGTACGACCGGTGGTCGGCGCGGGGTAATGATCTAAGTCAGCCGTTCAGGCCGTTTTCAGCCGGGGTTGGCTGGATTCGAGGTGCCGAATGATCGACAACGCGGCCTCGCGGGCGTCGGCAATCGCGGTCACGACCAGATCGGAGCCGCGCACCATGTCGCCGGCGGCAAAGATGTTCGGGTTGCTGGTCTGGCCCGGCAGGCGGTCTTCCATGCGCACGAGCCCGGCGTCGTCCGTCCTAACGCCGATCGCCTCGAGCCACTTCGGCGGGCTCGGGCGGTAGCCGAAGGCGAAGATCAGCGCGGTCGCCGGCAGCACCTCTTCGCTGCCTTCGATCGGTTCGGGCCGCGCGCGGCCGCCTGCGCCCTTGATCAGGCGCGTGCGCAGCACTTCGAGGCCGGTCAGGCGGTTGCCTTCGTGCACCAGCGCCACGGGCGAGGTATTGAACGCGAACTGCACGCCTTCCTTCATCGCGTGCTGCACTTCGCGCTGGGAGCCCGGCATATTGGCCTGGTCGCGGCGATACACGCACTGCACCGAGGCCGCCCCCTGGCGTATCGCCGTGCGCACGCAGTCCATCGCCGTGTCGCCGCCGCCGAGCACCAGGACGTGCTCGCCGGCCAGGTCGATGTGCGGAAAGCCGGGCAGGTCGAGTTGATACAGCTGCGCGGTCTGCCCGATCAGAAATTCCAGCGCGGGTACGATGCCGCCCTTCTCGACGCCCGGCAGGCGCGCCTCCACCGGCGTGTAGGTGCCGGTGCCGAAGAACAGCGCGTCGTGCATCTTCTCGAGCTCATGGGCCTGGATGTCGCGGCCGATCTCGCAGTTGAGCTTGAAATGCACGCCGGCGCCCTCGAGCAGTTCGCGGCGGCGCTGCATGACCCGCATTTCCAGCTTGAAGTCGGGGATGCCGAAGGTCAGCAGGCCGCCGATCTCGGGGTAGCGGTCGTACACGGTCACGCTGACGCCGTTGCGGGTCAGCACGTCGGCGCAGGCCAGGCCGGCCGGTCCCGCGCCGACGATGCCGACGCTCCACGGCCGGGTCTTGACGTGGCCGAGCTTCGGCCGCCAGCCCTGGCGGATCGCTTCGTCGACGATGTACCGTTCGATCGCGCCGATCGTGACCGCGCCGAAACCGGTGGCCAGCGTGCAGGCCTGCTCGCAGAGCCGGTCCTGGGGGCAGATGCGCCCGCAGACCTCGGGCAGGCTGTTCGTCTCGTGGCACAGGTCGGCCGCTTCCATGATCCGGCCCTCGCCGGCCAGTTTCAGCCAGTTCGGGATGTAGTTGTGCACCGGGCACTTCCATTCGCAATAGGGATTGCCGCAGTCCAGGCAGCGCTCGGACTGCTCGGCCGCCTCGTCCTGCGCGTAGGGTTTGTAAATCTCGCGGAACTCGCTGCGGCGCACCTCGATCGGGTACACGTCCGGGTCCTGCCGCGGGTGTTCGAGGAACGTGAACGGGTCGTGTTTCTTCGTCATGCGGCTCACCTCAGGCCTTGACCAGGCGCAGCGGAACGTCCTGCTGCGAGATTTCGTTGCTGGCGGCCAGTTCACGGGGCACGATGTAAACCCAGTTCGGCAACATCATTTCCCAGGAATCCAGCACCCGGCGGCCCCATTCGCTGCCCGTCAGGCTGACGTGGCTCGAAACCAGCGCCTTGAGCCGGCGGCGCGGCGCGTCGAACTGCTGCTCCTCGAGCGGCGTGGCGTCGACGAACTCGGGGTTCAGGTAACGCTCGGTCAGGTTGTTCGGGTCGAGCACGAACAGTTCGCCGCCCGTCATGCCGGCCGCCAGGTTCGGACCGAACGGGCCCATGATGACCACGGTGCCGCCGGTCATGTACTCGCAGGCATGGTGTCCGGCGCCTTCGACGACCGCCTGTGCGCCGGAGTTGCGCACCGCGAAGCGTTCGCCGGCCTGGCCGTTGGCGAACAGCTCGCCTCCGGTCGCGCCGTACAGGCAGGCGTTGCCGCAAATCACGTTGCGCCGGGCGTGGGCGCGGTCCGACTCGTTGGTGGTCAGCACGATGCGCCCGCCCGACATGCCCTTGCCGACGTAGTCGTTGGCGTCGCCCTCCAGGTACAGCGAGACCCCGGGCGGGTTCCAGCAGCCGAGACTCTGCCCGGCCGTACCCTCCAGGCGAACCTGGAGGCGTTCCGCCGGCAGACCTTCGCGGCCGTGGCGGCGGGCCACCTCGCCTGCCAGCATGGCGCCCACCGAGCGGTCGTAGTTGCGCACACCGAAATGCCCCGACCAGCTTTCGCCGGCGTCGAGGGCTTCGGCGCAGGCGGCGACGATCTCGCGGTTCAGACGCCCCTGGTCGTACGGCGGGTTGCGTTCGGTGCTGCACCACGGCGTTTGCTCGCCGCGCGTGGCCGCCGACGCCAGGATCGGCGCCAGGTCCAGCGCATTCTGCTTGGGCGTCGTCCCGGGCAGCTGTTCGAGCAGGTCGCTGCGCCCGACCAGGTCGTTGAAGCGCGTCACGCCCAGCGTCGCCATGATTTCCCGCACGTCGCGGGCCAGAAAGCGGAAGTAGTTCATGACGCGCTCGGGCAGGCCGTGGAAGTGCTTTTCGCGCAACTCCTCGTTCTGGGTCGCGACGCCGGTCGCGCAGTTGTTGAGGTGGCAGATGCGCAGGTACTTGCAGCCCAGCGCGACCATCGGGCCGGTGCCGAAGCCGAAACTCTCGGCGCCGAGCAGCGCGCCCTTGACGACGTCCAGGCCGGTCTTCAGGCCACCGTCGACCTGCAGCCGAATCTTGTGGCGCAGTTCGTTCTCGACCAGCGCCTGGTGGGTTTCCGCCAACCCCAGCTCCCATGGCAGGCCGGCGTACTTGACCGAGCTGAGCGGGCTGGCGCCGGTGCCGCCGTCGAAGCCGGCGATGGTGATCAGGTCGGCGTAGGCCTTGGCGACGCCGACGGCGATGGTCCCGACCCCCGCACCGGAGACCAGCTTGACCGAGACCAGCGCCCGCGGGTTGACCATCTTGAGGTCGAAGATCAGTTGTGACAGGTCCTCGATCGAGTAGATATCGTGGTGGGGCGGTGGTGAAATCAGCGTCACGCCGGGCGTCGAGCAGCGCAGCGCGGCGATCTGGGCCGTGACCTTGTGGCCGGGCAACTGGCCGCCCTCGCCGGGCTTGGCGCCCTGCGCCACCTTGATCTGCAACACGTCGGCGTTGACCAGGTAGTGCGCGCTGACCCCGAAACGCCCGGAGGCGACCTGCTTGATGCGGGAATTGCGCTCGGACGCGAAGCGGTTCGGATCCTCGCCGCCTTCACCGGAGTTGGAGCGCCCGCCGAGGCGGTTCATGGCGATCGCGAGCGCCTCGTGCGCTTCCGGCGACAGCGCCCCGATCGACATCGCCGCGGTGTCGAAGCGGGGGTAGATGGTGTCCTCGTGCTCGACGGTGTCCAGCGGCACGCCGCTCGCCGGCAGCTTCAGCCCCAGCAGGTCGCGCAGCGCCAGCGTCGGGCGCCGGTCGACGGTGTCGGCGAACTCGCGGTAATCCTGCCAGTCACCGCTCGCAACGGCGCGTTGCAGGGACATCACGACGTCCGGATTGTAGGCATGCTCTTCGCCGCCGCACATGAAGCGGTACAGCCCGTCGCGTGTCGGGCGTACCGGTTCGGTCCAGGCCTGTTCGGTTTGCCGTTCGACGTCCGCCTCCAGCTCGGCGAAGCCGGCCCCCCCGATCTTGGTCGCGACCTTCGGGCAACACAGGGCGGTGACCTCGGGCGCCAACCCGACCGCCTCGAACAACTGCGAGCCGCGGTAGCTGGCCATCGTGCAGATGCCCATTTTGGACAGAATCTTCAGCAACCCCTTTCGAATGCCGCGGCGGTAGTTCTTGCGCAGCTCGATCGGATCGCCCGCGAGCGCCCCGGAGGCCTGTTGCTGGTTGATGCTCTGAAACGCGAGGTACGGATAGATCGCGGTCGCGCCGAGTCCGAGCAGCACCGCGAACTGGTGCGGGTCGCGCGCCGATGCGGTCTCGATGACGATGTTCGCGTTGGGCCGCTCGCCGGCCTTGAGCAGGGCCTGGTGAACCGCGCCGACGGCCAGTGGCGCCGGCATCGGCAGGTGGCCGATGCTCACGTCGCGGTCACTGAGCACGATGATCGTGGCGCCGTCGCGGACCGCCGCCAGACAGGCATTCGCGAGCCCCTCCAGGGCGGCCTGCAGGCCGACGAAGTCGGGGTCGAAATTCAGGCTGAAACGGACGTTGCGGTAATAGCGCTGGTCCAGCTTGAGCAGGGTCTGGTACTTGACGTAATTCAGGACCGGCCACGGCAACAGCACGCGGTACGCATGCGACGCGGTCTCGTGAAACACGTTGTGCTCGCGCCCGATGCAGGTCTCCAGTGACATCACCGCGGATTCACGCAAAGGATCGATCGGCGGGTTGGTCACCTGCGCGAACGATTGCCGGAAATAGTCGTAGATCGAGCGATTCCGCGTCGAGAGCACGGCCACCGGGGTGTCGTCGCCCATCGAACCGACCGGCTCCTGGGCCTCCATCGCCATCGGGTTGATGATGGTGTCGATTTCTTCCTCGCCGAGGCCGAACAGGCGCTGGTAGATCGGCAGCCGATCGGCCGATTCGCGCATGAACTTGTTGGCGGCCTTGCGCTCCTGCTCGTCGTTGTTCCACACGCGAACCACGTTCTCGGTCATCCACTCGCGGTACGCATGGGTCGCCTTGAGCGAGTCGTCGATGGCGTTGTTGGTCCACAGGCGGCCGGTTTCGGTGTCCACGGCGATCATTTCGCCGGGGCCGAGGCGGCCGCGCCGCTCGATGCGGTCGGGCGGACAGTCCCAGACGCCGGATTCGGAGGCGACCGTGAAAATGCCGTCGTGGGTGATGCTGTAGCGGGCCGGGCGCAGGCCGTTGCGGTCCATGTTGCAGCTGGCCATGCGGCCGTTGGTGGCGACCACGCCGGCCGGGCCGTCCCAGGGCTCCTGGTGCATCGAGTTGAATTCGAGAAACGCCTTCAGGTCCGGGTCCATGTCGTCGCGGATGGCCGGCGGCAGCAGCAGGCGCATGGCGCGGAAGATGTCCATGCCGCCGGCCAGAAACACCTCGAGCAGGTTGTCGAGCGACGAGGAGTCCGAGCCGCCCTCGTTGACCAGGTGCGAGAGTTCCTCCAGCCGTGGCAGCAGCGGCGAGTGCAGAATCGCGCCCCGCGTGTTGGCCCAGTCCCGGTTCGCGTTGACGCTGTTGATCTCGCCGTTGTGCGCCAGGTAGCGGAACGGCTGGGCGTAATTCCAGCGCGGCAGCGTGTTGGTCGAGAAGCGCTGGTGGCAGATGCCGACCGCCGAGGTCATGCGCTCGTCGCGCAGGTCCGGATAAAAATCACCCAGGTGCTCGGCCTGCACCAGGCCCTTGTAGACCATGGTGAGGTTGGACAGGGTGACCACGTAGTACAGGGGGTCCGGGCGCGTCAGCGCGCGCTCTTCCTCGAAGGCCAGGCGCCGCGCCGCGAACAGTTGACGCTCGATGTCGTGCGAGCGCCAGCCGGCCGGCGCGTTGACGAACACCTGGTAAATGGCCGGCATGCTGGCCAGCGCCTGCTTGCCCACGACCTCCGGACGGGTCGGGACCTCTCGCCAGCCGGCGACTTCCAGCGCGGAGTTTCGCAGGTGCCGGGTCAGGATCTTCTTGCCGCGCGCGATCCGTTTGGCGTCCGGCGAAAAGAACACCAGGCCCGAGGCGAAGCGCTCGTTCAGGCGAATGTCGTTCTCCGCCGCGACTTCGCGCAGGAACGGTTCGGGAAACTGCAGCAGGATGCCGCAGCCGTCGCCGGACTTGCCGTCGGCGGCCACCGCGCCGCGATGGGTCAGGCGGGCCAGGCTTTCCAGCGTGGTCTCGACGAGCCAGTGGCTCTTCTGGCCGTCCATGTGCGCCAGCAGGGCAAAGCCGCAGTTGTCGCGGAAGTCGCGAAGGGGGTCGTGCAGTTTCACGCTACGCTGGGTCAAACAGGGGCTCCTGGGACGTTCGGTTAACGGGCGCGGAAGCGTCACTACCGCAAAATACAATCTAGCCGAAGCCCCATCATTGCGAAACTTAATATTTTGAATAGATACGGCGCGATTATTAATAATTGGCTTGGCGCGCACCGCGTGCTTGACGTCTGTGACGGGAGTGATTAGCGTTAGGGGCGCATGGCGAAGCTCAGGAAGAGCGCAGGCAGACAGGGATGTACCCATAAAATCCCGGGAACCGCAACGCGACCCGTGGAGCCCTCATACCATCCCCTTACGCAACGGTACCGCTCTCCTGGTAGACCTTAGCCTTGTGCAGCTCCCATGGAGAGGGACTGCTGATGCGGCGTGCGCATCCGGACAACGCGCGGCCCGGCCCGGGATGGCCTTTATTGAGCTTCCACGGAAGTGGTCGGGATGAGAATACGGTGCGGCCGGGCATGCCTGCGAGCGGGGCGCAAGCCCCACTCTCCATGGGGGCCTTTTTATCGCGGCGGACCGACGACCGGGTCAGGAGGCCTGACGGTTCGTCGACGCGCGGTGCGACCGCAATTCCTCCAGCTGCCGTTCGAGTTCTTCGAAGCGCTCATGCATGCGATCCAGGTTGTGGTCGACGATCTGCGCCAGCACGATGCCGGACGCCTCGCTGTAATCGACGTCCGACCAGGCGATCGACAGGGTGGCCCAGACGGTGAGGAACGCGACCACGAAGCCCCACTGGGGATGCCCGGCTTGCCACAGCAGGGACGCGGCGACAAAAGCGGCGCTCAGCGCACAGGTCGCGATCAGGCTGCGTTGCCAGGGGCCAATTTTGCGCTTCATCGTGAACCTCCGTCGGCCGGCGTTCGCGCGCCGGGATTGGTCAGGGGAGGCTCAGGTTAGCGGTGCACCGCCGCTGCGGCTTGACCCGCGCGGACGAGTGTTTGACCTTTGGGTCCGGGCTCGCGCCCGGCGGTTCTGCGTTCAGCCGGCAGGCTGCAGGGACGCGCTGAACTGCTGGATGTCCTTCACCAGGCGCCGGTGCACCCGCCTGCCGTCGCCGGTCAGGTACAGGCGCCGAACGCGCCGGTCGGCCGCATCGGTCGCCTGGCGGATCCAGCCGCGGCCGCCGGGCGTGTCGCCGAGCTGTGAAATCACGCGGGACACGGTTTTGGCCGACAAACCCGTCAGCCGGGCGATTTCGACCTGGGTGCTGCCCTCGTTGAAGGCGACACACCAGAAAACGGCATAGCTGGACAGGGATGCTTCGGGTTGGCCGAGCAGTTTGAGCGGCTGCGCAAACGCGCGCGAAAAGAGACCGGTCATGGCCCGGTCGGTCATGGCGGCAGTCGCATTGATGGTTTCGGTCTTGTCGTTCATCGGCGTAGTTTATCAGTGATTATTCGACGCATAACTTTTTATCGAACCATAACTTAGTGACCCTTTCATGACACGAGCTCGGCCAGGCGCCGCAGGCCGTGGTCGATGTCGCGCCCGATCGCCTCCGCGCCTGCCCGGTCGATCGCCTCGCAGGCGTACACGGACGACAGCCCGCCGACCAGCACGGGTATCGCCGAATCCCGGACGAGCTCCGGCAGGTCGGTGTCGAGCACCCGCTCGGACGGCTCGATGGCCCCGGACAGCACGATGGCGCTGCAGCCTTTTTTCCGCGCCACGGCGGCGAGCTCGCCAAGCGGCATGTCGGCGCCGAGTGGAATGATCCGGTAACCCGCTTCGTAGGCCGCCAGCGAGAAGAGCAGCAGCCCGAACTCGTGGTGCTCGCCCGGCAGACCGGCGATCAGGAGCAGGGGGCCGTTGTTGCCGCGCGAGCGGTGATGGTAGCGGGCGCCCAGCTTGTTGCGCAGGTAAAAGGCGAAGAAGTGTTCTTCGGCGACCCCGCCCCGACCCGACTCCCAGCGGCGGCCGAGTTCGTTCAGCAGGGGCGTCAGCAGTTTTCGCGTCACCACGCCGATCGGATAGAGCGACAGCACGTGGTTGTAGATTTCTTCCAGCCGGTCTTCGTCGTAGCTGACGACCGCCGCGACCATGCTGTTCAGGTGTTTCGTCCAGGCGTCGGCCTCGGCGTCCGCAGTGTCGGTGTCCGGCAGTTCCGATTCGAGCATGTCCGGCGTGATCTGGCTGATGCGCAGGCCCTGCCGCGTGAGCGCCGTGATCCGGTTGATCTGGTCGATGTGACGGCGGGTGTAGAGGCGATGGCCGCTCTCCTTGCGGATCGGCTCGATCAATCCGTAGCGCCGCTCCCAGGCGCGCAGCGTAATGGCGCCCACGCCGGTCAGCTTGGCGACGGTGCCGATGGTGTACAACTTCTCGGCCGGATAGTCGATTACCTGGGCTTTCTCGGACATCATCGAAACGGTTTCCTGCGCGGTTTGCATTACTATACGTTAATTGTACATAACTGGCAAATTAACGAGATATCGATACAAAAAGCTTGACATACCTATACATCACCTATACATTCAGAACCGCAATCGAGCCACAGGCTCAAAAACCTGTACAAAAACTCAACGGAGACGGATCATGAAACGACTGGCAACGACCCTCGCAACGATTACGGCGCTTTCGATGGCGGGACCGGCCTGGTCGGCCGCCCGCGTCAACGTGGCGCACTTCGCCCCTTTTGCCGACGACCTCGCGGCGACCGCGGTCGATATTGCGATCGACGGTGCGATCGCGCTCGAGGGCGTTGAGTACAAGGCGTTTACCGATTACCTGGAGTTTGAGCCCGGTGATTACACTATCGATGTCTACCTGGCCGGCACGTTCGGTACGGCAGACCCCGCCATCACTGGTGACTTCACGTTGACGGACGAGGTGTCCTACACCGTGTACGCGGTCGGCAACGCGGTGACCCAGGACCTGGAACTGCGCGCCCTGGTGGACGACGTCGAAGCACCGATGGACGGTAACCTGAACATCCGCGTCGTGCATGCCGCTCCGTTTGCGGCCGATCTTGCCGCGACCGAAGTATCCATTCGCACGGCGGGTGGCGACGTCGTCAACGGCCTCGTCGGCGTGCCGTACAATGCGGAGAGCGGCTTCTTTGAAATTCCCGCTGGCACCTACGATCTCAAGGTCGCCTCCAACGACGGCGTGGTCAACTACATTGATCCTCTGCCCGCCGCCCTGCCCGCCGGCGCCGACGTCACCCTGTTTGCGGTCGGTGACGGTGTAAACCAGCCGCTCGGCATCATTGCCTTCCCGGTCGGTGAACTCGAGACCCGCACGCCGGTGAACAACAGCGCGAACGGCTGGTGGGCGGTCACCCCGGCTGATGCGGGTATCGGTTTCATTCTTCAGCCGATGCCGTCACAGAATCGTCTCGTCGGTACCTGGTATCAGTACGATGCCGAGGGCAACCCCGAGTTCCTGACGTTCGACAGCTGCATGGGCCCCGCGGGCACGGATGAATGCCCGATGGCGGGCGGCTTTGACGGAACGATGGCGACGACCGCGCTGTACATCAGCGACCGGGTCGGCGTT
>JARROJ010000026.1:0-76278 GCA_037384065.1 Lysobacterales bacterium
TCGCGTTCCTTTCCGGCCTCGTTGTGCCCCGCTGAAAAAATGGCGAACTTGCCCGCGCGGCGCAGTTCTTCCTCGATGGTGCCGAGCATGTCCCCGAAAATCGGTCCGTGCAGCTCGGAGACCAGCACGCCGACGCAGTTGGAGCGATTGGACGCCAGGGACTGGGCGATCGAGTTGGGCCGATAACCGAGCTCCAGCATGGCGGCCTCGACCCGTTTGCGCGTCGCGGCGGCCACCTTGCCGCTGTTGTTCATCACGCGCGAAACGGTTGCGAGTGACACACCGGCCAGTTTCGAGACCTCGTAAATCGTCGCCATGCTCAGCCCGCTCCGTTGGTGATGAAAAAAACGTCGACCGGCACAGTCATGCAACGGGTTCGCCCGACGACTCGATCGAGTGGCCCAACCGTGCGCGAGGCCACCTTGGCCGGGACGGTTTTCAGGAGATTATTCAATGAATCCAATTATCAATGTAAACGGTTACATTCTAGCGGTTTCCAGCGGGAATAAAAAATTCCCGTGTCCGCGCGGTTCGACACATACCCCACCGGTCCGAGAGGAATCTCAAGCCGGACTCGACTCGACCGGGCAATAGGCCTTGAGGAAGTCTGCGTGGGCGGGACTGCCCGCCACGATTCGCGCGACATTCGATTTGACTTCGTTCATCAGACCGCTCAACTGCGCGTCACTCAGGTTGTCGACGAAGGGATGGTAGCCCCGGGGCTCGATGCCCTGCCCCAGCATGACCGCCGCCCACGAACGCTCGCGGAACATTTCGTTGTTGTCGCGCACCGCGCGCCCGTTACTCGAGAAGAGCGCGATCTTGTGCACCAGATGTTCCGGTACTTCCATTTCGCGGCATGCGTTCCAGTAGTCCGAATCGGCGCGCCGCGTGACCTTGTAATGGAGGATGATGAAGTCCCGGATCTGTTCGATTTCCGTCGTCGTCTCGTCGTTGAATTGCCGGACCTCGGCGGGGTCGATCCCCTCGGCGGGAAACATCCTGACCAGCCGCAGGATGCTGTTCTGAATGAGGTGGATGCTGGTCGACTCCAGCGGCTCCAGGAAACCACTCGACAGTCCAACGGCGACGCAGTTTCCGACCCACTGCTTTGATCGACGACCCGTGCGGAACCGGATCGTTCGCACATCGGTCAGTGTCCGCCCCTCGACGTTGCCGAGCAGGCTCCTGGCGGCTTCGTCGTCGGAAAGATACTCACTGCAGTAGACCAGACCATTACCGACGCGGTTCTGCAGCGGAATCTTCCATTGCCATCCGAACGGCCGCGCGGTCGAGCGCGTGAAGGGCGCGGGTGCGGCAACCGATTCGGTCTGTACGGCCACGGCACGATCGTTGCGCAACCAGTGGGACCAATCCTCCCATGGCGTATCCAGGGCCTGTTGGATGAGGAGGCCGCGAAAGCCCGAGCAGTCGATGAACAGGTCGCCCTCCAGCCGCTCCCCGGATTCGAGCAGAACCGAGTCGATGAAACCGCTGTCCCCGCGAAGCCCGACGTCGACGACCTTTCCTTCAACCCGCCGGACGCCGCAGTCCTCGGCGATCTCTCGCAACAGCCCCGCGTAAAGGCTGGCATCGAAGTGGTAGGCGTACTGCGGCTGCGGCTGCGATTCGAGCGTGAATTTACCCGCCTGCGCCATCGAGGCTTCGAGACTGAAGCGACGCAGGACCTCCGGTTCACCCTGTCTTTTCGCTTTCAACCAGTAATGGTGGAACTGGGCGGCCCAGGCTTCGACCCCGGTGGGGCCGAACGGGTGAAAGTAACTTTCTCCTAGTTGACCCCAGTTCTCGAACTCGATGCCCAGCTTGAAGGTCCCGTTGACGGCCTTGAGGAACCGGTCTTCTTTCAGATCGAGCAAGGCATGAAAGGACTTGATCAGCGGAATCACCGCCTCGCCGACGCCGACGGTGCCGATCGCGTCCGATTCGACGAGCGTGATTTCGATCGTGCGACCCAGGCTCTTGGCCAGGCCGGCGGCGGCCATCCAGCCCGCCGTGCCGCCGCCCACGATGACCACGCGCCGCACCCGGCTCACCGGATCATCCTCGCGTTGTCTGGAAGTACCGTCATGGTCCATTCGACGCTCATTTGTTCAGCTTGTTACGTAACAGCATGCGTATCCGGCGTGCCACGTCGGCATCGATCGGGCCGAGGATGCCGCGCCGGTCCTCGGGCAGATGACCGGCGACACGTTCCGGGTCGGCGCGAAAAACGTAGTGGTCGAAAAAAAGCCGCCAGGCGTCGCGTTGCGGCGCCGGCAGCTCGCGGATGCTCAGGATCGCATGCATGAGCGCGTCGAGCGGCGCGCCCATGTAGTCCGGCCCCGGATACCACCAGTGGTTGACCAGGATGTTGATGCGTTCCAGCCCTTCCACGTGGTGCCACCACGTGCTGGGAACGTAAATCGCATCACCGGGCTCGAGCACGGCGCCGAGCGCCTGGTCGAGCGCAGCCTCGAAACGGGGATAACGCGCCAGGTCGGGGCGCTCGAAATCCACCATGCTGACCGGTTGGCCGGCCGGGGTAAAGTCGAGCGGTCCGACGTAGAGGTTGGGCAGTTGCTCGGGCGGTATGAGAATGAATCGACGCCGCCCGGCGCCGACCACGGCGATGTTCTCGAGAACGTCGTAGTGGGCCGCGACACGATGGCGCGTGCCGAGCCAGAGCCGCACGGTCGCCCGCACGTCGCCCAGGTCGATCCGGTTTTCTTCGGCGAATCCCGGCAGACAGTAATCGATGGCAGTGGAACCGAGGTAGATCGTCGGGTCGTCATCGGCGCCGGTCAGCGCGTCGAGTTGATCGAGCAGCGCGGCCAGCCGCGTCTCCACCTGCTCGAAGTTCAAACCGCCGAGGTCGTCCTGGTAGAACACCCGGCCCTGGTGCTCGGGCGGCAGCATCGAGGCGTGCACCGGTACGTCACCGGCGAAACGTCGCAGGTAGTCCGTGACGGCCCGGTCACCGGAAGCCGACTGGGCGACGAGCCCCCACGACGATGCCAGTCCCCGCAGCACGAACGGCCCGCGGGCCGTCGCCACGGCATCCAGCAAGGTCGCACCGGATTCGAGCTCACGCTCTTCGATCGGCGACAGGCGGTTCAGGATGGATTGCGCGGTCATGCGGGTGCCGATGGCTTCAGCCGGTGACGGCCTGCGCGGCACGGTTCTTCCGATCGATGAGTCGACGGAAGTTGGGCATCGAAGCCAACATCATGTAGACGGCCTGCAGATAACCCTTCTGGTGAAGCGTTTCGAGCGCCGCGCCGTTCAGGCCTCGCAAACGGTCTTCATTGATGATGTGAAGCCCGGCGAGCGAGAGCGTTTCACCGCTGTCCAGAACGAATTCCATGGTCGAGGACTCGATCAGGTCGAGGCCGACGAGCAGCCTGGAGAAAGCCTCGTTCTCCGCCGCCCCCTCGTGAATGGTCAGCAACACGGAAGTCATGCGCTCCAGCAACGGACTTTCTCCGCCGTGTTCGAGGAACACCGGCTCGCCCTCTTCCCTGCTCACCTTGGGATGATCCAGGTCGACGTATACGACCGGCGCACGCTGCGGCACACCCGCTTCCAGGGATTCCTGGAAGCCGATCAGGAACGGCTGGCGCTGCACGGTCAGCGGAACGTACCGCGCGTCCCAACCCGTGTCGGTGAGAAAAAGATTCTCGCCGTCGACCAGGCCGAACAACACGATGGGCTCGAAGTGACCCGTTTCCCGATTGCGCATGAAAACGATGGGGTATTCCATCTGCAACTGGGTGAATTCCACTGGAAAAACCCGCGCCGCGTTGCTTTCGAACCCCATGCCACGACCGTACCCGGGCCGGATGCGCAGATTTTTGTGGGTGACGTTGTCCAGTAACACTTGATTTGTCATTGCTCGACCGCTCTCTTTTCGATGGCGCCGCTGCGCCCGCACAATGCGGACAACAGTTCCCGGTTTCCGGGCAACCCCTTGATCACCCGATCCGCCTGCTCGTGGTTCTGGGCGAACAGGCGTCGGGCGGCCGCGGCTTCCCGGGCATGACGCCCGGTTTGTCGTACCTGTGTCCGGAACCCCATGCCATACAGGACATACTGGTAGCTCGCCGCCGAAAAAATCTCATCCTGGTGGGCAAAGTCGCTGAGCCAGGGCGCTCGATAGCGCCAGAGTTCGAGTTTTTCGGCGAGGCTGTCCGGAATGGAGTCCGGGTTGCGGTTGTCGCGCCAGAAGCTGCCGTCCTGCCGGCGGCTCAGCACGTAATGCAGTTTGAGGAATTCGATGACCCGATCCCACCGGTACGTGAAAATTTCATTGTACCGCTTGGCGACAAGGTCCATCGTGCGCCGGTTGGCCGGAAATTCCTCGCTGATCATGCGGCCGGCCAGTTCGATCATCACCAGCGCACTCGCCTCGAGGGGCTCCAGGAAACCGGCCGACATACCGACGGCCACGCAGTTCCGGTGCCAGAACACCTTTCGGTGTCCGGACTCGAATGTGATCTTGCGCGGCTCCAGGTCTGTCGCCCCCGCGTCGCCGCAGGCGGCCAGGTGCTCACGCAACACCCGCTCCGCTTCGTCCTCGCGGGTATGTGCGCTCGAGTAGGTATAGCCGACCCCGCGCCGTGACTGCAGTGCGATATCCCAGATCCAGCCGGCGGCTCGCGCCGTGGAATTGGTCTGCGATGCGATGGGCGCTTCCGCAGCCACATGGGGCACCTGCACCGCCAGGGCCGAATCGTTGAACAGCACGTCCGCCCGACTGACGAAGGGAACGCCGAAGTGGTCACCCAGCAACAGGGCTTTGAGTCCGGTGCAGTCGATGAAGAGGTCACCCGCGAGATCTCCGTGTTGCGCCGTGGTCACGGAGGCGATGTCCCCGGTCGGCCCGGCATTGACGTGGGTCACGTGATCGAGCACGTGTCGCACGCCGAGCCGTTGCGTGCAATGTTCCTGCAGCAATTGGGCGAATTTCCCGGCGTCGAGGTGATAACCGTAATTGGCCACGAAGGCGTAATCGGGCGTGGCCCGCTGTTTCGGCGCGAGGTTGCGGTCACATAGACGGCCCTGCACACAGACCGCATCGACAAAACTGACCCGGTCGCGGTGCTCCAGCCAGTGTGGCGCCAGATTCAATTCGCCGTAACCGGCGGGCGCACTGAACGGATGGTAGTAACGATCGCCATCCGCTCCGGTCGTCCAGCCGAGGAACTGGGTGCCCTGCTTGAACGAGGCCGTGCAACGGGCCAGGAATTCGGTCTCTGAAATCCCGATCTTCTGCAGGGTGACACGCATGGTCGGCCACGTGCCTTCGCCCACGCCGATCGTGGCGACATCCGGCGATTCGACCAGCGTGATGTCGACCGGTGAGCGGGCGTCGCCGCGCAATTCGCTGGCCAACAGGCCCGCGGTCAGCCAGCCGGCGCTGCCACCGCCGACAATGACTACTTTAGTGACGGAATCGTCCATTCAATCCGAGATCGTCTCAAAGAAAAGCCGCTGCAAAGGCAGCGGCTTCAATGTACAACCCGGGCGCCGCGATTAGAAGCGGTAGCTGGCGCCGATGCTGTACCGGGCACCCCACTGGTTACCCCGCAGGAACATCTCGGGATAACGTGCATAGGTCCGCTGAACCTCGTTGGTGAGGTTGTAGCCCTCGAAGAACACCGTCAGCTGGTCGGTAACGAACCACGACAGGTTCGCATCCAACTGTGCGTACTCTTCGGTGAACACGGGCGAACCATTGTTGACGCCACCGTTGTAGAACTCGTCACGCCAGTTGTAGGACACCCGCGTCGAGATCAGGTCGTTCTCGTAGAACACCGAGAAGTTGGCGCTGTCACTCAGGCCGCCGAGGGCGAAGAATTCGCCGCCCACTTCGCGATCCACGTCCACGTCGCCGTCGACGATCGTCGCATTGGCCACCACGCCGAATCCGGTGTCGCCGAACAGATGCTGCACCTGGAACTCCCAACCGTACAATTTGCCTTTCTCACCGTTGGTATAGCTGGATATCTGGTACACGGCCAGGGGGTCACCCGGCAGGTTCGACAACGGCGTGTTCGGCGGATTGCCGAGGTTCTCGTTGATCCGTGCAAAGAGGTTGGGATCGGTCACCGGGATGCCCTCGTCGATCAGCTGCTGGCGGGCCTCGTTGGCCGTCGGACCAATGTACGGATCGGTCAGCCCCAGCTCCGGGAAGGTGCCTTCGACCGTCGAGGACACGATGAAGTTGTCGACCAGCTTGCGGTAGTACGCCACGGACACATAACTGCCTTCGGCGTAGTACCACTCCAGGGAGAGATCGAAGTTATCCGAAACGTACGGCTCCAACTCCGGATTACCGGTGTTTGCGAAACGGCTTCCGACCTTCGGATTGCCCGGGAACGAACGCGTCGACCCCATCAGGCCAATCGGCGGGCGGGCAATCGAGCGGCTGTAGGAGAAACGCCCGATCAGCTCGTCGGTGAACGACATGTCGATGTCAAGGTTGGGCAGGAAGTATTCGTTCGTTGCACCACCTGACGACAGCCGTTTCTCGTCCTGGAACTCGTAGCTGAACTCGTTGCCGCCGATCCAGACGATCGACGCCGGCACCGTCTCGCTGCCGCGGGCATCGACCTTGGCTTCCTCGTAGCGGATACCGGCGACCATGTTGACCGGCAAGCCGTTGAATTCGTCAGAGAAGGTCGCCTGCATGTACAGGGAGGTAATGGTTTCTTCCAGCACGGAGTCTCCCGTGCGCGGCCCCGGCCAGAATCGGCCCCGGCCGCCTTCCTGGAACTCCGCAGGCCACGACGGCCAGTAAACGGCCCCGGCCAGGTACGGATCATCGGCGCCGATGGTTTCGTAGCCATCGACCAAGGTGTCGAACGGCGCCGTCCAGTACCAGTCGACCGGGTAATTGCCGGAGTTGGCGAAATCGCTCAGCAATCCACCGAAGGTTTCGCGACTGAAGGTGCTGTCATCCCACCAGGCGGCAGACGTCAGCCAGTAACCCGCAGGCAACTGCCCCGAGTACGCGTCCTGGGAGCGGAAATCCTGCTTGATCCGCGAAAAGCCGAAATCGATACCCTGCAGCGCACCGCCGTCGCTTTCCCAGCTGCCATTGATCTGCAGCTGCTGAATGTCGTTTTCGGTATACGTGTCGAACGCCTGGCCGAACAACGAACCAATGTCGCTGGCGTAAAGTTCATCCTGCATCGGGCCGCCGTTGGGGCCCTGGAAACCCATGTCGAAGCGCGGAATACCCCGGGGTGAGTAATAACCCGTCTTCTCGGTGATGTTGGCGACCGCGCAATCGGACGGGTAAACCGGATCGAACGCGCACCAGGCGCCGTCGAACGAGTTGCCGATGATCAGGTTGGCGGTGTTACCCGGCAGACTGCCCAGGCCCGCACCCTCGAGCGTCGAGGACGAATCGTGGTAATCCAGGTTGAAACTCAGGCTGTCGGTAGCCTGCCAGTCGAGATTGAAACCGATCGAATCGTTCTCTTTCAGCGTGTGGTCGCGAGAAACGCCGGTGGCGTAGTCGCCACCCACCTCGGTGACCTCTGTCCAGACGCCGCGTTCGTTGATCACGCCGCCGGACGTCGCGCCGCCGCCGGTGCCGCCCGTGAACCAGATACCGAAGCCGTTCGCGTTCTTGGTGAACTCGGTCTCGGAGTAGGTCCAGTCCAGCGTCGCCATCAGGTCGTCGGTCGGCGCCCACTGCAGGGCGACCTGGGCATTGGTGCGCTCACGCTGGTTTTCAGCCCAGCCGTAACCGACATCCTGCGGGTACCAGGTGCGGCCGTCGGTACGCTCGCTGTTGTTGACCACGCCCGTGTAATCGCCGGTGTAGCCGTTCTCGAACCACTGGGCGACGTGTGCTTCTTCCTCACGGTTGTGACGCTCGGAGTAAGATGCGGAAATCGCGACGCCGAACGTGTCGTCGGCGAAGCTCTGGCTGTAGAGGCCGGATACTTCCGGTGTCCACTCGTCCAGGCCCATGGCGTCCTTGGTCGACGATTCGTGGTGCGTTTTGGCCGTCGCTACCGCGCGGAAACCGGGGTTGTCCAGCGGACGTGCGGTCTGGATGTTGATGGTGGCGCCGATACCGCCGCTCGGCAGGCCCGCGCGGGGCGTCTTGTACACTTCGACGGCCTGAATGCCTTCCGTCGCGATGTCCAGGAAGTCGAAGGAGCGATTGCCGGCGGTCGGCATTTGCCGCCCGTTCAAGGTGACGAGGTTGAACTCGGGGCCGAAACCGCGAACGGTGACCTGGGAGCCCTCGCCGTTGAACCGGTCGATGGAAACGCCCGGAATGCGCTGCAGGGCTTCGGCGAGGTTCGTGTCCGGGAACTTGCCGATATCCTCCGCGGTGATCGCATCGAGGATACCGACGTTGTCCCGTTTGCGGTCCATGGAGGCGATCAGGCTCCGGCGCACACCGGAGACGATCACCTCTTCCATGTATACGACTTCTTCACCCTGATCCTGATCCTCGCTGTCCTGGGCGAAGCCGGGTTGAATGGTGAGTACGCCAAGTGCCAGCGCAATACCGGCAGATATAGGTTTCCTGCAGAACCTGCTTGTGTTCACGATTGTGCTCTCCGAGCTGATTGTGTGAGTGTGCTGTGTGTAAACGCTTTTATTTCTTTTGTCATACTCTCGTAATGTAAGCGCTTACTTTTTTTAACGTAACGCATTTCCAACCGAGACGTCAAGCGCGATTCGACGGCGCCCAGGGACCGCGATGGCGGCCTTCGCACGAAAAGAAAAAGCGATTTGCGGTAACTGATTGTAAGCGCTTACAATTATTCACTTCGACGTGTACCGGAAGACCGACCGCGCGGCGACGATCCGCCCGGGATCCGATCGGCAATCGACCCGGCAAAACGCCCCGAACAACGGAATTGCAGTAAAATTCGCAAGCAGAAAGGATGAGAAACATGATGACAGACTCCGAAGTCAGCCGACCCGGCCGCCGATGGCGCTCCGTGGCGTTCGCCCTGCTGTTCAGCCTGTCGGTGCTGTTGGTGAGTTCGCGGGTCCATGCCCAGGAAACGCTGCTGTGGAGCGACGAGTTCGATTCCGGCGAGGTCCCGAACACCGAGGTCTGGTCCTACGACCTGGGTGCGAACGGCTGGGGCAACCGGGAACTGCAGGAATACACCGACAGCGCGGACAACGCCTTCATCGAGAACGGTCATCTCGTGATCCGGGCCATCGCGCAGGCGTCCGGCGCGCCCTTCACGTCGGCGCGTATCCGGACCCAGGACAAGGTCATGTTCCGGTACGGAACGATCGAAGCGCGCATCCAGGTGCCTGACCTGGCCGACGGCCTGTGGCCCGCGTTCTGGACGCTCGGCAACAATTTCAGCGAGGTCGGCTGGCCCGCCTGCGGTGAACTGGACATCCTGGAAATGGGTCATACCAGCGCGATCCGCGACGGCGTGGTCAACCAGCGTGTCGGGTCCGCCGCCCACTGGGAAAACAACGACAACTACGCCACCTACGCCCGGTTCTTCGATTCGACCGAACGGCTCGATGGCGCTTTCCACCTCTACCGCCTGGAGTGGACACCGGACTTCGTGCGCACGTTCGTGGACGGCAACCTGGTCTGGGAAATGGCCATCGACGACGCGTCATGCACCGATTGCAGCGAATTCCACGCGCCGCACTTCATCATCATGAATCTCGCCGTGGGCGGTAACTACACTGGAATCCTGTCCGAGTCGGGCATCACGGCGCCCCTGCCTGCCGAACTGCGCGTCGACTACGTGCGGGTATACGACAACGGCTACACCGAGCTCAGCGGCCCGGGCGCCCTGCCGCCGAATGTCAACCCGGCCCATTCCGGTTCCTGGTACAACCCGGACGAAGACGGCCACGGGTTTTCGATCGAGATAGGCAATGCGCTGGACGGATCACCTGCCGCGGTCGTGTACTGGTACACCTACGACGTGGCCGGCCAGCCGATCTTCCTCGTCGGCCAGGGCGTGCCGGACGGCACCATGCTGGACGTCGATTTCGTTTCACCGGTCGGCATGCAGTGGGGCGTTTTTCAACGACCCGAGGGAGACTGGCCCGACGGGGGCAGCGGTCGGTTCGAGTTCAGCGACACGGACAACGGCGTGTTCAGCTACGAACCCTCGGAGTTCACGGCCTCGACCTGGGGCCACACCGCCCATTCGATGGAAATCACCAAGCTGTTCAGCGTACCCGTGAACGGGGCGCTGCAGTAAGTCTCTGATATCTCGCGAGTTTCGACGATCGGTCGCCGCCCCCGGCTATGGGGACGCGAAGCGCTACAGCATCGCGCTGCAGTTGGCGTGCTCGCGGGACTGCGCCGGCTCGGCGCTGCACGCCTGGCGCACCGCCGCGTCGAAATCGTCCAGCACGACCCGGGCCGAGTCGCTTTCCTTGCTCCACGTACCGAGGCTGTCCCGCGCCCGGGCCAGGTTGCGGTAGTTGGCGCCGGCGAACAGGTCGGCCATGCCCGCGTCGGGATCGAAGACCACCATCGCGGCCCGCCGGATCGCCGCAACGTCTTCCGGCGCGAGGCGCGTCAGCGCCTGCACGTAGCTGGCCCACCAGCGGATGCGTGTCGCCGGCCCGCGGGCGGCTTCGTAGGCCTTGCGGCGCCACTCGAGCGCAACCGCATCGTTGCCCGCCCGCTCCTCCAGCGAAGCCAGGCTGCCCATGAAGTAGTACGGCGTGCTCGATTTTTCGATCTCCGCCTGCAGCAGGGCGCGCGCATCGTCGTTCAGGCCCGCCAGGGCGTAGACATTGCTCACCGTGTTGATCACGCTTTGCCGCGCGTGCGTGCCCGCCACGGTGGCGGCGGCCGCCTGGCCGTCGGCGCGCAGCGCGTCGATGACGTGGTCGGGAAGCGGTCGCTCGTGGTCTTCGTCACCCTCGAAATGGAACACCAGCCAGGGCCGCCATCCGTACAGGCGATACTTGGTGGACAGCCGCTCGTCGTGGCGCAGGTCGAGCATCCGCTGGGCCCACTGGGCCTTGAGTGCGTGCAGCGTTTCGGGTTCGCCGCCGAGCGCCGGCTCGATCGACTCGGGCAGGACCAGGTAATCCCAGCAGGCGATCATCAGGTCCGGGGATTCGAGGATCGCCGCCACGCGCGCCGGATCGCCGGTCGCTCCGCCGGCCCCGTTCGCGTCGTCCGCGTCCATCGTTTCGTTCGCGCGCATGACGAGATACTGCAGGTACAGGCGGGCGCTGGCCTCCGGCTGGCTCTGGGCGGCCGTGTCACTGAGTCGCAGGAACAGCTCCGGTTTCACGCCTTCCGGCAGCGCCTGGCCATCGAACCACGAATAGTAGGCGAGTTGCTGGAAATCCGCGCCGGTCAGCGAAGACGGATCCCGCAGCGCCGCCTGCACCAGTTCGGCGGTCGGCCGCATGCGCTCCAGCGCAAGCCCCAACACGTCGTTGTAGGCGGAAACGTCCACGCCGGCGTTGATCCGCGTGACTTCCTCGCCGGCCGGGTTGAACACGATCATGGTCGGGTAGACCTTGGCGCCGAATCGGTCGCCCCAGGTCTGCGCTCGCTCGGTATCGCCATCCAGGTAGACGGGCAGGAACAGTTTCGTCTGCGCCAGGAATTGCGGATTCCTGAACACCGTCTGCCGGATCTCGACGCAGGGCGGACACCACACCGCACCCCAGTACAGGAACAGCGGCCGGTCCTGCGCCTGCGCCTGTTCGAACGCCTGCTCGACGCTGCCGTCGAACCAGTCGATGCCGGGGGGGCGCGAGTCCGCGGCGTATGCCGCGCCGGCCAGCGAGACCAGCAGGGCGAGCAACGGAGCGCAACGTCTCAGCGCGGGAATCACCGGCCTACCACCAGACGATGTACAGCGCGGCCAGCATCAGGATGATGACCAGCGAGGACAGGTTGAATCCGGTCGACGTGCTGGTGTCCACCGCCTTGTAGTCGATCGCCTTGGGATGCTCGCCCTTTTTCTCCATTCGGGAGATCACCACGCCGAGCCCCATGCACAGCAGGAACACGATGCCGACGCGGTCGATGAACGGCAACTCCGGCCACAGCAGCTTGAAGCCGAGCGACAGTACGGCCGAGCCGATCGCCGCGGCCAGCGCCGCGTTCGCCGTGCCCTTCTTGTAGAAGAAGCCGAGGAAGAAGATCGCCACGATGCCCGGCGTAAAGAAGCCGGTGAACTCCTGGATGTACTGGAAGGCCTGGTCGAAGTTGCCGAGCAGCGGCCGCGCCACGATCATCGCGATGACCATCGCGGCGAACGCCACCGTGCGGCCGATCGTCACCAGGTGCTTCTGCGAGGTGTCCTCGGGCTTGAAGTGCTTGTACATGTCCATCGTGAAGATGGTCGAAATGCTGTTGGTCATCGAGGCCAGCGAGGACACGATGGCGGCGATCAGGGCGGCGAACACCAGGCCCTTGATGCCGGCCGGCAGCAGCTTCATCAGTTCCGGGTAGGCGCGGTCGTTGGCGATGTCCGGGATCAGGATCGCGGCCGCGATGCCGGGCAGCACCACCAGCACCGGCACCAGCATCTTCAGGAAGGCGGCGAAGACGATGCCCTTCTGCGCCTCGCGGTTGTCCTTCGCGGCCAGCGCGCGCTGGATGATGTACTGGTTGAAGCCCCAGTAGCTGAGGTTCATGATCCACATGCCGCCGATCAGCACCGAGATGCCCGGCAGATCCTTGTAAAAGGGGTGGTCGCTGGTGAAGATCATGTCGAACTTCTCCGGCGCCAGTTCCAGCGTCTTCGTAAATCCGGCGATCGCCCCCTGCCCGCCCGAGATCTCGTTCATCGCGATCCAGGCGATGAACAGGCCGCCGAACACCAACAGCACGACCTGGATGATATCGGTCAGCGCGACCGCCTTGAGGCCGCCGTACAGGGAATAGGAAATGGCGAACAGGCCGAGAATGACCAGGCCGTACGTCTGGTCCAGCCCGGTCACCGAGTTGATCGCCAGCGAGCCGAGCCACAGGATCGAGGTCAGGTTGACGAACACGTAGACCCCCAGCCAGAAGGTCGCCATGACCATGCGCACGCGGTGATCGAAGCGCTGCTCGAGAAACTGCGGCATGGTGTAGATCTTGTGCTTCAGGAACACCGGCAGCAGGAACTTGGCGACGATGATCAGCGTCAGCGCGGCCATCCACTCGTAGGACGCGATCGCCACGCCCAGCAGGTAGGCCGAACCGGACATGCCGATGATCTGCTCGGCCGAGATGTTGGCCGCGATCAGCGACGCACCGATCGCCCACCACGGCAAGGCGCGTCCGGCCAGGAAGTAATCCTGCGTATCCTTCTGGTGACCGGCCTTCTCGCGCGACACCCATTGGGCCAGGATCAGCAGGAAGACGCCGTAGACGATGACGACGGTGTAATCGATGGTCTGAAGGTTCATGCCCGTTCCTTGTTGTAATCCGTTTTCGGCGAGCGGCCCGCCGGAGCGGCTCGCGCCCAATTATAGGTCAATCATCCGTCCGCGCCAGCGAGGGCCTCGCGCAGCCGCGCTGCGGCCGCCTCCGGCGTCAGGTCGCGTTGCGGCATGCCCAGCATTTCGAATCCGACCATGTGCTTGCGCACCGTGGCCGAACGCAGCAGCGGCGGGTAGATGTGCGCGTGCAACTGCCATTCCGGGTGCTCCGTCCCGTCCGACGGTCGCGCATGGAAGCCCATCGAGTACGGCACCGCCGCATCGAACAGGCGCTCGGTCGCCACCAGCGTCCGCCGCAGGACCCGCGCCAGGCCGTCCACCTCCGCCTCGTTCAGATCGCCCGGGGCGCCGACATGGCGGCGCGGCAACAGCAGCGTCTCGTAGGGCCAACAGGCCCAGAACGGCACCAGGGCCACCGCGTGCTCGTTCTCGCATACCAGGCGATCACGCGCCGCGCACTCGGCGTCCAGGTAATCGAGCAACAGGGGGCGTCCGGCACGTCGATAATACGCAGCCTGGCGCTCGAGTTCCTTGTGCGGCTCGACCGGTATGCCGCGGGTCGCCCAGACCTGGGCGTGCGGATGCGGGTTGCTGCAACCCATCATCGTCCCGCGGTTTTCGAACAGCTGCACGTAACGGATGTCCGGCCGCGCATCGAGCCGTGCGAACTCTTCGAACAGGATGCGCAGGGCCCGGCCGACCGCCGTGTCGTCCATCAGGGCCAGGCGCAGGTGGTGTTGCTCGGAGAAACAGACCACGCGGCAACAACCGCTCTCGGCCTCGGCCTCGAACAGGGGATGCGACGGGGCCTCGACTTCGGATTCGGCGGACAGGGCGGCGAAATCGTTGTCGAACGCGAAGCCGCCGATGTAGTCCGGGTTGCGTGCGCCGTTGGCGCGCTCGTTGCCCGGGCACAGGTAGCAACCGGGGTCGTAGGCCGATCGCTCGTCGCCTTCGGGATCGTCGACCTTGCCCTGCCAGGGCCGCCGGGTGCGGTGCGGGGAGACCAGTATCCACTCCCCGGTCAGCAGGTTCTTGCGGCGGTGCGAATGGGTCTGCAGGCTCATCCCGGTCCTCGCTGGCGAAACGGTCGGGCCATTATGCCCCGGCCGGATCAAAGCGGTAAGTAGAACACCGTGTTCGAAATCAGGACCATGACGAATATCAGGCAGGTCACCATGGGGCCGAGCCAGATCCGGCCGGTTGCGCGGAAGAACCAGCGGTTGAAGTACGGCAGCACGAACATCATCGGCACCACCGCGAACAACAGGTTGACGTACAGCCAGCCGTCGGTCCAGTACACGGTGCCGGTCGCGGCGAACGTCAGGTACTGCACCAGCACGATCAGGAACAGCCCGAGCGAATTGGCCAGGCCGGCGCGCAACAGGCTGCGCCATTCCGGCTCGCCTTCGAAACGCATGGCGCCGTTCACGCGCAGCGAATTCGACAGGAAAAAGACGAAAAACAGCGGCGCGTACATGGCCAGCAGCAACAGCATCTCCGGACGGAACACCCGCACGCCCATGAACAGGAAGTTGTAGTCGACATGGAACAGGAAATAGAGCAGGAACAGCAGCGCGTAGTAGGCCGCGAACAGGCACAGCGCCAGCACCGCGGTGCGCCCGAGTTCGCGCAGCCCGATGCGCGCGCCCCACATGTCCGGATGCACGCCGTGGCGCCGGCCGTACCAACGGTAGGACGCAAAAAACAGCGCATAACCCAGGGCGCCGTTGAGCAGCGCCCAGAGCATCACCGCGTTGTTCATCCGTTGCGGAAAAAACCAGGTCTGCTGACGGGTCGAAGCCGCCGTGAACAGCTTCTGTGACAGCTCCGCCATCGGTATGTAGCTGAAACAGGCGACCAGCGCGGAAACACCGAACACCGTCCAGAACAGGACACGCCCGCGGCCACGCGGCCGGCCGGGCGCGGGCGGTGTGGCATGCACCAGCGGCTGGAAGAGCGGCGCCTGCATCAGGATCCGTGACAGCGGCAGCAACGCGGCCAGCGCCGCGATCATCGAGAACGCGCCGAGCAGTTCTTTCCAGTACCAGACCTGGTCATCGTGCGACAGGGCGAACTCGAGTCCCAGCGCCCGTTCGAAAAACGCCAGTTGATTGGCCATCGCCTCGGGCATGTAGGGCTGGAAGGGGTGCAGGATGCGCTCGTTGAACACCACGCGCAGCGTGCGGTCGTCGGCGTCGCCGTAAAAGTGGCCCAGCTGCACCTCGCGAACCGGCGGCGCATCCGCGACGCGCCCGTGATTGACCACCCGCAACGCCTCCGGGGCGTGGCGCATGTCGCCGTCGTGCCGTTCATTCCGGTAGGCGCCTTCGTCGTAGAAGGCGTAGCTGACGCCGATGTTCGAGCGCACGTCGCGCAGCACGTCATCGCGCAGGGTCAGCACGTAACCGGACACGAATACCGACTGCAGCACGCTCGGCTCGCCCCGCTCCTGCGCACGGCGGCCGAAATAACTGGCGCCGCGGATGGCGGCGTTGCCGCCGGCCGAATGCCCGGTCGCCGCGATGCGCTCGCGATCGACGTAGTTGAGGTTTCCGCTGGAGGCTGCATAGTCGGCGACCGCGAACATGCCGTAACCCTCGGTGGTCGCGGCGATGCGGCTCGTCGACGAGCTCGACCGCCCCTGCGCGTACGGGTCGATCGATATCACGACGACGCCGCGCCGCGACAACTCGATGGCGACGTTGGCCAGCGCCTCGCGCGAGCGCTGGAAACCGGGCACGACGATCACCAGCGGGGCCGGGTTGTCCGCCGTCGCGGAAACCGGCCGGAACAGGTCGGCGGCCACCCACTGGCCGTTCTGGGTCGGGATCGTGATGCCCCGCACGCGGACGTCGCCGCCGGAGGTCTGGATGGCCGAGGCGAGCAGCGTCGCCAGCAGGATCGACCCGAACAGGGCCAGCAACAGGCGATTGTCGCGAGTCTTCAGCATGCCGGTTTCCTCCACCCGTCGGCACCGCGACGCGACGGCGGGTTCATTCGAAGTCCCCCGTGCGCAGCTTCTTGAGCGCACCGCGCTTCTTCTTCTCGTCCAGCCGCTTCTGCCGCGCCGCCCGGCCGGGCCGGGTCGGCACGCGCTTCTTGCGTGTTTTCGTCGCCGCGAGCACGAACGCCCGCAATCGGTCGATGGCCTCGGCCCGGTTCTGCTCCTGGCTGCGCGACGTCTGCGCCTTGATCACCAGCACGCCGTCGCTCGTAATGCGGCCGTCGCGACTGTCCAGCAGGCGCTGCTTGATCCGGTCCGGCAGGGAGGATGCGGCGATGTCAAAGCGCAGGTGAATCGCGGTCGCGACCTTGTTGACGTTCTGTCCGCCGGCGCCCTGCGCCCGGATTGCGCTGATGCGCACCTCGTCGTCACCCAGTGACAGCCGGTCGTCGATCACGATCGCCATGACAACCTTTCCTCTCCCGAAACCACTGGCGGCAAGCATACCATCCCGGGCATCTGCCACGCCGGGCGCGAAACCCCGGCAGACCGCGCCGGAAAAGCATTTCAACCTGAACAAGATCAGGTTTTCGGCGATATTCTGTGGTTTTCCCTGCCCCCGCCTTCTACAGTGGGCGCACTTGGCCAAAAAGGCCTGTCACGGCGCCGGGATCACCGGCCGGACAGGGCCGATTCAGGGCACACCATGGCCATCAAAATGCTTTCTAACGTCGCACCGGACGTTATATTTCGGGAGAAAAAAATGAACCAGTATTTGAACTCGGTATTGGCCACCGTGAAAGCGAAGAACCGTGGCGAAGACGAATTCCACCAGGCGGTGGAAGAGGTCCTCGAGACCCTCGCCCCCGCACTGGAAAGGCACCCCGAGTACATCGAAGCGAAGATCGTCGAACGCCTCGTGGAGCCGGAACGCATGGTCGTTTTCCGGGTTCCGTGGCTCGACGACACCGGCAACGTCCAGGTGAACCGCGGTTTCCGCGTCGAGTTCAACAGCGCGATCGGTCCGTACAAGGGCGGCCTGCGCTTCCACCCCAGCGTCAACCAGGGCATCCTGAAATTCCTCGGCTTCGAGCAGGTGCTCAAGAACAGCCTGACCACCTTGCCGATGGGCGGCGGCAAGGGCGGTTCGGATTTCGATCCCAAGGGCAAGTCCGATACCGAGGTGATGCGCTTCTGCCAGAGCTTCATGACCGAACTCAGCCGTCACATCGGTCCGAACACGGACGTACCGGCCGGCGACATCGGCGTCGGCGGACGCGAGATCGGTTACCTGTTCGGCCAGTACAAGCGCGTTCGCAACGCGTTTGAAGGCGTGCTGACGGGCAAGAACCTCAACTGGGGCGGCAGCCTGATCCGGCCCGAAGCGACCGGTTACGGCACCGTCTACTTCGCCAACGAGATGCTCAAGACCCGCGGCAAGTCCTTCGACGGGCTGCGCGTCGCGGTATCCGGTTCGGGCAACGTCGCGCAGTATGCCACCCAGAAGGCGACGGAATTCGGCGGCAAGGTCATCACCCTGTCCGATTCCAACGGCTATATCGTCGACGAGGACGGCATCACGCCCGAAAAACTCGCCTACGTGTTCGAACTGAAGAACGTGCGGCGCGGCCGGATCAAGGAATACGCCGACGAGTTCCCGAACGCCGAATACCACGAGGGTGTCGGGGTCTGGAGCGTGCCGGTCGATATCGCCCTGCCCTGCGCCACGCAGAACGAACTCGGCGGCGACGACGCGGCCACGCTGCTGCGCAACGGCTGTATCTGTGTCGCCGAGGGCGCCAACATGCCGAGCACGCCCGAAGCCATCGAGGCATTCCAGGCGGCCGGCATCCTGTATGGCCCGGGCAAGGCCGCAAATGCCGGCGGCGTGGCCGTTTCCGGCCTCGAGATGTCGCAGAACAGCATGCGCCTGGCCTGGACCCGCGAAGAGGTCGACCAGCGTCTGCACGGCATCATGTGCTCGATCCACGAAGCCTGCATGCGCACCGCGGAAGAGTACGGCAAGCCGGGCGACTACATGCTCGGGGCCAACATCGCGGGCTTCATCAAGGTCGCCGATTCCATGCTGGACCAGGGCGTCGTCTGAACCGAATCGCCCGATCGCCGGGCGCCGCGCGGCGGCGTCCGGCCTTTTTTCATCCCGGGCCAGGCGGTAAGCTGGAACCCGCAACGCAAGACGACCGGTAAACCCGCATGAGTTCGATCGCCGAACTGGAAACCTTCGAAAACGAGTCGGCCCGCTTCGACTCGCTGATGGCGTTCCGGATCCAGAACATCCTGCTCGTTTCCAGCCTCTACGACATCTACAACCTGCGCGAGGACGGCCAGCTCACCGACATGCTGCTGTCCGAGTACGCCGAGTTCCGGCTCTCCAGCGCGCCATCCATCCACCGGGTCGACTCCGCCGCCAGCGCGTTGGAAGCCCTTGAATCGTCGAAGTACGAACTCGTCATCGTGCTGCGCCAACTCAGCGACATGGATTCCGCCACCTTCAGTCGCCGCGCGCGGGCGCTGCGCCCCGGCATTCCGGTGGTGCTGCTGGCCTTCCACCACCGCGACCTGGAACGGGTGCGCGAACGCACGGCCCCGGCCTTCGACAACGTCTTCATCTGGAACGGCGAGCCCAAGATGCTGCTGACCATCATCAAGCTGGTCGAGGACACGGTGAACGTCGTGGCGGACACCGACCAGGTCGGCGTGCGGGTGATCATCCTGGTCGAGAACTCGGTCCGTTTCTACTCGTCCTACCTGCCGCTGATGTACGCCGAGATCATGCGGCAGACCTCGGCCCTGCTGTCCGAGAGCATCAACTCGGCGACCCGGCGCGTGCGCATGCGGGCGCGGCCGAAAATCCTGCTGGCGGAAAATTTCGAGGACGCGCTGGCGCTTTACGAGCAGTACCGGGAATTCCTGCTGGGCGTCATCTCGGACATCCGCTTTCCGCGCGGTGGCCGGACGGACAGCGAAGCCGGCATCGAACTGGCGCGGCGCATCAAGGCCGAGGTCAGCGACCTGCCGATCCTGCTGCAGTCCTCCGACGAGAACAAGGCCCCGGCGGTCCTGGCCTGCGGCGCCGCGTTCCTGAACAAGCAATCGCCGAAACTCCTCGCCGAGCTCGGCGCGTTCATCAACCGCAACTTCGGCTTCGGCGACTTCGTGTTTCGTCTGCCGGACGGCGTCGAACTCGAACGGGCCCGCAGTTTCCGGGAACTGCAGGATTGTGTCGCCCGGGTCGACAACCGCTCACTGGTCTTTCACGCCGAGCGCAACCATTTTTCCAACTGGCTGATCGCGCGCGGTGAATTCGACCTCGCCCGGCGCCTGCGGCCACGGCGGGTCAGCGACTTCCGCGACCCGGAGGACCTGCGCGCCTTCCTGTTCGAAACCCTGCGCGAGTTCCGGCACGAGCGGCAGTCCGGCATGGTCACCGACTTCAACCGCGAACTCTACGACGGCACCGCGGAGTTCCTGCGCATCGGCGACGGCTCGCTCGGTGGCAAGGGCCGGGGCCTGGCCTTCATCAACAAGCTGTTCAACAACCAGCTCGTCTGCACCGCCTTTCCGGGCACCCGGATCTCGGTGCCGCGCACGGCCGTGATCTGCACCGGCGCGTTCGATGCCTTCATGGCGCGGAACGACCTGGTGGAATTCGCGCTCGACGAGCACAGCGACGAGGAAATCGTCGCCGCGTTCACCAACGCGACGCTGCCGGCCGAACTGGAAGAAGACCTCAAAGCCTACCTGGCGCAGGTCGACTACCCGCTGGCGGTGCGCTCCTCGTCGCTGCTCGAGGACAGCTACTACCAGCCGTTCGCAGGCATCTTCGACACCCACTTCCTGCCCAACAACCACCCCTCGCTGGAAGGTCGCCTGCAACGCCTGGTGGCCGCGATCAAGCTGAACTACGCGTCGGTCTACTTCCGCAACGCGAAAAACTACACGCAGGCGACCGGCAACCGCACCGAGGAAGAGAAAATGGCGGTGGTGCTGCAGCAGATCGTCGGCAAAAATCATGGCGGTTACTACTATCCCGTATTCTCCGGCATGGCCCGTTCGTACAATTTCTACTCCGTCGGGCACATCCGCCCGGAGGAGGGCATCGCCTACTGCGCGCTCGGTCTCGGCAAGACGATCATGGAAGGCGAAAACTGCCTGTTCTTCTCACCGGCCAATCCGCGCGCCCTGCCGCAGTTCTCGACCACCCAGGATTATCTGCGGAACGCCCAGCGCGAATTCTTCGCGGTCGACATGACGCGCAGTTCGGTATTTCCCGAGGTCGGCGGCGAAGTCGGGCTGGTCAAGTTGAAAGTCAGCGACGCCGAGACGCATGGCGTGCTGCACTACATCGGTTCGACCTACTCGGCCGACAACGACCGCGTCTACCCGGGTATCAGCCGCGAGGGCACGCGCATCGTGACCTTCGATCCGATCCTGAAGACGAAGATCTTTCCGCTGTCGGAAATCCTGCAGTATTTCCTGAAACTGGGCGCCGGCGCCATGAACGTGCCGGTGGAGGTCGAGTTCGCGGTCGAGTTCAATCCCGAGAAGGGCAAACCCAACGAGTTCCGCCTGTTGCAGATCCGGCCGATGAAAGTGGCCGCCTCGTTCGAGGACGTGTCGATCGACGACGATGACGAAGCCGAGGTGTTCTGCCGCTCCGACCAGGCCCTGGGCAACGGTCGGATTGACGGGATCCGGGACATCGTGTTCGTGGCCAACGAAGGCTTTCGCCGCGACAGCATGGCGCGCATGGCCGCCGAAGTCGGCGAATACAACGCCTACTTCAAGGCGCGCAAACGTCCCTACATGCTGATCGGGCCCGGTCGCTGGGGCACCGCTGACCGCTGGCTGGGCATCCCGACCAAGTGGGACCAGATCTCCGCGGCCCGGGTGATCGTGGAAGCCGACTACGGTGATTTCGTGGTCGAGCCCTCGTTCGGCACGCACTTCTTCCAGAACCTGATCACCTTCGGCATCGCCTACCTGACGGTCAACAGCAGCAGCCGGTCCGGGTTTCTCGACTGGGACTGGCTGAACGCGATCGAGCCGCGGTCGAACACGGCCCACGTGCGGCATGTCCGCCTGCCGCGACCGCTGGAGATCCGGATCGACGGCCGCACCGGCGCCGCCGTGGTGTTCAAGGACGCCGGCCCCGACTGAAGCCCGGTCCCCAAAAACGAAAAAGCGCCCCGCGGGGCGCTTTTTCTCAGGTCGGGATCGCCGGACTTACTCGTCCTCGCCCACGGCCTTCATGCTGAGGCGGATACGCCCCTGCTTGTCGACCTCGAGCACCTTGACCTTGACCGTATCGCCTTCCTTCACCACGTCGGTCACGTTCTCCACCCGCTCGTTGGAGAGCTGGGAGATGTGCACCAGGCCGTCACGGCCCGGGGTCAGCGTGACGAAAGCGCCGAAGTTCATGATCTTGATGACCTTGCCCTCGAAGATCTGGCCCGGCTCGATGTCGGCCGTGATCTGTTCGATCCGGCGGCGGGCTTCGTCGGCGGCTTCCTTGTTGACCGAGGCGATCGTCACGGTGCCGTCGTCGGCGATGTCGATCGTACAACCGGTCTCCTCGGTGATCGCGCGGATGGTCACGCCGCCCTTGCCGATCACGTCGCGGATCTTGTCCGGGTGAACCTTCAGCGTCATCAGGCGCGGTGCGTATTCGGACATTTCCTTGCGCGATTCGCTGAGCACCTTGTTCATCTCGCCGAGGATGAAGTTGCGTCCGTCCCGGGCCTGGGCCAGGGCGATGCGCATGATCTCCTCGTTGATGCCCTCGATCTTGATGTCCATCTGCAGGGCCGTGATGCCGTCCTGGGTGCCCGCAACCTTGAAGTCCATGTCGCCGAGGTGATCCTCGTCACCGAGGATGTCGGACAGCACCGCGAAACGGTCGCCTTCCTTGATCAGGCCCATGGCGATGCCCGCGACCGGCGCCTTGACCGGCACGCCGGCGTCCATCAGCGACAGCGAGGTGCCGCAGACCGACGCCATCGAGCTGGAACCGTTGGACTCGGTGATCTCCGAGACCACGCGGATCACGTACGGAAATTCTTCCATGGTCGGCAGGACCGCGGAAACACCGCGGCGCGCCAGGCGGCCGTGGCCGATCTCGCGGCGCTTGGGCCCGCTCATGAAGCCGGTCTCGCCGACGCAGAACGGCGGGAAATTGTAGTGCAGCATGAACGGGTCCTTGTACTCGCCCTGGACCGCGTCGATGATCTGCGCGTCGCGGCCGGTGCCGAGCGTGGTCGCCACGATGGCCTGGGTCTCGCCGCGCGTGAACAGGGCCGAACCGTGCGCCCGCGGCAGCACGCCGCACTCGACCGTGATCGGCCGGACGGTGGACAGGTCGCGGCCGTCGATGCGCGGCTTGCCCGACAGGATGTGCTCGCGCACCAGGGTCTTCTCCAGCTTGGAGAACGCGCCCGAGACGGCGTCCTTGCTCGGCGCACTCTCGTCGTTTTCGTCACACAGGCTTTCGATCAGGGCCTTCTTGACCTCGTCGATGGCGTCACGGCGCTGCATCTTGTCCGCGATCGCGTAGGCGTCGACCAGGCCGGCCTTGGCGGCGGCCTCGACCTTCTCGGCCAGGCTTTCGTCGGCCTGCGGGGCTTCCCAGTCCCAGGGCTGGGCGCCGGCTTCCTGCGCGAGTTCGCGCACCGCCTGCACCACGGCCTTGGACGCCTCGTGCCCGAAGGTCACCGCGCCCAGCATGATGTCTTCCGACAGCAGTTTCGCTTCCGACTCGACCATCAGCACGGCGCTCTCGGTGCCGGCCACGACCAGGTCGAGCTTGGAATTCTCCAGCTGGCTCGCCGTGGGGTTCAGCACGTAGTTGCCGTCGATGTAACCGACCCGCGCGGCGCCGATCGGGCCGTTGAACGGGATACCCGACAGGGCCAGCGCGGCGGAGGTGCCGATCAGGGCCGGGATGTCGCCGTCCACTTCCGGGTTCGAGGACATCAGCGTCGCGATGACCTGCACTTCGTTCATGAAGCCCTTGGGGAACAGCGGACGGATCGGGCGATCGATCAGGCGGCAGGTCAGCGTCTCTTTCTCCGTCGGACGCCCCTCGCGCTTGAAGAATCCGCCGGGAATGCGGCCGGCTGCGTAGAATTTTTCCTGGTAGTTGACCGTCAGGGGAAAGAACGGGCGGCCGGCGTCGGCCTCCTTCTGCCCCACGACCGTGACCATGACGACCGTATCGGCCATCTTGACCACGACCGAGCCACTGGCCTGGCGGGCGATCTGTCCGGTCTCCAGTGTGACCTGGTGGTCACCGTACTGAAACGTCTTTGTCAGTTTTTGCACGAGTTTTTTCCTGTTTATCAATCAAAGCTGAATACGCGAACGCTCCGGCAGACCAGGGTCTGCCAGAGCGAAAGCCGTGTCGTGATGCAGGCCGTCATGGGCCAACGGACCAGGGCGCGGGTCGCCGACGGGCCACGTGCCGCAGTGACGCGTTACGCGGCGGCCGGAAACGAACGACCTAGCGGCGCAGGCCGAGGCGCTTGATCAGGTCGCGATAACGCTCGATGTCCTTCTTTTTCAGGTAGTCGAGCAGGCTGCGACGCTGATTCACCATGCGCAACAAACCGCGTCGCGAGTGGTGATCGCTTTTGTGAGCCTTGAAATGGTCGGTGAGATACTGGATACGGCCCGTCAGCAACGCGACCTGGACCTCGGGTGAGCCGGTATCGCTTTCTGAACGAGCATACTCGCTGACAATCTTCGCTTTAGCTTCTGCATCAAAAGACATGGTTCCTTCTCCATATCTAGAGCAACGAAGCCTTTAGCAAAGAGCGCTGTGCGGTAGCGGCGTGCCGAACGAACAACGTTCTTTATAAAGCCTTCGAAGCCCCTGGGTTTAAAGAGCAGCGTATTGTAGCGGCAGGCGCGGCTCGAAACAAGCGGAATACGCGGTTTTTGCCCGTTTCCGAAAACGCCGGGGTCGGCCGCTCGCTGGCGCTGAAAGCGCGTCGGTTCGCTACGCTGCCAGGTTCATTATACGCCTGGGTTTCAGCAGATTCCCGGCCGTGACCTCGCCCAGGCCAAGCAGGGTTCCGGCGGCCGCGTACACGCGGACCGACCCCCGATCGGCTTTCGGCGCCGGGACCGGGTTGCCGTGTGAAAAGCGGGTCGCGGCGGCGGCGTCCAGCGTGATCACCGGCCAGTCGGCCAGGCCCGCGTCGGGCGGCAGCAACAGCGACTCCGCGTCGCCGGCCGCGGCGCGCCGTTCGACGTCCTCCAGGCTGACCATACCGCTGCGGAACGGGCCGGACGCGGTGCGGCGCAACGCAACCAGGTGGGCGCAGCTGCCGAGCGCGGCGGCCAGGTCCTCGGCCAGCGTGCGAACGTAGGTCCCCTTCGAACAGGTCACCCGAAAGGCGAGATCGGGGGAACGCCAGGCGATGAGTTCCAGCCGATGAATCGTCACCTCGCGCGCCTCGCGTTCGACCTCCTGGCCGGCGCGGGCCAGGCGATACAGGGGCTGGCCTTCGTGTTTCAGCGCGGAGTACATCGGCGGCACCTGGCGAATGACGCCGGTGAAGGTCGACAGCGCCTGCCGGATCGTCGCCTCATCCAGTTCCGGAACGGGGGCCGTCCGTGTCGCCTCGCCCTCGACGTCCCCGGTGGCGGTCGCAACGCCCAGCCGCGCGCAGGCCTCGTAGGTCTTCTCGGCATCCAGCATGTACGCCGCGGTCTTGCTGGCCTCGCCGAGACAGATCGGCAGCATGCCGGTGGCAAAGGGGTCGAGGGTTCCGGTGTGGCCGGCCTTGCGCGCCTGGAGCAGCCAGCGGACCTTCTGCACGGCCTGGTTCGACGACCAGCCGGCCGGTTTGTCCAGCAACAGCACGCCGTGGATGTCCCTGCCCTTGCGCCGGCGGGCCATCGTCAGTCCGCTGTGTCGTCGTCTTCGTCCGCGTGCCGGTCGGATGAAACGGCGCTTTCGATCAGTTCGTCCATGCGGCGCCCCGTTTCGACGGATGCGTCGTGATGGAAGTGGAGCTCGGGCACGGAGCGGATGCGCATTTCCTGGCCGAGGCGCCGGCGCAGAAAGCCGGCCGCCTGGTTCAGCGCTTCGATCGACGTGCGGGCCTTGTCCGGTTCGAACACCGTGACCCAGACCTGCGCGTGCCCCAGGTCCCGGCTGACCTCCACATCCGACAGGCCGACGAAGCCGATATCGGGATCCTTGAGCTCCATCTGGATCAGTCGCGCCAGTTCGCGGCGCAGCGAACCGGCGACGCGCTCGGAGCGCTTGAAGTCACGGGGCATGGCGTCGCTCCTAGAGGGTCCGCGCGACCTCGATGCGCTCGAAGCACTCGATGTGGTCGCCCGGCTTGACGTCGTCGTACATCTTGACGCCGATACCGCACTCGGTGCCGGACTGGACCTCGTTGACGTCGTCCTTGAAGCGACGCAGCGATTCCAGCTCGCCCTCGAAAATCACCACGTTCTCGCGCAGCACGCGAATCGGATTGTGCCGCTTGACCACGCCCTCGACGACGATGCAGCCCGCGATCGCGCCGAGCTTGGAGGAACGGAACACCTCCTTCACCTCGGCCAGGCCGATGATCTGCTCCTTCACCTCGGTGCCGAGCATGCCGGAAATGGCCTTCTTGATGTCGTCGATCGCGTCGTAGATGACCGAGTAGTAGTGCAGGTCGAGCTCGTTTTCCTGGATCACCTTGCGCGCGGTTGCGTCGGCGCGGACGTTGAACCCGATGATGATCGCGTTCGAGGCCTGGGCCAGCGCGGCATCGTTCTCGGTGATGGCGCCGACGCCGGAGGCGACGACGTTGACCCGCACATCGTCGTTGCTGAGCCGCGTCAGCGCGTCGCGCAGCGCCTCGACGCTGCCCTGGACGTCCGCACGGATCAACAGGTTGACGTTGAGCTGCTCTTCCTTGCCCATGCTCTCGAACAGGTTCTGCAGCTTGGCGGCCTGCTGGCGGGCGAGGCGGGCCTCGCGCTCCTTTTCCTGTCGCGTGGCGGATGCTTCGCGGGCCTTGCGCTCGTTGGCCACGGCCAGCACCTCGTCACCGGCTGCCGGCACGCCGGACAGGCCCTGGACGACCGCGGGCATCGAGGGGCCGGCCGACTCGATCGGCTCGCCGCTCTCGTCGAACATCGCGCGAACCCGGCCGTACTCCTGGCCGGCCAGGATCATGTCGCCGCGGGTCAGCGTGCCCTGCTGAATCAGCAGCGTGGCGATGGGGCCACGCCCCTTGTCCAGGCTCGATTCCACGACCACGCCGCGCGCCTTCATGTCCGGCACGGCCTTCAGTTCCATCACCTCGGCCTGCAGCAGCACGGCTTCGAGCAGATCCTCGATGCCCTCGCCGGTCTTGGCCGAGACGTTGACGAAGATGTCCTCGCCACCCCAGTCCTCCGGAATGACCTCTTCCTTCGACAGTTCGGTCCGAACGCGGTCCAGATCGGCTTCCGGGCGGTCGATCTTGTTGACCGCGACGATGATCGGCGTACCCGCGGCCCGGGCGTGCTGGATGGCTTCCTTCGTCTGCGGCATCACGCCGTCGTCGGCCGCCACGACCAGGATCACGATATCCGTGGCCTGGGCGCCGCGGGCGCGCATCGCCGTGAAGGCCGCGTGACCCGGCGTGTCCAGGAACGTGACGATGCCGCGATCGGTCTTCACGTGGTAGGCGCCGATATGCTGCGTGATGCCGCCGGCCTCGCCTTCGGCGATGTGCGAATGGCGGATGTAATCCAGCAGCGACGTCTTGCCATGGTCGACGTGACCCATCACGGTCACCACCGGCGGACGGGTCACCGCCTCGCCGTCCTCGACCGTGTCCTCGGCGATCAGTTCGCTCTCGATGTCTTTCTGTTCGGCGCGCTTGGCGGTATGGCCCATCTCCTCGACCACGAGGATCGCGGTGTCCTGGTCGAGACTCTGGTTGATCGTGACCATCATGCCCATCTGCATCATGACCTTGATCAGCTCGCTCGCCTTGACCGCCATCTCCTTGGCCAGGTCGGCCACGGTGATGGCTTCGGGAACCGCGACCTCGCGGGTCACCGGAGCCGTCGGCCGCGAAAAGCCGTGCTCGGACGGACGGTTCGCAGCGCCCCGGCCACGAACGCCCGGCTTGCGCCGACGCGCCGCGGCGCCGCCGGCCACGTGCAGTTCCTTGCGGCCGTAGCGGGTCGTCTTCTTGGATTTGCCTTTTTCCTTCTCGCGACGGCGCTGCTCTTCCGCCAGTCGTCGCGCGCGTTCCTCCTCGCGCTTGCGTTCCTCGTCCTCGGCGCGGCGCCGGGCCTCTTCGGCCTGGGCGCGCTCTTCCGCTTCGCGGCGGGCGCTTTCCTCCGCCTCGCGACGCGTTTTCTCTTCCGCCTCGCGCAGCGCGCGCTCCTCGGCGGCCTTGCGTTCCTCTTCCTCGCGCTTGCGGCGCGCCGCCTCGGCGGCTTCCTCGCGCGCCCGCTCCTCGGCCTCGCGCTGGGCCCGCGATTCCTCGAGAATCCGGCGCGCTTCCTCGCGTTCACTGTCTTCGCCGCCGATCTGCTCCTCGACCACCTCGCGCTTCACGTAGGTGCGGCGCTTGCGCACCTCGACGTTGACCGTTCGCGTCGTCGCCCGCGGACCGGAACCCGACACGCGCAGTTCACTGACGGACTTGCGCTTGAGCGTCACCCGGCGTGGCGCGGTGGCGTCGCTTTCCTGCTTGCCGTGGCTCGCGCGCAGATGCGCCAGCAGCTTTTTCTTGTCGTCGTTGGAGACCGTGTCGTCCGGCCCACTCGCCTTGATGCCGGCGTCGTTCAGCTGCGTCAGCAGCTTGCTCGAATCGACGCCGAGTACATCGGCCAGTTGTGAAACGGTTACTTGTGACATCGTCTGCTCCTTAAATTTCTCCGGGGTTCGCGGCGGTCGTCCGTTATTCTTGTGCTTCTTCCGCGAACCACGGGGCGCGCGCGGCCATGATCAGCGCCGCTGCGTCCTCGTCACTCATTTCATCGATTTCCTGGAGCTCGTCGACCGACAGCTCGGCGAGATCCTCCTGCGCGCGCACGCCCTTCTCCGCGAGGCGGAAAGCGAGGCGTTCGGTCATGCCCTCGAGCGCCAGAAGATCGGCCTCGGGCGCATTCTGATCCAGCACCTCTTCGCGGGCGATCAACTGGGTCAGCAGCGCATCGCGCGCGCGTCGCCGGATCTCGGTGACGATTTCCTCGTCGAATTCCTCGACCTCGAGCAATTCGGATTCGGGCACGTAGGCGACCTCCTCGATGTTGCTGAAGCCCTCGTGCACCAGGATGCTGGCGACGTCCTCGCCGACGTCGAGGCGCTTCATGAAGCGCTCGAGGATCGCTCGGGTTTCTTCCTCGCTCTTCTGCTCGGCCTGCTCGATGGTCAGCACGTTGAGCTCCCAGCCCGACAGTTCGCTGGCCAGGCGCACATTCTGCCCGCCGCGCCCGATCGCCTGGGACAGGTTCGACTCCTCGACCGCGATATCCATCGCGTTGTTTTCCTCGTCGACCACGATCGAGGCCACTTCCGCCGGCGCCATCGCATTGATGACGAACTGGGCCGGGTTGTCGTTCCACAGGATGATGTCGATCCGCTCGCCGGCCAGTTCGTTCGACACGGCCTGCACGCGCGAACCGCGCATGCCGACGCAGGCCCCGATCGGGTCGGTGCGCTTGTCGTTGGAACGCACCGCGATCTTGGCCCGGCGGCCCGGATCACGCGCTCCGCCCATGATCGTGATCAGCTCCTGGCCGATTTCCGGCACTTCCAGCTCGAACAGCGCCACCAGGAATTCGACGATCGTGCGGCTGGCGAACAGCTGCGGGCCGCGCAGCTCGGACTTGACCTCGTACAGGAACGCGCGCAACCGGTCGCCGGGGCGCACCGATTCGCCGGGAATCATGTGGCGCTGCGAAATGAACGCCTCCGCGTTGCCGCCGAGATCGAGATACACGTTGCCCCGTTCGACACGCTTGACGATGCCGCTGATCAACTCGCCGGCGCGGTCCTGGAATTCCTCCACGACCTGCGCCCGCTCGGCCTCGCGGACCCGCTGAACGATGACCTGCTTGGCGGTCTGCGCCGCGATACGGCCGAACTCGGCGTTCTCCATCGGTTCCTCGATGAAGCCGCCGACCTCGATATCCGCATCGATTTTCTGCGCGTCGGCGAGGAACAGCTGGGCGTCCTCGTTCTCCATTTCCTCGTCGTCGGCGATCACTTCCCAGCGCCGGAAGGTGCTGTAGTCACCGGTGCTGCGATCGATCTCGACCCGAACGTCGCGCTCCTCTTCGCTCAGCTTGCGCGCGGCGGACGCCAGCGCGGCTTCCAGCGCCCCGAAGATCACGTCCTTGCTGACGCCCTTTTCGTTGGAAACGGCATCCACAACCAGCAGGATTTCTTTGCTCATCGTGTCTTTACTCTCTAATCGTTTGATTCGAATCAGCTTTTCGACGCCGCCAGGATGGCGTCGTAATCCGGAACCAGCCTGGCTTTCGCGATATTACCCATGTCCAGCTCGACCTCCGCGCCGTCCTGGCGCAGCCGCAGCCGCGCGTCGTCACAGCCCAGGATCTCGCCCCGGAACTTGCGGCGCCCGTCCACCGGCGCAAACACCGTCACCCGGGCCTGCTCGCCGATGAACTTCCGGTAGTGGTCCGCCGTGAACAGCGGCCGGTCGAGCCCCGGCGACGAGACTTCGAGGCTGTAGTGGCCCGGTATCGGGTCCTCCACGTCCAGCAGCGCCGCGACTTCCCGGGACACGCGCTCGCAATCTTCGATCGCGATCCCGTCCGGACGGTCGATGTACACGACCAGCGCCGGGTTTTTCGGGTTGCTGCTGTGCTCCAGTCCCACGAACTCGTAACCGAGATCCTCGACCAGCGGGCGCAGCAGACCTGTCAGCTTTGCCGAACTCAATGGCTACTCCGTCAAAGTTCTCCGGGCGGCTGGATCCCGGATGCAAAAAAGGGGCTCACTGGCCCCTTAAAATAAAGTGAGGCCCCTGCCGGGGCCTCGCCAAAATCGTGGTAGCGGGGGCAGGATTCGAACCTGCGACCTTCGGGTTATGAGCCCGACGAGCTGCCAGACTGCTCCACCCCGCATCAGCAAGACAGGAATGATATAGATTCCAATACCCGAATTCAAGCCCCGAAGGAGGACATGCAAATCTGGATCAGGGAACTGGAAAAGATGCCCAGGCCGAGCATGATGATGCCGTTCAGGGAAATCACCGCTCGGAAGTCGACGGGCGCCTCGATCGGGGTCTCCGAGACCGGTTCGTCGAAATACATCAGCTTGAACACGCGGATGTAGTAGAACGCGCCGACCACCGAGAACACCACCGCGATGATCGCCAGCCACATCAGCCCGGCATCCAGCGCGGCCTTGATCACCAGCCACTTGGCGAAGAAGCCGACGAACACCGGCACGCCGGCCATCGAGAACATGACCATCGCCATGATCGCCGCGTACCAGGGGTTGCGCTGGTTCAGGCCCTTGAAGTCCTCCAGGTTCTCCGCCTCCACGCCCCGCGCCGACAGCAGGATGACCATGCCGAAGGCGGCGGCGGACATCAGGGCGTAGACGATCACGTAGAACATCGCCGCCCCGTAGCCTTCGGCGTTGCCCGGCAGCAGTCCGAGCAGCACGAAGCCCATGTGCGAAATCGTCGAATACGCCAGCATCCGCTTGATGTTCGTCTGTGCGATCGCGGCCAGGTTGCCGATCACGATCGACAACACCGCCAGCACGCTCAGCATCTGCGACCAGTCGCTCTGCAGGTCACCGAGCCCGGTCTGCAGCAGGCGGAAAGCCATCGCGAACGCGGCCATTTTCGGTATCGAGGAGATGAACAACGTGATCGCGACCGGGGCCCCGTGGTACACATCCGGGACCCACATGTGAAACGGCGCGACGCCGAGCTTGAAGGCCAGCCCCACCACCAGGAAAACCAGTCCGAACACCAGCATGACGTCGTCCGCGCCGTTGACGCGCACCGCGTCGGCGATACCGCCGAGGTCCAGGGTGCCGGTGGCCCCATAGATCATGGACATGCCGTAGAGCAGCATGCCGGACGCCATCGACCCCAGCACGAAGTATTTCATCGCGGCTTCCGAGCCGCGCTTCGAGTCGCGATCGAACGCCACCAGCGCGTAACTCGACAGCGCGAGCAGTTCCAGGCCCAGGTACACCATGATCAGGTTGTTGGCGGAAATCAGGAGCATGACACCAAGCAACGCTTCCAGCGACAGCGTGTAGAAATCCGCCCGGAACATGCGGAACTGGCGCAGGCAGAACTTGGCGTAGATGAACACCATCGCCAGCACGACGTAGGTGAACAGCTTCAGCATGTCGCCCATCTGGTCACGGATAAAGGCGCCGCTGAACGCCAGCGCCGAGACCGACTCACCGACGCGGTAATCGAACCGCAGGGTGATGATGGCCGCGAAGATCAGGGTGATCATCGCCAGGAGGTGGATGATCCCGCGGCGCTCTTCCTTGATGAAGAGATCCACGATCAGGATCACGCAGGTCATGGTCACCACCCAGAGTTCGGGGGCGATGAGTAACAAATCCATGCGAGTCATAGCATCAACCCCCAACGAGGACGATCTTGGATTGCTGAATGTGCTGCAGCAACGAATCGACCGACGCGTGCATCAGTTCGACCAGCGGCTGCGGCCAGAGGCCGACCACCAACACCGCGACCGCGATGGTGCCCAGCACCAGCGCCTCGCGCGCGTTGATGTCTTCGAGGTTGGCCACGTTCTTGTTGGTCACGTCGCCGAAGATGACCCGCTTGACCAGCCACAGGCTGTAGGCCGCGCCGAGAATCAGGGTCACCGCGGCCAGGAAGGCGTACCAGAAATTGGCCTGGAACGACGCCAGGATCACCATGAACTCGCCGACGAAGCCGCTGGTGCCCGGCAGGCCCGCGTTCGCCATGAAAAACAGCACGGCCAGCGCGGCGAACCAGGGCATGGTGTTGGCGACGCCGCCGTAATCCTTGATCTGGCGGCTGTGCACGCGGTCGTACAGCACGCCGACGCAGAGGAACAGGGCGCCGGAGACGAAACCGTGCGAGATCATCTGGACCATCGCGCCCTCGACCCCCAGCGCGGCGCCGCGGCCGGACTCGGTATTCTGGAACACCGCGAAAGCGATGAACATGCCGAGCGTCACGAACCCCATGTGCGAGATCGAGGAATAGGCGATCAGTTTCTTCATGTCTTCCTGAACCAGGGCGACGAAGCCGATGTAGACGACCGCGATCAGCGACAGCGCGATGATCAGCCAGTCGAGCGCTGCCGCGGCGTCCGGCGTAATCGGCAGGCTGAACCGGATGAAGCCGTAACCACCGATTTTCAGCATGATCGCCGCCAGGATCACCGAACCGCCCGTCGGCGCCTCGACGTGCGCGTCAGGCAACCAGGTGTGTACCGGCCACATCGGAATCTTCACCGAGAACGCGGCCAGGAAGCCGAGGAACAGCCACTTCTGCACGGTCAGCGCGAGCGGCACCTGGTGCCACTCGAGGATCGACCAGGTGCCGGTCTGGATGTACAGGTAGATCAGCCCGACCAGCATGAACACGGAGCCCAGGAAGGTGTACAGGAAGAACTTGATCGCCGCGTACACCCGGTTGGGGCCGCCCCAGACGCCGATCGCCAGGAACATCGGAATCAGCATCGCCTCGAAGAACACGTAGAACAGCAGTGCGTCGAGCGCGGCGAACACGCCGACCATCAGCCCTTCCATGACCAGGAACGCGGCCATGTACTGGTGCACCTTGTCGGTGATGACTTCCCAGCCGGCGATTACGACGATCACGCCGAAAAAGGTCGTCAGCAGGATCAGCGGCACCGAGAAACCGTCGACGCCAAGTGCGTAATTGATGTTGAACGTCTCGATCCACGGCTTGAACTCGGTGAACTGCATCGCCGCGGTCGAGGTATCGAAACCGGTGAAAAGCGTGATGCTGAGCACGAAAGTCGCCGCCGCCACCAGCAAGGCCAGCACGCGGGCCAGGCCGGCGCGGTGTTCCCCGGCGGCCAGCACCGCCACGGCGCCGAAAATCGGCAGCCAGATCAGAATGCTCAGGATGGGCCAGTTGGATGCCATTGTATTTGTAACCTCTACAGCGTGACCCAGATCGCGATGATGCCGATCAGTCCGATGATCATTGCGAAGGCGTAATGGAACAGGTAACCGCTCTGCCAGTTACGGACGCGCGCCGAAAGATTCCCCATGAGGCGCGCCGAGCCGTTGACCAGCCAGCCGTCGATCAGCCCGGCGTCGGCCCGGTGCCAGAGCCCGTTGCCGATCTTCACGGTGCGGCTGATGAACAGCTTCTGGTACAGCTCGTCGATGTAGAACTTGTTTTCCAGCAGGGCGTGCAGCCGCGGCAGGCGCTGCTGCAGGCGATCCGCGATCGCCGGGCGGAACTGGTAGATGAAGGTCGCCAGCACGAAGCCGCCGATCATCAGCCAGAACGGCGCGGTCTGCAGCGCGTGCGTCGCCATCGCGGTCGGGCCATGGAAGTGATGGCCGACCGCCGCCACGGTGTCGTTCTGCGGCAGGACCGTCAGGGAATCGGCCAGCCAGCCGCCGAACAGCACCGGCTCGATGGTCAGGTAACCGATCACGATCGACGGAATCGCCAGCAGGATCAGCGGCACGGTCACGACCAGCGGCGATTCCTTCGGCGCATGCTGCAGGACGCCGTCCGGCGGATGGTGCCCGGCGCCCACGTCGATCGTGTAGCGCGGCTTACCGTGGAAGGTCAGGTACAGCAGGCGGAAGCTGTAGAACGACGTCACGATGACGCCGAGCAACACCGCCCAGTACGCGATACCGGCGCCCCAGCGGGTGGAGGCGTGAACCGCCTCGATGATCGCGTCCTTGGAGTAGAAGCCGGCGAAGAACGGAAAACCGATCAGGGCCAGCGTGCCGATCCAGGCCGTCAGCCAGGTCACCGGCATCTGCTTGCGCAGGCCGCCCATGTAGCGCATGTCCTGCTGGTGGTGCAGCGCGATGATCACCGAGCCCGCGCCGAGGAACAGCAGGGCCTTGAAAAAGGCGTGCGTCGCCAGGTGGAAGATCGCCGCCGAATAGGCCGACACGCCGAGCGCGACGGTCATGTAGCCGAGCTGCGAGAGCGTCGAGTACGCGATGACGCGCTTGATGTCGTTCTGCACGATACCGACCAGGCCCATCGAGAACGCGGTCACCGCGCCGATCAGCATGACGAAGCTCAGCGCGGCGTCGCTCAACTCGAACAGCGGCGACATGCGGGCCACCATGAAGATGCCCGCCGTCGGAATGATCGATACGGTCTGCCCGACGACGTCCGGTGCGCCCGCGAAGACGGTCGCGTAGTCCAGCGAGCCGAAGCAGTACAGCACGGCCGCGATGCCCAGCAGAAAGCCGAAATCGCCGACCCGGTTGACCAGGAAGGCCTTGAGCCCCGCGTAAATGGCCGATTCGCGCTTGAACCAGAAACCGATCAGCAGGTACGAAACCAGGCCCACCGCTTCCCAGCCGAAGAACAGCTGCAGGAAGTTGTTGGCCATGACCAGCATCAGCATGGAGAAGGTGAACAGCGCGATGTAGCTGAAGAAACGCTGGTAACCCGGATCGTCCGCCATGTAGCCGATCGTGTAGATATGCACCATGAACGAGATGAAGGTCACGACCGTCATCATCAGTGCCGTCAGGTGATCGATCAGGAAACCGACCTCGAAGCGGATGCCGTCCGACACCATCCAGGTGTAGACGCTGATGTTCTGCGTGCCGAGCCCCTCGAACATCTGCAGGTACAGCACGTAGGCCGACAGGAAAAACGAGGCGCCGACACCGAGAATGGTCACCCAGTGCGATCCGGCGCGGCCGATCACATTCCGGAACAGGCCCGCGACGGCCGCCGCGATGAGCGGCAGCAGGGGGATCAGTATCAATAGCGTTTTGAGAGACATGTCAGCCCTTCAGATCGTCCAGTTCGGCCACGTTGATGGTGCGCCGGTTGCGGAACAGCACCACCAGGATCGCCAGCCCGATGGCCGCTTCGGCGGCGGCCACGGTCAGGATGAAGAAGACGAACACCTGTCCGTCGAGGTTGCCGAGGAAGTGCGAAAACGCGACGAAATTCATGTTCACCGCCAGCAGCATCAGTTCGATGCACATCAGCAGGATGATCACGTTCTTGCGGTTCAGGAAAATGCCGGTCACGCTCAGGCAGAACAGGATGGCGCCCAGCGTCAGGAAGTGTGCGAGTGTCAACATGGCCTGTCTCCTCAGCCGTCCTGCCGGGGTTCGGTTTTCATTTTCACCAGGCGAACCCGCTCGTCCTTGCGCACGCGCACCTGCAGGGACGGGTTCTGGCGATGCGAGCCGGTGCGCTTGCGCAGCGTCAATGAGACCGCAGCGACGATCGCCACCAGCAGGATCACGCCGGCCACTTCAAAGGCCAGCAGGTGGTTCGCGAACAGCCGTTCGCCGAGCGCCGCGGTGTTGCTGTAGTCGGCCGTATTCGGTGGCGGCGTCGGGAAGGCGTTCTCGTCGAAACGCCCCTTCGTCCACAGCACCAGCAGGAATTCCACCGCCATCAGCAGGGCCACGAAAATTCCGGCGGGCAGGTAGCGGGCGAACCCGGCGCGCAGCGGTTCGAGGTTGATGTCGAGCATCATGACGACGAACAGGAACAGCACCATGACCGCCCCGACGTAGACCAGAACCAGGATGATGGCGAGAAACTCGACTTCCAGCAGCAGCCAGATCGCGGCGGCGCTGAAAAAGGCCAGCACCAGGCACAGCGCGGCATAGACCGGGTTGCGCACCGAGATCACGGCCACCGCCGCGCCCAGCATGATCAGGGAGAAAACGTAGAAGACTATTTCATAGATCGGCATCGTTCACTCCCGGTCAGCGGTACGCCGCGTCCTGCAGGCGGTTGCGGGCGATACTCTCCTCGTAGCGCTCGCCGAGCGCCAGCAACTGCTGTTTCGTCACGATGTGCTCGCCGCGGTTCTCGAAGTGGAATTCGTGCACGTCCGTCAACACGATGGAATCGACCGGGCAGGACTCTTCGCACAGCCCGCAGTAAATGCACTTGAACAGGTCGATGTCGTAGCGCGTCGTGCGGCGCGTGCCGTCCTCGCGCTGGGTCGAATCGATCGTGATCGCCAGTGCCGGGCAGACCGCCTCGCAGAGTTTGCAGGCGATGCAGCGTTCCTCGCCGTTCGGGTAGCGCCGCAACGCGTGCAGGCCGCGAAAGCGGTTCGACTTCGGCGTCTTCTCTTCCGGGTAATTGATCGTGAACTTGGGCCGGAAGAAATAACGCAGCGTGACGCTGAGCCCCTGCCCCAACTCGATCAGCAACAGGCTTCTCAAATAGCGGGTAATCGCATCCATCGTCAGCTACCCCTCACGACCAGGCCGGCGACCGAGAGCACGGCCGCGACCAGCACCCAGACAATCGTTATCGGCAACAGAACCTTCCAGCCCAGGCGCATGATCTGGTCATAGCGGTACCGCGGGAAGGTCGCGCGCCACCACAGGAACAGGTACATGAAGAACACGGTCTTGGCGAGGAACCAGAAGATGCTTCCTTCACCGAGGAACGTATCGCCAAGGACCGGAATGCCCTCGAACGGCGACAGCCAGCCGCCGGCGAACAGCAGCGCGGTCAGTCCCGAGATCAGGATCATGTTGGCGTATTCGGCCAGGAAGAAAATCGCGAAACCGGAACCCGCGTACTCGACGTGGAAGCCGGCGACGATTTCCGATTCGCCCTCGGCGACGTCGAACGGCGCGCGGTTGGTCTCCGCGACACCGGAAATCACGTAGATCGCGAACAGCGGCAACAGCGGCAGCCAGAACCAGTCCAGTATCCCGCCCTGCTGGGCCAGCACGATATCCGTCAGGTTCAGCGTACCGGCCAGGATCAACACGCCGACCAGCGCGAAGCCCATGCAGATCTCGTAGGAGACCATCTGGGCCGTGGACCGCAAGGCGCCGAGAAAGGCGTATTGCGAGTTCGACGCCCAGCCGGCGATGATCAGGCCGTACACGCCGAGCGAACTCATCGCCAGGATGAACAGCAGGCCGGCGTTGATGTTGGCGATCACCGCCCAGTCGTCGAACGGAATCACCGCCCAGGCCGCGAAGGCCGGCGCCAGTGACAGGACCGGCGCCAGCAGGAACAGGAACTTGTTCGCGTTCTCGGGAAGGATGATCTCCTTCAGCAACAGCTTGAGCACGTCGGCGAACGGCTGGAACAGGCCCAGTGGGCCGATCCGGTTCGGTCCGCGGCGGATCTGCATGTAGCCGATCACCTTGCGCTCGGCGTACGTGTAGTACGCCACCGCGAGGATCAGCGGCACCAGCACCGCCACGATCTTCAGGACGATGATGACCACGTAGATCAGTTGGTCGAGGAATGTCTCAGGCATCACGCCACCTCCACGCTGAGCGGCCCGAACGCCTGGCCCAGCTTGCGGGTCGCGCAGGTCGCGCTGCGCAGCCAGGCGCCGCCTTCGGGCACGCGGTCACTGATGGTCACGCTGAACTCGGCGCTCATGCCGCCCTGCGTCACGCGTGCCGTCGCGCCCGCTTCGAGCCCGAGACGCGCCGCATCGGAGGGGTTGAGTCCGATGAAATCGTTCTGCGCCTGCTCCGTCTGCTGCAACGGTTGTGACCGCCGACACAGCGGATCGACGGCGTACATCGGCGTGTCGCCGATGCGGTGCAGACCCTCGGCCTGAGGCCGCTCGGGCAGGTCCGGCGCCGCCGGCGCGACGGTGTCACCCTGCCCCGCGGCTTCGAGACTGGCGCGGACGTCGGCCAGCGTCACCTGGTCGAAGCCCTCGAGACCGAGCACCTCGCCGAGTCGGCGCAGGATCCGCCAGCCGGGCCGCGCTTCGCCGCGGGCCTTGCCGGCCGTTGCGAACGTGAGCGAGGTCCCCTCGTAGTTGACCATGCTGCCCTCCGACTCCGGCATCGGCGCCAGGGGCAGAATCACGTCGGAAAACTCGTACAGGCCGCTGGCCGCGAAGGCGGCGAACGTGATCACCTTGTCCGCGGCGTGCAGCGCTTTCACGCAGCGCGCGGGCGCATTCGAATCGAAGCCGGGCTCGACGCCCCACAGCAGGTAGGTCTTGCGCGGATTTTCGACCATCGCGGCCGCGTCCAGGCCGGTCGCCGCCGCTGTGCCGCCGGGGCCGCGATGCGGCACCGCGCCGGCCAGCCAGGCGCCGCGCGAATTGCCGCCGTGCGTGAGCACGTCGAACGCGCAGCCGGTCGCGCCGGCGATGTACTTCGCGAGCGCGCGCAGCCAGGCGGCTTCGCCGTGCGCCAGCGCGCTCTGGCCGAGCAGCACGAGGCCGCGCTCGGCGTCCGCGAGCCGGGCGGCCAGCGCGTCGGCGGCGTCGCTCGAAGCGGCGCCGTCGATCACGCCACGCAGCGCATCCGGCGCGGCGTTCTGCGTGCGGCGCTCGACAGCGGCTGCGAGGCCGGCGAATGCGTCGACCAGGGCCTGCGGCGCGACGATGGCGTCCAGAGACGTCTCGAAATGGAACGGCCAGTCCAGCGGATTGTACGCGCTGATCCGGGCACCCTTGCGCCCGGCCTGGCGCACGCGATGACCGATGATCGGCGCCTCCTCGCGCGGATTGCAGCCGGCCAGCAGAATCGCGTCCGCGGCGCTGATTTCGGCGACGGGCATCTCGAAGACCGGCGCGGCCGGGCTGGCCGGGTCGTCGGAGAAGTCGCCCTGGCGCAAGCGGTGATCGATGTTGCCGCTGCCCAGACCGCGCACCATGGCCTGGGCGAGGAAATACTCCTCGGTGGTGGCGGACGGCGACATCAGCATGCCGGTCTGGTCCGCCCCGTGTGTCTCGGCGCTGTCCTTCAGGATCGACGCGACGGTTTCGATCGCCTCGTCCCAGGACACCGTGCGCCACTCGCCATCCTGCTTGACCTGCGGCGCCAGCACGCGGTCTTCCGCGTACAGGCCGTGCAGACTGAAGCGATCGCGGTCGGCCAGCCAGTTCTCGTTCAGCGATTCGGCGTCCCGCGGCACCGCACGCAGCACGTCGCCGCGCCGCGTGTGGTAGTACAGGTGCGAGCCGACGCCGTCGTGCAGCGCGATGGACGGCCGCGCCATCAGTTCCCAGGCGCGCGCCGCGAAGCGGAACGGCTTGTTGGTCAGCGCGCCGACCGGGCACAGGTCGATGACGTTGCCGGACAGCTCGGAGTCGATGCTGTTCTGGACCACGGTGCCGACCTCCAGCCGGTCGCCGCGGCCGGCGCCGCCCATTTCGTTGGTCCCCGCAATTTCATCCAGGAAGCGGATGCAGCGCGTGCAGTGGATGCAGCGCGTCATCTCGGTCTGGATCAGCGGCCCGACGTTCTTGTCCTTGACCACCCGCTTGCGCTCGACGAACCGCGATACGCTGCGGCCGTAGCCCATCGACTGGTCCTGCAATTCGCATTCGCCACCCTGGTCGCAGATCGGGCAATCGAGCGGATGGTTGATGAGCAGGAATTCCATCACGCCGTGCTGCGCGTCGAGCGCCCGCTTCGACGCCGTGTAGACCTTCATGCCTTCCATCACCGGCGTGGCGCAGGCCGGCACCGGCTTGGGCATTTTCTCGACGTCCACCAGGCACATCCGGCAGTTGGCCGCGATCGTCAGCTTGGGGTGATAACAGAAGCGCGGTATCTCGATGCCGGCCTTGTCGGTCGCCTCGATGATCATCGAGCCCTTCGGGGCCTGGAGCGGGATCCCGTTGACCTCGATATTGACCATGTCCACGGCCGGCGTGGTCACGTTTTCGCTGGTGTCTTTCACTTCGGCACTCATGCAGCCAACCCCTGCTGTTCCTCGACCATCGAGCGGCCGTGCTTGACGTAGTACTCGAATTCATCCCAGTAGTGGCGCAGGAAGCCCTGCACCGGCCACGCGGCCGCCTCGCCGAAGGCGCAGATGGTGTGGCCTTCGATCTGTCCGGCCGCCGAACGCAGCAGCTCCAGATCGCCGTCCCGGCCCTGGCCGGCGACGATCCGCTTCAGCATCCGGTGCATCCACCCCGTGCCTTCACGGCAGGGCGTGCACTGCCCGCAGGATTCCATGTGGTAGAACTGCGCGATGCGCTCGCAGGCCTTGACCATGCAGGTCGTCTCGTCCATCACGATGACGGCGCCCGAACCCAGGCCGGAACCGGCCTTGCTCAGGGAATCGAAGTCCATCGTGCAGTCCATGATGATGTCGGCCGGCAGAACGGGCATTGACGATCCGCCGGGAATCACGCCCTTCAGCGTGTGGCCTTCGCGCATGCCGCCGGCTTTCTCGAGCAGCTCCGCGAACGGCGTGCCGAGCGGCAGCTCGTAGTTGCCGGGTTTCGCGACGTGGCCGGAGACCGAGAAGCATTTCGGACCGCCGTTGTTCGGCTTGCCGATGTTCAGGAACCACTCGCCGCCGTTGCGCATGATGGCCGGCACCGAGGCCAGCGTCTCGGTATTGTTGATCGTGCTGGGCGCGCCGTAGAGGCCGAAATTGGCCGGGAACGGGGGCTTGAAGCGCGGCTGGCCCTTCTTGCCTTCCAGCGACTCCATCAGGGCGGTTTCCTCGCCGCAGATGTAGGCGCCGGCGCCGAGCGCGGTGTGAATGTCCATGTCGATGCCGGAACCCATGATGTCCTTGCCCAGCAGGCCGGCCTCATACGCCTCCTTCAGCGCAGCCTCGAACCGCTCGAAGGGTTCGTGGTGGAACTCGCCGCGCAGGTAGTTGTAACCCACGGTGGCGCCCATCGCGTAACCGGCGATGGCCATGCCCTCGATAACCGCGTGCGGGTTGAAGCGCAGGATGTCGCGATCGTGGCAGGTGCCCGGCTCCGACTCGTCCGAGTTGCACAGGATGTATTTCTGCATCGGCGCCGAGCGCGGCATGAAGCTCCACTTCAGGCCGGTCGGGAAACCGGCGCCACCGCGTCCGCGCAGGGCCGAGGTCTTGACCTCGTCGATGATGTCCTCCTGCGGCGTCTTTTCGGCCAGGATCTTCTTCCAGGCCTGGTAGCCGTCGACGCCGAGGTAGGTGTCCAGCGACCAGGGGGTCTCGGCGTCCAGCGTGGTGAATACGACGTTGTGCTCGGCCATGGCGTCTACTCCAGTCCGTCCAGGATTTCATCGAGCGTGTCGATATCGAGGTGTTCCTTGTAATGGCCGTCGACCACCGCCATCGGCGCGCCGCAGCAACCGGCCAGGCACTCTTCCTCGCGGACCAGCGTGATGCGGCCGTCGGCGGTCGTTTCGCCCAGCTTGACGCCGAGTTTGCGCTCCGCGTGCTCGACCATTCGATCCGCCCCGTTCAGCCAGCAGGAAATGTTGGTGCAGATGTTGACCTTGTGCCGGCCGACCGGCTCGGTGAAAAACATCGAGTAGAACGAGACCACCTCGTGGGCCCAGACCGGGGGCAGCTCGAGGTAGTCGGCGACCGCCTCGGTCAGTTCCTGCGTGATCCAGCCGCCGTTCTGTTCCTGCGCCGCGATCAGCGACTGAATCAGGGCGGAGCGCTTCTTGTCCGCCGGGAACTTGGCGACCCAGTGGTCGATCGTCTTGCGGGTTTCTTCGGTCAGCATCTCGATACCCCGAGACTCGGTTCGGGTTTGCGTTTCCATCAGCGGTCCACCTCGCCGAACACGAGGTCCAGCGTACTGATAATGGCCACCGTGTCGGCCAGCATGTGGCCGCGGGTGAGTTCGTTCATGCTCGACAGGTGGGCGAATCCGGGCGCCCGGAAGTGTGCGCGGAACGGCTTGTTGGCGCCGTCCGAAACCAGGTAACAGCCGAACTCGCCTTTCGGCGCTTCGACCGCGGCGTAGGTTTCGCCCTGCGGCACGCAATACCCCTCGGTGAACAGTTTGAAGTGATGGATCAGGGCTTCCATGTCATCCTTCATCTCCTCGCGGGTCGGCGGGATGACCTTGAAGTTCTTGAGCATGACGTGGCCGGGATTGCGCTTCAGCCAGTCGACGCACTGCAGGATGATTTTCGCGGACTGGCGCAGTTCCTCGACGCGGCACAGGTAGCGGTCGTAGCAGTCGCCGCTGACGCCGACCGGAACGTCGAAGTCCATCTTGTCGTACATCGCGTAGGGCTGCTTCTTGCGCAGGTCCCACTCCACGCCCGAACCGCGCAGCATGACGCCGGAGTACCCCAGCTGCATGGCCTTTTCCGGCGAAACCACGCCGATCCCCACGGTGCGCTGTTTCCAGATCCGGTTGTCGGTCAGCAGGGTTTCGTACTCGTCGATCTTGCTCGGCACGTCTTTGGCGAAGGCCTCGATGAAATCGAGCAGCGTGCCCTCGCGCCACTCGTTGCGGCGCTTGAGGTCCTTGCCCTTGGTCCAGCGGGTCTCCGGGTATTTCGGCATCGTTTCGGGCAGGTCGCGGTACACGCCGCCGGGCCGGTAATACCCCGCATGCATGCGCGCGCCCGACACGGCCTCGTACATGTCCATGACCATCTCGCGCTCGCGGAAGCAGTACAGGAACACGGTCATGGCGCCGAGATCGATGCCGCAGGCCGCGATCCACAACAGGTGGTTCGAGAAGCGGGTCAACTCGTCGAACATCGTGCGGATGTACTGCGCGCGCGGCGGCGGTTCGATGCCCAGCAATTGCTCGATGGCGCGAACGTAGGCGTGCTCGTTGCACATCATCGACATGTAGTCGAGCCGATCCAGGTAGCCGACGTTGTGATTGTACGGCTTGCTCTCGGCCAGCTTCTCGGTCGCCCGGTGCAACAGGCCGATGTGCGGGTCGGCGCGCACGACGGTCTCGCCGTCCATCTCGAGCACCAGGCGCAGCACACCGTGCGCCGCCGGATGCTGCGGGCCGAAGTTCATCGTGTAATTGCGGATTTCAGCCATCTCGCTCTCCCTGGCCCGCCGCGATTTCCTCCGCGCGAGCGTCCGCGGCCTGGTCGACCTCGTCGGCCTTGTAGCGCGAGTCATCGCGCAGGACCCGCGGCACGGTGACGCGCGGTTCGATCTGCACCGGCTCGTACACGATGCGTCGTTTCTGCTCGTCGTACCGGATTTCCACGTTGCCGATCAGCGGGAAATCCTTGCGGAACGGGTGGCCGGTGAAGCCGTAGTCCGTCAGGATCCGGCGCAGGTCGTGGTGCCCTTCGAAGATGATGCCGTACAGGTCGAACGCCTCGCGTTCGTACCAGTTGGCCGAACTCCAGATCTCGGTCAGCGAGGGCAGGATCGGCATGCCGTCGTCCGGCGCAAAACAACGCAGCCGAAGGCGGCGGTTGTGTTTGAACGACAGCAGGTGCACGACGACCGCGAAGCGGTGCTCCACGTCGCTGGCCTCGGGCCGGTCGTCCCAGGCGAATCGGCCCGGACCGAGCGCCTCGACCCCGCGGCTGAAGCCTTCGTGGGAGGCGTCCTCCGCGTCCCATTCCGATTGGCCGAAGCCGAGATAGTCGACGCCGCACAGGTCGGTCAGCTGCTCGAAGCAGAAGTCGTCCTCGTCGCGCAGCGCGCGGCATACTTCGAGCCAGGCATCCGCACCGACTTCCAGCGTCGTGATGCCGACCCGCGTGTCACCGACGACCACGCGGTCGCCGAAACGGTTGGTGTAAAGGTCCGATATCGCTTTGGGAGTGTCGCTCATGCCGTTACCTGGCGATCGTCGTTTCGCGGCGAATCTTCGCCTGTAACTGGAGGATGCCGTAGATCAGCGCCTCGGCGGTCGGCGGGCATCCGGGGACGTAAACGTCGACCGGGACCACGCGGTCACAGCCGCGCGTCACCGAGTAGGCGTAATGGTAGTAGCCGCCGCCATTGGCGCAGGACCCCATCGAGATCACCCATTTCGGGTTCGACATCTGGTCGTAAACCTTGCGGAATGCCGGCGCCATCTTGTTGGTCAGCGTTCCCGCCACGATCATGACGTCCGACTGGCGCGGACTGGGGCGGAAAATGACGCCGAAGCGGTCGAGGTCGTAGCGCGCCGCGCCGGCCTGCATCATCTCGACCGCGCAACACGCCAGGCCGAAGGTCATCGGCCACATCGAACCCGTGCGCGCCCAGTTGAACAGCGCGTCGATGCTGGTGACCACGAAACCGCGATCCAGCAGGGGGTTGGCGTCCGCGCTCGGACGCAGGATGTCGTCGACCGTTTCCAGTGGGACGGGGTTGTTTATTCCCATTCCAGGGCTCCTTTCTTCCACGCGTAGAAGAACCCGATGACGAGTTCGAGGACGAAGATGCCGATCACCACGAGGCCGAAGACGCCAAGCTCGTCGAGCACCAGCGCCCACGGAATGAAGAAGGCGATTTCAAGATCGAAGATGATGAACAGGATCGCGATCAGGTAGTAGCGCACGTCGAATTTCGAGCGCGTATCCTCGAAAGCCTCGAAGCCGCATTCGTACGGCGAGTTTTTCTCGCTGTCGGGAGACCGGGGTCCGAGAATGCCGCCCATCGTGAGCAGGATGACCCCCATGGCGAGGGAGATCACGAGAAAGATCAGAATCGGAAAATATTCTGCGAGCATGCTCGTCTCTCATTGTTTGCGCGACGGTCGCCCGCCGACTTGAAAATGGTGCCCAAGGCCGGACTCGAACCGGCACGGCTTTCGCCACTACCCCCTCAAGATAGCGTGTCTACCAATTCCACCACTTGGGCTAGTCAGACCGGTTCAGCCGTTGTCCGGGCCGGTCTCCTGGCCGTCGTCCACGGCCGGTACGTCAGCAGCCGGCGCGGATTCCTCGGCGGACACATCGAGCGCGGGAAGATCGACCGGCGCGGGTTCGTCCGCTCCGACACTCAATTCCGCTGGCGGGCTCTCCTCGCCAACCGGCACTTCGATCGCGGCCGGCGCCTGGTCCGATGCGACCACGCCGAGACCGACCTCGGTATCGCTCATCATGCGCGACACCATGATCGCCATCGTGAGGCTGATGGCGCAGAACAGCGCGGCAAGCACCCAGGTGGTGCGGCTGAGGAAGTTGCCCGCGCCACGTGCGCCGAACACGGTGCCGGAGGCGCCGCTGCCGAAAGCGGCCCCGGCGGTCGCGCCCTGGCCTTTCTGGATGAGTACGAACACGACCAGCGCGATCGCGATCAGTACATGGAAAATGTTCAAAACCTGCATAAGTTGTCTGCTCGCCTTTCAATCGGCCCTTGAGCTATCGATCAGTCGACCGCGTTGCGGATGGCGAGGAAGTCCTCCGCCTTGAGCGACGCGCCCCCGACGAGTCCACCGTCGATGTCTTTCCGGGCAAATAAATCGGCGGCATTGGAACCATTCACACTGCCGCCGTACAGAATTCGCAATTGACCCGCGATTATAGCATCCAACGCCGCCAGTTTGTCACGGATGAACGCGTGCACGGCCTGCGCCTGCTCGGGGGTCGCGGTTTTGCCGGTGCCGATCGCCCAGACCGGCTCGTAGGCGACAATCGCGCGCGCGAAGGACGCGATGCCGGACTGTTCGAGCACGGCATCCAGTTGCCGCCCCACGACGGCTTCGGTCTGGTCGCTTTCGCGCTCCTCCAGCGTCTCGCCGACACACAGCACCGGTTGCAGGCCCGCTTCCAGCGCCGCTGCGTACCGGTCGGCGACGTCGCGGTCGGATTCGCCGTACAGCGTCCGGCGCTCCGAGTGGCCGACCAGCACCTGGCTGCAACCGAATTCGAGCAGCATGCCGGCAGCGACCTCACCGGTGTGCGCGCCCTTCGGCGCCGGATTGAGATTCTGCGCACCCCAGCTGATGGCGCTGCCCTGCAGCAGCGACTGGACCTGGGCCAGGTAGGGATACGGCGGGAACACGGCCATGTCCACGGCGCGCTCGTCCCGGCTGCCCTCGAGCAGCGCCGTGAGCAGTTCCGTGGCCATCGCCTGGGAACAGTTCATTTTCCAATTTCCCGCGACCAGTATCTTGCGCATCTCGAATCCTTGTCTTTGAGGTATCAATGGCGCGCTAGAATACCGGCGCACCCTCCAATTCTCAAGGCGTCAGTCGCGCGGGATTTGACCCGTATCAGGTAACCGCGATGCATGTTTGAAATGATCCGTCCCGTTTCCCGGGAAACCGGGCGCAACGAGACGGCTCAGGAGTCCTGCAGCCGGGCGAAGAAGCCGATCTCGGCCGCCGTCGTTCTGCCGATCCGGCACTGCTCCAGCGAGGCCGGCATGGCCGAGCGTTCGTACCCCAGCGGAATGCGCCCACCCATGATTTCCGCATACCGCTGCGGCAGCAGCGGCGAGCGCTCGGGTTCAGCATAGCCTTCGGGATGGATCGGCTCGCCGGTCGACATCACGTACTTGTCCGTGGCGCCCAGGACGTGCAGCAATTCATGGGTCAACACGACATTGTTCCGCGGCAGCAACTCGCGCGAGGCAAAGGCCTTGACGATACCGTAACGCCCCTTGCGCATGCCCACCGAAATGCCGAGCTCCGCGTTTCCCCGCACCTCGTGATACAAAACGAACATCTGGATATCGGGCGTGATCAGGCCGTCGTTCCAGTCCCGGCGCCACGCCCACCAGCGCATCTTCAGGCTCCACCAGGCGATCGCCGCGAAGGCATGGCGCTGCGGCGGTTCCGGCGGCAACTCGAACAGCGGCTCCGCCAGTTGAAAGCGAAAGGCCGGGGACACCGTGACGCCGTAGGGGCGCGCGGCGCGGGCGAAGAAGTCGTTGATGTCGTCGAAGGCGTCGACTTCGATCGAGCGCGCGAAGCGCTCGGTGGCCGGGGACCCGTCGGCGACCACCGGGTACACGGTGACGAGGATCGGCCGTTCCCAGGCGGCCATGCGTTTTTCGGTGAGCCAGGTGCCGGCCAGGATCACGAAGAAGATGCTGAGCAACAGCACGATCCGCATGAGCTTGAAGACGCTCAACGGCCGGCCACCATCATGCGCCGGATCAGCAGGCCGCCACTGTGGATGTTGCCCCGGGTGTCGATGTCCTCGCCGGCGGCCACGACGTCCCGGAACATGTCCGCCAGGTTGCCGGCGATGGTCACTTCCTCGACGGGATGCTCGATCCGGCCGTCGCGCACCCGGTAACCGGCCGCGCCGCGCGAGTAGTCGCCGGTCACCAGGTTGACGCCCTGCCCCATGACCTCGGTGACGTAGAAGCCGTCGCCCATGGCGGCCAGCAGGTCGCCATCGCCGTCGCCGCCGGGCGCGACCCGCAGGTTCCGCGCGCCGCCGGCGTTGCCGGTCGTCTCCAGCCCCAGGCGCCGGGCGGTGTAGGAGGACAGCACGTAGCCGGTCAGCACGCCGGCGTCGACGAGGTCGCGCTCGGCGGTCGCCACGCCCTCGCTGTCGAAGTGTGCGCTGCTCGCGCCGCGGCGCAGGTGCGGACGCTCGGCCAGGCGGAACCACTCGGGAAAGATTCGTTTTCCGGCGCCGTCTTTCAGAAAGGAGGCGTTGCGAATCAGCGTCGACCCGGAAATGGCGCGCAGCAGGTGCCCGATGAGCCCGGTCGCAACGCGGGGCGCGAACAGGATCGGCATCGCGGCGGTCGGCAGCGGGCGCGCACCAAGTCGGCCGACCGTGCGCCGGGCCGCTTCGGCGCCGGTCACGTCGGGCGGTTCCAGGTCCGCCAGGCAACGTCGGCTGTCGTAACTGTAATCGCGCTGCATGCCGTCACCGCGGCCGGCGAGCAGGACGCAGGACTGGCTGTAGTGCGTGCCGGAACTGCGCCCGATGAACGCGTTCGAGTTGCCGTACACGGACAATCCCAGCCCGGCGTCGAACGCCGCGCCCTCGGAGTTGCTGATGCGCGGTTCCGCGCGCCCAGCGGCTTCGCAGGCCAGTGCGCGCTCGATCGCCGCCTCGGCGTCGACCGGGTTCGGGTGCCACAGGTCGAGATCCGGAGCGCCGACCGCGAGGCGCGCCGGGTCGGCCAGACCGTTGCAGGGGTCTTCCTCGGTGTACCGGGCAATGTCCAGCGCGCGGTCGACGCAGGCCGCCACGGTTTCCGGGCGCAGGTCCGCACTGCTGGCCTGGCCCTTGCGCCGCCCGATCAGGACGGTCACGGAGATGCCGCGGTCCTGCATGTATTCCAGCGTTTCGACCTCGCCCAGGCGAACGTTCACCGAGACGCCCCGGCTCAACTGCGCGTGCGCCTCCGCGGCGTCGGCGCCCGCGGAACGGGCCCGCTCGAGCGCCTCCCGAACGCGGCTTTCCAGGCCGTCCAGTTCTGCTTCACGGTCGAGCGGCGGCTGCGTTACCATGGTCGAATCGCTCATCGGAAATCCCCCCTGACGCGGAAATGGTCGGCAAGAAGATGGAAGAAAACAGGCCCGCGGGCGGCGCCCCGGACGAAATCAGCAAGTCGCAACGGCGGCGCGACGCGTTGGAAATACGGGCGCTGGCCGCGCGACTGGTCGGTCTGAGCCCGGCACAACTGGCGCAGGTGCCGCTGGATGAACCGCTGCGCGCCGAAATCGAGCGGGCGCGGACGATTCGATCGAACTCGGCCCGCAAACGGCAGCTGCAGTTCGTGGCCAAGCTGATGCGTCGCGGCGACCCGGAGGAAATCCTCGCGGCGCTGGCGGCGTTCGACCAGGAAGCCCGTCAACTGACTGCGCGCCATCACCGCAGCGAGGCCTGGCGCGACCACCTGCTCGCCGCGGGCGACGCGGCGATCGGCGAATTGTTCCAGCAACGGCGCGACGCGGACGTCCAGGCCCTGCGGCAACTGGTCCGCAACGCGCAGCGGGAAGCCCGGGCCGATCGCCCGCCGGCGGCCGCCCGCGCCCTGTTCCGCGCGTTGCGCGCGCTCGACGAGGCCGAACCACTGCCGCCGCCGGCCGCCGACTGAAGCCGCATCGTCAATCCTCGGTCCCGCCGACGGTCAGGCCGTCGATCCGCAGGGTCGGCTGACCGACGCCGACCGGCACGCTCTGTCCTTCCTTGCCGCAGACGCCGATTCCCGCGTCGAGTTGGAGGTCGTCGCCCACCATCGCGACCCGCGTCATGACGTCCGGCCCGTTGCCGATCAGCGTCGCGCCGCGCACCGGCCGCGTCACCCGGCCCTTCTCGATCAGGTAGGCCTCGCTGGCCGAGAACACGAAGCGGCCGGAGGTGATGTCCACCTGGCCGCCGGCGAAGTTCACCGCGTACAGGCCGCGCTCGACGGAGCCGATGATTTCCTCCGGCGCGTGCTCGCCCGGCAGCATGAAGGTGTTCGTCATGCGTGGCATCGGCAGGTGCGCGAACGACTCGCGGCGCCCGTTGCCGGTGGGTGCGACGTTCATCAGACGGGCGTTCAGCTTGTCCTGCAGGTAGCCGCGCAACACGCCGTTTTCGATCAGCACGTTCTGCCGCGTCGGCGTCCCCTCGTCGTCGATCGTCAACGAACCGCGGCGGCGGGCGATGGTGCCGTCGTCGACCACGGTCACGCACTCCGCGGCGACCTTTTCCCCCATGCGTCCCGTGAACGCCGAAGTCCCCTTGCGGTTGAAGTCGCCTTCCAACCCGTGGCCCACGGCTTCGTGCAGCAGCACGCCGGGCCAGCCGGGGCCCAGCACCACGGTCATCGTACCGGCCGGAGCGGGCGCCGCGGACAGGTTGAGCACGGCCTGGCGCACGGCCTCGTCGGCCATCTCCCGCCAGGCTTCGCCGGCCAGCAGTTCCGGGTAGCTGTAACGGCCGCCGCCGCCGTCACTGCCCTGCTCGCGGCGGCCATCCTGCTCGGCGATGACGCTGACGTTCATCCGCACCAGGGGCCGCACGTCGGCGGCCAGCGTGCCGTCGGTCGCGGCGACGAGGATCGTTTCGTGGGTCGCCGCCAGGCTGACCACGACTTCGCGGACCCGCGCGTCCCGGGAGCGCGCGTACGCGTCGACGCGGCGCAGCAGATCGACTTTCTCGGCGGCGCCCAGCGACTCCAGCGGATCGTCCGGCGCGTACAGGGGCCGCGGCTCCTGACGGCGCCAGGCCTGGACGGCGCCCTGCTGCCCGTGCCGCGCGATCGCGCGCGCCGCACTGGAGGCCTGCAGCAGCGACGGCAGCACGATTTCGTCCGCGTAGGCAAAGCCGGTCTTCTCGCCGGCCATCGCGCGGATGCCCACGCCCTGTTCCACGGCGTGCGAACCGCTCCGCACCAGGCCGTTCTCCAGCACCCAGCTCTCGTGCGCCGTGGACTGGAAATACAGGTCACCGGCGTCGACGGCCGGACCCATCAGTTCGTTCAGCACGCGCTCGAGCGCCGACTGGTCCAGCCCACCGGGCCCGAGCAGTTGCCGTTCCGCCAGTTTCAGGGCATCACTCATTCATCCTCCTTCGGCCCGTTCGATCTCCACGGGCTCGATCGTCGGTTCGTCCCAACTGCCCGTGATCGAATACCGGACCTGGGTGGCCTGTCCGAGTTGCTCGTGCAACAGGCCCTGCAGCGCCAGCCCGGCGGCCGCGCCACCCGGCCCGGCGGCCAGCGCGCCGATGATCGGCAGGGTGTTGCCGACCCCGGGGCGGATCGTGATCAACTGATCGTACCGCCGCGCGTCGAGGTCGGTCCGCCCGCTGATGTCGATCGTCGCCGAGCTGGACTTCAGGCGCGTATCGTTCGTCTCGGCGACGCCGTTTTGCAGCGTGAACGACCCGGTCGCCTCGTCAAAGGAGAATCCGCTGTCGAACACATCGCGAAAATCCAGCGCGAGGCGCTTGGGCAGGGCCTGCACGCTGACCAGGCCGAGCAGCCGACCCGGTCCTGCGCTCGCATTGGTGATATTGCCCTGGACCACGCTGAAATCAAGTTGCCCGTTCAGTCGCGACAGCGCGAATTCAGCGGGGGCGCCGGTCCACCAGGCGTCGAAATCGACGACCGTCTGCCCGCCTTGAACCGAGGAGGAGATCTCCATCGCCTGCAGGAAATCGCCCAGTGACTCGGACACCATGTGAATGCGGAAATCCGAGCGGGGCCCGGCGTCGGTCAGCGACCACACGCCGCGGGCCTGGACCGAGAGACCGGGCGAATTGGCGTCGATCTTCTCGAACTCGAAGCCCTCCGGGGACGGAAAGGCCTCGATGCGGGTCTCGCCGAGCTCCAGGCCGCCGTAGCGGAAGGAGCGCGCGTACAGGTGCACCGCCGGCAGATCGGCCGGGTCGGTTCGCATGCTGAGCCCCGCGCTGCGCGGCTCGCCCAGCACCAGTCGCTCGAACTCGGCGGCCAGGTTGTCCGTGCCGCCGGGATTGCGGCGATACCGGACGTCGCCGTCGATGTCGGCGCCGGAGAAGCCGATTCGAAAATCGGGCGCCGCGACTTCGAGGTCGAGACCCACGTCCGGGAACAACCGGTCCAGGAAGATCAGTTGATCCGCGCCGAGACCGTCGGTCTCCAGTTGCAGCCCCGCCAGACCGGAATCCGCCGTCGCGGCGGCTGCGGTCAGGGTGTCCACCCAGCCATCGAGGTCGAGACGGCCGGCGATGCCGGCCACGCGCATGACGCCGACCGGCGGCAGCGGTTCGAGGCGCCCGTCCACGCGAACCAGGCCCCGTTGCGGCGTCGTCCCGGGACCGTCCAGATCCAGCCGCATCGCGACCCGGTCTTCGAACACGATGTCGAGCGGACGCCCGGGCGCGGCGATCGGCAGCGCGAGCCGGAACGGCCAGCGTTCGACGGCAGGCTTTTCGAGCGGCGCCGGCAGCTCCATGGCGATGCCGCCAAGGTCCGAATCGACGTGCAGCATGACGTCCTGCGGCCCGAGCGGATCGCGTGGCGCGACCACCAGGGCGGCCCGCCAGCGGCTGGTACCGTGGACCCGTTCACCCAGCAGTCCGGCGCCGCCCGGCACGGTCGCCAACAGCGTCGCCACATCGAACGCGCCACTGACCTCGGCGCGGAACCGTTCCGCCTCGCGGCGGTCCGCGAGGAGATTCAGCGTCGCCGGTCGGCCCTGGAACCGGGCCGCCAGCCCGGTGCCGCGAAAACCGGTCTCGCTGTACGTTACCTCGCCCGCGATGGCGTCCAGCGTAATGCCGCGCTGCGGATCGGTGAAACGAGCGTCGCGCAGCGTGACCGCGCCGTCCAGCCGCCACGTTCCGGCGGTCGAGCCAAGCGGCCCCCGCAGTTCGCCGGCGGTCGCGGCCGATCCCGCGAATTCAAACGCCGACAGGTCGGTATCCGCCTGATCGCGCAGGGGCGAGTTATCGAGGAACTCGAGCAGGCCCGGCAAATCGCTGTCGGCGCGCCAGCTCACTTCGAGCTCGGGGCGCCCCATGTCCGGGATCGCAACCCGGATGTCGCGGACCGGCACCCCGTTGACGTCGTCGGCCATGCCGTCGACCCACAGGCCGGGGCCGAGGAACCGGACCGTGGCGCGGGCGTCGCGCGCAACCGGCCATCCGGTGCTGTAGTCGACTTCCAGGTCACGCAGACTCGCGACCGCTTCGAACCGCCCGGATCCCGCGCGGAACGGCCAGTCGTCCAGGTCGCCCGACAGCACGGCACGCCCGTTTTCCAGTTCGCCCCCCAGCAAGCCGCGCCGCAGCCAGGCGACCGTGTTTTCGGGCATCACGCCCTCCGGCCAGTAGGCATCGAGCCGGTCGATGCGACCGCGCGAGACGATCGCGTTCAGGTCCAGCGCCGGCCGCCCCCCGTTGGCGACGATGACCATGTCGCCGGCCACGGCCAGATCCTCGTTTTCGAAGCGGCAGCCGCGCAGCATGGCCTGCTCCGCGTCGGCCCGGGACAGCTCGACGGTGCACGCCGGCACCGTGAACGTCAGCGTGTCGCGAAACATGCGGGGCCAGTCGAGCGTGACGTCGTCTCCGTTCAGCCGGATTTCCCCGCCGGCGGTATCGATGTCGATCCGGGCATCCAGCCCGCGGACGGCCGGCATGTCGCTCGAACCGGCGACCTGCGCGTCGCTCACGTCCGCCTGCAGCAGCCGGAGCCGCCAGTCGGCGCCCAGCACCAGGTCGAGTTCACGAACGCCGCCGTCGATCGAATCCGGCAGCCAGCCCGGCCAGGGATTCTCGTATACCGACATCACGTCACGGGTCAATTGCAGGGGAACGCCGAGCGGCAGGCGGTCGGCGCTGATCCAGAGCCCGAGGTCGCGCCGCGTGTCGCGGGCCATGCTGACCCGGGGCGTGGTCCAGGAATCCACGCCGTCATCGAAGAAAAAGTCGGCCACGTGCAGGTTCCAGTCGGTGGGGCTTCGAAAGCGCCACTGGAAACGATAATTGACGCGTTCGAGGCGCATGTCCTGGTAGTCGTTCGAGAACAACGCGTCGCGCAGGTCCGTGACCCCGCCAACCCGGTGTCCCGTTTCCCGCGACCACTCGCCCCAGAGTTCGCATTCCAGCCAACCGGTCAGCGGCATGAACGGGTTGCCCGGCACGCGGCCCTGGAGGGCCGCCAGCATCAGGCGCTCCGCGCCGGCCTGCCAGCGCGCGCTCAACATGCGCAACTCGGAATCGAGCGCCAGTTCCAGGGTGGCCTCCACGTCGCCGTGGCGCAGGTCGCTGCGGCGATCGTACAGTTGCGCGCTCACTTGGGCCGAGAGCCGGTCGTCGTCCATCCGCAGTACGCCGTCGATATCGGTCACGCCCAGCCGGACGCCGTGCGCGGCATCCCGGTAATCGAGGCTCGAATCCTCCAGAACGACCTCGCCCACCCGGGCCAGTTCGCTCAGCGGCGTCGCGTTGGCGCCCCGCCGGCTGATGCCGAGGCCCGACAGGCGGTATTCGCCGTGCTCATCGCGCACCAGTTCGAACTGGGCCCCGATGACGCGGAAATTGTACAGGGCCCGTCCCGGCACCAGGGCGTTCAGCGGCCGGATATCGAGCGCCGCCGATGCGATGACGGCTTCCGGCTCGACCGCTTCGCCGCCCGTTCCGCCGGCCGGCAACAGCCGCAGGCCGCGCAGTTGCAGGCGGGGACCGAACGCCGCCCATTCGCCCTCGAAACTGTCCACGGCCACCGGTTGCCCGAACTCCCGCGACAGCCAGCCCTCGAGTTGCGTCTGGTAGCGCGCGCTGTACGGCATCAACAACTGTCCGGTCCCGACCACGACCGCGGCGAGGATCGCGATGATGGAAAACACCGTCCAGAGCAGCGTTTTCGTACGCCGTAGAATGAGTTTCAGGGTCGTCATCGAGTCAGAGCAATACGACGTCGTACTGTTCCTGGGAATACTGGTCTTCACTCTGGAAGCGGATCGACTTGCCGATCAGCTCCTCGAGCTCCGCGACGGTCGCCGATTGCTCATCGAGAATGCGCTCCACCACGTGCGGCGCGGCGAGCACCATCAGCTTGCTGGCCTCGAACTGGCGGCTGGAGCGCATGATTTCGCGAAAAATCTCCAGGTACACCGTTTCGATGCTCTTGATCGATCCGCGGCCCTCGCACTGCGGGCACGGCACGCAGAGACGCCGTTCGAGACTCTCCGTGATCCGCTTGCGCGTCATTTCGACCAGGCCGAGCGGCGAAATCTCGGTGATCGAAGTCTTGACCGGGTCGCGTTCCAGGGCGCGCTCCAGGGCCCGCATCAACTGCCGGCGATGCTCGGGCTCCGCCATGTCGATGAAATCGATGATGATGATGCCGCCGAGGTTGCGCAGCCGCAGTTGCCGCGACAGCGCCTGCACGGCCTCGAGATTGGTCTTGTAGATGGTCTCCTCGACGGTCCGATGGCCGACGAAACCGCCGGTGTTGACGTCCACCGTGGTCATCGCCTCGGTCTGGTCGAACACCAGGTAGCCGCCCGACTTCAGCGGGACCGATGCGCGCAGCGCGCTCTCGATCTCGTCCTCGACGCCGAACAGGTCGAAAATCGGCCGGTCCGCCGAGTACTCTTCGATGCGCTCCAGCCAATCCGGCACGAATCGGCGGGCGAAGTCGCGCGCTTCGCCCAGCACGCGCGGCGAATCGATGCGCACGCGATCGACCTGCTCGTGCATCATGTCGCGCAATGCGCGCAGCGGCAGCGAGAGATCCTCGAAGATGCAGGTTCCGGGCGGGGCGGTCTTTGCGCGTTCGACGATGGCCTGCCACACCTTGCCCAGGTAGACCATGTCGGCCGACAGGGCGAAATCGTTGATCCCCTCGGCATTGGTGCGGACGATGTAGCCGTGGCCCTGGCTTTCATCGCGCAGCGTGCGCACCAGCGCCTTCAGGCGGACCCGCTCGGCCTCGTCCTCGATCCGCACCGAGATGCCGATCACATCGCAATCCGGGAGCAGAACGAGGAACCGCGACGGGATGCTGATATTGGTCGTCAGGCGGGCGCCCTTGGAGCCCAGCGGATCCTTGATGACCTGCACGATGACCTGCGAGCCCGGCCGCAGCAGGTCGGCGATGAGCGGTTCGGGCTGCTCGTCCGGTTCCGTGGTGAGTTCCTGCCGCACCATGTCCCGGGCGTGCAGGAAGGCCGTGCGCTCGAGGCCGATATCGACGAAGGCCGCCTGCAGGCCCGGCAGCACCCGGGAGACCTCGCCCTTGTAGATGTTGCCGATGTAACCGGTATGGCTCGCGCGTTCGAGCCAGACCTCCTGCAGCATACCGTTCTCGACCAGCGCGACGCGGGTTTCCGAAGGCGTCGAATTGATCAGGATTTCCTCGCTCACGAACCCGGCACCGTCTCTGAACCGTCCCTAGAATAGCACCTGAGCCCTTCGAGCAGCCGCGAAGTTTCGTACAGCGGCAGGCCCATCACGCCGTAAAAACTGCCCTCGATGCGGGCGATCCGCTCACCGGCCCGCCCCTGGACGCCGTACGCTCCGGCCTTGTCCATCGGGTCGCCGGTCGCGCAGTACGCGGCGATCCATTCCGGCTCGAGAGGGGCGAAGGTCACGCGGCTCACGTTCAGGCGATCGTCGACCCGGTCCTCACCGCGCACCAGCGCAACGGCCGAAAACACCTCGTGGCTGCGCCCCGAGAGCGATTCCAGCATGCGCACGGCCTCGTCCCGGTCGGCCGGCTTGCCGAGAATCCGCCCGTCGAGGACGACGGCGGTGTCCGACCCCAGAACGGGCAGCCGGCCGCGCTCCAGCCGCCACACGGCGAGCGCCTTCGCGCGCGCCAGGCGCACGACGTAGGCTTCCGGCGTCTCACCCGCGAGGACGGACTCGTCGACATCCGCCGGAATGATCTCGAAACGAACGCCCAGTTGTCGCAACAGTTCGCGGCGCCGCGGCGATGCGGAGGCGAGAATCAGCTCGGCGGGCCGTTCCCCTGCCGGTCGTTCTGCGGCATCCGTCACGGCGTCAGCTCCGATGGTACGGGTGATTCTGCGTGATGGTCCACGCGCGGTAGAGTTGTTCGGCCAGCACCGCTCGCACGAGCGGGTGCGGCAGCGTCAGCCGTCCCAGCGACCAGATGTCCTGAGCGCGGCGCCGGCAGGCCTCGCTGAGCCCGTCCGGTCCGCCGACGAGGAAACACACGCCGTGTTCCTCCCGCATCCAGTCTTCCAGTCGGCCGGCGAGTTCGGCCGTCGACCACTGCCGCCCGCGCTCGTCCAGGGCGACGATGCGGTGCCCCGCGGGAACCGCGCCGAGCAGCGCCTCGCCCTCGGCGGCGCGCAGTGCATCGACAGCCGCGTTGCGGCCCCGGCGTGCCAGGGGAAGTTCGCGCAACACGAGGTTCATGCCCTTCGGAAAGCGGCGCGCGTATTCGTTCCAGGCCTGTTCGACCCACGCCGGCATGCGTGTGCCGACCGCGGCCACGGTCAGGTCCATCGTCGAAGGCTCAGGCCGGCTGGCCGCTACGGCGCTGGTTGCTCGCTTCCCACAGCTTTTCGAGATTGTAGAACGCGCGGGTCTGCGGCAGCATCAGGTGCACGATGATGTCGTTGAGGTCGACCAGGACCCACTCGGCCTGGCGGTCGCCTTCGATACCCAGCGGCGGATGACCTGCCTCCTTGGCCCTCTGCACCAGGTTGTCCGCCATCGACTTGATGTGGCGCAGGGAACTGCCGGACGCGATCACGAACAGTTCCGCCAGGGGCGTTTGCCCGGCCACGTCGATCTGCTGTATGTCGATGGCTTTGAAATCTTCGAGGGCGTGGAGTACGAGGTCCCGGAGTTGGGCGAACGTCAGGCCGTCCTGCATGTCTTGGCTGGTCAAATCGTGGGTCCTTGGCTGTGTTCAGGGAATTTTAGCCTGTCCGCCGGACGCCCGCAAAACGCTTACCGGTACAGACCGTGATCGCGGATGTAACCGGCCACCGATTCCGGCAGCAGATACGCGGGTGAGCGCCCCTGCGCGATCAGATCACGAATCGCGGTGGCCGAGATGTCGAGTTGCGTGATGGTCAGCGGCAGAACGCGACCCGCCGGGGCGGCCCGCAATGCCTGCGCCGCGTCGACCCGGCGGTCCCGCATTTCCGCGCGCAGCCCGGCCCGATAGTCACCGTGCGCGTCGGGGCGGCGCAGAACGGCGAGGTGCGCGAGTTCGAACAAGCGCCGCCAGTCGCGCCAGCGGTCCAGGCCGTTCGCGGCGTCCTGGCCGATGCACAGCACCAGGGAAGCCGGACCGACCTCGCTGCGCAGTTCACGCAGCGTGTCGACCATCCACGACGGTCCCGCCCGGCGTATCTCGCGATCGTCCACGGTAAACCCGGCATGGGCGTCCGCGGCCCGGCGCAGCATGGTCAGGCGGTGCGGGGCCGCGGCCCGGGGCGGATCGCGGTGCGGGGGTTCGCCGGCGGGAAGCAGGCGCATCTCGTCGGCGCCGAGTTGTTCGGCCGCCTCCAGCGCCGCACGCAGGTGTCCGAAATGCACCGGGTCGAAGGTGCCGCCGAACAGGGCGACCAGCCGTCCGGAACCGGTCCCTTCACTCACGACAGCGAAACGGCATCCGGGCTGCACAGGAACCACAGCAGGCGATCCAGCGTCTGCCAGGCATCCCCCGCGGCGCGCCCCTTGCTCTGGCGATCGATCAGGGCCAGCGTGCTGAAGGCATCGCCGAACTGCCGCTCGGAGAGCCGCTGGGCAGTGCTGCGGAGAGGCCCCTGGCGCGCCGCCCAGATCCGGTGCCGGCGAAACACCGCGTCTTCCGGCTGACCGCCGCGCCGGGACGCGCGCAGCTCGTCCGCCACGCACAGATCGCGGTGAAGCACCGCGACCACCGGCTGGATGGCGGCGCCGGTGCGTTGCAGCACCGCGGCTGCGCGCAGGCTCTCGGCGGCCTGTCCCGAGAACACGCACTCGACCAGGCGAAAGACGTCGATGCGCGCGCTGTCGGCGACCGCGGTGCGGACGTCGGCGGCGGTGATGCGTCCGCCGGCGCCCGACAGCGCGAGCTTGTCGATTTCCTGCTGGGCGGCGAGCAGGTTGCCCTCGACCAGTTCGGCCAGCAATCCGACGGCCTCGCGGTCGGCCTCGAGCCCCGCCGCCGACATGCGTTGCCGGATCCAGCCCGGCAACTGCTGCATCTTCAGCGGCCAGATCTCCACCAGCACGCCGGCCGCGGCAAGCGCGCCGGCCCACTTGGCTTTGCGCGTTTCGGCTTTCCACTCACCGGTGGAGACCAGCAGCAGGACGTCCGGATCCGGCGCTTCGAGCAGGTCGAGCAAGGCCCTGGAACCGTCCCGGCCGGGTTTGCCGGTGGGCAGGCGCAGGTCGAGGATGCGGCGGGTGGCGAACAGCGACGGCGCGGCGGAGGTTTCGCGCAGCGCCGCCCAGTCGAAACGCGCGTTCGTTTCGATCACTTCCCGCTCCGTGAAGCCCTGGGCCTGGGCCGCACGGATGATCGCATCGCGGCACTCCTGTAACAGCAGGGGCTCGTTGCCGCCGAGCAGGTAAACCGGCGCCAGCGATCGCTCCAGGGCGGCCGGCAGCTGTTCGGGGCGCAGCGAAGACATCCGGTTTCAGCCCGGCCCCGCCGACACCGACTCGAGCCGGTTGACGATCAGCCGGGCCAGGTCTTCCGCCAGGTCCCTCTTGAGGTATTCCTGCTCGCGCGACGACGCCAGGATCTTCTGCTCGTCAAAGCTGATCTCGCGGGCCTGGCGGAGTGTCTGCAGCCCCATCAACTCCCGCCCGTCCGCATCCATCAGGCGGAACTGGACCGTGTGGCTGATCCGGTACTCGCGCACGCGGGCGTTGTCAGCGATGGTCAGCACGTCGGTCGTGACGCGGTTCTGCGGGATCTCGAGCACGGCCGTGGCGCTGGAGCCGCCGACGAGTTGCACGCCGCTCTGCTCGAGCAGCGTGCGCAGGCGTCGCGCCAGCGCGCTGTGCGGATCCTCGATGACCAGCTCGGTCATGGCCATTTCCGGGGGCAGGCCACCCGCGCCACGCAACTGGAAGCCGCAGGCGCCCAGCAGCGGAATCAACAGCAGCAGAACCAGCCGAGTGCGGAAGGCGGGCACCGTTCAGCCGACCACGATGTTCAGCAGTCGATCCGGCACGTGGATCACCTTGCGCACGGTCTTGTCGCCGACATGCCGCTGCACGTTTTCCACGGCCAGCGCCTGTTCGAGGGCCTCGTCGCGGGTCGCGCCGGGCGGCAGCTCGAGCTTGGCGCGCAACTTGCCGTTGATCTGCACCACCAGCGTGACGCGACTCCGCTCGCGGGCGGATTCGTCGACCTCGGGCCAGGCGGCGCGGTAGACCGGGCCGTCGCCGCCCAGCGCCCGCCAGAGTTCCTCAGCGATGTGGGGCGCGATCGGCGCCAGCAGGCGCACCACGGCCGACCAGGCTTCCTGCAGCACCGCGCGCGACTGCGCATCCGCGCCGTCGAAGCGGGCCAGGTGGTTGGTCAGTTCCATGATCGCGGCGATCGCCGTATTGAAGGTGTAGCGCCGCGCGATGTCGTCGGTCACCTTGGCGATCGTATCGTGCAGCTTGCGCCGCGTGTCCTGCTGCGCGTCGTTGAGCGCGCCGGGCTCGAGGGCTTCGCACGGGCCGCCGGCGACATGGTCCATGACCTGGGTCCAGACCCGCCTGAGGAAACGCGAGGCGCCCTCGACCCCGGATTCCGACCATTCCAGCGACTGGTTGGCCGGCGAATCGGAGACCGAGAACAACCGCACCGTGTCGGCGCCGTAGCGGTCGACCATGCGCTGTGGGTCGACTCCGTTGTTCTTCGACTTGGACATCTTCTCGACGCCGCCGATCAGCACCGGCTCGCCGTCGGCGCGCAGGGTCGCGCCCACCGGCTTGCCCTTGTCGTCGCGCTCGACGTCGACGTCGGCCGGGTTGTACCAGTGCAGCGATCCGTCGGCATCCTCGCGGTAGTACGTGTCGGCCACCACCATGCCCTGGCACAGCAGCCGCGTGGCCGGTTCGTCGGAATGGACCAGCCCCTCGTCCCGCATCAGCTTGTGGTAGAAGCGGAAATACATCAGGTGCAGGATCGCGTGCTCGATGCCGCCGATGTACTGGTCGATCGGCGTCCAGTAATCGGCCCGCTCGTCGACCTGCGCCTCCGCCCCGGGGCAACAGTAGCGCGCGTAGTACCAGGACGACTCCATGAAGGTGTCGAAGGTGTCGGTCTCGCGCTCGGCCGGCGCGCCGCATTCCGGGCAGGTCGTCCGGCGCCACTCGGGGTCGGCCTTGATCGGCGACTGCACGCCCATGAACTCGACATCCTCCGGCAGGACCACCGGCAGATCGTCCTCCGGCACCGGCACCGCGCCGCAGCGGTCGCAGTAGATGACCGGGATCGGGCAACCCCAGTAACGCTGGCGGCTGACGCCCCAGTCGCGCAGGCGGTAGTTGACCTTGCGCTCGCCGATGCCGCGTTCGACCAGCCACTGCGTCGCCTTTTCCTTGGCCTCGTCCACCTCCAGGCCGTCCAGCCACTCGCTGTTGATCGCCGGCCCGTCCTCGACCCAGGCTTCGCCCGCCCAGCCCTCGGGCGGCTGCACGGTGCGGATGATCGGCAGGTCATACGCTTGCGCGAAATCCCAGTCGCGCTGGTCCTGGCCCGGCACCGCCATGATCGCGCCGGTGCCGTAACCCATCAGCACGTAGTCGGCCAGGTACAGCGGCACGGGTTTTTCGGTGAATGGATTGAGCAGGTAGGCGCCGGTGAACACACCGCGCTTGTCGAGCCCCCCTTCCGCGGACAGGCGGTCTTCCTCGGACGACTGCGCGACCTGTTCGACGAACGCGTCGACGGCCGCTTTCTGGTCCGCCGTCGTGATCAGCGGCACCAGTTCATGTTCGGGCGCGAGCACCGCGTAGGTCATGCCGAACGAGGTGTCCGGGCGCGTCGTGAAGACGCGCACGGCGCGACCCTGCGGATCGGGGTTGCCGTCCGCGTCGCACACCGTCATTTCGAATTCGCACCCCTCCGAGCGGCCGATCCAGTTGCGCTGCATCGTTTTGACCGCGTCGGGCCAGCCGTCCAGCTCGTCCAGCCCGGCAAGGAGTTCCTCGGCGTAATTCGTGATCTTCAGGAACCACTGCGGAATCGAACGGCGCTCGACCACCGCGCCGGAACGCCAGCCGCGGCCGTCGACCACCTGCTCGTTGGCCAGCACGGTCTGGTCGACCGGATCCCAGTTGACCTCGGAATCCTTGCGGTACGCCAGCCCTTTCTTCATCAGCCGCGTGAACATCAGCTGTTCCCAGCGATAGTAGTCCGGCGTGCAGGTCGCGAATTCGCGCGTCCAGTCGTAGGCGAAGCCGAGGCGCTTGAGCTGCTCGCGCATGTGCTCGATGTTCCGGTACGTCCAGTGCGCCGGCGCCGTCCGGTTCTTGATCGCCGCGTTTTCGGCCGGCAAGCCGAAGGCGTCCCAGCCCATCGGCTGCAGCACGTTCTTGCCGCACATGCGGTGGTAGCGGCTGATCACGTCGCCGATGGTGTAGTTGCGCACGTGGCCCATGTGCAGCGCGCCCGAGGGATAGGGCAGCATGGACAGGCAATAGAACTTGTCGCGGTCCGGGTCCTCGATGACTTCGAAGGCCTTTTCGGCGTCCCATTGGGCCTGAATCCGGGGTTCGATCTGGGCCGGATCGTAGGAGGAATTTGCCATATACTGCGGTCCTGAATCTGGTGCACGCGTTGAAAGGGGAAGCTTAACCGACCCCCCCGGCAGAGGAAAGTCCGCCCATGGCTCAAACCGACCCCATCCTGATTGGCAAAGGCCAACACCTCCAGTACCTGTTACCCGCCCTGGCCAACCGCCACGGCCTGATCACCGGTGCGACCGGCACCGGCAAGACGGTCACGCTGCAGGTGCTGGCCGAAGGTTTCTCGCGCATCGGCGTGCCGGTGTTCCTCGCGGACGTGAAGGGCGACCTGTCCGGGCTCAGCCAGCCGATCGCCCCCCACCCGAAAGTTGACGAGCGCATCGCGAAGATCGGTATCGACCGGTTTTCTCCCCAGGGCCGCCCGGTCGTGTTCTGGGACCTGTTCGGCGAGCGCGGCCACCCCGTGCGGACGACGGTTTCGGAAATGGGTCCCCTGCTGCTGTCCAACCTGCTCGAACTGAACGACACCCAGGAGGGCGTGCTGAACATCGCCTTTCGCATTGCGGACGAACAGGGCCTGCTGCTGCTCGACTTCGAGGACCTGCGCGCCATGCTGCGGTTCGTGGCCGAGAACGCGAAGCTGTTCTCGCAGCAGTACGGCAACATCAGCCCGGCTTCGGTGGCGGCCATTCAGCGCCGCCTGCTGGTGCTCGAGGAACAGGGCGCGCGCCAGTTTTTCGGCGAGCCGGCGCTGGAGCTCGACGACCTGCGCCGGGTCGACCTCTCCGGGCGCGGCGTGATCAACGTCCTGGCCGCCGACAAGCTGGTGCAGAAGCCGCGCCTGTACGCGACGTTCCTGCTGTGGCTGCTGTCCGAGTTGTTCGAGGAATTGCCGGAGGTCGGCGACCCGGACAAGCCGGTGCTGGTGTTTTTCTTCGACGAGGCGCATTTGCTGTTCGACCACGCTCCGACGGCGCTGCTGCGCAAGGTCGAACAGGTCGTGCGGCTGATCCGCTCCAAGGGGGTCGGCGTGTATTTCGTCACGCAGAACCCCGCCGACCTCAGTGACGACGTGCTCGGCCAGCTGGGCAACCGGATCCAGCACGCGATGCGCGCTTACACGCCGCGCGAAAAGAAGGCCATCCGCGTCGCGGCCCAGACGTTCCGCAGCAACCCGGATCTCGACATCGAGAGCGCGTTCATGCAGATGGGCGTCGGCGAGGCGCTGGTCTCCACGCTCGAGCCGCGCGGCGTGCCGGGAATGGTCGACCGCACGCTGATCCGTCCCCCGGAATCACGCATCGGCGCCGCCACCGCGGAGGAAATCGCGACGGTGCGCTCGCGCAGCCCGGTCGGCGCGCGCTACGACGAGGCGCTGGACCGGGAATCGGCGGCGGAGGTGCTGCAGGCGCGGGCGGAGAAAAAAGCGCAGCAGGAAGCCGAGGCCCGCGCCAAAGCGGAAGCGGAAAAACCGTCGAAAACGCGGCGACGCAGCACCCGGCAGTCACCCACCGAGGCCGCCGTGAAAAGTTTTCTGCGCAGCGTGAGCAACGTGCTCGGCCGCGAGATCTCGCGCGGCATCCTGGGCGCCATTCGAAAAGGTTTCTGACACCTCCGCGCGACTGTTGCATTTTTGCAACAACCCACCGGATCCGGATTCCGCAGCGACCGGACCGGCGCCGCGCGCGCCGCCGGACGTCGAATGCCGCGTGAACCGGCTGCCGGTCACCCGCCATCGCCCCGGCGCCGATTGCGGCCGTCGGCAGAACGGGCCGATCGCCGGAACGTGCGGATGGACAGTGGATTCGAGGCCATGCGCCGATTCGCGACCGGCGCCCGCCATCGAGAACTTCAGGTAAAAGAGGCATACTTTTGGAGTGATGTACCCGTCTTTCGCGCCCTGCACTCCTGGATAAACGTTGTGGTTTTACCAAGAGTGGTTGTAATAATACCACTAATTGCGATAAATGCAACTGCGTATGTCGCCGAAGCGCCACCGCCGCTGCCGCGGCCGTGATTTGTCGGGCTCAGTTGGCGTTGCGGGCCTTGCGGCGACCGCGCCGGCGAGGCCGGGAACGCCGTCCGGCCGGTTCCCGCTCGCGCCGCGCACTGAGGTCGACACCCTCCTGCGCCTCGGTCCAGAACGTGCACAGCGGGCGCAGCGATTCGTCCTCCTCGGCACGCAGCAGCAGGAAGTCGTAGCCGGCCCGAAAACGCTGATCGTAGAGCAGTCGCTTCCACCGCTTGCCGCGCGTCTTGGTGAACCGCGCCTGCATGATCCAGATGTGCCGCGTAACGGCGCTGAAACGGCGCGGGATGGCCGTGCGTCGGGATTGCCGTGCGATCACGTCCTCGGCCGCCTTGACCATCGCCACGTAATCGCTCTCGCCTTCGGCTCGATAGCGGTCCGCGGCCTCGCCCACCGAATCCCAGAGCAGCGCGGCGAACAGGAACGCGGGCGTGACGGGTTGCCCGTCGCGGACCCGCTGATCGGTGTTCTCGAGCGTCTTGCGCAGAACGATCCCCAGCTTCACCTTGCCAGGACCGGAACCCTTGGGCAGCCCGGGAAACAAAGTGCGGGCCAGTCCGAAGCGCTGTAACGCTTCCATGCTGCGCAAGGCGTGGCCGGTCAGGAACAGCTTGCACACCTCCTCGAACAGGCGCGCCGGCGGCACGTCGGCCAGCAACGGGGCCATGCGCGGAATCGGGTCGGCGGTTTTCGCGTCCGGTTCGACCCCCAGCTTGGCCTCGAAACGCGCCGCGCGCAGCAGGCGGACGGGGTCCTCGCGGTAGCGGACTTCGGGGTCGCCGATCAGCCGCAGGCGGCGCTCGGCGAGATCCTGGTAGCCGCCGACGAAATCGCGGATGTCGCCGCTGACCGGATCCAGGAACAGTGCGTTGATCGTGAAATCGCGACGTATCGCGTCCTCTTCCAGGGACCCGAACACGTTGTCGCGCAGGATGCGGCCGTTCGCGTCGGCATGATCGACCGTGTCGTCCGCGTCGGCCGATGCGCCGCGAAAGGTCGCGACCTCGATCAGGGCTCCGGCCTTGCGCACGTGGGCGAGGCGGAACCGCCGACCGATCAGGCGGCAGCGCGGAAACACGGACTGCACTTCCTCGGGCGTCGCGCTGGTGGCGACGTCGAAGTCCTTGGGAGCCTTGCCGAGGATCAGGTCGCGGACGCTGCCGCCCACGATGAACGCTTCGTAACCGGCGTCCTGCAACTCCTTGACGATCTCGCTGGCATGCGGGCATAACTCCTTGAGCCTGATGCGATGCTCGGCCAGCGGTATGGTGATGAATTCGTTAATGGTGAATTACGCTTAAGCAGGTTGAATACAGCAGACGCGCTAGTTTAACATTGAGCGTCCTGCGGTACAGCAGGAATTCGGATGTCACGACGCTCCCTTCGTCTAGCGGTCAGGACGCGGCCCTCTCAAGGCTGAAACAGGGGTTCGATTCCCCTAGGGAGCGCCATTCCGGAACAGTTCGCGAATTTCCGCATCGCCCCGCCCCGCGCCCAAGGCCAGGCTCAACAGAATGCGCGCCTTGCTGGCGCAAAGATACCCCGCCGGAATCAGCCCGCGCGCGATCAGGTCCTGCTCGGACCCGGGAAAGGCGTAGGTCGCCTCCAGCACCGGTCCGCGAGCGACGCGGGTGGCCAGTACGACCGGCATCCGGCCGGACAATTCCGCCAGCGGTTCGACCCAGGATTCGGGCAGGTGCCCCGCGCCCAGCGCCTGCACGACGAGGCCGCGCCAGCGGCCCTGCGCCACCGCGTCGAGCAGTTCCGGTCCCTCGCCCAGCGCGGCGGCGACGAGCGCCACCGGGGCGGGCTCGACCCCGGCCGGTTCATCCGCGACGGCCGCCCAGCGCCGCGCGGTCAGCATCAGGTCCGCCCGGCCTTCGATCACGTGGCCGATCGGGCCGAACCCGGGTGATGAAAAGGCTGCGAGGTTGGTCGCGGCGGTTTTCTGCACCGCCCAGCCGGCGTGAACCTCGTCGTTGAAGCAGACCATGGCGCCGCGATCGCGTGCTGCGTTCGACGACGCCAGAACGACCGCATTCGCAATGTTCGCCGCCCCGTCGGAACTGGTCTGACCGGCATGGCGCATCGCGCCGGTCACCACCACGGGCGCGGGGCCGCGGCACAGCAGCTCCAGTGCGAACACGGTTTCCTCGATCGTGTCGGTCCCCTGCACCACGACGAAGCCTGCGGCCGCCCCGTCCGCCTCGAGCAAGGCGATGCGCGCGGCGAGATCGGCCAGGTCCTGCAAGCCCAGGTGCGCGCCCGGCGCCTGGCGAAAATTCTCCACGTGCGCGACGCGGCCCGCCACCGCCTCGGGCAGCGCCTCGAGCAGGTCCTCGGCGCGCAGGCCGGGCACGGCGCCCCGGCCGTCCGCCGACCGCATGGCGATGGTGCCGCCGAGGCCGATGACGGCGACCTGGCTCAAGTGCGTCGGATCCGGTTCTGCGAAGGTCATGTGGTCGTCCTCGTGCGATGGGCCGGGGCCGAGGCCGCGTCCGCGTTTCGGTCTGAATTGTCATCATGCCGGTGACCCGCGCTTGATGAAAGTCATCGACCGATGTTTTGCTGCGCGTACGATTGAATTAGAATTTTCAGATCCACTTCAAATGCCACACGCGAGAACGCCATGACCTTCGTCGTCACTGAAAACTGCATCAAGTGCAAGTACACCGATTGCGTGGAAGTCTGCCCGGTGGACTGTTTCCACGAGGGCCCCAACTTCCTCGTCATCGACCCGGAAGAGTGCATCGACTGTACGCTGTGTGAGCCGGAATGCCCGGCGGAAGCGATCTTCCCCGAGGACGACCTGCCCGATGGGCAGGAGGTGTTCATCGAGATCAACGCGGAACTCGCCCAACAGTGGCCGGTCATTACCGAGCAGAAGGATCCGCCGCCGGATGCCGCGGACTGGGACGGCAAGTCCGGCAAGCTGGACCTGCTGGAACGCTGAGAATCGCCGTGCGCGAACGCCGCGGCGTCAGCCGAGGCGTTTGCGAATCACTTCGAGAAGATGCTCCGCGGCATCGGCTTCGCAGTCGGTGCCGTCCGCGTATTTGATGTAGACCCGGGCGTTCTCCCCGTCCGGCCGCACGAAGGCCTGGTAGGCGCCGCTGTAGTCCTCGACGTTGTTCCGGCGCCAGAAGGCCAGGCCGCTGAAAAACCCGTCGCGATCCTTGAACTCCTGGTAGTAGTCGAACCGGTAAACGCCCTGTTCATCCTCGCGAATACGCTCCATGCCGGCCCGCTCGATGACCAGGCCGAGTCGGCGATGCGCGCTTTCGGGGGAGTCCTCGACCATCAGGTAGAGTCCCTCGGCCGACCAGTTCAGGCGGGAATTGGCATCGATGCCCGACGTCGTGCTGGAAATCCGCGGCGGCCGGGTTTCCATGGCCATCTCGGGCGGCGGCAGGGGCGGCATGTCGATGATCAGCGCCCGACTGCGGTCCGGCGTGGACAACCCTTCCGGCATCACCAGCGGCTCGGTCTCCCGGGCGTCGTAATACTCGGGTTTCTTCTGGCCGCGCGAACAGGCCGTGACCACTGCCAGCAGCAGCCCGAGAAGCAGGAAAACGGTCGTTCGCTTGAATACTGTCATAAAAATGTCGTGTTGGACGGCCGGTCGACTTCGAACCGGCGCGAGGATGCGGAAAACAGGCGGTCATGGTACTTGCGGCACCCCATGCTGACAAGTATCCTGACCGCGACCGACACACACCACCCCGACCTGGAGTAGCGATGCCCGCAATTGGCAAGAAGGTGGCCCCATTCACCGCCGCGGCCACCGGCGACAAGAACCTCTCCCTCTCCGACTTCAAAGGCAAGAACCTGGTCCTCTACTTCTACCCCAAGGACAGCACCCCGGGCTGCACCCTGGAAGGCCAGAATTTCCGCGACCTCCACCCGGAATTCGAGAAGGCGAACACCGCGATTCTCGGCGTCTCGCGCGACAGCCTGAAGCGGCACGAGAACTTCAGGGCCAAGCAGTCCTTTCCGTTCGACCTGCTGTCGGACGAAGACGAGACGCTCTGCCGGCAATTCGACGTGATCCACGAAAAGAACATGTACGGACGCAAGGTGATGGGGATCGTGCGCAGCACCTTCCTGATCGACGGCGACGGCGTGCTGCGCGCCGAGTGGCGCAAGGTCAGGGTCAAGGGCCACGCCGAAGAGGTCCTGGCCGCCGCGCAGGCGCTCTGAACCCCGTTCGACCGACCGCTCAAGCCAACCCCCCAGGGAGGGAACCGTTACCGATGGGAAGCGAGAAACGCCTGTACGTCCTCGACACGAACGTGCTGATGCACGACCCGACCTCGATCTTCCGTTTCGAGGAACACGACGTCCTGCTGCCGATGATGGTGCTCGAAGAACTCGACGCCGCCAAGAAGGGCCTGTCGGAGGTGGCGCGCAACGTTCGCCAGGTCAGCCGTTTCATCGGCGAGATGATGCAGCGCCAGCCGCACGCGGATCTCGACGAGGGGCTGGAGTTGCGCGAACCCGAAGGCCTGGAGCTCAAGGTCGGCAGCGGCCGCCTGCTGTTCCAGACCGCGATGCCGGAGACCCACTCGAGCCTGCTGCGCGACGGCTCCTTCGCCGACAACGAAATTCTCAGCACCGCGCTGGCCCTGCGCGACGCCCACCCGGATCGCGAGATCGTGCTGGTTTCCAAGGACATCAACCTGCGCATCAAGGCGGCGATTCTCGGCGTGCCGGCCGAGGACTACTACAACGACCGGGCGCTCGACGACCTCAGCCTGCTGTATCGCGGGCTGCGTGAGCACGACGAGGGGTTCTGGGAGGCCAACCCGAACCTCGAGTCCTGGACCGAGGCCGGCCGGGCCCGCTATCGCATTCCCTTCGACGAAGGCAACGGCTGGTATCCCAACCAGTGCGTCGCCATCGGCGAGGGCGCCGGCGGGCTCGAGGCGGTGGTCAAGGCCGTCACACCGGACAACGTCGAACTGCAACTGGTCGACGACTACTACGACGGGCACAAGAACGTCTGGGGCATCCACGCACGCAATCGCGAACAGAACTTCGCCCTCAACCTGCTGATGGACCCCGAGGTCGATTTCGTCACCCTGCTCGGCACGGCGGGCACCGGCAAAACGCTGCTTGCGCTGGCCGCCGGCCTGTCCCAGACGATGGACGAGAAGCGCTACTCGGAAATCATCGTGACCCGCGCGACGGTCTCGATCGGCGAGGACATCGGTTACCTGCCCGGCACCGAGGAAGAAAAGATGACGCCCTGGATGGGCGCGCTGACGGACAACCTCGAGGTCCTGACGCAGCCCGTGGAGGGCGGCGAATGGGGCCGCGCCGCGACCAACGACCTGCTGTCCAGCCGGGTCAAGGTCCGCGCCCTTAATTTCATGCGCGGCCGCACCTTCCTGAACCGCTACGTGATCATCGACGAGGCGCAGAACATCACGCCCAAGCAGATGAAGGCGCTGCTCACCCGCGCCGGCCCGGGCACCAAGATGATCTGCCTCGGCAACGTCGAACAGATCGATACGCCCTACCTGACGGAGACCACCTCGGGCCTGACCTTCGCGGTCGATCGCTTCAAGGACTGGTCCCACAGCGGCCACATCACGCTGCGGCGGGGCGAACGGTCACGGCTGGCGGACTTCGCCTCCGAGGCGCTGTAGCGTCAGCAGGAGAATCGGCGGGCCGGTTTTACCCGGTCGCTGCGGCAGGCGGCCTGGAGCGCGGAACCCCGAATCGCGACCGCTCGACAGGGGCCGGGACGCCCTGAACGGACCGCCGGCCAACGAAAGGTCATCCCGGGCCTGGCCCGGGGTCTGCCGCCGGCGTCTCAGCGGCGCCCGGTGACTCGTCTTTTCCAGCGCCGTTGCTCGGCCAGGCATTGATCACGGCCTTGACGAAGGTCGCCAGCGGAATGGCGAAGAAGATGCCCCAGAACCCCCACAGGCCGCCGAATACCAGGATCGCCAGGATGATGGCGACCGGATGCAGGTTGACGACCTCGGAAAACAGCAGCGGCACCAGCAGGTTGCCGTCCAGCGCCTGGATGATGGCGTAGGCGATCATGACCTGGCCGAAATCCCAGCCCCAGCCGAACTGGAAGTAGGCGATCAGCGCGATCGGCACGGTCACCACGGCGGCGCCCACGTAGGGCACCAGCACCGAGAACCCGACCAGCGTCGCCAGCAGGGCGGAATACTGCAGGCCGAGCATCATGAAGGTCACGTAGGTCACGGCGCCGACGATGATGATCTCGACCACCTTGCCCCGCACGTAATTGGCGATCTGAACCTCGGACTCGGACCAGACCCGGTTCACCAGCGAACGCTCGCGCGGCAGGCGGTCGGTGAACCAGTCGATGATCAGCGCCTTGTCCTTGAGCAGGAAGAACACCAGCACCGGCACCAGCACCAGGTAGACCACCAGGCCGATCAGGCTGGCGACCGAGGCCAGCGACCAGCCCAGCAACTGCTGGCCGAGGTTGGCGACCTCCTGGCCCAACTGGCCGATGATGCTCTCGACCTGCGCGACCGAGATCAGGTCCGGGTACGCCGCCGGCAGGCCCTTGAGCAGTTCCTGACCCTGCGAGATGTAGTTCGGCAGTTGCTGCACCAGTTGCGTCAGCTGGCGCGAGACCAGCGGGATCAGCCCGAAGAGCAGGAAAATGAAGATCGTCATGAACAGCAGGAAGACGATGACCACCGCCAGCATGCGGGGCATACCCAGGCGCTGCAGGCGGCCGACCACCGCCTCGAGCAGGTAGGCGATGACGATGCTCGCGAACATCGGGGCGAGCCAGGCACCCAGGCCGATGACCACGGCGAAAAACGCCAGCAGCACGACGCCGAGGATCACGACCTGCGGATCGGAAAATGAGCGCTTGAACCAGTCTCGCAATAGCTCCATCGAAGGGGCCGGGCTAGGGAGGGGTGCTGAGCGTCAGAAGCTCAGGATCCACATCGCCTCGACCTCGAGGCGCTGGTCGAGTTCGTCCGTGGTGACGCCCAGGACGCTGCCGCCAAAGGCGTACTCGGACGGCGCGTAGGCGGCATTGAAGGCGAGGCGGCTGCGGTCGCCGGTGCGGCGCGAGTAGCCGACGGTCATCGCGCTGCTCGCCAGGTCGCCGTCCAGGGCCCGGCTCAGCAGGCGCGACGACGGCGACGGCTGCGTGCGCGTGCTCAGGTCGACGTGCCACTGCGAATCCTCGCCATCGCTCCAGGTATAGCCGACGGTGTACACGGTGAGGTCTTCCCAGGTGAAGTCCGGGCTGGTCGAGTCGCCCAGCAGCGACAGGAAGCGGTTCGGCAGGTAGCGGCTCGGGAACGCGCTGATGTCGCTGTACAGGACGCGCTCGACCGCCACGCTCAGAGAAGAACGGGCGCTGGCCTGGAAGGCCATGCCAATTGAGGCGCGGGCCGGGATGTCCAGGTCCGCCGGGTGCGCGTACACGCCCCGGTAGGCCGCGAACTCTTCCATGTCGATGCGCGACTGGAAGCCCGCGTTGAACGCGACGCCGCTGATGACTTCCTGCTCAACCGCGAGACGCACGCCGGTTCCGTAGCCGGATTCCTGGTACGGACGGTAGCCGGAGTACATGCCGTAGGCTTCGCTTTCGCTGCGCGCCGCGAACAGGCCCAGGTTGGCGGCGCTGAATCGCTGATAGGCGATGACCGCGGATACGCCGAGGATGCCGTTGGCGCTCAGCTGGTGCTCGACGCCCGGCGCGAAGTACTGCCGCTCGAGCGCACTGCCTTCGAAGACCGGCTCGGGCTCGACGCCCTGCCAGCCATACTCGGAGGCGGACTGGTAGTCGAGTTTGAGGTTCAGCCAGGTCTGCGGGCGCGCCTGGATGCCGTTGGCGAACTCCGGCAGGATGTCCACCTCGGTGCTGTTGAGCCAGGAAACGCGCACCGGCGCACTGTTCTCGGGCAGCATGTAATCCGGCGTCAGTTCCTGCGCGAGGTACTCCTGCCAGGGGCCCAGTTCGAACCCGATCACGTAGAACGGCGTCATCCCCGTGCCACCGGCGGCGAACCCGACCGACGGCACGCCGGCAACCCAGGCGCCGGCTGCGCCAGGCAGCAACCCCAGGGCCGCAATGACGGTGATGGCGATCTTTCTCAACAAAATACCGGTCTCGTCCCGCGTTCGGATGCAACGATACAGGGTGGAATATGGCAGGAATGCTACAGACTGTCAATGTTCGACCCCGCCCTTTCGGGACCGCGGTCAGGTCGTCGGCGGAATCACAGACAACTGATTGTTTTTAATAAATTCTCGCCGGCGACACCCGGGGCGCGCCCGGCCTCAAACGCAACGGCCGGGGCGCAGTCGCGGACCCGGGACGTTGTCTGCACGCAACAGTGCAACGCCACCGGGCGCAATACGGCCTCAGAGTCGGGCGATGATCGCGTCGGCGAAGGAGTCCGTGGTCCCGCTGCCCCCCAGGTCCGGCGTCACGCCGTTTCCGGCTTCGATCGCGGCCGCAATCGCGGCGCGCAGCCGCCGGGCCCGGTCGGGCATCTCGAGATGCGTCAGCATCTGCGCCGCGGCCAGCAGCAGGGCGCAGGGATTGGCGATCCCGCGGCCGGCGATATCCGGCGCCGAGCCATGGACCGCTTCGAAGATGGCCGCGTCATGGCCGATGTTGGCGCCGGGGGCGAGCCCGAGCCCGCCGACCAGCCCGGCGCACAGGTCGGAAATGATGTCGCCGAACAGGTTGGTGGTGACGATCATGTCGAACTGGTGGGGATCCATCACGAGTTTCATGCAGGTGGCGTCGACGATCATCTCGTCGCATTCGATATCCGGGTAATCGCGGGCGACCTCGCGCGCCACCTCCAGGAACAGGCCGGACACGGTCTTCAGGATGTTGGCCTTGTGCACCAGCGTTACCTTGCGCCGGCCCTCGCGCCGCGCGAGCTCGAAGGCGTAGCGCGCCACCCGCTGGCTGCCCTTGCGGGTGATGATGATCTTGGACTCGGCGGACGTGCCGCATTCGCTGGTCTTCGCCTCGGCCGCAAGGTACGCGCCCTCGGTGTTTTCCCGCACGGTGATGATGTCGACGTCGCGGTACGGCGCTCGCGTTCCGGGCATCGAGACGACGGGGCGCACGTTCGCATACAGGTCGAACAGCTCACGCAGCGTCACGTTGACGGAGCGGAAGCCCTTGCCGACCGGCGTGGTCAACGGCCCTTTCAGGGCCACGCGGTTTTCCCGGATGGACGCCAGCGTCGGCTCCGGCAGGAGGTTGCCGTGCGTCTCGAGCGCCTCGAGACCGGCATCGACGAAGGCGTATTCCAGGCCGCAGTCCAGCGCGTCGAGCACCCGCAGGCTGGCCGCCATGATTTCCGGACCGATGCCGTCTCCGTTGATGACGCTGATTTTCTGGCTCATACCACTCACTCCGACCGTACCGCGCCTCCGGGCGCGCTGCTGAAAAGCCGGCGATTATACCGAATCCACGAGGGCATGGCGCGACCGCCACGGAACCCGTCGAACGGGGCGCAGTCCAATGTGCGGATGGTGACCGAAGCGCGCGGCGCAACGGCCGATCGGCCGGCGATGAAACGCCTCCACCGGGCGCCGTGATCCGATCGGCGCGTTTAAGCCCGCCCCGTTTTGGCGGTAAACTGGCGTATCGTCACCGATTTCAACCGAAGGCCCGGCACGCCGGGCCGACCACGGAGTCTCATGCAGCGTTCAGCCACCGTCAAACCGGCTTCCTGCCGTAGATCCCGCACAGCAGCGGCGCTGCTGCGGCTGTGGCCGGCCGTCCTGACCCTGGCCGTGAGCCTGGCGGCCAGCGCGCAGACCCTCGAACTGCCGGACATGGGCGCATCGGCGCAGAACGTGCTGTCACGCGCCGAGGAAGAGGAATACGCGCGGGCCCTGGTCATGCAGATGCGCGCCTACGGCGTGCTCAACGACGATCCCCTGATCAGCGCCTTCTTCGAGGACATGGGCTACCGCCTCGCCGCGCACAGCGACCGGCCGGACAAGTCGTTCACCTTTGTCGTGCTGAACCAGGACGTCGTCAACGCCTTCGCGGCCCCGGGCGGCGTCATCGCGCTGTACAGCGGCCTGATCCTGGCCGCCGACGACGAAAACGAGGTGGCCGGCGTGCTGGCGCATGAAATCGCGCACGTCACACAATTGCACCTGTACCGCGCGCTCGAGAACCAGAAGGCGATGACGATACCCATCGTGCTGGGCATGCTGGCCATCGCCCTGGCCGGCGGCGGCGACGGCGAGGCGCTGACGGGCGCGCTGATGAGCGGTCAGGCCGCCGCGGCGCAGACGGCGATCAACTACACCCGCCAGAACGAGTACGAAGCCGACCGGATCGGCATCTCGACGCTGTCCCGCGCCGGCTACGACCCGGCCGGCATGGGCGAGTTTTTCGAAAAGATGGGCCGCATCACGCGCGCCATGGGCGAGGGTCCGCCCGAGTTTCTGCGCACCCACCCGGTCTCGGTCAGCCGCATCGCCGAGGCGGAGAACCGGGCCGCCAACATGCCGCCGGTCGAACCGTCCGACGGCCGCGACTTCTACCTGATGCAGGCGCGCCTTCGCGCCATGACGGCCCGCAGCCCGGACGAGGCGCTGGAATGGTTCGACCACCGGGATGACCAGACCGAGGTCGGCCAGGCCGAGAGCGACGCGTTGTACTACGGCCGGGCCATCGCGCTCCAGCGCAAGGGCGATTATGCAACCGCTCGCGAGCTTCTGCAGAACCTGATCGAACGGGAATACCATCTGGCCTACGAACTCCAGCTCGCGGAGCTCGACATCGACGCCAACCGCGACAACGCGGCGATTGACCGGCTATCCGGGCTCTACCAGAGTTTTCCCGGCAACCACGCCATTTCCGTCGCGTACGCCCGCGCGCTGCTCAAGGACCGCGACCCGGCGAAGGCGGAAACGGCCGCCGAAGTGCTGCGCGAGCAACTCCTGCAGCACGCGGACAACCCCGAACTGCATGAGTTGTATGCCCGCTCGGCCAACATCGCCGGCAACGAGGTCCGCGCGAAGGAAGCCATCGCCGAGTCGTACTACCTGAAAGGCAGGATCCACGAAGCCGCGCTGCAGCTGCAGGAACTCGCACGCCGCGACGACCTCGATTACTACCAGCGCGCCCGCATCACGGCGCGGATCAACGAACTGCGCCTGGAACTGGCGAAGATGGGCAAGGAAGAGACCCAGAAGGAACGGCGCTGATCGCGCGCACCCCGGATAATATCCGGCGTCCGTCACCGAAGTGCATTCGAAAGACCGCGTGACATAAAACTGTCACATCGATCCTTATAATGAAATTCTGAAGGCGGCCCGCGCGGGCGCCGTCACAGGACTTCCGGACCCAAGATGAGCAGTAACCCGCCAAACGTTCTCGTGGTCGACGACGAAGAAGCGATTCGCGACATGATCCGGTTCGCGCTCGAGAAAGCCGGCATGGCGGTGCAGCTGGCCGCCGGGGCGCAGGAAGCCCTGGAGCGCATCAGCGAGTCGCGGCCCGACATCATTCTGCTGGACTGGATGATGCCGGGGGTCAGCGGCCTCGAGCTGACCCGCCGTCTGCGGCGCGACGCGTACACCGAAGACATTCCGATCATCATGCTGACCGCGCGCGTCACCGAGGACGACAAGGTCGCGGGACTCGAAGCAGGCACCGACGATTACGTCGTCAAGCCGTTCTCGCCGCGCGAACTGCTGGCCCGCATCCGCGCCGTCACGCGGCGCAGCAGCGCGGCCGACGAGGGCGGTCGCCTGACCGAGGGCGCGCTCACGCTCGACACGGTCTCGCGCCGTGTTCTGAACAGCGCCGGCGACGAATTGCGCATGGGACCGACCGAGCACCGCCTGCTGGAGTTCTTCATGAGCCACCCGGGTCGCGCCTACAGCCGCTCGCAGATTCTCGACCATGTCTGGGGCGCGAACGCCTACCTCGAAGAGCGCACCGTCGACGTGCACATC
>JARROJ010000027.1:0-42863 GCA_037384065.1 Lysobacterales bacterium
GAAAGCAGCGCGACGATAACCAGGAGCGAAAAATGCCTCATCCGCGGATCATGCCGTTTTTCTCGCGATATAGAATCCGTAACTGAAATACGCCCGGTACTTCTCATACATGGCGATCTCTTCCTGCTCGGCCCGGACCAGGGCGTGCGCATCGGCACTGTGGCCGTGGCGTTTCAGGAAAGCCTCGAAACGCCCCTGCAGCGGCCGGAAGTAATGGTCGAGCCAGCAGTGCTCTCCAAGGACGAAATACCCGACCGGCGTGTACGCGGCGCGCTCGAGCACGCGCATTTTGCCCGCCGCCGTGTCGATTTCCGGGTAGGCCTCGTTCCAGTATGCCTCCAGCGCGGCGGGCCGCCGCTCGGTCAGCCAGGTGATTTCCGACACGGCCAGGATGCCGCCGGGTTTCAGGTAGCGTCGCCAATCGTTCACGCCACGTTCGAAGCCGATGTTGTAGACCGCGCCCTCGGACCAGATCACGTCGAAGGCTTCGTCTTCGAAGGGCAGTTCGTCCATCGACGCGACCCGCGCGTCGATGCGGTCGGACAGGTCTTCCATCGCGGCCCTGTCCCGCAGCGCGTCGACGAATTCGGGAACGAGGTCCACGGCGCTGACGTGGGCATTCAATGCCTGCGCCAGCAACAGAGCCGAGCTGCCGTTGCCGCAACCGATATCGGCGATGTCCAGCGGAGCGGCCGGATCCAGTCCGGCCAGGCGGATGCCCAGCCGGGTCTCGGCTTCGCCACCGGGTCCCTGGCGTTCGGAGTCGCGGTGCAGGTCGATGAGAAGTCGGAGGTCTTCCATACCCGACATTATCCGCGGTCGCTGCCGTTCATGGAACCGGAAACAGGTCGTCGATGCGTGGCGCATTGGAGCGCGAAAAAACGAAAAGGCCCGCTGTCGCGGGCCTTTTTGAGGCGCGGTTCACGCCGCTGCTACAGAAGCCGGATCACTCGAGGTCGAGGAACGAGCGCAGCTGTTCCGAGCGGGTCGGGTGGCGCAGCTTGCGCAGCGCCTTGGCCTCGATCTGCCGAATACGCTCGCGCGTGACGTCGAACTGCTTGCCGACCTCTTCCAGGGTGTGATCCGTGTTCATGTCGATGCCGAAACGCATGCGCAGCACTTTCGCCTCGCGGGGCGTCAGGCCGGCCAGCACGCCCTGCACGGTGCCGGTCAGGCCACCGCTGGTGGCGGAGTCGATCGGCGAGGAAATGTTGGCGTCCTCGATGAAGTCGCCCAGGTGCGAATCCTCGTCGTCGCCGATCGGCGTCTCCATCGAGATCGGCTCCTTGGCGATCTTCAGCACCTTGCGGACCTTGTCCTCGGGCATGTCCATGCGCTCGGCCAGTTCGTCCGGCAGCGGCTCGCGGCCCATCTCCTGCAGCATCTGGCGGGAAATGCGGTTCAGCTTGTTGATCGTCTCGATCATGTGCACCGGGATGCGGATCGTGCGCGCCTGGTCGGCGATCGAGCGCGTGATCGCCTGGCGGATCCACCACGTCGCGTAGGTCGAGAACTTGTAGCCGCGGCGGTACTCGAACTTGTCCACGGCCTTCATCAGGCCGATGTTGCCTTCCTGGATCAGGTCCAGGAACTGCAGGCCGCGGTTGGTGTACTTCTTGGCGATCGAGATGACCAGGCGCAGGTTCGCCTCGACCATTTCCTTCTTCGCCCGGCGCGCCTTGGCCTCGCCGATCGACATCGTGCGGTTGATGTCCTTGAGGTCGGCGATGGTGATCAGGTTCTCCTTCTCCATCCGGCCCAGCTTCTCCTGCACCAGGCGGATTTCGTCGGCGAACTCGGCCAGCGCCGGCACCCACTTCTGCTTGCCCTTGAGAACCGGGGTCAGCCACTCGGTGTTCGATTCGTTTTCCGTGAACGACTTGAGGAAGACAGACTTGGGCATCTTGGCCTGCAACACCGCCATCTGCAGGATCATGCGCTCCAGGTCGCGCGTCTGCGAAACGACGTAGCGCAGGCGATCGACCAGATGGTCGACCATCTTGGCCGGGTACTTGATGCGCAGGAAGATGTGGGCCATCTGGTCCTGGATCTTCATCGCCTGCTTGTAGCCGGGGCCGTGCTTCTGGGTCAGCTCGATGAACTTCTTGTACAGCGCGGCGAGTTCCTCGAAGCGCTGGTCGACGACCTCCGGATCGGGGCCGCTGGGTCCCTGATCCTCTTCTTCCTCGTCGTCGTCATCGTCCTCGTCGTCGTCGGCGTCGTCCGCGTCGTTCTTGGTCTTTGCCTTGGCCGGCTTCGGCGGCTTGGGAATTTCCTGCTTGGCGAGTTCTTCCGGGTCGATGAAGTCGATCATCAACTCGGTCAGGCGCTGCTTGCCTTCCTTGTAGGCGTCGTACTGGACCAGCAACGCGGCGTAGGTGCCGGGGAAACGGGCCAGCGCGTGGTGCACCTGGAGCAGCCCGTCCTCGATGCGCTTGGCGATGGCGATCTCGCCCTCGCGGGTCAGCAGTTCGACCGTGCCCATCTCGCGCATGTACATGCGCACCGGATCGGTGGTGCGCCCGATTTCCGTCTCGACGGCGGCCAGCGCGGCCGCGGCCTCCTCGGCCGCCGTATCGTCCTCGGTGTCGGTGGTCGCCGAGTCGTTGAGCAGCAGCGTATCGGCATCCGGCGCGACTTCATGGACCGAGATGCCCATGTCGTTGATCATGTTGATGATGTCCTCGATCTGCTCGGGATCGACGATGTCATCGGGCAGGTGGTCGTTCACCTGCGCGTAAGTCAGGAAGCCCTGCTCCTTACCCTTGGTGATCAGTTCTTTCAATTGGGACTGCTGATTCTCGTTCATAAAAAAATTCTGGATTCAACAAACTATAGTTCAAGACCTCGAATACAGCGACATGGATTCATGCGCTGCCCCCACGTCCCCCTCAATCAGCCGTTCCGCCACCGAGGTTCGCGATCAGTTTCTGCCGATGTTGCTGCAGCCGCACCAGTTCCCGGCGTTCGTCCGGCCCCAGGTCCATCAGCCTCGGCATCCGGCTGATGCGTCGGTCGGTCCATTGCAACTCGATGCGTGTGACCGCATCTAGAAACTCCGCGACCAACCGGGCTTCCTCCCCCGGCAATGACCAGGTCGCGAGTTTCGACAGGTGTGAATGAGCCGGGTGTTCGTGCCAGAGTTCCAGTAGCTGAGCGGTTGTCATATTGGGGCTTCTGGCGCAGAAGTCAACCAACTCGCGCCAGATTTCGAAGCCCCGCAAATCGCAACCGGCGAACGCATCCAGGTCACCCACCTGCGCCGCCAGACCGGGGTTCTGGACCAGGTGCGCGAGCGCCAGGCGCATCGGCGTGCGCTCGAGGGCGGGACGCTCCCGGCGCGGCGCCGGTTGCGGTCGAACGGAGCGCGGCTCGCCGCCGTCCGACAGGCGGTGGCGAGCCAGTTGCTCCAGGCGACTGAACATCATGTCGCGGAAGACCCCGGGCGGAATCGACTCGAGCGCCGGCCGGGCCAGTTCCACGAGCCGCGCGCGGCCATCCAGCGCGTTCATGTCGACCTGCGCCGTGAAATGATCGAACAGGAAATCCGACAGCGGCTGCGCGTCGTCGAGCAGCGCGGAAAACGCCGCTTCGCCCTGCGCGCGCACCACGGTATCCGGGTCTTCGCCCTCGGGCAGGAACAGGAAGCGGGCCTGGCGGCCGTCGCGCAGCCGGGGCAGCGTCGCCTCCAGCGCGCGCCATGCGGCCTGCCGGCCGGCCCGGTCGCCGTCGAAACAGTAGACCACTTCGTCCGCGGCGCGAAACAGCAACTCGGCATGATCGCCGGTGGTCGCCGTTCCCAGTGTCGCCACGCAATTGCGAAACCCGAACTGGGCCAGGGCCACGACATCCATGTAGCCCTCCACCACCAGCATGCGCTCGAGTTTTGCCTGGCTCTTGCGCGCCTGGTAAAGGCCGTAAAGCTCGCGCCCCTTGTGGAACAGCTCGGTCTCGGGCGAGTTGAGGTACTTGGGACCGTCGTCGCCGAGCGCCCGGCCGCCAAAGGCGATCACCCGGCCGCGGCGATCGTGGATCGGAAACATGATGCGGTCGCGGAACTTGTCGTATTCACCGCTGCGTCCCTGGCTCAGCAGCCCCGCCTTGCGCAGCCGGCCCCGCGCGGCCTCGTCGGCGCCGAACGCATCCAGCAACCGGTCCCAGCCGGACGGGGCGTAACCGATGTCGAAATCGCGCGCGATCTCGCCGCTGACGCCCCGCTGTTTGAGGTACTCGATCGCCGGCGCGCTCTCCCGGAGCTGCTTCCGGTACCAGTCCGTCACGCGTTCCAGCAGATCGTAGAGCTCGGTCGACGGGCGCGGGCGCGCCGACGCCTCGCGGGGGACTTCCAGGCCGGCGTGCCGGGCCAGTTCCTCCACGGCATCGACGAACTCCAGGCCTTCGTAATTCATCAGGAATCCGATCGCCGAGCCGTGCGCGCCGCACCCGAAGCAATGGTAGAACTGCTTCTGCGGGCTTACCGTGAACGAGGGGGTTTTTTCGTCGTGGAACGGGCAGCGCGCCTGCCATTCGCGCCCAGCCTTCTTCAGCGGCACGCGGCGCTCGATGATTTCGACGATATCGACGCGGCCCAGCAGTTCTTCGATGAAGGAATCGGGGATTCGGCCGCCCATGCTGGCCTTGCCGTTCAGCCCATCAGCTGATTCTTGACGGCCTGGCTGACCGCCTTCATGTCGGCCCGGCCCTGGACCTGCGGACGCAGCGCGTTCATCACGGCGCCCATGTCGCGGATGCTGCCGGCGCCGACTTCGGCGATGGCGTCGCTGATCAGGCCGGCCAGTTCGGCGTCGCCGAGAGGCTCTGGCAGGTAGGTCTGGATCAGCTCGAGCTCGAATGCTTCCTGGTCGGCCAGGTCATCGCGACCCGCCGCGCGGTACTGCTCGAGCGACTCGCGACGCTGCTTGACCATTTTGTCGAGCACGGCGAGTACCTGCGCATCGTCCAGTTCGATGCGCTCGTCGACTTCTTTCTGCTTGATCGCCGCCGTCACCAGGCGCAGGACCGCCAGGCGCTCGCGCTGGTGCGCGCGCATGGCGTTCTTGACGTCGTCCTGGATCCGGGACTTCAGGCTCATCAATAAAGGCGGGTGCGCCGTACCGCTTCCCGCGACAGGCGGCGCATGTTGCGCTTCACGGCCGCGGCCGCCTTGCGCTTGCGTTCCTGGGTGGGCTTTTCGTAGTACTCGCGGCGGCGGGTTTCGGCCAGCACACCGGCTTTTTCACAGGAGCGCTTGAAACGGCGCAACGCGTACTCGAACGGCTCATTCTCGCGAACTTTGACACTCGGCATTAAATATCACTCTTCCTTTTGCCGCCGATCACGACGGTGTGACGGCGTTGGTTAACGTAGCCCGCTATTTTACCAAGACAATCGCGCCGTGTGCAAAGTTTTGCGCCCATTCCAATCGGTGCTGCACGGTCGCACTGCCCGGCGAACGCACTCAGGCCTTACCGCCCGCGATCCTGGCCACCCCGCCGCGCCGGGGATCGCCGGCCCCGTCGAACCGGCCGTCCGCGCTCACCGCCACCGTGTGCACCCCCCCGAAAAACAGGTTCGGCTCCGGCCAGCCGTGGTGCTCCGGCACCGCGGCCTCCAGCGCCGCCACGGCCTCGGCCGAGATCCCGGGCTCGTAACTGAGCTTTTCGCCTTCCAGGTGAATCCTGGGCGCGTCGACCGCGGCCTTCGGGTCCATGCCGAAATCGAGCAGATTGACCAGCACCTGGGTAATCGCGCTGCGAATCCGGTTGGAACCGCCCGAACCGAGCGCGATGCGCGTGCCGCCCGCGGTTTCGACCACGGTCGGCGACATCATCGACGACAGCCGGGCGCCTTCGATCCAGCGATTGAAACCGCCGGGGTTCAGGTCTTCCTCGCCGAGCATGTTGTTGAGCATGATGCCGGTCCCGGGCAGCACGTAGGAGCACCCCTCGCCGTTGGACGCGGTCAGGCTGGCGATGTTGCCGTCGGCATCGGCGACACTGATGTGCGTGGTGCCGCGACTGAACAGCGAGTGAAGATCCAGCGACCGCTGCCACTCGCGGATCGTCTCCGGGTCCAGCAACCGGCCCATCGTCTCGCGATCGAGGCCGCCTTCCATCGAAAACACGTGCCGCGCGACGCTCGCGGCGCGCATGCCGCGCAACAGGTTCATCATGTGCGGCGAACCGCCCCAGGGCACATCGCCGCGCTGCCAGTCGCTCATCACGCCCAGCGCGAAGGCGACCAGGCAACCGCCCGGCGCCGGTGGCGGATTGATCGCGACCCGGGCGCCGCGGTACCGGAAAACGACCGGTTCGCGGCGTTCCACCCGGTACGCCTCGAGATCGTCGAGGGTCATGTGCCCGCCGCGTTCGCCACAATCCGCGGCCAGTCGGCGCGCCCACTCGCCCCGGTAAAACAGGTCCTGCCCTTCGCGGGCGAGCGCCTCCAGCGCGTCCGCCGCCGCCGGGTTGCGCAACCGCTCGCCCGCCCGGATCAGGTGACCGGGCGAGCCGGGCGATTCGAACAGCGCGAACGCCTCGGGCGTCGCCGTCATGATGGGTTTCAGGATACGGATCACGTAGTGGTGAAAATCGTCGATGGCGATTCCCGCGCGGGCCAGGTCGATCGCCGGCGCCATGATCTCCGCGATCGGGAGCCGGCCGAGTTCCCGGTGCGCTTCGAAGATTCCGGCCACCACGCCGGGCACCGCGCTCGAGCCCAGGCCGATGTGGAATTCCTGCTCTGCAGCGCCGAAATTGGCCACGATCGGGTAGAACTCGGTTTCCTCGACCGGACGACGGCGCCGCGGCGTCTGGCAGAAGAAATCGTAGACCACCGGTTTGCGCCCGCCGGGCAAAGCCAGCAGAAAGCCACCGCCGCCGAGACTGGCGAGCAGCGGTTCCGCGATGGCCGCCGTGCACAACGCGGCGAGCGCGGCGTCGAAGGCGTTGCCGCCCGCCTGCAGAATATCGACGGCCGTCTGCGTCACTTCCGCGCTGCCCGAGGCGGCGATGCCGAGATGCTTGCCCAAGAGCTGGGATCTCCCTGACCGGTTACGCCGTCGATGATAACCGTAAATCGCGCAATCGGGCATTGCAGTCTCGAATCGGTGCACCTATAAAGAAGCCTATGCGCGTTCTCGGAATCGAAACCTCCTGCGATGAAACCGGCGTCGCCCTGTACGACGGCGAGCGGGGCCTGCTGGCCCACGCCCTCTATTCGCAGGCGCACATCCACGCGGAGTACGGTGGCGTGGTGCCCGAGATCGCGTCGCGCGACCACGTGCGCAAGCTGCTCCCGCTGCTCAACGAATGCCTGGACCGGGCCGGTTGCGACCGCGACGACATCGACGCCGTCGCCTACACGGCCGGGCCCGGCCTGGTCGGCGCCCTGCTGGTCGGCGCCGCCGCCGGGCGCGCGCTGGCGCTGGCGCTGAACGTGCCGGCGATCGCGGTGCACCACATGGAGGGCCACCTGCTCGCGCCCCTGCTGGAGCCGAACCCACCGGAGTTCCCGTTCGTCGCGCTGCTGGTGTCCGGCGGTCACAGCATGCTGGTCGAGGTGCGACGCATCGGCGATTACCGCGTGCTCGGCGAGACGCTCGACGACGCCGCCGGGGAGGCGTTCGACAAGACCGCGAAGTTGCTCGGGCTCGGTTACCCGGGCGGTCCGAAGGTCGCGCAGGCCGCCGAACACGGCGACGCCGATCGCTACCGGTTTCCGCGCCCGATGACCGATCGCCCCGGGCTCGAGTTCAGCTTCAGCGGCCTGAAAACACACACCCGCAACCTCTACCGCCAGCACAGCGGCGAGGACGGGATCGTCGAGGACATCGCGGCCGGGTTCCAGCAGGCCGTCGTGGACACGATGGTCATCAAGTGCCGCCGCGCGATGCAGCAGGCGCGGTGCGACCAACTGGTCATTGCCGGCGGTGTCGGCGCCAACCGCCTGCTGCGCCGGTCGCTGGAGAATGCCGGCCGCAAGTACGGCTGGAAGGTCGCCTACCCGCGCATCGAGTTCTGCACCGACAACGGCGCGATGATCGCCCTGGCCGGCTACTACCGGCTGCTGGCCGGCCAGGTCGAGGACGACGTGATTCGCGCCCGGCCGCGCTGGCCGATGAAGGAACTCGCGCCGCTGGAGGAGCAGGCCTGAATGGATCGCGTATTCATCGAGAACCTGACCGTCGAGACCGTTATCGGAATCTTCGACTGGGAGCGCGAAATCCGCCAGACGGTCAGCCTCGACCTGGAAATGGATTTCGACATAAGCCGGGCCGCGCAAACCGATTCGATCGACGATACGCTCGATTACAAGGCGGTCGCGAAACGGCTGATCCGGTTCATCGAGCGCAGCGAGTTCGGCCTGGTCGAAGCCCTGGCCGACCATTGCGCGCGGATCGTGCTCGAGGAATTCCCGGTCGAACGCCTGACCCTGAAACTCAGCAAGCCGGGCGCGGTGCGTGGATCCAGCGCCGTCGGCGTCATCATCGAACGCCGCCGGGGCGAGTGATCCGGTGCGCACGGCCTGGCTGAGTCTCGGCAGCAACATCGAGGCCGAGCGCAACATCGCATCGGCGATGCAGGCCCTGGAGCGGGATTTCCCCGAACCCCGGTTCTCGCCGGTCTACCGCAGCGCCCCGGTCGGCTTCGACGGCGACACCTTCATCAACCTGGTCGCGGCAATCGAAACCGATCTCGAACCGCTGCGGCTCAAGGCCGCGCTCAACGCGCTGGAAGACGCCCACGCGCGCGACCGGTCGGCGCCGCGCTGGTCGAGCCGCACGCTGGATGTGGACATCCTGCTGTACGACGACCTGTGGGTGCTGAGTCCCGAGCTGGAAATCCCCCGCGAGGAAATCACGGTAATGGCGCACGTGCTGCGACCGCTGGCCGATCTCGAACCGGACCTGCGCCACCCCGTCACCGGCCGGACCATCGCCGAACTCTGGGCGGATTTCGACGGCCCCCGCGACTGCATCGAGCAAATCGACTGGCCACCCGGCGAATAATCGCCGAGGCGCGGCAAACCGCCGTTGGCGCCCGCACTTACATATTCAGCGAGCGCCCGCCGTCCACGGCGAGGATCTGCCCGGTCACGTAGGGCGCGTCCAGCGACAGGTAGGCGACGGCCGACGCGATATCCGATGCCTCGCCCACCCGGCCCAGGGCCGTGCGATCGAGAATATCCTGCCGGGCCGCATCGTCCGAACCGCTTTCCGGCCACAGGATCGCACCCGGCGCGACGCCGTTGACGCGCACGGCCGGGCCGAGCTCCGCGGCCAGCGTACGGGTCAGCATGGCCAGCCCGGCCTTGGAGATGTTGTAAACCGCGTGGCCCGGCATCGGGCGCTCGGCGTGAATATCGACGATATTGATCACGCAACCGCCGGCCGTGCGCAACTCCGGCAACAGCGCCTCGACGAGAAAATACGGTCCGCGCAGGTTGCTCGAGATGAGATCGTCCCATTGCCAGGCCGGCGTGGCGCCGACCTCGTTGGGGTAGAAGCGCGAGGCGTTGTTGACCAGGACGTCGAGGCGCGGAAACACCGCCCGGCAGGCCGCGGCCAGCGCATCCACACCCTTCTGCGTCGACAGGTCCGCCTGCGCCACGTGCGCGCTGCCGGGGCGGCTGCCGTTCAGTTCCCCGGCCAGGGCCTCGGCCTCCTCGCGCTTCGAATTGCAATGGACGAGCACGTCGCAGCCGCGCTCGTGAAGGGTGCGCACCGTCGTGGCGCCGATCCGCACTGCCGCGCCGGTCACCAGCGCCGTTTTTCTACTGGACATGGGTTTTTCGCTCCAACACACTTGTCGCCATGGCCCGGCCCATCCTGCCCGAACCCCCCGACGACCTCAAGCGGCTCAGCCGAGCACTGCAGCAACGCCTGCACGACGCCATGGGGCCCGACGGCGAGATCAGTTTTGCCCGCTTCATGGAAATGGCGCTGTACGAGCCCGGGCTCGGCTACTACTCGGCCGGCCTGCACAAGCTGGGCGCGGCCGGCGATTTCGTCACCGCACCCGAGCTGGGCGACGTGTTCGGCGCCTGCCTCGCCCGGCAGGCCCGGGAAGTCGCTTCCGGTACGGGCGACTGGGACATTCTCGAAATCGGCGCAGGCAGCGGCCGCCTGGCGGCCACGGTGCTGCGGGAACTTGACGCGGCCGATCTGCCGCGACGCTACGCGATCCTCGAGCGGAGCGCCGACCTGCGCGCTGTCCAGCGAAAAACGCTGGCTGACGCGGTGCCGGACCGTTTCGAGCGGGTCACCTGGCTCGATCGGCCACCCACGGAGTCCTGGCGCGGGCTGGTTCTCGCCAACGAGGTGCTCGACGCGCTGGCCGTGGAACGCTTTGAAATCCGCGACGGCGACGTGCGTCAGCTGTGCGTGCGGGCCACTGACGATGGTTTCCGATGGTCCACGCGCGCGGCGCCGGCGGCGCTCGAGGCGCAGGTCCGCCACCTGGAAGCGGATATCGGCGCGCCGTTTGCCGACGGATACCGCTCGGAAATCCAGCTGCACCTGCCGGCCTGGCTCGATTCAGTGACCGAGCGGCTCGAACAGGGGCTGGCGCTGTTCATCGACTACGGCTATCCGCGGCGCGAGTACTACCGGGCCGAGCGCCGCGACGGCACCCTGATGTGCCACTACCGCCACCGCGCGCACGACGACGTGTTCTTCTGGCCGGGCCTTCAGGACCTCACGGCCTGGGTCGATTTCACCGCCCTGGCCGAGGCCGCCGACCGCTGCGGCCTGGATGTCGACGGCTACACCAGCCAGGCGATGTTCCTGGCCGGTTGCGGGCTCGAATCGGTGCTCGAAAACAGAATGACGGCGGACGGCGCCGCGCTGGCCGCCGAGGTGCGCCAGCTGACCCTGCCCGGCCTGATGGGCGAGCGCTTCCAGGTGATGGGGCTGGGCCGCGGCCTGGAGCGCGAACCGCGGGGGTTCAGCCTGCTGGACCTGCGCTACCGGCTATAGCCTCGATTCGCGCGCGGCGCAGCAGCGCGCCGATCTGCGGGCCGTCGAGGCCGTCGGTATCGAGCTCCCGCGCACGAACCGAGCGCGCGGCCGTCAGCGCCGTCCGTAGCCGCTCCGCCTGCGGATAAGGCCGGTCCGCGCGGCCCGCGCGGCCACGGAAGTCCGCCGCGCAGGCCTGCAGAAAAGGCTCCAGCTCATCCGGTCGGCGCAGGAAATCACCCTCCTCCAGCAATGCGAACACGCGGGCGGGCTTCATCTCGAGCGCGCGATGACAGCGCAGGTGCAGGGCCGTCACCCGCAGCGCCAGCTCGCGCCAGGCGGTCGGCGCACGCAGCCGGTCGCACACCTCGCGAACCCGCGGCACACCGCGTTGCTCGTGCCGGACGTGCGACGGCCATTCCTCCCGCGGCGTCAACGCCTTGCCGAGGTCGTGCAACAGGAGCGTGAACACGATGCGCGGTTCGCACCCGCGGCGCGCGGCCTCGTCCATCGCGAGCAGGACGTGACGGCCGGTGTCGATCTCGGGGTGATAGCGGGCCGGTTGCGGGATTCCGAACAGTTCGTCCACCTCCGGCAGCAAGGCGCCCAGGGCGCCGCAGTCCCGCAATACCGTGACGAAGGCCGACGGCTTCGGTTCCCCCATCGCGCCGGCGATCTCGGCCCAGACGCGCTCGGGCGCCAGGTGGGCCAGCTCGCCGGACGCCGTCATCCCCGTCATCAGCGCGAGCGTGTCGGGATGCACGCTGAATCCGAGTGGGGCGAAACGGGCGGCGAAGCGCGCCACGCGCAACACCCGCAGCGGGTCCTCGCGAAAGGCCGGCGAAACGTGGCGCAGCACGCGCCGCTCGATGTCCCGTTCACCGCCGCAGGGATCGATCAGCCGCCCGGATGCATCGCGGGCCATCGCGTTGATCGTGAGGTCGCGCCGCTGCAGGTCCTCTTCCAGCGTCACGCCCGGATCGAAATCGACCTCGAAGCCGTGGTAGCCGTGCCCCCGCTTGCGCTCCTTGCGGGCCAGCGCGTACTCCTCGCCGGTCTCCGGGTGCAGAAAAACCGGAAAATCGGCGCCAACCTGCCGGTAACCCTCGGCCAGCAGTTGTTCCGGCGTGCCGCCGACCACGACCCAGTCGCGCTCGACGGGCTCCCGGTCGAGCAGAGCGTCGCGCACGGCGCCGCCGACCAGGTAAACCCGATAAGCCACGTCAGCCGACGAAGTGCCGGCGGCAGGCATCCAGTCGCGTTTGCCGCGGGCTGCGGGCGCACAGGTACGTCGGCACCACGCTCTCGACCGACCGCGGCCGAATGCCGAGTTCGACCAGCCCGTTTTCCTCGCTCGTGTTGGGCGTCTGCAGGGACCGGTAGTTGTCGGTCGAGAACGGCTTGCCCGGTACGAAGTCCATGACCGCTGCCTGCAGGCGCGCCAGCCAATCCGGCAGCCCGACGATGCCGCGCCGCAGGCCGGCGGTAGTCGCCGTGAAGCGGACCAGTTCCCGCAGCGTGTATTCCTTCGGCCCGACCAGGGGGTAGATCCTGCCGTACGTGGCGTCGTCGTCCAGCACCTGCGCGATCGCGGCGGCGACGTCATCGGCCCAGACGGGCTGCAAACGCGCGTCCGGGCAGGCCAGCGGCAGCAGGGGCGCCAGGCGCAGCAGCGTGGCGAAACGGTTGAAGAAACTGTCGCCGGCGCCGAACACGACCGACGGACGGAAGATCGTCCAGTCGAGATCCTCGGCCGCCTGTATGCGCTGTTCGGCCTCGCCCTTGCTGATCTGGTAGTGGCTGCGACCCTCGCCGGCGCCCAGCGCGCTGACCTGCACGAAGCGGCGCACACCGGTGTCCCGCGCGGCGGCGATCAGCTTCTCGACCAGTTCGACGTGAACGTGGTGAAAGCCTCGCCCCTTGCGCCCTTTTTCGTTCAGGATACCGACCATGTTGATGACCGCGTCGGCCCCCTGCATGGAAGCGCGCAGCGCCTCGTCATCGAAGGCGTCCGCTTGCCGCACCGTGACCCGCGGCAGGACCTGCAGGTCGCGGCAACCGGGCTTGTAACGCGTCAGCGCGAGGCAGTCATGCCCGGCCGCAACGAGTTTCGGCAAGAGATGGTGCCCGAGAAATCCGGTCGCCCCGGTTAGAAAGATCTTCATGCGAATTTCCTCCATGCCGCCGGTTGCACCGGCAGGCGGTTACGGCCCCTGGCCGGAAACGCGGCAGACCACGTCCGCCACCGCTTTCGCCGTGACGGTGTCCGCAGGCGCTCCCAACGGGGGCATGCGGGCCGATACGCGCGTGACCGGACGGTCCATTCGCCAATCGTATAGCGTCGTGAAGGCGAGCACACGCGGCACGTAATCCCGGGTCTCAAAATAGGGCAAGGTGTCGATCCAGGCAACCGGGTCGACCGGGTGATCGTCCGCCAGCCATCGCTCCACGGCCCGCGGCCCCGCATTGTAGGCCGCAGCGGCAAGCACCGGGCTTTGCGCGAAGCGATCCAGCAGGTCCCGCAGATAGGTCGTGCCGAACAGGATGTTATCACCGGCCTGCATCAATTGCTGCGTCCCCTGGTAGGCCAGGCCGTGCTCGCGCGCCAACTGCCGGGCCGTGCCGGGCGTGAGCTGCATGAGTCCGCGGGCCCCGGCCGGGGACACGGCGTCCTCGGCGAGCGCGCTCTCCGAACGCATCAGCCCCATGATCCAGGCCGCATCCAGCCCGAGCCGCTGCGCCTGGTCATCGACCAGTTCCCGGTAGGGTTTGGGGAAACGCCACTCGTACCAGCGCAGGTCGCCGCTGTTTCCCAGCGCCGCGATGGCCCGGTCCGGCCAGAGTTCCCGTGTCGCGAGGGCTGCTGCGGTGCGCAGGCCGGCCCGGTCGAGATCGCGCACCGCGCGATTCCACTCGCGCCGCGCCCAGGACGGCAGCCCGGCGCGCCGCAATTCAAGCGCGCGCGCGAACGGCGGGTCGCCCGCCAGCCGGTCGACGGCGGCGGCCGCCACCTGCGGTTCGAGCGGACAGATGGAATACGGCAGATCGAGCGCGTCGGCGGCCAGGAAACCGTAGAAGTTCGCCTCGCCGGCGAGTCCGGCCAGTTGCTCGCGACCCTCCGTCGCGGCCCCGGTCTCGAGCGCCGCGCGCGCCGCCCAGTACCGCCAGCGGGCGTCATCGCGGTGCTGCGCCGGCATCGCGGCGAGGACATCGGCCAGCTGCCTCCAGTCACCGGAGGCGAGGGCGAATCGCGCCCACCATTCGTAAAGGCGCGCATCCCGGAAGTCCGGCGGTACGGCGGCCATCCGCTGTGCCGTCGCGGGATTGCGCTCGACCGCCGACCACAGCGCCAGTTCGGCCAGGATGCCGCCGCGCTCGACATCGCTCCACGCAAAGGCGTTCCCGACGGTCGCGAAAACGCGCCACGCCGCGTCGGCATCACTGCGCGCCAGGCGCCGCAACCCGTAGTCGACGATGCGCCGCGCCTGCCCGGTGTCCGGCCACGAGGCCGCCCGGGCCAGTCGGCGGTAGCCGCTCCGGTCCTGCTCGTACCAGCGGTCGGCCCAAACCCGGTCCTCGGCATCCAGGTAACGGGCCAGATAGCGCGTCAGCCGCCGCTCGCGGGCCGTCATCGCGCGATCGATCCGTTCCCAGGCGAGGCTCGAGGTGATGCCATTCTGGCGGCGCAGCCAGTCGAAGACCGGATCGCAGGCATCCGGCTGCGACTTGCCGACGGCCCACAGGGTTCGCGCTTCAGCCAGCAGGCCGTCGGTCTGACCGCTCCGGATCCGGGCGTGGGCGACGTGGCAGCGCACCTCCGTGTCGTTCGAATCGCCGCCATAACGCAGCACCGCCTGCCAGCGGCCGCGTTTCCCCAGCGTGCGCAGCCAGACCGTCTCGAGGCCGTCGGCGAAGGCCCAGTCGCGGTGCGCGGCGAGAAAGTCGGCCATTTCGGGCGCGGGCACCGCGGCGCGGCGGTGGCGCAGATCCTCGTAACGGAGGTAGGGATACAGCAGGTAACCCTCGGCAGCCGGCAACAGGGACTCGAACTGCTCGCGGCGACCTTCACGGGCGGCGGTCCAGGCCTCACTGAAGGTCGCGCGTTGCGCAACCGGGTCCGCCAGAGCGGCGGGCGGCGCCGCTGCGCACAGCGCCGTGAAAAGGCACACGAGCGCTGTCCGCCGAACGCGGGGCGCAGTAAACTGGCCCGGGCTGCACGAATCCCGTCCCGCGTCGAGCGGGGGCTGACAGCGAACGTCGGCGCGGTTGAAAATCACGGTCAACAGAATATGCAAACGACTACTCATCAGCAAGCGGACCGGAGCGCACCGGCATGATCCTGGCGTATCTCATGATCGGGCTCCTGGCCGGTTATCTGGCCGGATTCCTCGGCATCGGGGGCGGGTTCGTGGTGGTGCCCGCGCTGACCTGGTTGTTCCTGCAGAACCCCGAAACCGCCCCGTTCGCGGTGCACATGGCCGTCGCGACTTCGCTCGGCACGATGCTCGTCACGTCGCTCAGTTCCATCCTGGCGCACCATCGCCGGCGCGCGATCCGCTGGGCGCTGGTTCGCGCGCTCGCCCCGGGCCTGATCGCCGGAGCCGTGCTCGGCGCCCTGCTGGCCGACCGGCTGGACGGCGCGGCGCTGGTCCGTATCGTCGGCATTTTCGCGATTCTGGCGGGGCTGCAGCTCATCCTGGGCCGCAAACCCACGGGCGAAAAAACCCTGCCGGGCCAGCCGGCCGTCAGCGGTGTCGGCGTCATCATCGGCGGCATTTCCAGTTTGATCGGCATCGGTGGCGGCGCGCTGACCGGCCCGTGGCAGATGTGGCACGGCGTCCGCGCCCAGAACGCAGTGGCCACCTCGGCGGCCTGTGGCTACCCGATCGCCATCGCGGGCTCGCTGTCCTTCGTGGCGCTCGGGCTCGATGGCGGGCTGCCGGCCGGCGCGCTCGGCTACGTCCACCTGCCCGCCTTCGCCGGCATCTCGGTCGCCAGCGCCCTCGCCGCACCGCTGGGCGCGGCCACGGTCCATCGCCTGCCGGCCGCGACGGTAAAACGCCTGTTCGGTGTTTTTCTGCTGCTGGTCGGCCTGCGCATGCTGGCCGGGTTCTGAGCCTGCGGATCGCGGGACGTCAGGGCGCCCCGCTCCGCTCGACGCTGAGCACCGGCCGGGTCGCCGCCTGGAGTTCCAGCCCGTCGGGCAAAACGATTTCCAGCGCGATCGGGCAATGATCCGAAAACGGCATGTCGAACACCTCGGCGGTGCCCGTTTGGAGGCGTTCACTGACCAGGATGTGGTCGATCGCGCGTTGCGGCTGCCAGGACGGGTAGGTGGCGAGACCGCCGGTCGGCGCGCGCAGCGCCATCGTCTCGCAGAACCTGGCGACCTGCGGCGAGTTCACCTCGGTATTGAGGTCACCGACGACGATCAGGTTGCGGCCCGAATCGAGTTCGCGCGCGAGAAAGTTGAGTTGCTGGTTGCGGGCGCGCTTGCCAAGGGCCAGGTGCACGACGGCCAGGTCCAGCCCGTCCGGCCCGTCACCATAGCGCACCAGCAGCGTGCCGCGGCCCGGGATGACGCCCGGCAGTCGGTGTTCCTCGACCGCGCTCGGTTCGAAGCGGCTGAGAAACCCGTTGCCGGCGTAAGCGACCTTGCCCACGCGCCGGTTCGACTGGTGGCACCAGAACGGCATGGCCGCATGACCGGCCAGGTAACGCGTCTGGTTGATGTAGCCCGAGCGCAGGCTGCCTGAATCCGCCTCCTGCAGGGCGACCATGTCGAACGAGGACGCGAACTCGGCAATCGCGTCGAGGTTGGCGATGCGTTGCGTATGCGGCAGGACCTGCCGCCAGCTGTGCGTTACGTAATGGTGGTACCGCGCGGTGGACGTGCCCGCCTGGATGTTGAAACTGAGCAGGCGGATCCGCTGTCCGGAACCGTTTTCAGTTCGCTGTGGCACTGGTCTTGCGCAGCTTCGCCGCCTCGATACCGACCAGGTAATCGACGACGTCGAGCATCGCCTCGAAACTCGGAATCGCGGCATTGCCCACGACGCGGTACTTGCCGTTCACGACCAGTGACGGCGTGCCGGTGATGCCGTATTCGCGAACCAGCTGCTGATCCCTGCGAATCCGGCCGTCGACGGCGAAGGAGCGGGCTGTGGAGAGAAACGTTTTCTTGTCCAGACCGAACTGGGAATAGAACGTCGCGATCTCGTCGAGGCTGCGCAGAATCTTCTTCTCCTTCCACAGCCGATCCATCATGGCCGGGTGTGCCTCCTTGGGCGCGCCCATGATTTCGGCCGTCACGTAACCGCGGGCGTACAACTCCCATGAAGAACGACCGAACACGACCGGGATCCGGCGGAATTCGACGTAGTCCGGCGCCTTGGCCGCCCAGCTGTTGATGTAGGGATCGATGGTCGCGCAGTGCGTGCACAGGTAGCTGAACAGCTCCACCACCTCGACCTTGTCGCCCGGTACCGCGGAGGCCTTGTCGATCTTGGTGTAGTGCAGGCCTTCCTGGTAGGGCACGAGGCCCTGTGCCTGCACCGGCCCGGCGATCACGGCGGTAAGGACCAGCAGCAGCGCCGCCAGCCGATTGATCGATTGACTCATCGTGTTCTCCAAAATCTCGTTGTCATGGCGCGTGTTCTAGGGACCACTGAGCGCCGTCAGGGTTCACTCGGCGAGGTGCAAACCCTCGATGTAGCTCGCCACGGCCTGGATCTCGTCTGCGGTCAGCCGCGCGGCGACCCCGTTCATGACGTGGCTGTTGGCGTCTTTCGCGCCCCAGTTCTCGCCATCCTTGAAGCGGGTCAGCATACTCGCGGTGTACACGGCGTGCTGGCCGGCCAGCGCCGGGTAACCTGACAGGGGATTGCCTTCGCCGGCGGGCCCGTGGCAGGCCATGCATGCCGGCACGCCGGTTTCCGCGTTGCCGGCCCGGTAAATGCGGGCGCCGAGTTCGATCAGCGACTCGTCCGCCACGCCACCGTTGCTGGTCTGCGACGCGAAGTAGGCCGCCAGGTCCAGGATGTCCTGGTCGCTGAGGCCGGGCGTGATGCCCGCCATCTCGGGAACCGGACGCGCGCCGGCCTTGATCAGCGTGATCTGGCGCGCGAGGTAGCCTTCGTGTTGCCCGGCCAGCTTCGGCCAGGTGGCGACCATGCTGTTGCCGTCCACGCCGTGGCAGGCGGCGCAAATGGCTGATTTCCCCTGCCCCGCAGCGGCGTCCCCCTTGGCGAGGGCCTGCGCGCTGCAGAGTACCAGCAGGATGGCGGCGACCCGCAGCAGTGATCTCATGTTCGATCTCCCAGAAACTGTTTACTCGGTATTCAGGAAAGGTTAGCCGCGGTATTATCGCGGTTTCGACTGTCGCGTGCCAGCCCGGACCGCGAAAGATATGACGTGATGGACACCGACCGCAAGCTCTACCATTCCGCACGCTACGTCATCAGTGCGCACCGACTCGACCAGCTGCCGCCGGACGAGGGTTTCGAGGTCGCCTTCGCCGGCCGCAGCAACGCCGGCAAGTCCAGCGCGATCAACGCCCTGACCGGGCAGAAATCCCTGGCGCGAACCAGCAAAACGCCCGGGCGCACGCAGCAGATCGTGATCTTCGATCTCGACGAGCAGCGCCGCATCGCCGACCTGCCGGGCTACGGCTTCGCCCGCGTGCCGGAGAAGCTCAAGGCCCATTGGCGAGCGGTCATGCAGCGTTATTTCGAAACCCGCGCCTGCCTGCGCGGCGTGATTCTCGTCATGGATGCACGGCATCCGATGAAGCCGTTCGATGAACAGATGCTGGCCTGGTGCTCGGCGTCCGGCGTGCCCTGTCACGTGCTGCTGACCAAGGCCGACAAGCTGAAACGCGGCCCGGCGCAGGCCGCGCTGCACCGTGTCCGCCGCGACCTGCCACCCGGCGCCACGGCGCAGGTGTTTTCCGCCCGCACCGGCGCGGGCCTCGACGACCTGATCGCCTGCCTCGGCGACTGGTATGCGCTGCCCGCGACAGGCTAAAATCCGCCCCTGATCTGAAAGGAACGAGATAACCATGACTTTTCCGGCCACCCGCATGCGCCGCATGCGCGCCCACGATTTCTCCCGCCGCCTGATGCGCGAAAACACCGTGACGCCCGACGACCTGATCTGGCCCGTGTTCGTCCTCGAAGGCGACGATGCGACCGAGGAAGTCGCCTCGCTGCCGGGCGTCGAACGCATGACCATCGACCGCCTGTTGCCCGCCGCGGAGCATTGCCTCGCGCTCGGTATTCCGGCAATCGCCCTGTTTCCGGTGGTCGGCACCGACTGCAAGTCCGATGACGCGCGCGAGGCCTGGAATCCCGATGGCCTGGCGCAGCGGGCGGTGAAGGCGCTCAAAACGCGTTTTCCGGAACTGGGCGTCATTACCGACGTTGCGCTGGATCCGTTCACCAGCCACGGTCAGGACGGCCTGGTCGACGAGACGGGCTACGTCGTCAACGACGAAACGGTCGATGTGCTGGTCAAGCAGGCGCTGTCGCATGTCGAGGCCGGCGCCGACGTCGTCGCGCCGTCCGACATGATGGACGGACGCATCGGCGCAATCCGCCAGGCCCTGGAAACCGAGGGCTTTCCGAACAAGCAGATCCTCGCCTACTCCGCCAAGTACGCCTCCAGCTTCTACGGCCCGTTCCGCGATGCCGTCGGTTCGGCCGGCAACCTCGGCGGCGGCAACAAGTATTCCTACCAGATGGATCCCGCCAACAGCGACGAGGCGCTGCACGAGGTCGAACTGGATCTGGACGAAGGCGCCGACATGGTCATGGTCAAACCGGGCATGCCCTATCTCGACATCATCCGGCGGGTCAAGGAGACCTTCGAGGTACCGACGTTCGCCTACCATGTCTCGGGTGAGTACGCGATGCTCAAGGCCGCCGCGTTGAACGGCTGGCTGGACGAAGAGTCGGTGGTGCTGGAAGCGATGTCGTGCATCAAGCGGGCCGGCGCCGACGGCGTCCTCACCTACTACGCGGTGCAGGTCGCCGAATGGCTGAAGGAACGGGCCTGATCCGGCTCGCCGTCTTCGGACAGCCGGTCGCCCACTCGCTGTCGCCGCGCATTCATGCGCGTTTCGCGCGGCAGTGCCGCCTCGAAGTCGAGTATCGCGCGATCGAAGCGACCGCCGGGACGTTTGCCGCCCGGGTCGACGAACTGGCTGCCGAGGGCGCCCGCGGCTGCAATGTCACCGTGCCGTTCAAGCATGAAGCCTGGCGCCTCGCCGGCCGGCGCAGCGCGCGCGCTGACCTGGCCGAAGCCGCGAATACCCTGCTCTTCGAAACGGACGGCTGGTTCGCCGACAACACCGACGGGGGCGGCCTGCGGTTCGACCTGGAAGCGGGCGCCGAATGCGCCCTCGAGGGCGCTCGCATCTGTCTGCTGGGGGCCGGCGGGGCGGCTGCAGGCGTCGTCGCCGCGCTGCTTCAGGCCCGGCCGGCGCAGCTGTTGATCGCGAACCGTTCGGCGGACCGGGCCGCGGCCCTGGCCGCGCGGCACGAGGAACTCGGCGCCGTCACGGGGGCGGGGCTGGACGCGATCGCGGCGTACGCGCCGTTCGACCTCGTCGTCAATGCCACGTCGCTCGGACACGCCGGCCGCACGCCCGAACTTCACGCCAGCTGGCTGACGCCCGACGGGCTGTGCTACGACATGAATTACGGCCAGGCCGCCGAACCGCTGCGCACCCTCTGCGCGCGGCAGGGCCTCGCGTACCGGGATGGCCTGGGCATGCTGGTCGGACAGGCCGCGCTCTCGTTCGAACTGTGGACCGGCCAGCGGCCGGACCCCTTCCCCGTCATCGACGAGTTACGCCGCGCCGCGCGGGAATGAACCGGTGATCCGCCCCTCCGCGTCGACTTCCGGGTAATCCAGGCCGCGCTCGCGGCAGAACCGGGCGACTTTGGGGTGCAGCCATTCGAAGCGCTGCCGGCGGTAGGCGTCGCCGGCGAGGCGTCGCGTGTCGTAGAAACCGGCCGCATCGCGCTGACGCAGGGCCTCGTACAGGACGATCGCGCAGGCGACGGAAACGTTGAGCGACTGCGTCATGCCTTTCATCGGGATCACGATCTGGCGGTCGGTTTCGGCCAGCGCGGCGTCGCTGACGCCCCAGAGTTCGGTGCCGACCACCAGCGCGGTCGGTTGCGTGTAGTCGATGTCGCGGTAATCCACGGCCGCGTCGGAGAGGTGCGCCGCAATCAGCTGAAACCCGCCGGCGCGCAGGACGCGGCAGGCATCGCTCAGAGCGGCGTGGGCGTGCACGCGCACCCATTTTTCCGCGCCCTGCGAGGTCTTCCAGTGCACCGGCACTTCATTCGCGCCGGCCACGGTGTGGACGTCGTTGATGCCGACCGCGTCACAGGTCCGGATGATGGCCGAAAAATTGCGCGGTTTGTGCAGCGCCTCGGCCAGCACGGTCAGGTCGGGCTGGCGCCGGGCGAGCACCGCATCCACGGTGTCGCGGCGCTCGGGGCCGAGCCCGCGCCGTCTATGCGGATCCTTGAGCATCGCCCGCCCGCAGCCCGGAAATCGACGTCCGAACGGTGACCACGGACTGCAACAGCAGCAATGCCGGCAGCACCAGGATCAGCGACTTGAGCAGCCAGACCAACGGCAGGCCGCCGGCTTCGCGCGAAGCCTCGTGTGTTTCCCAGGAAGACGCCACGTATTCCCAGCCGATGGTCAGCAACAGCAGGCTGAACGGCACCAGGAACAGGAGCGTTCCGGCCAGGTTGACGGCCGCCCGGTACCTCGGCGAGCGCTCGCGGTAGAAGATATCGACGCGCACGTGGTCGTCGGTCTGCAGGGCCCAGGCCGCCGCCACCATGAACACGGCGGCGTGCAGGTAGGTGACGCTTTCCTGCAGCCAGATCCAGCCCTGGTTGAAGCCGTAACGCAGGATAACGATTCCGAAAGTCAGCAGGGTCATCACCAGCGTCAGCCAGGCGACCGCGCGCCCCGCGAATTCGACCAGGCGCGCGATCATGCCGCGGCGCCTCCGCCCACGATCAGTCCCATTCCTTCACTTTCCAGTACACGGGCTGGACCGGGTTCAACGCGCGCTGCTTCGGGTCGAGTTCGAGCGTGCCGTCGCCGTCGGTGTCGATGTAGTAGTAGGGCTTGCCGCCGCGCGGCGTGACCTTGACCATGTACACCTGCCCGTTGCGGCGGTACTCCTCGATCATGCGGTCCTCTTCCTCGCGGATGGTGACCGTGGGCTCGATCTGCTCGTCCTGGATCTTCGGCGGAATCGGGACGTCGCCCTCGGTCTCCGGCGGGATCGGCGGCGGTTTCGCCAGGTCACCCGGATCGCCGGGTTGCGCGAAAACGCCGGCGGACAGCCACGCCGCCGCCAGACCAGCCATGAAAACGGCCATCCGGCCACCCATCGTTCGACCCTGTCGCGTGCCCATCGACCGGTATCCCTCCGTTGCGGGTTTGTGTATCGTTGTTCCGGAACCGGTCCTGACCGGCATCCGGGTCCATAATATCAGACCGTCGCGGATCGCAAACGATCCCGCGACGCAGAAGCCGCGAGCAACGAATTCCGAGCCATGAACACCAACGCCACGCTGTACCTCGTCGACGGATCTTCCTACCTGTACCGGGCGTTCCACGCCCTGCCGAACCTGACCAACAGCCAGGGCGAGCCGACCGGGGCCCTGCTCGGCGTGGCCAACATGCTTCGACGCCTGTTGAACGAAGCGCAGCCCGAATTCATCGCCGTGGTGTTCGACGCCAAGGGTCCGACCTTCCGCCATGAACTCTACCCGGACTACAAGGCGAACCGGCCGCCGATGCCGCCGGAACTGGGCCGGCAGGTCGAGGCCATCCTCGACTTCACCCGCCTGCTCGGACTGCCGCTGCTGCAGGTCGACGGCGTGGAGGCCGACGACGTGATCGGCACGCTGGCCCGCCAGGCCGAGGCGGAGGGCATGAACTGCGTCATCTCGACCGGTGACAAGGACATGGCGCAACTGGTCAGCGACACGACCACGCTGACCAACACCATGACCGGAACGGACACGGACCGCGCCGGGGTCAAGTCGAAGTTCGACGTGACGCCGGAGCAGTTCGTCGACTTTCTGGCGCTTACCGGCGACAAGTCCGACAACATTCCCGGGGTCGAGAAATGCGGCCCGAAGACGGCCGCGAAATGGCTCGACAGCTGGGACAGCCTGGACGAAATCATCGCGCATGCCGACGAGGTCGGAGGCAAGATCGGCGAAAACCTGCGGGCCGCGCTGGACCAGTTGCCCCTGTCGCGTGAACTGGCCACCATCCGCACCGATGTGGAACTGGACGCGGCGCCACGCGACCTGGTGCGGCGCGCGGTCGACCGGGCGGGCCTGCTCGAGGCGCTCAAACGATACGAGTTCAACAGCTGGCTGCAGGAATACTCGGCGGAAGCGGAATCGGAGGCCGCGCAGGAGGTCGTTTACGAAACCGTCACGGACGAATCGGCGCTCGACGAGTGGCTCGAGCGGCTGAAAGCCGCCGACCTGTTCGCCCTCGATACCGAGACGACCAGCCTGGACGCAATGCAGGCGGAGCTCGTCGGCCTGAGCTTCTGCATCGAACCGGGTCGGGCCGCCTACGTTCCGGTCGGCCATGACTACCCCGGCGCCGGACCGCAACTGGACCGCGATACGGTGTTGCAGCGGCTGAAACCGTTGCTCGAGGACGCCGACCGGCCGAAGGTCGGGCAGCACATCAAGTACGACATGAACGTCCTGTCGCTGGTCGGGGTGACGGTGCGCGGCGTCGCATTCGACACCATGCTCGAGTCCTACGTGTTCAACAGCACCGGCAGCCGCCACGACATGGATTCACTGGCGCTCAAGTACCTGGGCCGGCAGACCACGCACTACGAGGATGTCGCCGGCAAGGGCGCCAAGCAGATTCCGTTCAGCCAGGTCGAGATCGAAACGGCCAGCCACTACGCCGCCGAGGATGCGGACATCACGCTGCAGCTGCATCGCCACCTGTGGCCCCGCCTGGAGGAGGAACCGGGCCTGGCGGGCGTATTGCAGGAGATCGAGATCCCGCTGGTGCCGGTGCTGGCGCGCATGGAACAGACCGGCGTATTGATCGACGGCGCGATTCTGGCGCGGCAGAGCCAGGAGATGGCGAAGCAGATCCACGCACTGGAGTCGGCGGCGCACGAAGCCGCCGGTCAGCCGTTCAACCTGTCTTCGCCCAAGCAGTTGCAGGAGATCCTGTTCGAACAGCAGGGCCTGCCGGTCATCCGCAAGACGCCCAAGGGCCAGCCGTCGACCGCCGAGGACGTGCTGCAGGAACTGGCCGCGGACTACGAACTGCCACAGCTGATCCTGCAGTACCGTTCGCTGACCAAGCTGAAATCGACCTATACCGACAAGCTCCCGGAGCGGATCAACCCGCGCACCGGCCGCGTGCATACGTCCTACCACCAGGCCGTCGCCGCGACCGGCCGGCTGTCGTCCTCGGATCCCAATCTGCAGAACATTCCGATCCGGACACCGCAGGGCCGGCGCATCCGCGAAGCCTTCGTCGCGCCGGAAGGGTCGCTGATCCTGGCCTGTGACTACTCGCAGATCGAGTTGCGCATCATGGCGCACCTGTCCGGCGACACGGGCCTGCTGAAAGCTTTCCGCGAGGACGTCGACGTGCACCGCGCGACGGCCGGCGAAGTATTCGGCGTGCCGTACGACGAGGTCGACGGCGACCAGCGCCGCGCAGCCAAGGCGATCAACTTCGGCTTGATGTACGGCATGTCCGCGTTCGGCCTGTCCAAGCAACTGCACATCGACCGCGCCGAGGCCCAGGCCTACATGGACACCTATTTCGACCGCTACCCCGGCGTGCGGACGTTCATGGAGCGCACCCGGGAGCGGGCCCGCGAGCAAGGCTACGTCGAAACCCTGTTCGGCCGCCGGCTCTACCTGCCGGACATCAACGCCGGCAACATGCAGCGCCGCCAGGGCGCCGAGCGCGCCGCCATCAACGCGCCGATGCAGGGCACCGCCGCGGATATCATCAAGCGCGCGATGATCCGGGTCGATTCGTGGATCCAGGAGGAGCGGCCCGGCGCGCGCCTGGTCATGCAGGTGCATGACGAACTGGTGCTGGAGGTCGACGAGGACCGACTCGAGGACGTCAGGGCGGCGGTCGAAAAGCACATGTCGGACGCCGCGACGCTCGACGTTCCGCTGGTCGTGGATTCCGGTTCGGGGCCCGACTGGGAAACGGCGCACTGACGCCGCAGGCCTTCCATCACGGACGATTATCCTGCACTCTAGGAACCCGTGGTCCTGGCATGAATCGAGGGAATGAGCCCATGACTGAGACACCTGCGACAAGCAGCCGCACGTACAAGCCGCGCGCCGAGGACATCGCCTCCCCCGACGCGCTCATCGCCGCCCTGTACGGCATCATCTCCGGCCCCGCCGGCACCCGCAACTGGTCGCGCCTGCGCACCCTGTTTCTCGAGGGCGCGCGCCTGGTCGCAGCGGGCCGGCGCATCCACCGCGAGGGCGGTTTTCAGGCCATGAGCGTGGATGAATGGATCGAGGACGTCGGCGGCTTTCTCGAGGAAAACGACTTCTACGAGCGCGAAATCGTGCGCCACTCGGATCGTTTCGGCAACATCATCCAGGCGTTCAGCACCTACGAGGCGCGCAACCAGCCGGACGGCCCCCCGATCGCCCGGGGCATCAACGCAATCCAGCTGGTCCACGCGGACAAGCGCTGGTGGATTGCCGGCATCCTGTGGGACAACGAGAGCCGCGACAACCCGATTCCGGGCGAATTCACGCCGTACCTCTGGTAAGCGGCCCCGGCGCGGCGAAGACGACCGGTTTCAGTCCGCCGCGGCCAGCCAGTCGCGCGGCTCGAGGCACTCGTAAAGGAAGGCCTCCGCGGAGCCCGGTTCCGGCCGCCAGCCGTATCGCCAGGCGACCAGCGGCGGCATGGACATCAGGATCGACTCCGTGCGCCCGCCCGACTGCAGCCCGAACAGCGTGCCGCGGTCATACACCAGGTTGAACTCGACATATCGGCCGCGGCGGTAGAGCTGGAATTCGCGTTCCCGCTCGGTCCAGGGCGTGTCTTTGCGGCGTTCGACGATCGGCAGGTACGCGTCCATGTAGCTGTCGCCGACCGCCCGCATGAGCGCGAAGCAACGCTCGAAGCCGCCCTCGTTCAGATCGTCGAAGAACAGACCGCCGACACCCCGGGCCTCGGCGCGGTGTTTCAGATAGAAGTACCGGTCGCACCAGGCCTTGTAGCGCGCATGGACGTCCTCGCCGAAGGGCGCACAGGCGTCGCGGGCGACGCGGTGCCAGTGAACGATGTCTTCGACGACCGGGTAGTACGGGGTCAGATCGTAACCGCCGCCGAACCACCAGACCGGCGTCTCGTCCGCCTTCTCGGCCATGAAAAAACGCACGTTCGCATGGCTGGTCGGCACGTGGGGATTGCGGGGGTGGATCACCAGCGAGACCCCCAGTGCCTCGAACGATCGTCCCGCCAGCTCCGGGCGCGAGGCCGTGGCGGCGGGCGGCAGGCTGGCCCCGCGGACGTGCGAGAAATTGACCCCGGCCTGCTCGAACACCGCGCCCTGTTCCAGGACCCGGGTGCGCCCGCCGCCGCCGAGGCGGCCCGCGTCCGCGCCATCCGCGTCGCGCGTCCAGGCATCCTCGCGGAACACACCGTCACCGTCCTCTCGCTCCAGTGCGCTACAGATCGAATCCTGCAGCGCAACGAGGTAGCGGCGAACCGCGTCGCTGGAAATCGTCTCGTCCACCGCGTTCACGCGCTTCGGATCACGCGCCCGGTCGCCAGGTCGCGGATTTCGCTGGGATGGGACTGCTCCCCGAGCCGACCCTCGACGATAGCGCAGAGTTCCGCTCCGAAATAGGCGTCGACCTCCTCGGCGCTGCGCGCGGGCTTCGCCGTGCCCGGGTTCGCGCTGGTCGACACGATCGGACCGCCGAACGCTTCGCACAGGGCCCGGCAGACCGGGTGGGCCGTGATTCGCAACGCGATCGTCGAATGATCACCGGCCAGCCAGTCAGGAACCGTTGCGGATCGGGGAAACAGCCAGGTCACAGGGCCGGGCCAGGCGGCGAGCGCCTGCTGCTTCTGCTCGGCGCTGACCGCACCGATGTAGGCCGCGAAACGTTCCAGACGGTCGGCGATGAGAATCAGGCCGGCGGATTCGGGACGGGTCTTCAGACGCAGGACGTGGCGCACCGCCGATTCGTTGTCGGGGTCGCAGCCGAGACCGTAAACGGCCTCGGTGGGGTACGCGATAACGCCGCCTTCGACCAGACACTGGGCGCCCTGGCGGACGGTCGCCAGCTGTGGACCGGTCACCCGGGTCAGCCTCCGGAGCGTGCCGCGGCCTTCTTGCGGGCGGCCTTCTTCTTAGACGCTTTTTTCTTCGAAGCCTTTTTCCCTGACGTCTTCTTGCGCGCGGCCTTCTTGCCGGCCGCTTTCTTTTTCGACGCTTTCTTTTTCGCGGCTTTCTTGCGGCCGCGCCGGTCCGGCGCCGCGTCCAGCAGCGCCTGGCACTCCTCGAGCGTGAACGAATCGGGTTCGCGGTCCTTGGGGATGCGGGCGTTCTTGCTGCCGTCGGTGATGAACGGCCCCCAGCGCCCTTTGAGGATCTGTACGTCCGACCCTTCGAACGTACGGATGATACGGTCGAGATCGGCCTGTTTCTTCGCTGCGACCAGTTCGAGCGCGTGGTCCAGTTCGACGGTGTGCGGATCGGCGTCCTTGAGCGACACGAACTTGCTGCCGTACCGGATGTAGGGACCGAACCGGCCAATGCCCGCGGCGACGGTCTCGCCCTCCGGCGTTTCGCCCAGCGTGCGCGGCAGCTTGAACAGTTCCAGCGCCTCTTCCAGCGTGATGGTCTCGACGCTCTGGCCGTGCCGCAACCCGGCGAACTTCGGCTTGTCCTCGTCTTCCGCGCTGCCGATCTGGGCGTGTGGACCGTAGCGGCCCAGGCGCACCGAGACCTCCTTGCCGGTTTTCGGGTCCGTGCCGAGCACGCGGGTCGCCCGCGCTTCCTGGCGCGAGACGCTTTCCTCGGTTTTCGCGATGCGTTTCGAGAAGGGTTTCCAGAACTGCATCAGGGGCGGCACCCACGGGGTTTCGCCGCGGGAGATTTCGTCCAGGATATCCTCCATCCGGGCCGTGAACTTGTAGTCGACGTACGGCTCGAAGTTCTGCTCGAGGAAGCGCACGACGACCCGGCCGGTATCGGTGGGGATGAAACGCCGCCGATCCATCTCGACGTACTCGCGGCGCACCAGCGTCTGGATGATGCTGGCGTAGGTGGACGGCCGGCCGATGCCGAAATCCTCCAGCGCCTTGACCAGGCTGGCCTCGGAGTAACGCGGCGGCGGCTCGGTGAAGTGCTGCTCCGCGCGGATGGCCTCGACCGTGACGACGTCGCCTTCATTCAGGTCCGGCAAACGCACTTCCTTCTCTTCCTTGCCGACCGGGCGCGACTCCTCGTACACCTTCAGGTAACCGGGAAACGCGATGACCGAGCCGTTCGCGCGGAACGACGCATCGCGGTCGCAGTCGAACTCGACCGCCACCATGTCGATTTTCGCCGGCACCATCTGCGAGGCCATGGACCGCTTCCAGATCAATTCGTAGAGCCGGGCCTGGTCCTCGCTCAGCTTCGCCTTGAGGCCGCCCGGATGCGACCCCGCGGAAGTCGGGCGGATCGCCTCGTGGGCTTCCTGGGCATTCTGCGACTTCGTCTTGTAGAAGTTCGGCTTCGACGGCACGTACTCGGTGCCGAAGCGGCTGCCGATCTGCTGGCGCAGGTCGGCCAGGGCGTCGTTCGACAGGTGCACCGAGTCGGTACGCATGTAGGTGATATGACCGGCTTCGTAGAGCCCCTGGGCGGTCCGCATCGTCCGCTGGGCCGAAAAACCGAGCTTGCGCGCGGCATCCTGCTGCAGCGTCGATGTGATGAAGGGCGGCGCCGGGCGGCGCTTGCGCTGACTGCGGTTCACCCGGTCGGCCGTCAGGCGACCGTCCGCGGCGTCCAGCAGGCGCTGGCGAACCCGCTCCGCGTGATCGCCGGTGCCGATGTCGAATTTCTTGAGGGTTTCGTTCTCCAGTCGCACCAGGCGGGCGCCGAAGGCCTGCCCGTCCTTCGACATATCGGCCTCGATGGACCAGTATTCCTGCGCCTCGAACGCCTCGATCTCGCGTTCGCGCTCGACGATCATGCGCAGCGCAGGGCTCTGTACACGGCCGGCCGACAGGCCGATGGTGATCTTCTTCCACAGCAGGGGCGACAGGTTGAAACCGACCAGGTGGTCAAGGGCCCGACGCGCCTGCTGCGCGTTCACGAGGTCCATGGACAACTCGCGCGGGTTGGCCACCGCGTCCTTGATCGCTTTTTCCGTGATTTCCGAAAACTCGATGCGGTAGAAGGGGATTTTTTCCGTCAGCCCCTTCTCCCGAAGAATCTCGTAGATGTGCCAGGAAATGGCCTCGCCCTCGCGGTCAAGGTCCGTGGCGAGATAGACCGCCTCCGCTTTCTTGGCTTCCTTGACGATGGCGCGGACATGCTTTTCGCTGCCCTCGTTCAATTCGTACACCATCGCGAAATCGTTGTCCGGGTCGACCGCGCCGTCGCGCGACGGCAGGTCCCGGACGTGGCCGTACGAGGCCAGGACCTTGAAGTCGGGCCCGAGGTATCGATTGATGGTGGATGCCTTGGCCGGTGATTCGACGATCAGGAGTTTGATAATCCGTTCCCCAGGGTTGTTATCGTTTTTTATTAATGGCGGTACTCTTGATCGCTGTCAAACATCATGTCTTCCATCCAGGCGACGTTGGCCTCCTGGCCCGGCTGGTTGAACAGGACCATCAGCACGACCCACTTGATGTCCTCGAGCACGACCTCATCACTGCCGAGCGCCATCAGGCGGTCGAGCACCAGCTCGCGCCGCTGCGCGTCGAGCACCCCGCAATTGGACAGGTACATCAAAAAGTTGCGACAGTCGGTGTCCAGCCGCTCCGTCTCGCTCTGGGCGAAAACGCGGACCGGCTCGGCGCTGCGCAGCGGCAGTTCGGGCTGCACGTGCTGCTCGGCCAGGCCATCGAGCCAGCGGAACGCTTTCTCGATTTCACCGTTCGTAAAACCCGCCTGGTGCAGGCTCTCTTCCATCGCGCCGCGGTCGTGCTGCTCGTCGGGCTCGTCGTAAAAATAGTTCTCGAACAGGTACATCAGGACGTCGAGCACGTTTTCTTTCATTATTGACCTCTTTGCGTACGGCTGTAGCCCCCTCCGGGATGGGCTTCAACCATTCCTCTCAGCTCCAGCATGAGCAGCATGGCCGACACCGCCGGCGCCGTCAATCCGGTCTGCCGGATAATCGACTCGACGGGCTTCGGATCGAAACCGAGGCAGGCCCAGAGTGCGCGGTAATCCGGATCCGTTTCCCAGGGCCGTTCGTCGGCCGCCGGGAACGCACCCGTGCTTCGGGGCGTAAGTTTGCGGCTTGCGGCCGTCATGTCAAGTTCGGCTTCCCCGTCGTCCACCGCCGCGGCCAGCTGATCGCCGAGCTGGCCGGCCAGTTCGCCGGCCAGGGACGCCAGTTCCTGCAGGACGTCGTCCGCGTTCTCGACCAGCCGGGCGCCGTCGCGGATCAGGCGGTGACAGCCCTTGGCCATCGGGTTGTGGATGGAGCCGGGCAAGGCGAAAACCTCGCGCCCCTGCCCCGCGGCGAGACGCGCGGTAATCAGGGTGCCGCTGCGCAGACCGGCCTCGATGACCAGAACGCCGAGGCTCAGGCCCGAAATGATCCGGTTGCGTGACGGAAAATGATGCCGCCGAGCGGGCGCACCCAACGGAAATTCCGAGACGAGGGCGCCCTGGCCGCGGATCCGCTCGGCGAGCGAGCGGCTCGATGCCGGGTAGACGGTGTCCAGTCCGGTGCCGGCCACCGCGATCGTGTAGCCGCCGGCATCGAGAGCTGCGCGATGGGCGACCGAATCGATGCCGCTGGCCAGTCCGCTGGTCACGGCCAGGCCGCGGCGGCTCAGTTCGGCGGCGAAATCCCGGGCGTTGTCACGACCGCCCGCGGTCGGGTTACGGCTGCCAATGACGGCAATCTGCGGTTGCCACAACACGTCGGGGTCGCCGTCCACCCAAAGCGCGGCGGGCGGCGACGGCGTGTCCCGCAACAGGGCGGGGTAGCGTTCGTCATCGAAGGTCAGGAGGTGGTGTCCGGGCGCATCCAGCCAGGCCCGGTCCCGCGCCAGCAGGGCAGCGTCGGGACGCCGCAGGGCGTCGATGGAATCGGCCTCGAGACCGGCCCGTTCGAGGTCGCCGCGCGAGGCCCGCACCAGCGCCTCGACGCCAGAGAACTGTTCGACCAGCGCGATGAGCTGCGCGCCCCCCATTCGGGGAGCGCGCAGGGCTGTCAGCCAGTGTGATCGTGTATCGACGTCAACCCCCGATTCGGCGCCGCGCGCCGCCCGGGGGTGGGCACGGCGATGCTACAGTCTGTCTTCCGGATGCCGGAGCACATCGTACTCCTCGACGACCCGCTCCGCTTTCATGACCATGCCGTAGCTGATGTCATCGAAGGTGCGGAACACCATGATCAGGCCGTCGTAAAGATCCGGCAGGCGCACCTCGGCCTCTTTCGAGAAACTGCCGTGGCGGTGCCCGACCTCGTCCTGCACCAGTTTGCCGGTGCGCCAGGCGGAAAACACGTGGCCCGGCTCGATGCCCTGGCTCGAACCGCCGTTGATCGAGACGATCTGGAAGGTTCCCACGCCCGACTTCTGACCGGACGTCGCCAGCACCCGCAGGTTTGACGGCACCTGGTCCATCGCACTCGGATAGAACGTGTTGTCGTAGCCGAGGTCGTCAACCGGGATTATAAAGTCGCCGGGCTTGACCTCTGTACGATCCGTGATGATGTCGAGGACGGAAATTTCCCCGGGTTGCGAAACGCGCGCCCGGCTCACCTCGACCACCTCGTAACCGACCGGGTTCTTAGGCCGGCGGTCCCAGGGCGGCACGGGGTTGTGGATCGTCTGGTTACGGTCCCAGACGTTGGGCACCTGCTTCCAGTGTTCCTTGGGCAGCACCCGCCGGATTTCACCATCGCCCACGTCGTCGTAGATGCTCAGGAGCCGCACGACGATGAATTCCTCGCCGGCCCGCGCGTCGAGATGGCGCGCGTAGGTCTGGTCGTTGTTGGTCGCGTTGAGGCGCTGCTCGTTGTTCGCCACGACGTAGGGCAGACCCTCGAATTCCTCGGGCGACATGACGCGCAGGTTGCGTACGAACGGCGCAATCCGGTCGAATGGAACCGCATTGATGGCGCCGTCGCGATCGGTCACGCGCACCGCCGGGCTGAGTTTCTTGGTGTCGCCGCGCCGCAGGCGAAGCTGCGGAACGCCATCGACGTACACCAGTGAAATCACGTCGCCCGGGTAGATCAGGTGGGGGTTTTCGATTTGCGGATTCGCCTGCCAGATCGCCGGCCACTGCCAGGGCTTGTCCAGGAATCGCCCGGAAATATCCCACAGCGTATCGCCCTTGACGACCACGTATTCGCCAGGATGATCGGATCGCACCGCCACTTCCTGTGCCACGGCGACTCCGAAGAACAACAGCGCCGCAATCGTGGAGTAAATGAGTCTTCTGATCACGTTCCTTCCTCTCATAGTAGGCATCCAGCCATCTTTCAGATGCGGTCAGTATTTACTCTGGCGAACCGAGCGAGGCGCAGGATACGCCGCGCATCTACGTCAATCCGACCATACTGGCCTCGGAGGGCACCGAGACCTGCGAGGAAGGCTGCCTGTCCGTACCCGGCATTTACGCCGAGGTGACGCGCGCCGAGAAGATCCGTATCGCCGCGCAGGGCGTCAACGGCGAAGCGTTCGAGGAGGAACTCGACGGCATGCACGCCATTTGCGTGCAGCACGAGATGGACCACCTCGAAGGCAAACTGTTCATCGACTATTTGTCGCCGCTGAAACGCCGCATGGTGACCAAGAAACTCGAGAAACAGCGCAAACAGGCCACGACCCTCTAGGGCCCGCCAGGCGCCTGGCCGACCATGAACCCGGACCGCTCCCCCGCCATCATCTTCGCCGGCACGCCGGAATTCGCGGTTCCGTCCCTGAAGGCCCTGATCGACGCCGGCTTTCCACCGGTCACCGTCCTGACCCAGCCGGACCGGCGCGCCGGGCGCGGACGCCACCTGGCGGCGAGCCCGGTCAAACAGCTGGCGGTCGCCGCGGGCATCGACGTCTATCAGCCGGCCAGCCTGCGCGATGCCGAGACCCAGGACCGCTTGCGGGCGCTGCGCCCCGACCTGATGATCGTCGTCGCCTACGGCCTGCTGCTGCCGCCGGCGGTACTGGCCATTCCCGTGCACGGCTGCTGGAACGTGCACGCCTCGCTGCTGCCCCGGTGGCGCGGCGCGGCCCCGATCCAGCGCGCCATCGAAGCCGGCGACCGCGAATCCGGCGCCTGCATCATGCAGATGGACGAGGGCCTCGATACCGGACCGGTGCTGCAAACGATCCGCGTTCCGCTCGCTGGCGACGAAACCGGCGGCAGCCTGCACGATCGGCTCGCCGCCGACGGCGCCGCAGCGCTGCTCGATTGCGTGCGACAACTGGCCGCGGGCGCACCGCCGCCGGCCACGCCGCAGGCGCCCACCGGCGCCTGCTACGCCCGCAAGCTCGACAAGTCCGAGGCGCGCATCGACTGGCGCGAGTCCGCCGCACTCATCGAGCGCCGCGTGCGCGCCTTCGATCCCTGGCCGGTCGCCTGGTGCATGATCGGCGACGAGCGCACGCGCATCTGGTCGGCTGCCGCGCTGGACCGGGACCACGGCCGCGATCCGGGCACGGTGCTGAAAAGCGGACCGGAAGGCATCGACGTCGCGACGGGCCGTGGCGTGTTGCGCATCCGGGAACTGCAGCGTCCCGGAAAACGCCGCATGAGCGCCGCCGACTACCTCAATGCCGGCCCGGTGCCGGCGCGCCTCGATGCACCGGAACAGGACGCCGGCCGATGAACGGCGGCCCGGGCGGCAATGCCCGGCTGGCGGCCCTCGAACTCCTGGCCGACGTGCTCGACCGGGGTCAGAACCTCGGTGAAAACCAGCGTATCGGCGGCGACGTTCGGGCCCATGCCCTGCACCTGGCCTACGGGGTCCTGCGTGGGTACGGCGCGCTCGACTGGTTCGCCAATCGCCTGCTGCAAAAACCGCTGCGATCCCGCGACCGCGACATTCATCGTCTGGTTCTGATCGGTCTGTTCCAGTTGTGGCGCGACGGCACGCCGCCCCATGCCGCGATCCACGAGTGCGCCGAGTGCGCCCGGCGCCGCAAGAAACCCTGGGCCGTCGGCCTGATCAACGCCGTGTTGCGCCGGTTCCAACGCGAACAGGCCGCCCTGGAGCGCGAACTCGCCGGCCGCGATGAACGCTTCGCCCATCCGGGCTGGCTGCTGGACGCCCTGCGCGCTGACTGGCCCGAAGACTGGTCGTCGATCGTTGCGGCGAACAACCGCCAGGCGCCGTTGTGGCTGCGGCTCAACCGGCTTTTCGACCCCGCCGACACCCTCGAGCGCTTGCGCGCGGACGGTCTCGACGTGACGCGCCACGACCGCGCGCCCGACGCCGTGCGCGTGGAGCCCGCGCGGGCCGCGGCGCAGTTGCCCGGCTTCGCCGAGGGTCGGTTCTCGATCCAGGACCCGGCGGCACAGCTCGCGGCCGACCTGCTGCCGATTTCGGACGGTCAGCGCGTGCTCGATGCCTGCGCCGCCCCGGGCGGCAAGACCGGCCACCTGCTCGAGCGCCACGCCGATCTGCAGCTGACCGCCCTCGACCGCAGTGCCGCGCGGCTCGAGAGGGTCGCGGAAAACCTGGACCGGCTCGGACTCGCCGATCGCGCCCGATTGCAGGCCGCCGATGCGGCCGCGCCCGATACCTGGTGGGACGGACGACCGTTCGACCGCATCCTGCTGGACGCACCGTGCACCGCGACGGGGGTTATCCGCCGCCACCCGGAGATCAAGTGGCTGCGCAGCACGGCCCAGGTCGATGCCGCGCGCGAGCAGCAACGGCGCCTGCTGAATGCGCTCTGGCCCCTGTTGGCGGGCGGCGGTATGCTGCTGTACGCGACCTGTTCGGTGCTGCGTGCGGAAAATGAACACCAGGTCCGCGACTTCGTGAACGCGCGGCCGGACGCCACATCGGACCCGATCGATGCCGCCTGGGGCCGCGATACGGGACACGGCAGGCAGCTGCTGCCGGGTGAGCAGGAGATGGACGGATTCTTCTATGCCAGGATACGCAAGACATCCTGAGCGCCGCGCCGCCGTTCTGGCGGGCGTGCTTGCGCTGGGCCTGTGCGGCGGCTGCGGCGCTCCGCCCGAAGCGGCGCGCTTCGCCATCGATGATCTCACGGCGACCTGGTCCAACGGCACGGTCGACATCCGTATCGAGCAACGGGTCGATCTCGGCGAGGCGGCGCGCGACGCGCTGCAGCACAGCGTGCCGCTGACGATCACCCTCGAGCTGGTTCTGCGCGGCGCCGAGTCGCGGTCCCGCCTGCATCGCGTGCTGCGCCATTACGAGATCCGCTACCTGCCGCTCAGCCAGCGCTGGCAGTTGCGCGATGGCGACGACGGACCGACCCGCACCTTCCCGCGCCTGCGTCATGTGCTCGCCGAACTGGGCCGCGTGAACCTGTCGTTCAGAACCGGCCCCTTGCCCGCCGGTGTTTACGAACTGCTGGCCCGCAGCTACCTCGACCAGGAGCGAATGCCACCGCCGATGCGGCTGCCGGCCCTGTTTTCGGAGCGCTGGGACCACGCATCCGGCTGGACCGCGTGGCCGCTCGAAGTGGAACCGGGGGTGTGAGGCCGCGATGACGCCGGGCGAGCCGAAACGGAAAGACCGCCTGCAGCGGTTCGTATTTCGCACCCTGCCCGCGATCGCCCTGCTGGCTGCCCTGCTGATCGCCCTGCTGCTCGTCAGCGGCGTGCAGAAAGAAGCCAGCGGGCTGCTGGAGCGCGGTTACGTGTGGGTGCTGATTTCGACCGTGGTGGCGCTGATCATTCTGCTGTGGGCGATCGGCGAACGCATCGCGACGCTGGTCCACAACGTCCGGTCCGGCGCTCCGGGCGCCCTGCTGGCCGCGCGCTGGGTGCGTAATTTCCTCGTCCTGTCGCTGCCACCGGCGCTGATCGTGTTCTTCTTCTCGGCCTGGTTTCTCAACAGCACGATCAACAGCTGGTTCGACGTACGCGTCGAGGCGGCGCTGGAGAACTCGTTGCAGCTCGGGCAACAGTTTCTCGATACGCGAACCCTGGAAGTCCGTACCCAGTTGCGCGAGACGGCGGCGGAACTCGTCGCGCTGCCGGACGATCGGGAGTCGCTGCGGCGCGGCCTGCTGGAGCGGGTCCGCGGCCGCGGGCCGACCGAACTGTCGATGATGGAAATCGACGGCCAGCTGATCGCGACCGCCAACATCAATGCCTTGTCCGGCCTGCCCGAACGCCCCGGAGACTTCGCCCTGATGCAGGCGGCGCAGGCGGGCGAGTATGCCGCGGCCGAACCGACGGAGGACGGCCGTCTGCAGATCCGCGTCCTGCGCCTGATGCCGGCGGCGTATCCGGGCGCCTCGCCGCGGTTCCTGCAGGCATTCTACCCGCTGCCACCCGACATCACCGACCTCACCCGGTCGATCGAGGACGAGTATCACCGCTACCAGAACGTGAGCTACCTGCGGCAATCCCTGAAGCAGAGCTTTTTGCTGATCCTCTCGCTGGTGCTGCTGCTGACCGTGCTGCTGGCGATATTCGCCGCGCTCAATGCCGCGCGGCGCATGGTCTCTCCGCTGTCACGCCTGTCGACCGCAACGCGCGACGTCGCCGCCGGCGATTTCGAACAGGAGGTCAACGCCGGCCAGCGTGACGAAATCGGCTTCCTGGTCGAATCGTTCAACGAAATGACGCAAGCGCTGCGTGCAGCCAGCCGCGAGGCCGAGGCCAGCCGGGCGGAACTGCAAGCCCAGGGTGAATACCTGGAGACCGTGCTCAGCAACCTCTCCTCGGGCGTGATGACGCTGGCGGGCGACGGCCTGATCATCACCGCCAACGCATCCGGCCGGCGCATCCTCGGCCTGCCCGACGCCTTCTTCGATCCGCCGGAGCCGAACACTGCGCAGCCGCCTTCACTGGAGCGCCTGGCGCACTACGACCCCGGCCTGCAGCCGCTCGCCGAGGCCATTGGCCGGGCGCTGGCCCGGGGACAGGGTGACTGGCGCCAGGAGGTCAAACTCGAGCGGGCCGCCCGGCCGCTGGTGCTGTTGATGCGCGGTTCGCGCCTGCCGCTGCCGGCCCTGCCGGGCGAACCCGCCACGGACGGTCACGTGGTCGTATTCGACGACGTCACGGTGCTCAACCAGGCCCAGCGCGAAGCGGCCTGGGCCGAGGCGGCGCGCCGGCTGGCGCACGAGGTGAAAAATCCGCTGACGCCGATCCGTCTGGCGGCCGAGCGCCTGCAGATGAAACTGGCCGGCAAACTGGACGCGCCGGAAAGCGCGTTTCTCGGCAAGTCGTCCGCCACCATCGTGGCGCAGGTCGAGGCGCTGCGAAAACTGGTCGACGCGTTCGGCGACTACGCCCGCGAGCCGGAGCTGCAATTGCGGCCCGTGCGGCTGGACGAACTGGTGCGTGAAATCGTCGCGCTTTACGAGCAGGGCGGCAACCGGATCCGCTTCGAGCTCGACCTCGAAGCCGGTCCGGACGGCCTGCTGGCGGACAGCGGCCGCCTGCGCCAGTTGCTGCACAACCTGATCCGCAACGCGGCCGAGGCCGGCGGCGAGGACGGCGTCACCCTGGGGATCGTCACGCGCACCTTCGGCGCACCGGAGCATCCCCGGGTGCGGATGGAACTGGTCGACGACGGGCCCGGCTTTCCGGACCTCGTACTGGAGCGGCCGTTCGAACCCTATGTCAGCAACAAGAGCCGCGGCAGCGGCCTGGGGCTGGCGATCTGCCGCAAGATCGTCGCCGAGCACGATGGCGAAATCACGATCGGCAACCGTCCCGAGGGCGGCGCCCGCGTAAACGTGACCCTGCCGCTGAAACGCGCCGGCCGGGCTCAGAATCCGCTAGGCAGAACCTGATCATTGGAGTAATCTGTTGCGGAAACGCAACACGAACGCTGATCCATGCCCCCACCTTCGATACTTGTCGTCGACGACGAACCCGACATCAGGGAACTGGTCGGTGAAATTCTGTCCGACGAAGGCTACGACGTCCGCGCCGCCGAGAACGGCGAGGCGGCGCGAAACGCCTTCGCCCGCCAGGTTCCGGACCTGGTCCTGCTGGATATCTGGATGCCTGACGTCGACGGCATCACGCTGCTGAAGGAATGGGCGGCCGGCGGCCGTCCACCCTGCCCGATCGTCATCATGACCGGTCACGGAACCCTGGAGACGGCCGTCGAAGCGACCCGGCTGGGCGCCCATGACTTCGTGCAGAAGCCGATTTCCCTGGCCCGCCTGCTGGCGATCGTCAACCAGGCGCTGGAAAGCCGTCGCAAACCGCAGCAGGCCGCTGTCGCGCCGCACGTTTCGGACAGCGCCCCGATCGGCGGCAGCGCGCTGATGCAGGTGTTGCGAAGCAAGGCCGAACAGGCCGCGCAACACGACCTTCCCGTCATGATCACCGGCGAGGCCGGCAGCGGTCGGGAGAACCTGGCCCGGCACATCCACGCCCGCAGCGGTCGTGAGGGCGCATTCGTACTGGTGGACCATTGCCAACTGACGCCCGGCGACGGCCGCGCCTACCTGCTCGGCGCGGACGGCGACGACGATGACGGCGGTGTGTTCGATCGCGCCGAGGGCGGAACGCTGTTCATCCCCGATCTTCACGAGTTGCCCGCGGACGTGCTCAGGACGCTCAACCAGGTGCTCGATTCGGGCCATTACGCCCGCAACGGCGACGGTGAACGACGGGAACTCGACTGCCGCCTGATCGTCAGCGCCGCCGAGGACCTGCCGGAGCGCGCCGAGCGCGACGAAGCGCTGCAGCAACTGTATTACCGCGTCAACGTGCTGCCGCTGCGGGTTCCGCCGCTGCGTGAACGGCCCGACGATGTCCCCGAACTGTTGCGGCATTACGCGGAGTGGTTTCCCAGCCGCGACAAACTGCCCTACCGGCCGTTCTCGGTCGCCGCCCAGAACCGGCTGCGCAACCACAGCTGGCCCGGCAACGTGCAGGAACTGCGCAACCTCGTTCAGCGACTGCTGGTGCTGGGCGGCGAGGGCGAAGTCACCGTGCAGGAGGTGGACGAAGCCCTGCGGCAGAGCCCCAGCGCCGCGGCGCCGGCGGTCTCCGGGCACCCGGACTACTTCGCCCTGCCGTTGCGCGAGGCCCGGGAGCAGTTCGAGCGCGAGTACCTCATCTTCAAACTGCAGGAAGCCGGCGGCAGCGTCGGTAAACTGGCCGATGTCGTCGGTATGGAACGCACCCATTTGTATCGCAAGCTGCGCGCTTTGGAGATCGACCCCAAGGCCGCTGTCGCAGACGGAAAACGAAAATGAAAATCGTGATTCTCGGCGCGGGCCAGGTTGGCTCGACCGTCGCCTACAGCCTCTCGAACGAAGAGAACGACATCACGGTGGTCGACATCGATTCGCGCCACCTGAAAAACCTGCAGGACCGCCTGGATATCCGGGGCGTGCTCGGTCACGCCTCGCACCCGCGCGTGCTCGTTCGCGCCGGCATCGAGGACGCGGACCTGGTGATCGCCCTGACCAGCAGCGACGAGGTCAATATGACCGCCTGCCAGGTTGCCTACACCCTGTACAACACGCCGACGCGGATCGCGCGCATCCGTTCATCGGACTATATCGAAAATCCGAGATTGTTCGAACGAGAACATTGTCCCGTAGATGTTCTGATCAGTCCGGAAACGCTGGTCACGGAGTACATGGCCCGCCTGATCGAATATCCGGGCGCGCTGCAGGTGCTCGACTTCGCGGACGGACGCGCACAACTGGTCGCCACCCAGGCCTACGCCGGCGGGCCGCTGGTCGGCCAGCGCCTGCAGACCCTGCGCGAACACATGCCGGCCGACGCGGACGCCCGCGTGGCGGCGATCTACCGCCAGGACAAGACCATCATTCCGGACGGCAACACCGTGATCGAGGAGAACGACACGGTGTTCTTCCTCGCCGCGCAGAAGAACATCCGCATGATGATGCGCGAGCTTCGCCCCCTGGATAACCCGATTCGGCGGATCATCCTCGCCGGCGGCGGCAACATCGGCAGCAATCTGGCCCGCAAACTCGAGCGTGACCACCACGTCAAGGTGATCGAACGCGACCCGCAGCGCGCCGCGGCGATCGCCGAGCATCTCGAGAAAGCCATCGTTCTGGTCGGCGACTGCGCCGACGAGGAATTGCTGCGCGAAGAGGCGATCGACACGACCGACGTCTACTGCGTGCTGACTGACGACGACGAGGCGAACATCCTTTCCTCGATGCTCGCCAAGCGCATGGGCGCGGAAAAGGTCATCGCGATCATCAACCGCCCGGCCTATGTGGACCTGGTCGAGTCCGGTTCGATCGACATCGCCGTCTCGCCGCAGCAGATCACGATCGGCGCGCTGCTCACCCACATCCGGCGGGGCAACATGGTTCGCGTGCATTCGCTGCGCCGCGGCGCGGCGGAAGCGATCGAGGCGGTGGCGCTGGGCGACAAGCGCTCGTCGCGGGTGGTCGGCCGGGCCATCGAGGATATCGACCTGCCGGCCGGCACCACGATTCCCGCCGTGGTGCGCGGCGAGGAAGTCATCATCGCCCACCACGACACGGTCATTCACGATGGTGACCACGTGATCCTGTTCGTTCCAGACAAGCGTCAGATCGCGGCCGTCGAAAGACTGTTCCAGGTCGGCGCCATCTTCGTCTGACGGCCCGTGGGCTTCGCTGCCGTACAACGGATTGTCGGTTTCCTGATCGCGGCCTCCAGCCTGATGATGCTGCCGCCGGTGCTGGTATCGCTGTGGTACCACGACGGCACGGTCAGCCTGTTCCTGATGTGCGCCGCCATCCTGCTGACGCTGGGCGGCGCCATCTGGTTTCCGGTCAGGCGTGTGCGCCGCGAACTGCGCATCCGCCACGGCTTCCTGATCGTCGTCTGCGCCTGGCTCGCCTGGGTGCTGGTCGGCGCCCTGCCGTTCGTGCTGCTGAGCACGCCCGAACTGAGCTATGTCGACGCGGTGTTCGAGTCGATGTCCGGGCTGACCACCACCGGCGCGACGATCGTCACGAACATCGACGCCCTGCCGCGCGCGGTGCTCTATTACCGCCAGCAGCTGCAATGGCTGGGCGGCATGGGCATCATCGTCCTGGCCGTCGCGATCCTGCCGATGCTGCGCGTCGGTGGCATGCAGCTGTACCGCGCGGAGACGCCCGGTCCGATGAAAGACACCAAGCTGACGCCGCGCATCACGGAGACCGCCAAGGCGTTGTGGCTGATCTACTTCGGAATCACCGTAACCTGCGTTCTGGCCTACTGGCTGGCCGGCATGAAGCTGTTCGACGCGGTCGGCCACGCCTTCAGCACGGTCGCCATCGGCGGATTCTCGACCCACGACTACAGCCTGGCGTACTGGGACAACCCGACGCTGGAGGTGATCGCGGTGGTGTTCATGGCCTTCGCCGGCATCAACTTCGCGCTGCATTTCACGGCCTGGCGCCGGGCCAGCGCGCAGCCGTACTTCAGCGACCCGGAGCTGAAGGTCTACGCCATCCTGCTGCTCGGTTTCGCCGTGCTCGTCAGCTTCGGCCTGTACCTGACGGGCACCTACGAAACGCTTGCCGATTCGTTCCGCTACGGCATCTTCCAGGTGGTCTCGACCATGACGACGACCGGCTTCACCACGGCGCCGTTCTACGAGTGGACCGGGTTTCTGCCCGTGCTGCTGATCTGCATCGCCTTCATCGGCGGCTGCGCGGGCAGCACCGCCGGCGGCATGAAGGTGATCCGCGTGATCCTCCTGTTCCGCCAATCGATCCGCGAGGTCCGCCGCCTGATCCACCCGCACGCGGTCATCCCGGTCAAGGTCGGCGGCCAGAAAGCATCCAACACGGTCATCAGCGCCGTGTGGGGCTTTTTCTTCCTGTACATCGCCTGCTTCACGATCATGACGATCTTCCTGACGGCAACGGGCCTGGACGCCGAAACCGCGTTCTCGGCCGTCGGCGCCTGCATCACGAACCTCGGCCCGGCGCTGGGCGACGCCGGTCCGAACTACGCCAGCCTCAACGACCCGGCGAAAATCATCCTCAGCATCGCCATGCTGCTCGGCCGCCTGGAAATCTACACCCTGCTCGTCCTGTTGACCCCCGCGTTCTGGCGCGACTGATCCCCCGCCCCACACCCGGCGCATCCCTGTTCGCCGCGCGTTCCAAACCCGGAACCCCGGGCCGTTTTCAAGCGCTGTCGCGGCTGAAGCCGCTCCCACACAGAAAGCCCCAAGAAAACTCTGCGGGAACGCACCGTGTTTCGGTGTTCGACGGCGTGTCAGGGCGGTCGGATACCCGTCGCCGGGGATGTACGGCGCCAGGGATGGCGCCGTCCAAGCGTTACAGGGAGGTACTCGAGCGTTCCCCGGAGACGGGTATCCGGCCGCCTGATGCGAAAGACTCCCAAGCTGGCCGCAATGACGTGGCGCCTGTCGCGGCTGAAGCCGCTCCCACAGTGAAGAAAGCCCTCGGGGGAACCCTTCAGGCGCGTATGTTGTGTCGGTGTTCGATGACGTGTCAGGGCGGTCGGATACCCGTC
>JARROJ010000028.1:0-39298 GCA_037384065.1 Lysobacterales bacterium
GAAACACGTTGCGTTCCCGTTGGGTTTTCTTGGGGGCTTTCTGTGTGGGAGCGGCTTCAGCCGCGACAAGCGCCACGCAGTTGCGGCCAGCTTGCGAGTCTTTCGCATTGGGCAGCCGGATACCCATCGCCGGGGAACGCTCGAGTACGTCCCTGTAACGCTTGGACGGCGCCATCCCAGGCGCCGTACATCCCCGGCGACGGGCATCAGACCGCCCCGCCACGCCGCCGAACAACGAAACACGTTGCGTTCCCGTTGGGTTTTCTTGGGGGCTTTCTGTGTGGGAGCGGCTTCAGCCGCGACAGGCGCCACGGCGTCGCGGCCGCCTCGTCAATTTTTCGTTCCCGGCCAAGCGCATCCGGCCGACCTGGCACGGCGTCGATCACCGAAATTGGCAAATTCTCGCTTTTGGAAAGATTTTCAGACCGGCGCGGGCGCTTCAGGCGGTTTTCTGTCTTCGGTGCAGCCAGAACGGAACGACGAAAAACATGAATAAGCCAAACCCTGCGGCGAGGAAACTCTTGGTGGCCGTCACGATCAGCGGCGGGTGCGTTGGCGCCGATCCGGCGATGAGCATCACGTTCCAGGCACAGGTGATCGCTTTCGAGGCGATGGCCGCATAGGCGGCGACGAACGCGACCCCCATCGTTGCGCCGCGTGCCTGGGCTGTCTCGTGCTGGCTTGATGAACCGTCGGATCCGCCCAGAAGCAGCCGTCGATAGAGCGCCGTGTACGCCATTTGCTCGTCCGGCAAGTGGCGGTTCAGACGCCGCCACATCCAGATCTGGATCAACACCATGACGAGCGAAAACAGAAGCGCCGAGATAAGCAGGTAGGACCAGCCGAAACCGAATTTCGCGATCATCACGTTGCTTTCGAATCTGAGGTCGGGGCTGAGCAGGTACGTCGTGCCGAGGTCGATCAGTTGCGCCAGGAAATAGACGGCCGAACTGATGCCGGCGTAACGCGCCACGTTGATGCTTTTCGAGTCCACTCGGTCAGCCGCCTGCTATTGCTGCATGACGATCGTCGCGAATGCGGCGCGAAGTCACTCCAGCGCGGCGCAGAGCGCCTCGGTTTCTTCGTCCGTGGTGCAGTGGCTGAACACGAAGCGGGCCAGGTCGTCGCGGCCGGGCCAGGCCAGGAATTCGATGCCGGCCGCCTCCAGGCGCGAAAACCCTTCCAGGGACCAGCGCACGAAGACTTCGTTGGCCTCCACCGGGTATTCCAGTTCGGCCTCGTCGTGCGCTGCGATGGCGGCTGCGAAACGGGCGGCCTGGCGGTTGGCGCGCTCGGCCATGCGCAGCCACAGGCCGTCCTCGACGTACGCCAGCAACTGGGCGGAGACGTAGCGCATCTTGCTCAGCAAGTGACCGGAACGCTTCCGCAGGCGTTCCGCGTGTTCGAGCACGCCGTGCCGGTCGAACAGCAACAACGCTTCGGCCGCCATGCAGCCGTTCTTGCTGGCCCCGAAGGACAGCATCTGCACGCCGGCGCGCCACGTGATGTCACCGGGGTGGCAGCCGAGCCGGGCCACGGCGTTGGCGAAGCGGGCGCCGTCCATGTGGGTGACCATGCCGCCGCGCCGCGCGATTTCGCAGACCGCGGCTACCTCGTCGGGCTGGTAGACGGTGCCGCACTCCGTGCTCTGCGTCAGGCTGACGGCCGCGGGCAGGTAGCTGTGGACCCCGTGGCCCTCGTTGGCGCGGACCGCGCTCGCCAGGGCGTCCGGAGCGAGGCGTCCGTCCGGGCTGTCGATCGGCACGATGCGCAGGCCGTGGCCGTAGAATTCGGGCGCGCCGCATTCGTCGTTGTAAATGTGTGCGGCGCGGTGGGCCAGCACGGCGCCCCAGGGGGGCGTGACGGATGCCAGCGCGATGCTGTTGGCGGCCGTGCCCGTGCTCAGCGGCAGGACCCGGGTCGGGGTGCCGAACAGTTCCGAGTAGGCGTCGTCGAGGCGCATGGACCAGTCGTCGGTGGCGTAGGCCCAGGCGGCGCCTTCATTCGCGCGCGCCAGGGCCGCCATGACTTCGGGTGCGGCGGGGGATTCGTTGTCGCTGCGGAAGTTGAATTTCATGCCGTGAATTATAGCCGTCGCGACTCGGACGCATACCTGATCCGTATCAGGCCGGATGAGCGGTTTGCTGTTCGGTTTAGCCGATTATTGGAGGCGGTTTCAGGTGCGAGAGGCGGCTCGAATGTGCGGCCAGCTGGCGGGTCTTTCGCACCTGACGGCCGGATACCGATCGCCGGGGAACGCTCGAGTACGTCCCTGTAGCGCTTGGATGACGACATCCCTGTCGTCATACATCCCCGGCGACGGGCATCCGACCGCCCCGACACGTCGTCGAAAAGCCGAAATCGGGTGATCGCTGTGGGAGCGGCTTCAGCCGCGAACGCCGTTCAGCCGATATAATTCCGCGCGATGAACGCCTCCAAGACAATTAACGAGCTGAGCCGCCGCTTGGGTGACACGACGACCGTCGATGCGGCCTGGTGCCGCAAGCGCCTGGCGGCGGCTGAGCGCAAGGCGAAGAAGGGGGGCGATGTCGGCGGCCTTCTGCGGGGCGTTGTGAAGCGGATCGAGCAGTCGGCCGGGCGGTTGGAGAAGCGGGCCGCCGGCGTGCCGGCGACGTCGTACGATTCCGCGCTGCCGATCGCCGCGCATCGGGATACGATCGTCGCGGCGATCCGGGCCAACCAGGTGATCGTGGTGGCGGGCGAGACGGGCTCGGGCAAGACCACGCAGCTGCCGAAGATGTGCCTGGACGCCGGGCGCGGACAGCGCGGATTGATCGGCTGTACGCAACCGCGGCGCATCGCGGCGCGCGCCATGGCGGACCGGGTCGCCGAGGAGCTCGGGCAGCAACTGGGGCAGGCGGTGGGTTACCAGGTGCGGTTTCGCGAGCGCACCAGTCGGGACGGCTACATCAAGTTCATGACCGACGGCATTCTGCTCGCGGAGGCCCTGAACGACCGTTTCCTGGACGCCTACGACACGATCATCATCGACGAGGCGCACGAGCGCAGCCTGAACATCGATTTTCTGCTGGGGTATCTCAAGACGCTGCTGCCGAAGCGGCCGGATCTGAGGGTCATCATCACCTCGGCGACGATCGACACGGAAAAATTCTCCCGACATTTTTCCGACGCGCCGGTGATCGAAGTCGCGGGGCGGAGTTACCCCGTCGATGTGATCTATCAGCCCGTGTCGGACGATGACGAGGCCGAGGACGCCGGGGGCCGGGATCTGTACCGGGGTATCGCGGACGCCGTTCGGCGCCTGTCACGGATCGATCCGATGGGCGACATCCTGGTGTTCCTCTCGGGCGAGCGGGAAATCCGCGAAGCCGGCGACTTCCTGCGCCGTTCGCTGGGCGGCAAGACGGCGGGGCGCACCGAGATTCTGCCGCTGTACGCGCGGCTGTCGGCGGCGGAGCAGCGGCGGGTGTTTCACCCCGGCGAGGCGCGGCGCATCATCCTGGCCACCAACGTCGCGGAGACCTCCCTGACCGTCCCCCGCATTCGCTTCGTCATCGACTCCGGGCTGGTGCGGATCAGTCGCTACGCGCACCGCAGCCGCATCCAGCGCCTGCCGATCGAGCCCGTTTCGCAGGCCAGCGCGCAGCAGCGCGCCGGCCGTTGCGGCCGCCTCGGGCCCGGCACCTGCGTCCGGCTGTACAGCGAGGAGGACTTCGACGCCCGGCCCGAGTTCACCGAGCCGGAAATCCTGCGCACGTCGCTGGCCTCGGTCATCCTGCGCATGCTGACGATGCGGCTCGGCGCGGTGGAGGAATTTCCGTTCGTCGATCGTCCCGCGCCGCGCATGATCAACGACGCCTACCAGTTGCTGTTCGAACTGGGGGCGCTGGACGACCGGCGCGCGGTGACGGATACCGGGCGCCGCCTGGCGCGTTGGCCGCTGGACGTGCGCCTGGCGCGCATGGTCGAGGCGGGCGCGGAGCGCGGTTGCCTGGAGGACCTGATGGTGCTGGCCGCCGCGCTGAGCATCCAGGACCCGCGCGAGCGGCCGCTGGATGTCCAGGCGGCCGCCGACGAGGCGCATGCGCGCTTCGCGGACGGCAAATCCGATTTCGTGACGCTGCTCAAACTGTGGGATTACCTGCGCAAGCTGCGCCGGCAGTTGTCGGGCAATCAGTTCCGCAAGCGCTGCCACCGGGAGTTCCTGAACGTGCAGCGCGTCCTGGAGTGGTTCGACCTGTACCAGCAGTTGCGCGACCAGGCGCGCGAGGACCGGCTGGCGCTCCGCGGGCGGCACGGCGATTACGAGGCCGTGCACCAGTGCCTGCTGACCGGCCTGCTCAGCCATGTCGGGCTCCGGAATCCGGAAGACCCGAGCTATGCGGGCGTGCGGTCGCGCTCGTTTTTCATCTTTCCGGGGTCCGGACTGTTCGGCAGCGCGCCGAAATGGCTGATGGCGGCGGAAATCGTCGAGACCACGCGGCCCTATGGCCGGGTCAACGCGGTGATCCGGCCCGAGTGGATCGAAACCGCCGGCGCGCACCTGCTCAAGCACCGTTACTTCGACCCGCACTGGTCGCGCCGCCGCGGCGCCGTGCTGGGCTGGGAGCAGGTCACGCTGTACGGACTCGTGGTGGTCGAAAAACGCCGCGTCGCTTACGAGACGATCGATCCGGCCGAGGCGCGACGCATTTTCATTCGGCACGCGCTGGTGCGCGGTGAACTCGACACGCGGGCTGCGTTCAAGGCCCACAACGAGAAAATCCGGGCCGAGGTCGAGGCGCTGGAACACAAGCGCCGCAAGCGCGACGTGCTCGCGGATGAGCACGTGCTGTTCGATTTCTTCGATGCGCGCATTCCGGCCCACGTCACGGGCGCGCGCAGTTTCGAGAACTGGCTGTCGGGGCTCGAAGGCGAGCAGCGCCGGTTGCTCTACCTCGGCCACGATACCCTGCTGCGCGAACAGGCCGGCCAGGCGCCGGCGGAACTCTTTCCGGACGAGATCGAGTTCGCGGGCCGCCGGTTCCAGCTCGACTACCACTTCGAGCCCGGGCACGCCGAGGACGGGGTCAGCCTGACGGTGCCGCTGGAATGGCTGAACGTGCTCGACCCGGGGCGGTTGCAGTGGCTGGTTCCGGGGCTGCTGCGCGACAAACTGGTCGCACTGATCCGCCAGTTGCCCAAGCCGTTGCGCCGCGCCCTGACGCCGGTGCCGCAGTTCGCGGATGCCCTGGCCGAGGCGTTGCGCGAGCGCGCATCGGAGCCGATGCTGGCGGCCTGCGCGGCCGAACTGCAGCGCATGACGGGGCTCGAGGTTCCGCTCGAAGCACTCGACGAGCACCGGATCGAGGACCATTTCCGCTTCCTGATCCGGGTCGTGGGGCCGGACGGCGGCGTACTCGAAACGGGGCGGGATCTCGCCGGCTTGCAGGAGCGGCACGGCAGGCGCGCGCAGCGTCGCTTCATGGATCGCCAGGGCGCGGGGTTCAACCGGGACGGCGAAACGGAGTGGGCCTTCGACCGACTGGAAACACGGGTGCGAACCGATGCCGGAGCCGTGGCCTGGCCGGCCCTGGTCGACCAGGACGACGCGGTCGGGCTGCGCCTGTTCGATACCTGGGAAGAGGCCGCACTGGCGCATCACGACGGCGTGCTGCGGCTGTTGCGCCTGCGCCTGGCGGACAAGCTGAAGTACCTGCGCGGCCGACCCGGCCTGCCGCGCGCGGCGCTGATGGCCTGGAGCAGCATCGGCAGCGCCGAAGACCTGGCCGCCGACCTCGTCGAGCGTTGCCTGGCCGACGTCGCGGGCAACCTGAACGACGTCCGCGACGCCGAGGCCTTCGATGCCCTTGCGCAGTCCGTGCGCAAGGCGATCGGCCCGCGAATGCAGTCCACGGCGAAGGCCCTGGCGGAAGCGCTGGCGGTATACGGGCGCATCGCGCCCCGGGTCTACGGCAAGCTGGAGCGCCAGCGGCCGGACGTGTTCGCGGACATCAGCAGCGAACTCGAAGACATGCTGTATCCGGGTTTCCTGGCGGAACTGTGGCCGGGACGCCTGGAGCACTACCCGCGCTACCTGCGCGCGGTGGAGGAACGATTGCTGGCGCTGGATCAGGATCCCGGGCGTGACGCCGGACGAATGCAGTTGGTGGCGCCCTGGTGGCAGCGCTACCAGGACGCGCTGGCGGCCGGCAACGTCTACGACGAGGCGATGGACCGTTACCGCTGGCTGATCGAGGAGTACCGGGTGTCGATTTTTGCGCAGCCGCTGGGGACGGCGGAGAAGGTTTCGGAGAAGCGGCTGGCGGCGGCGTGGGCCAAAACGGGATGCGGGTGAAACGGTCCGGTGCGCACTTCGAAGGGCGCGACGTCGTGCCCTTTCGCGCCTGGTAGTCTGAAGGAGCGACGGCGGCTGGCAATATCCCGCGTAATCGGCGTCCATGGCGAAACGTGCGTAGATAATTCTGTCAGCTTGACGGTCTTTCGCACCCGGCGGCCGGATACCCATCGCCGGGGAACGCTCGAGTACGTCCCTGTAGCGCTTGGACGGCGCCATCCCTGGCGCCGTACATCCCCGGCGACGGGCATCCGACCGCCCCGACACGCCGTCGAATGCGGACACGAGAGGCTACTTTGCAGGCTTTCTTTGTGGGAGCGGTTTCAGCCGCGATAGATGATTCGTTCGCGTGCTTGCGACGGAACGACCCGAGTGCGTTGGCCGCGGTCAGGTTTCGCTAGTACGCGCACTCGAAGAAGAGGGGGTCGACCGATTCCTTCCAGGCGCCGTGGTACAGCGCGAGTTTGCGTTCGGCGGGTGTCTCGTTGCGCTCGGCGACGTCCTGCAGCGGGGCCAGGAAGCCGGTTTCGTTGTCGCCGGCGGTGTTCATTCGGCGGCGCGCCGTGAGGCCCTGGTGCGCCAGTTCGATCACTTCCAACGCGATGTCGCGCACGGTGCGGCCGCGCACTTCGGCGGCCAGGCCCTTTCGCGGCACGTCCGAGCGCAGACGGATGCGTTCCTCCAGGCTCCAGTCCCGGGCGATGTCCCAGGCCGCGTCGAGGGACGGGCGGTGGTACAGCAGGCCGGCCCACAGCGCGGGCAGGGCGCACAAACGCCGCCACGGTCCGCCGTCTGCGCCGCGCATTTCGAGGTAGCGTTTCAGCCGCACCTCCGGGAAGGCGGTGGTCAGGTGGTCTTCCCAGTCCTGCAGGCTGGGTTTTTCCCCGGGCAGGGCCGGCAGGCGGCCGTCCAGGAAGTCCCGGAACGACTGTCCGGAGGCGTCGATGTACCGGCCTTCGCGGTAGACGAAGTACATCGGCACATCGAGCATGTAGTCGGTGTACTTTTCGAACCCCATGTCGCCTTCGAACACGAAGGGCAGCATGCCGGTGCGGTCCGGGTCGGTGTCTTCCCAGACGTGCGAGCGGTAGCTCAGGAAACCGTTCGGCTTGCCGTCGGTGAACGGCGAATTCGCGAACAGCGCGGTGGCGATCGGTTGCAGGGCGAGGGAGGTGCGGAATTTGCGCACCATGTCGGCCTCGTCGCTGAAATCCAGATTGACCTGCACGGTGCAGGTCCGGGTCATCATGTCGACGCCCAGCGTGCCGGTTTTCTGCATGTATTCGCGCATGATGCGGTAGCGCCCTTTCGGCATCCACTGCATGTCCTCGCGTCGCCACTTGGGCTGGAACCCCATGCCGAGAAAGGCGGCACCGAGCGGTTCGGCGACCGCGCGCACCTGTTTCAGGTGCGTATTCACCTCGGTGCAGGTCTGGTGAATGTTGTCCAGCACCGCCCCGGAGAGCTCGAGTTGTCCGCCCGGCTCCAGGGTGATCGAGGCGCCGGTATCGTCCTTCAGCGCGATCAGGTGACCGTCCTCGGTGACGGGTTGCCAGCCGAAGCGTTCGACCAGCGCGCCGAGGATCGCCTCGATGCCGTGCCCGCCCGCGTAGGGCAGCGGGCGCAGGTCGTTCATCGAGTAACCGAACTTTTCGTGTTCGGTGCCCAGTTTCCACTGCGATTCGGGCTTGCTGCCGCTTTCGAGGTAGGCCGCGAGTTCGTCGCGGGACTCGACCGGTCGGGATTTGGCCGGGTTGTTCACGGGCATCTCCGGGTTGGCTCGATGGTTCGGGGCCTGCTCGAGGCATGCGGCGCGGCGGTGGTTCGGCGCGCGTCAAACGGCCCTAGCATACACGCTCCCGACGGGGCCGGTAAAACGGTATTCAGCCCGTGCGCGATGCTCTATCATAGGCGCCTTGGATACCATCGTGATCAAAGGCGGCGTCGCCCTTACCGGAACCGTTTCGACCGGTGGCGCCAAGAATTCGGCCCTGCCCCTGCTGTTCGCTACGTTGCTGGCGGACGGCGAGCACCGCTTCCACAACGTGCCGCGCCTGATGGACATCGATTCCACGGCGGTGTTGCTGAACCACCTGCACTGCGCGGTTCGCCGCGAGGACGGCAGCCTGGTGGTCGAGGTCAGCGACTGCGGTGGCAGCGACGCGCCGTACGACATCGTGCGCAAGATGCGCGCCAGCATTCTCTGCCTGGGTCCCCTGTTGACGCGCTACGGCCGCGCACGGGTCAGCCTGCCGGGCGGTTGCGCCATCGGTACCCGGCCGGTCAACCTGCATATCGAGGCGCTGCGCCAGATGGGCGCCGAGATCGACATCGAGGGCGGTTATGTCAACGCCCGGGCGGAGCGTCTCCACGGCGCCTGCATCGTGTTCGAGAACGCGACGGTCGGCGGCACCGAGAACCTGATGCTGGCGGCGGTGCTGGCCGAGGGCACCACGGTGCTGGAGAACGCGGCCAAGGAACCCGAGATCGTCGACCTCGCGGCGTACCTGTGCAAGATGGGGGCCCGGATCGAGGGCGCCGGCAGCAGCGTGATCACGATCGAGGGGGTCGAGCGGCTTCATCCGGCCGAGCACACCGTGATCCCGGATCGCATCGAGGCCGGCACGTTGTTGATCGCCGGTGCGATCACCGGCGGTGACGTGACGGTTTCGGACTGCGTACCCGGGCACATCGACGCCCTGACCCGGCGCATGACCGAGTGCGGTTTCGAGATCGAGAGCGGCCCGGATCGCGTCCGGGTCAAGCCCTGTCCGGAATGGCGCTCGGTCGACATCAGCACCGCGCCGTACCCGGGTTTCCCGACCGACCTGCAGGCGCAGTTCATGGCGCTGATGACGCTGGCCAACGGCACCTCGGTGATCACCGAACGCATTTTCGAGAACCGTTTCATGCACGTCCAGGAACTGGTTCGCATGGGCGCGGACATCACACCGAAAACCCAGGTCGCCGTGGTCCGCGGCGCGCCGCACGGCCTGACCGGGGCGCCGGTCATGGCCACCGATCTGCGCGCCAGCGCCAGCCTGGTGCTGGCCGGCCTCGCCGCCGCCGGCGAGACCACGGTCAACCGGATCTATCATCTCGACCGGGGCTACGAGAAGCTCGAGAAAAAGCTTCGCAGTCTCGGCGCGCGCATCGAACGGCGCGCCGCCTGAGCGGTTATTCCGGGACGGCAGCGCGCACGGGCATGACAGGCGTCATCGGAAAAATCCGGATCGGTTGGGTGTTCCTGCTGGTGCTGGCCGGCAGCGCGATGGCCGACGAGGCGTTTCGCGTCACACCCTACGTGCAGAATCCGTCCGCCGACGCGGTCACGCTCATCTGGTTCAGCAATCGCGGATCGCCCGGTGAGGTCCGTTGGGGGCCCGCGGACGATGACGCGACGGCGATGCTGACCTCGCAACCGCAGGCGGACGATGCGCTGCGCTACCACGCGCTGGAACTGGATGCGCCGGAGCCGCCGCTCGCGCACCCGGTGACGGCGCCGTGGCGGCATGAAGTGCGCCTGAGCGGCGTGCGTCCCGGGGTGGACTACACCTGGCGGGTGACGCAGGACGGTGCGCGCGCCAGCGGTCGCTTTCGCGTGCCGGCGGAAACCGATTCGGCGCTGCGCTTCATCGCCTTCGCGGACAGCGAAACCGAACCCGAATCGACCGGAAAATTTTCCAACTGGCCGGACGCGGCGGGCAACAAGCGCGCTTACCTGGTCGACCAGACCGACGGTTACGCCGCCAACCTTGGCGTCATTGCCGAGCGGAAGCCGGATTTCATCGCAATCGCGGGCGACCTCGTGCAGTCCGGTGGCGAGCAGCGCGACTGGGACGAGTTCTGGCGGCACATCGCACCGCTGGCTGCATCCACCTTCGTGATGCCGACGCTCGGCAATCACGATTACTTCGCCGGGCCGCAGGGGTTCGGGCGCTATGCGACCGAGGATTCGGAGCGTGCGGTCGCCAAGTACCGCAGCTACTTCAGTCTCCCCGGCAACGGTTCGGGCGTTGCGGACGACGACGAGCGTTATTATGCCCTGCGCTGGGGGCCGGTGAGCCTGATTTCGCTCGACCTGAACAACGGCCGGCCGAACCGCGGCAGCAGCGATACCAACTGGCACCTGCTGGGCGCCGGGGAGGGCGGGGTGGCCCCGGACTGGCAGCCGGGCTCGCGTCAGCATCGCTGGCTGAAGGACGCATTGGAAGCGGCGCGTCGCGACAGCGCCTTCACCTTCGTGATGTTCCACCACTGTCCCTACTCCTCGGGCCCGCACGCCCGGCCGCCGGGCGAGTGGCCCGAGGGCGACGATCTGTCCGGAGTGCCCTTGCGCGCACTGACGCCGCTGTTCATGGAGTACGGCGTCGACGTGCTGCTGACCGGGCATGACGAGATGTTCGAACACTCGATCGTCGAGGGCGAGCAGATCCTGGCCGATGGGGAGTCGGCGCCGCATCGACTGCATGTGTTCGACGTCGGCGTCGGCGGCGATGGCCTGCGCGGGCCGATGGCGGGCATTCGCAATCCGCACCGCGTCTTCCTGGCCCACGAGGACGCGCCCGAAGTGCGCGCCGCGGACGGCCGCCTGCTGGACGGCGGCAAGCATTACGGTCACCTCGAGGTCAATGTCGAGCGTTCCGATGACGGCGCCTGGCGCGCCCGGCTGGACAAGGTCTACGTGTTTCCGGTGACCGCCGCAGACGGCCGGGTGTTGCGCTTCGAGCGCCGCATCTACCCGGGCGAAACGGTTCTGACCGCACCCGAATGACGGCGCGCCCGGACGCCACCTCGCCGCCGGGTTCGCTGCAGCGGTCGCGCAACCCCTGGGCCTGGGTGCCCAGCCTGTACTTTGCCGAAGGCATTCCCTACGTCATCGTGATGATCGTCTCCGTCACGCTGTACAAGCGCCTGGACGTCTCGAACACCGAGATCGCGCTTTACACCAGCTGGCTGTACCTGCCCTGGGTGATCAAGCCGCTGTGGAGCCCGGTGGTCGACCTGCTGAAGACGCGCCGCGCCTGGATCGTTGCGATGCAGCTGTTGATCGGCGCGGGGCTGGCCGGCGTTGCGCTGACCCTGCCCGGCGAAAACTTCCTGCGCTGGTCGCTGGCGTTTCTCTGGTTGCTCGCGTTCAGTTCGGCGACGCACGACATTGCCGCCGACGGCTTCTACATGCTGGGCCTGGAGCGGCCGCAACAGGCCTGGTTCGTGGGCGTGCGCAGCACGTTTTACCGGCTTGCGATGATCACGGGACAGGGCCTGCTGGTGATGCTGGCCGGCATCCTGGAAACCCGGACCGGTAACGTGCCGCTGGCCTGGTCGCTGACCTTCTACCTGCTGGCCGCCGTCTTCATCGTCTTCGGCGCCTGGCACTACGCGATGTTGCCGCGGCCGGCGACGGACCGGCCGCGAACGGGTCTGACGATCTCGGGTCTGTTCGGTGGCTACGCGGAAACCTTCGTCTCGTTCTTTCGCAAGCCGGGCATCGTCGCCATCCTCGCTTTTCTGCTGTTGTTCCGCTTCGCCGAGGCGCAACTGGCCAAGATGGCGTCGCCGTTTCTGCTGGACCTGCCCGCCGACGGCGGGCTCGGGTTGAGCACCACGCAACTCGGCTTCGTTTACGGCACGGTCGGCGTGCTGATGCTGACCGTCGGCGGACTGCTCGGCGGTTTCCTGGCCGCGCGGCATGGCCTGAAATTCTGGTTGTGGTGGATGGTGGCGGCGATCAACCTGCCCAATGCGGTTTACATTTTCCTGGCCTGGGCACAGCCCGACAGCTACTGGATCATCAACGCCGCGGTCGCGGTCGAGCAGTTCGGTTACGGTTTCGGCTTCACCGCCTACATGCTGTACATGATCCAGGTGGCCGAGGGGGAGCACGAGACCGCGCACTTTGCGATCTGTACCGGTTTCATGGCGCTGGGCATGATGCTGCCGGGGATGTTCAGCGGCTGGCTGCAGGAACTGATGGGGTACCGGAATTTCTTCGTCTGGGTGATGGCGGCCACGCTGCCGTCCTTCCTGGTCGCCGCGCTCATTCCGCTGAAACCCGGGTTCGGCCGCAAGGAGAAAAGCTGATACCGGTAGCCGGGTTTCAGGCGCGGCAGTCGCGCTTTACCTCTCGCCAGAGTGCCTGCATCTCGCCCGTCTGGGCAGCCGGATACCCGTCGTCGGGGACGGTCATCCGGCTGCGCGGGCGGCTACCGCATGTTGGACGCGACAAAAGGCCTCGATGTGGCAGAATCGTCCCATGGAATTGAGAGCGTTACGCCGGGACGATAGCGACGCCCTGCTGGAGATGTGGAACGCGACGGCGCGGTTCGACCCGCTCACGCCCGGGCTGCTCGCGGAGAAACTCTGGGGCGACGATGCGTTCGATCCGGGCATGGCGCTCGTCTGCGAGGATGGCGGGCTGCTCACCGGGTTTGCGATGGGGGTCCTTCGGCGAGCCCACGGTGGGGACACGGGGGTCATCAAATTGATGGCGGTCGCGGCGGACCGGCGCCGGCTCGGGATCGGCAGCCGGTTGCTGGCGGAACTCGAAGCCGCCCTGCGCGCGCGCGGCGCGACGGCCGTTCGCGTGTGTGAGTCCGCGCCGAACTACCTCACGCCGGGCGTCGATGCCCGTTACTCGGCGGCGCCGCACTTTTTCTCAGAGCGGGGCTACCGGCGTATCGGCGAGGCCTGCAACATGACGGTCGAGTTACCCGAGCGTGACTTCGACACCGCCGACGCGGAACGCATCGCCGGCCGGGACGGCATCCGGTTCCATCGCGCCGGGGACGCCGATGACGCGGGTCTCATGGAGCTGTTGCGAGGCAACTGGCCGACCTGGGTCCCGGAGGTCCGCGCGGCATTGCAGAACCGTCCGGCATCGCTGTACGTGGCCGTGCGCGGCGACGACGTGCTGGCGTTCGCAGCCTTCGACGCCAACAACCGGGGGACCGGCTGGTTCGGTCCCATGGGGACGGCGCCGACGGCGCGGCGGCGCGGGATCGGGCACGTCCTGCTCTTTCGCTGCCTGGCCGACATGGCCGCGCAGGGGCATCGCTACGCGACCATTCCCTGGGTCGACCCGGTCGATTTCTACCGCCAGTGCGCCGGCGCGGCGGTGTCCCGGATTTTCCACCGTTATGAAAAGGTACTGACCTCATGAAGCGGATTGCACTGCTGGCCTGCACCCTGTTGCTGGCGGCCTGCGGGCCGTCACCGGAACCGTCGGACGGCGCGGCGCCGGTCACCGACGCCGGCCCCGGGGCGACGCTGCAAACGGACGCTCAACGGGACCGCGAGCCGGTGCTGCCGGGCGTCGAGGTGCTGTTGCGCGACCATGCCGCCGACTTGCAGGGGCGGCGGATCGGCATCCTGACCAACCCGACCGGCGTGACGCGCGAACTCGAATCGACCATCGACGCGGTACGCGCGCTGCCGGATATCGAGGTGGTGCGCCTGTTCGGTCCCGAGCACGGGGTGCGCGGCCAGTACTTCGCCGGGGCGAAGGTGAACGAAACCCGTGACCCGGTCTCCGGCCTGCCCGTGGTCAGCCTGTACGGCGCCACGCGGCGGCCGACGCCAGAGATGCTCGAGGGCCTGGACGTCGTGCTGTACGACATCCAGGACGTCGGCCACCGGACCTATACCTACGTTTCGACGCTGACCTACCTGATGGAGGCCTGTGCCGAGGCCGGCGTTGCGGTCTGGGTGCTGGACCGCCCCGACCCCCTTGGCGGCCGCGTGGTCGGCGGGCCGATGCTGGATCCGGATCTCGTCTCGTTCATCGGGGTGCACCCGGTGCCGCAGGTCTACGGCATGACGCCGGGCGAGTGGGCGCGTATGGTCCGCGCCGAGCGTGCGCCGAAGGTCGATCTGCGCGTCATTCCACTGGAAGGCTGGCGGCGCGGCATGACCTACGGCGAGACCGGCCTGCCCTGGGTGCCGCCCTCGCAGCACATCCCCCACTGGGAAAGCAGTTTTTTCTATGCAATGACCGGTACGATCGGCGAACTGCGCCGCGTGAACGAAGGCGTCGGCACGCCGACGCCGTTCGAGTTGATCGGCGCGCCCTGGCTGGACGGCCGCGAATTCGCGCAGCGTCTGAACGCGCTCGGCCTGTCGGGCGTTCGCTTCCGCGCGCTGTCCTACACGCCGCGCTACGGCACCGGTTCCGGCGAACTGCTGCAGGGCGTGCAGATTCACGTGCTGGATTACGGCGCGGTCGACCCGTCGCGGGTCGGCGCCGCCCTGATGGCGCAACTCGTGGGCATTGCGCCGGAGGAGCGCCTTTTCGCGCGCTACCTCAACGACGACGGCTCGGCGACCGGGTTCCTGAAAGCGCTGGGCGACCGCTCGATTGCCGAGGCGCTGGCCGGGAACCGTGTCCCGGAGGCGCTGGTCACCGGTGAATCCGAGGCGTTGCGGGCCTACAAGACACGCCGCGCCGACTACCTGATTTACCGCTGATCGGTCCGGCTAACCGGTCCGCAAACGGCCAGGGAAGGGGGGCGGCGCCCCGCGCCAGTCGGGCCTGAAGGCCCTCCCACAGGTCAGAACCGGGGCCGGATGCACCGGCGGTCGACGAAGCGAAACCGACCAACCGCCGCGGACCCAGGTGCCTGTCGGCCCTGAAGGCCCGCTCGCAGGGGCGATCAGACCACTGCCGGTTCGAGCAGCGTCAGCGTGCCGGCGTCGGCGTCGAGTTCCGCCTCGATGCCCAGCGGCACCGTCGCCTTGTCCTCGATGTGGCCGATCATCAACCCGCGCACGATCGGAATGTCGAGCGGCATCAGTAACTGCTCGGTGATTTCCTCGAGGTTGAAGCTGTTGCCTTCGACCGGAACCTTCGTGAATTTTCCGAGCACGATGCCGGCCAATTGCTGCAGCTTTCCGGCCAGCAGCAGGTGGGTCAGCATGCGGTCGATGCGGTACCAGGCCTCGTTGACGTCCTCCAGGAACAGGATCGCACCGTTGAAGTCCGGTGCGTACGGCGTGCCGATCAACGGGCTGAGCAGGCTCAGGTTGCCGCCAATCAGCGGGCCGCGGGCGCGGCCGCCGATGAAGGTGGTGATGCGGTTGCGACGTTCGGCTCGTCCTTCCGGGTAGTCGACCGCGGGTGGCGCGGCGATGACGGCTCCGGTCCGCGGGTCCGCTACGACCTTTTTGTATTCGGCCAGCGTGTACTCGGAAAACGTCGAGGTGGCGCAGGGGCCGTGGAAACCGACCAGGCCGGTGCGCGCATGCAGGCCGAACAGCAGGCCGGAAATGTCGCTGTAGCCGATGACGATCTTGGGGTTCCGTGCGATGAGTTCGTAGTCGAGGTGCGGCAGCGTGCGCATCGTGCCGTAGCCGCCGCGCAGCGTGAAGATCGCGTGCACGTCGGGGTCGGCGAACATCGCGTTGACGTCCGCGGCCCGCTGGCGGTCGGTGCCCGCCAGGTACTGCGTGCGGGCATAGACGTGCTCGCCTTCCTTCACGCGGTAGCCGAGCGACCGCAGCACGTCGTTCGCGTAGCGGACCTCCTCGCGGTTGCTCGAGGCGCCGGCCGGAGCGATGAGGCCGACCGTCATGCCCGGCTCGAGTCGCGGCGGCCTGATGACCGGACGGCGTTCGTTCGCGGGCCGCGCCTCGGCGGCTGCGGCGCGTCCCGGCAGGGCGCCGGTTGCCAATGCGCCGCCGGTCATCAGGCCGGCGGCCAGGGATTTCATCAGTTCTCGTCTGTCCATCGCGTGTTCCGTGTCGTGTTCGGGCGATACCGGGTGGCGTCGCCGTTCAGTCCGCTGTGTCGAGGTGGGCCTCGCCGATCCGAAGGCAGCCCAGCACCGGCTCCGGCACCCGCGTGACCACGCCGGGCGCCGGGTTGATGGCCTGCAGTCCCGCCTCCAGCCGGGCCTGGTAGCCGGGATTGCCGCAGATCACGCCTCCGGCCAGCGCGAGGGGGTAGGCGTCCTCGAATTCCAGGTCGCAGGTGACCGCCGTGACGAGCCGGATCAATTCGCCGGCGCAGTCCTGCACGATCCGAGCGGCGACGATGTCGCCGGCGTCGGCGGCCGCCAGCACGATCGGCGCCGCGGCAGCGATCTGGCTCCGCACGTTGCCGCCCGCGTAGAGCGTCTGGATGATCAGGCGCGGCTCATCGAGTCCGAAGTAAGCCAGCATGCGTTCGCGCAGCGCGGTCTCCGGCCCCATGCCGTCCTCGGCCTCGCTGACGGCGGCCAGGGCGCGGCAGCCCAGATCGTAACCGCTGCCCTTGTCGCCGTACCAGTGGCCCCAGCCGCCCCGCGTGATCGAACGGCCCTGCCGGTCGACGCCGACGGCGACCGATCCGGTGCCGACGACCAGCGCCACGCCCCAGCGGCCCGGCGTGCCGGCGGCCAGCACCGGCGCGGCGTCGCTGATGATCTCCAGTCGCCGGCACAGGCAATGCTCGTCCGCCCACGCGCGAATGGTGGCCCGGACGTCGTCGTAGCCACTGCCGGCCAGCGCCAGCACCGCGATATCGGCCGGGCCGCCGCGGTCGGCGAGGATTTCGCGGGCGGGCGCCAACGCTTCCTCGAGGCTGGCGAGCGCGCGCCGTCGGCCGGCCAGGCGCATATTGGACGGCCCCGACCGGCCGCGCGCGAGGATGCGGGGTCGACCGTTCGCGTCGAGTTCGGCCAGCACGGCGCTGGTCTTGGTGCCGCCGCCGTCGACGCCGATGACGAGACGGCCGGCCTGTCCGGCGCGCGCGTTCATCCGTCCCGCCCCCGTTCGCCCAGTGCCGCGCGGAGTTGCCCGCCGGCGCGGCGCAGTCGATCGTCGGCCGCGTCGGCGTCGATTCCCAGTCGCAGCATGACGATGGCGGGTTTCACCTTGCCGTCGCAGGCGGCGAGCGCCTGCCGGGCTTCCGCGCGGTCGCAGTCGGTGACGGTCTGCACGATGCGGAGCGCGCGCTCGACCAGCTTTTCGTTCGTGGCCTGCACGTCGACCATCAGGTTGCCGTAGGTCTTGCCGAGCCGCACCATCGCGCCGGTGGTGAGCATGTTCAGCACCATCTTGGTGGCGGTTCCGGCTTTCATCCGCGTCGATCCCGACAACACTTCCGGTCCGGTCACCGGCAGGATGCAGAGATCAGCGTGCGCCTGCAGTTCGGCTGCGGCATTGCAGGCGAAGCCGATCGCGAACGCGCCGGCGTCCCGCGCGGCGTCGAGCGCGCCGAGCACCCAGGGCGCGCGCCCGCTGGCGGTGATACCGACCACGACGTCGTGCGCGGTGGGCTCAAGGGCCCGTACCGCGGCCGCACCCGCTTCCGCGTCGTCCTCGGCGCCCTCCACCGCCCGCGTCAATGCGGTTTCGCCGCCCGCGATCAGCCCGATCACCTGGCCGGGCTCGGCGTTGAACGTCGGCGGGCACTCGGCGGCGTCCAGCACGCCGAGCCGGCCCGAGGTGCCGGCGCCGGCGTACACCAACCGGCCGCCCTGGGCGAGACGTTCGGCGATGACGTCGATCGCGCGCGCGATGTCCGGCGCGACGCGGCCGACCGCGTCGGCGACGGCGGCGTCTTCGGCGTTGATCAGCCGGACCATGTCCAGCGTATCGAGGCGGTCGAGTTCCGTGCTGCGCGGATTGCGCGCCTCGGTCGTCAGTCGGTCGAGGTCGATGCGTTCAGGGTGTGCCATGGTGTTTCCCCGCGGCGTTGCGGCGCCGCCTTGCGATCGGTGACAATCGTGCGTACTTCGGATGACCGCGTCGAGTCGCGCGGATGACAGGTCGATGATGAAATCGCTTTTCGCGCTTGCGATGCTGTTGTTGCTGGTCGTGCCCGAGCCCGCCGGGGCGGCGGATGCGGATGCTCGCCAAGCCGTTCTCACCGGTGTCGACGTTCTGGTCCGCGACGACTTCCGTCCGCTGCAGGGCCGGCGGATCGGCCTGATCACCAACCACACCGGTCTCGACCGGCGCGGGCGCAGCACGATACGCCTGCTGCATGCGGCGCCGGGCGTCGAACTGGTGGCGCTGTTCAGCCCGGAACACGGCTTGCACGGACGGCTCGATATCGCGTCGATCGCGGACGGCGAGGACGCCGACACGGGTATCCGCATCTACAGCCTGTACGGTGAGACGCGGCGCCCGCTGGCCGCGATGCTCGCGGGCATCGACACGCTGGTGTTCGACATCCAGGACATCGGTACGCGGTTCTATACCTACATCTCGACGCTGGGGCTGGCCATGGAGGCCGCTGCCGAGCACGGCCTGCGGTTCGTCGTGCTGGATCGCCCCAACCCGATCAACGGCCGCGACGTGGCCGGCCCGGTGGCGGATGCCGGCCGTGAGTCCTTCACCGCCTTTCACCGCCTTCCGGTGCGCCACGGCATGACGGTCGGCGAACTGGCGCGGTTGTTCCGCGCCGAACGCGTGCCGGACCTGGACCTCGAGGTCGTCGCGCTCGAACACTGGCGTCGCGACGACTATTTCGACGCCACGGGCCTGCGCTGGGTCAATCCCTCGCCGAACATGCGCAGCCTGACCCAGGCCCTGCTGTACCCCGGCATCGGCCTGCTGGAGACGACCAACCTGAGCGTCGGGCGCGGCACCGACACGCCGTTCGAAGTCTTCGGCGCGCCGTGGCTCGACGGCGTCGAATTCGCGTTGACCCTGAACGGGCTGGGCCTGCCGGGGGTCGCGTTCGTGCCGGTCGAATTCACTCCGGATGCCAGCAAATTCGCCGGCGAGCGTTGCGGCGGCGTCAATGTCATCGTCATCGACCGCGCGCGTTTCGCGCCGCTGCGCACCGGCATGGAGATCGCGGCGGCGCTGCAGCGAAGCTACCGCGGTACCTGGGACATCGAGGCCTACGACCGACTGCTGGTCAGCGCGGCGACGCTCGACGGAATCCGCGCCGGGCGACCGTTCGACGCGCTCGCAGCAGGCTGGCGGGACGGCCTGGACGGTTTCCTGCGCCGTCGCGCGGCCTTCCTGCTGTACCGCTGAAGCATCACTCGGGCGCATAGAAATCCCCGAAGCGTTCCTTGAGGGCGCGGTTCTCGCGGTGCGCGAGGTCGTAGTATTCGCGGTAGCGCAGTTGCGCGGCGGCCGCCTCGTCGAGCAGTACCGTGACCCGCTCGTGCCACTGCAGCGCGGAGGCCGGGCACATGGCGGTGACCGGGCCTTCGACCAATCCGGCGACGGCTGCGGCCTTGGCGGCGCCGGTCGCGAGCAGCAGGATCCGCCGGGCTTCCATGATCGTCCCGATGCCCATCGTGATCGCCAGGCGCGGCTGGAACTCGTCCGCGGCGAACAGCCGGCCGTTGGCTTCCAGCGTGCGGCGGGTCAGGGTCTTGACGCGGGTCCGCGACGCCAGGCTGGAGCTGGGTTCGTTGAAACCGATGTGCCCGTTGTGACCGATGCCGAGCACCTGCAGGTCGATGCCGCCGGCGTCCCGGATCATCATCTCGTAGCGCGCGCCGACCCGCTGCGGATCGTCGCCGGGCGCGCATTCCGGAAGATGGGTATGGGCCGGGTCGATATCCACATGATCGAAGAACTCGCGCTGCATGTACGCGCGGTAGCTTTGCGGATTGTCCGGCGTGATGCCGAGGTACTCATCGAGGTTGAACGATGTCGCGTCGCGGAACGAGACCGCGCCGGCGCGATGCCGTTCGGCCAGGCGCCGATAGAGCGCGATCGGCGTGCTGCCGGTCGCAAAGCCGAAGACGGCGCGGGGTTTCACCGCCAGCATCGCCTCGACGAGCGCTGCGCCGTGGGTGGCGACCGCGTTCGCATCGTTCAGGATCACGACTTCCATCGCGGCGCCTCCCCGGTGTAATCGGCCATCTCGCCGTCGATCCAGCTGCGCCGTACGTTCAGGCCCGCGTCCAGTTCGATGAAGCTGGCGCGGCAACCGGGCCGGATCACGCCCAGTTCGCCGTCGACGCCGAGCGCCGCCGCGGGATAGGCGGAGGCCATGCGCAGCGCCTCGTCCCGGTCCAGCGCGGCGAAGCGCATGATGTTGCGCACCGCGCGGATCATGTCGAGGTCGGAGCCGGCCAGCGCGCCGTCCGGGAGGCGGCAGCAGCCGTCGCGGGCCGTCACCGTGCGGCCGTCCCAGTCGAAGCGCGCGCCCGGCGCGCCGACGGTGGCCATCGCGTCCGTGACCAGCACGCTGCGCCCACGCGGCTTGGCGCGCACGGCGACCGCCAGGCTGGCCGGGTGCACGTGGTGGCCGTCGGCGATCAGTCCGACCCAGCTGCCGGCATCCTCCAGCGCGGCGCCAACCATGCCCGGTTCGCGACTGGTCAGCGGGCTCATCGCGTTGAACAGGTGGGTGAAGCCGCGCAGGCCGGCGTCGAGTGCGCCGCGGACCGCGGCGTAGCGCGCCGCGCTGTGTCCGCCGAACACGACCACGCCGGCGCGGTCGAGGCGCCGGATGGCGTCCGGCCCGACCGTTTCCGGGGCCACGGTCAGCAGGACACGGCCCCCGGGCAGGCGGCCGGGCAGGGCGCACAGCCACTCGAGATCGTCCTCGCGCAGCGGACGCAGGTGGCGTTCGGCGTGGATACCCCGCGCCGCCGGGTCGAGGAAGGGGCCTTCCAGGTGAATGCCGAGCACGCCGGGAACGCCCGCCGCGAGCGCCTCGCGCACGGCCTCGACGGCTTGTTCCATGGCCTCCGGCGGGGCGCTGATCAGCGTCGGCAGAAAGCCGGTGGTGCCGAAGCGCCGGTGGGCCGCGGCGATCGTGCGCAGGGTCGCGACCGATGGCGCGTCGTTGAACAGCACGCCGCCGCCGCCGTTGACCTGCAGGTCGATCAGGCCGGGCGCCAGCAGGTGGCCCTGCAGATCCAGAGCCGGTTCGCCGTCGTCGGCGGGACCGGTGAACCGTTCGACGATGCGACCGTCCGCGATGCGCAGGCCGGCATGATCATGGATCGACTCGCCGTCGAAAACGCGGCCGTTGACGAGGGTGCTCATGACGTCGCCCTCAGCGAAGTGGATTCGGCGCCGTTTTCGGGCGAAGTGACCGGGACGGCCTCAGTCGCCTCAACGGCCTCCAGTACTGTGATCCGGTCGCATTCGGACCGGAAAGTCCGTTTGCGTGCACCAAACATCAGGCCGCCTCCCGTCTGCCGGGTAACGCGAGTTGCACCACCGAACCCGCGATAAGGGTCGCAAGCGCTCCGACCGCAGCGTACCACGGCCAGTAAAGTTCGGTCCCGAGCGCCAGTCCCGACAGGACGGCCACGCCCAGCACGAAACCGGACAGAGCCGCGGGTTGTTCGACATGCGGCGCAAAGCGCGCCAGCAGGTAGACGCCCAATACCGGGCCGCTGGCGAAGCCGGCGATCTTGAGGACGTTGGCGACGGTGCTCTCCGTGGTGCCGATCACCCCGACGGCCAGGGCGATGCCGGTCTGGACGAGCCCGAACAGGGCCGTCGCCCAACGGCCGGCGCGCAGCGCGTGCGCGGGTGACGAAGCGGTCTTGCGCAGCGGCAGGTAGAGGTCGTTGACCAGCGCCGTGGCCGAGGAATTGAGCGAACTGGACAGGGTCGACATGGCTGCGGCGAACACGGACGCCAGCACGAGGCCGGCGAGTCCGGTCGGCAGGTAGTCGACGATGAAGGTCGCGAACAGGCGGTCGCCGCCGCTGCCCGTCAGCGTGTCGCGCGCGCCGTTCAGGGTGAAAAAGCCGGCCAGGGCGACACCGATCAGCAGGAACAACGCGAACTGCAACAGCACGATGAAGCCGCTGAATCCCAGCGCCCGCGCCGCGTCATGCTGGCTGCGGGCCGACAGGTAGCGTTGCACCATCAGCTGATCGGTGCCGTGCGTCGCGGCGGTCAGGAACGCGCCGCCGGCCAGCCCGGCCCAGAAGGTCATCGTCGGCGTGATCAGCGATGGATCGAAGTCGAAGACGCGCAAGTGATCGCCCGCCTGGGCGAAACGGAGCAGTTCCGGCCAGCCGCCGGGAATGCCCTGCACGATGATGGCGAGCGCCGCCGCCGCGCCGACCATGTATACCGCGAACTGGATGCAATCGTTCCAGATCACCGATTTCGCGCCGCCGACCAGGGTGTAGACGATGGTGATGGCGCCCAGCACCGCGATCGAAACCGCGAGGTCGAGGCCGAGCACGATCTGCAGCACCAGCGCGGTCAGGAACAGGCGCAGCGCGTCGCTGACGTTGCGGGTCACCAGGAACAGCGTCGAGGCCGCCCGCCGGCTCAGCGCGCCGAAGTGGCGTTCCAGCGTCTCATACGCGGTGTAGGCCTCGCCGCGGAAATACAGCGGGAGCAGGAAACGGATGATCAGCAGGCGGCCGACGATGTAACCGAACGTGATCTGCAGAAAGGTCAGGTCGCCGTCCGCCGCCGCACCGATGCCCGGCAGGCTGAGGAAGGTGACGGTGCTGGTCTCCGTGGCGACGATCGACAGCAGCAGCGCCCACCAGGGCAGGGACCGCGCCCCCAGGAAGTAATCGGCCGAGCTGCGCTGACCACGGCCAACCCAGAGCCCGAAGGCCAGTACGGCCGCCAGGTAGGCGATGACGATCGCGGCGTCGAGGGTTCCGATGTTCAGCGAAATGGTCACGGGGTCCGAATCCGGTCCGTCGGGCCGGTCGCGGTTCTCCTTCGGTCACGTGCGCCGCGGCGGCCGCGGCGCGGAATTGAAAAGGGCCGGCCCGGAAACCCGGACCGACCCTCGTGTTGGCGGCAGTCGCCGCAGGCCACGTTCCGGTTCGGTCAGAACATGAACTTGGCCAGCAACTGCAGGCGCCGCGGGTTGTAGTAACTGCGCGGCTCGCCGTAGCCCGCTGACGTGACGAACGGGTTGATGTTGTAACCCGTCTGGTTGTCGAACACGTTGTACAGGTCCGCACGGACCTGGAACGCGTAGCGGTTGTTGGCGCCGAAGTAGAAGTTCTGCGTGTAGTTCAGGTCCAGCTGGTAGTGGCTCTCCGAACGGCGCGAACCGGCCGGCTCGATGAAGCGATACGTCGAGCTGCTGTAACCGTACGGCCGACCGTCCCAGCTTTCCCAGGGCTGGCCGGACTGGTACAGCGCGTAGAAGCCCATCTGCGCGTTCCAGGGCAACTCGTAGTAACCGAAGAGCTTGAGCAGATGCGGGCGATCACCCTTGAGCTTGCCGTCCTTGAAGTTCCACAGCATGCGGCCGCGGCCATCGGAGATGAACGAGGAGCCGATGAACACGTTGGCGTCGTTGGTCGTGGTCGAGTTGTCCTGGTCGAAGTTGCCCCGGTAACGGCTCCAGGTGTAAGAACCCTGCAGGTACCAGTTGTCGCCCGCCCACTCGGCCTCGAAGCTGACCTCGTCGTAGTCCGTGTACGCACGTGGAATCTGCGCGATCACGAACGACGAGCCGCCAATCTCGGCCCGGTAGTCTTCCAGCTCGGGAATGTACGGCTCTTCCGGCGCCCAACCGGCCGGCATGCAGCCGAAGCGGTCCGGCTCGTTCGTGCACGAATAGGCCTCGAGCGCCCAGTTGTAGGTGTCTTCCCACATGTCGCGTGCTTCGCGACGGCGGTAGTGCACGCGCGTGCTCAGGCGGTCGGTGACCTCCCAGTTCATGCCGATGATGTACTCGTCGATATGACGCGGGTCGATGCCCTTCTGGAACAGCTTGCCCGACGAGGAGCCGCGCGGCTCGATGCCGATCTGGTTGCCGTTCTCGTCGAAGTAGACGTCGACGATCAGGTTGCCGGTGTTGCGGTCCCACGACGCCGCGCGCGCCAGCGAGCTGGCGGACGGATAATAGCGGGCATAGTTGGCGAAGGCCGACATGTTGTCCGCGAAGTCCCAGGTCACGCCCAGGCGCGGCTGCATCATGTCGCTGAAGCTTTCCTCGTGCATCGGGTACTTGTGTCCGGGCGCCAGTTCGTAACCCGACACGTTGTCCTTGTTGACCTTGAGGCCCTGGCCGAACAGCTTGTCCTCGGACCACAACACGCCGAGGTTGAAGGTCCAGTCACCCCATTCGATCGAGTCGTTGATCTCGATGTTGCGCGTTTCCACGTAGGAGCGGATCGGCGCCACGTCGAACTGCGACAGGCTGTTCTGCAGGAACGTGGCCAGGAAGTAAACGGGCTGGCCTTCGAATTCCTCGACACCGCCCGGCGAGTCGATGAATCCCCAACCGTTCGAGTAACGGTCCAGGTATTCCTCGATTTCTTCCTGGTGGTAACCGAAGTGCAGGTTGTGCACCAAGGAGCCGAATTCGAGCGTCAGGTCATAACCGATTTCGAACGACTCGCGGTAGAAGTTCTGCACATTGAACTGTGTGGCCGCACCGACAACACCGCCGCCTTGCGCCACGCCGTTTTCGGTGTAGCCGTAGCGGTCGATCAGCGGCTGCGCCCAGGCATCGAACTCGGGGTCACCGCTCAGCGACGGCACCTGGAACTGTCCCAGCCGGTCGAGATTGGCCAGGTCGAGCGATGCGCCGATCGAGGGCATGGCGTCGAGCACGAGGTCCGGCGCGCCGGTGGTCTCGTTCTGGAAGTCCGTGTACTTGAAGTAGGCGCTGCTGTTCGAGTCGATGATCCAGTTGCCTTCCAGGATTGCGATATCCAGCGTCGCGTCGCTGCCGGACGAGCCGTCCGCGCTCTCGAAGCCGCCGACGCCTTCACCGCTGGCATCGGTTTCGGACGAGCGGTAGCTGCCTTCGAGCAGGATGTCGTCGGTTACCGCCCAGGTCAGCTTGCCAAAATACTCGTCGCGCTCCGACTTATAGTTGGGCACGGGTCCATAGGCGTTGTCACGATTATCTCGTTCGGTGGTCGGCGCATAGTAGGACACGTAGAAGAACAGGCGGTCCTTGATCAGCGGTCCGCTGAAGTTGGCGACCGTCCAGTCCAGGGTCTGGTCGAAATTCGTCGCGCTTTCGTAGTCACGGTCCGATTCCCAGCTCGAATCCTGCAGCTGGTAGCTGATCATGCCGCTGAACTCGTTCGAGCCCGATTTACTGATCGTGTTGACCTTGAAACCGCCGGAACGGTTGAAGCCGACGGCCGTCGCGCCGCCGCGCACGATCGACACCTGGTCGATATCGTGCGTCGAGGGCTGGGTGGACAGCGTGCCGAACAGCGGCAGGGAGACGTCCACGCCATCGAACTGGTAGGTGTTGTCCTGGCCGTTACCGCCGGCGCTCGGTCCGCGGACCGAATCCGCCGTGAATTGCACGCCCGGGATCAGCTTGATCAGGTCGCGATACTCCTGGCCGACCGGGAGGGCGTCAAAGGTCTCGCTGTCGATCGCGCCAGACAGCGAGGAGCCGCTGGTCTCCATCAACACGTTGGATGCCGTGACGAGGACCTCTTCCAGCATCGATTCGTCGACGTTGAAATCGACCGGCAGGTTCACCGTCGTGCGCTGCTGCAGCAGGACGTCCGTGCCGCGCACGCGCGTCGTACCGTCCGGTAGCGTGTACGTTAAGCGGTAGTTACCCGGGGGCAGCAACGGCAGGCGGTAATCGCCGTTGGCCGACGTGGTGGTGGTGCGCACGCCCGGCAGCCGTTCACCGGTGGCCTCGATCGAAACCCCCGCGATGGGCGCGCCGTCGTCGGCGTTGGTGACCTTACCGGCGATTTCACCGGTCTGCTGGGCCGCGAGCGGCAGGCTGAACAACAATGCAAACAGGGCCGTAACGATCAGGCTGAATGCAGTGATCCGGTTCTTGCGTGTGTGTGTCATGGCGTCGTCCCGAACTGGAAAGGTTAAGAATTTGGTAAAACTATATTATATTTTTGGCAAAATAAAATATCATAATTCGGGTGCGTGTACAGAATTAATTATTCAGCCGACGCACCGAATCCAGAATAATCCGCCACTCGGGACAGGGGCAGCATAACGTGGGCAAAACTTCAGGCAGTTTCATCGGACGGGCGGCCGCGGCCGCCGCGACACTTTTTCTCGCGGCGTGCGGAACGCTGGGCGACACCGTGGTGGTCGAATCGGCCAACCAGGACAGCCGCGTGAATATTCTCGTCATTCATCACACCAGCGAGGATTTCGGCGGTTCGCTGCACGTGCTGACCGAGAAAACGCAACGCCCGGTGTCTTCCCACTACCTCGTTCCGGAGCCGTTCGATCCGAGTTACGGCGACAAAACGCTGAAAGTCTACCAACTCGTGGATGAGCAACAGCGCGCCTGGCACGCCGGGCACAGTTACTGGAAGGGTCAGACCAAACTGAACAACGTGTCGATCGGTATCGAGATCGTCAACGAGACCTGGTGCCATCGCGCCGAGGGCATGAACCAGGCGGAAACCGCCGACTGGCCGTCGGACACGATCTGCTTCTACCCGGATTATCCCGAAAACCAGCTCGCCCTGGTGATCGAACTGGCGCAGGGTATTCTCGAGCGCCACCCCGAGATCAAGCCGACCCACGTCGTCGGCCATGCCGACATCGCGCCGCAGCGCAAGATCGACCCCGGCCCCCGGTTTCCCTGGCAACGGCTGTACCGTCTGGGCATCGGCGCCTGGTACGACGACGACACCGTGGTCCGGTACTGGGAGGCGTTCAATCGCGCGATGCCGACCGTCCTGCAGATGCAGGAAGCCCTGCATGTCTATGGCTACAAGATCGACCGCACCGGCGAACTGGACGAGCAGACGCGCAACGTCCTGCGCGCTTTCCAGCACCATTTCCTGCCCTACCGGGTGACGCGTGAGTTCACGGTGGAGACCGCGGCGGTGTTGTACGCGCTGGTCGAAAAGTATTACCCGGACGATTTGGCGCCGCTGTTGCCCGGCGCGGATCCGGCCTGACACCGATCGTGAATGGAATAAACTTGCGAGCGAATCAAGCGACTTCTAGAATAATTTATTCCGGCCGCCCGTAAGCAAAGCGGGCCGCCGCCCGGTGCGAGGACATGCGGAATTCAGCGGACTACTGGATCGACAAGGCGGCGGACGCCGATGAACGGCTCGGCTCGGAGGCATGGATCGCGGCCTTCAACCGGCGTGCGCTGGCCCATGACCGGCATCTGGTGAACCTGGCCGAATACCCCGCCCGGCGCAGCCGCGCCGAGGTCGAAGGCCTGATCGCCGGGATCAGCCGGGCGGGGTCCATGCCGCTGCATTTTCTCGACGGGACTCGCGTCACCTCTGCCGACTATGCGCGTTACCAGGCGAGTCTTGCGCTCGATGCGATTCCGCAGACGGTCGCCGTTCGCTTCGGACTCGTGCTCGAACGCACGGACATGCGCACCTGGCCCAGCGGCGATGTGGTGTACCGCACCCTCGAGACGATCGACCTTGACCGGTTCCAGGAAAACGGCCTGTTTCCCGGCGATGCGGTGGCGGTGCTGCACGAAAGCGCCGACGGCGCCTGGTGCTTCGTGCAGTCCTACAATTATTCGGCCTGGGTGCGCCGCGCGGCGCTCGCGCTCGGTCCGCGATCCACGGTCCGCGCGTACCGCGACGCCGAGCCTTATCTCGTCATCACGGGCGCCCAGGTCGACGCGGCATTCGAGCCGCCGCATACCGCTACGCCGGATCGTGTCCTGGACATGGGCATCCGGCTGCCGCTGGAGGACGCGGCCGCGGACGGCTCGTTCCGCGTGCGCCTGCCCGTTACCGAGCGAAACGAACTCGCGTTCGGAACGGCGCGGATCGCGCCGCAGGCCGACGTGCGTGTCGGTTACCTGCCGTATACCCGCGCGAACCTGCTGCGGCAGGCGTTCAAGTTCCTGGGCGAGCCGTACGGCTGGGGCCACTCGCTGAATGCCCGCGATTGTTCCGGCCTCATGGTCGAGGTGTACAAAAGCGTCGGCATCCGCCTGCCGCGCAATTCCGGGCAGCAGGGCGACAGCCCGATCGGCCGCACCGTCCGCTTCGGCCCGGAGTCGTCGAGCGAGGACAAGCTGGCGGCGCTCGCCGCGGCGCGCCCCGGCGACCTGCTGTATGCTGACGGGCACGTGATGATGTTCCTCGGCATCGACGACGGCGAGGCCTGGGTGATTCACGACACGTCGAACACCGGCGGGCTGGACGGTCGCGCCGGGCAGGTGGCCGGCGGGTCGAAGGGCGTGCTGGTCACGCCGCTGACGCCGGCACCGACGCCCGGCGAAGAAACCTATTTCGAGACGCTGTATGCGATCAAGACGATCCGGTAATCGGGGGCAATCATGAAAATCGAAACGATCCGCTTCGGCATGTTGCGCGTGCCGTTGAAAACACCGTTCAAGACGGCCATGCGCACGGTCAGCGAGATCGCCGACGTCGTGGTAATGCTGGAAACCGACGACGGCCGCACCGGTTACGGCAGCGCGCCCGCCACCGCGGTGATCACCGGGGAAACGCACGGGTCCATCATCGAGGCCATCGGCAAGGTGATCGGCCCCGCGGTGCTCGGCGAGGACGTGCGGAACCTGAACCGGATCACCGATCGCATCCAGAGGTCTATCGTCCGCAATTTCAGCGCCAAGGCGGCGGTCGAGATCGCGCTCTACGACCTGTTCGGACAGCTGTACGGTGCGCCGATCTACCGCCTGCTGGGCGGTGGCGATGACGTCATCACGACCGACATCACGATCAGCGTGGACTACATCGACAAGATGGTCGAGGACGCCCACGCCGCCGTCGAGGCCGGTTTCGAGACCCTGAAGGTCAAGGTCGGCAAGGATGCGGCGCTCGACATCGAGCGTATCAAAGCCATCCATGCCGCGGTCGGCGACCGTGCGCTGATCCGGCTCGACGCCAACCAGGGCTGGACCCCGAAACAGGCCGTGGCCGCCCTGCGTGCGCTGGAGGACAGCGGCGTGCAGCTCGAACTGGTCGAGCAACCGGTCCGCGGCGAGGACATCATCGGACTCAAGTACGTCACGGACCGCGTCACCACGCCGGTCATGGCCGACGAGAGCTCCTTCGGCCCGCAGGAGTGCTTCGAGCTGATCAACATGCGGGCGGCCGACATCATCAACATCAAGCTGATGAAAACAGGCGGCCTCTCGAACGCCGTGCGGGTCGCCGACATCGCCGGGGTCTACGGCGCCGAATGCATGATCGGCTGCATGCTGGAAAGCAGCATCGGGGTCGCCGCGGCCGCGCACATCGCCGCGGCCAAGTCCTCGGTCATCACGCGCGTCGACCTCGATACGCCGTCGCTGGGCGAGTTCGACCCGGTTTCGAGCGGCGTGCGGTTCGACAACGCCGAGATCAAGATCAGCGACGCGCCGGGACTCGGCATCACCGCCATCGAAGGCCTGGAGATGCTCGACCTCGAGGTCCGGGCCGGCTGAGGAGGGCGAGAAACGTGCGCGAGCGGATTCGTCCCCCCCGACTCGAACCCGGCGCCCGCATCGGCGTCGTCAGCCCGTGCTACTGGATGCACGAGAAGCCGTTCCGGCGCGCGGTTGGCGTCTTCGAGGGGCTCGGTTTCGAGGTCGTGCCGGGGGCCTCGACGCGTTTGCGCGAACACCGCTTCGCCGGCACCCCGGAGCAGCGCGCCGCGGACATCATGGCGATGTTCGAGGACCCCTCGGTCGACGCCATCGTCTGTGCCCGCGGCGGTTACGGCGGCAACCGCGTGTTGCCGCTGCTCGACTACGACGCGATCGCCCGCAATCCCAAGATTTTCGTCGGTTACAGCGACGTCACCGGTTACCTGACGTCGATCGCCCAGCGCGCGGGCCTGGTGACCTTTCACGGCCCGATGCTGAGCACCTTCGGGCAACGCACCGAGCAGTACAACCTCGAGACGTTTCAGCGCGTGCTGTCCGGCGCCGGTGACCTGCGCATCGACGCCGCGGCGGCCTGCCCGGCGCGAACGTTGCGGCCCGGCCGCGCGCGCGGTGTCCTTTGGGGCGGCAACCTGACCCTCGTCGTCGAGCGGTTGGCGACGGCCGGCCAACTCGACACACGCGGCGCGATCCTGCTGCTGGAAGACGTCGACGAGCAGCTGTACGCCTTCGAACGGATGCTGCTCCACCTGAAGAACAGCGGCGCGCTGGACGGCATCCGCGGGCTCGTCGTCGGCGAGATGCTCGAGATGGGCGACAAGGACGTGCCGTTCGGCAAGGATACCGACGGCATCGTGCTCGACGTCTGCGCCGATCTCGATATCCCGATCATCGCCAATTTTCCCTGTGGCCACGGCGCCTGCCAGGCGACGCTGCCGATCGGGCACGAAATCGAATTGCATGCGGATGGCGAGGCGCCGTTTCTGCGCATACCCGCGCCACCCGTCACCTGAACGCAAACTGGAGGAAGCATGCTGAATTACATCTGGTTCGGCATGATGGCCATCGGGGTGGTCGTCGGCGTTTTTACCGGCCGCATCGACGCGGTTACCGAGGCGGCCATCGACATGGCGAAGACGGCGGTCGAGATCTCGATCGGCCTGATCGGCATCATGGCCCTGTGGCTGGGCGTCATGAAAATCGCCGAGGAATCCGGCCTGATCCGGATCATCGCGCGCGGCCTGCGGCCGATCATGGTGCGTCTGTTCCCGGATGTGCCGGCGGATCATCCGGCGATGGGGTCGATCGTGCTGAACATGTCGGCCAACATGCTCGGGCTCGGCAACGCGGCCACGCCGCTGGGGCTGAAGGCGATGGAGGAACTGCAGGAACTGAACCCGAACAAGGAAACGGCCAGCAACGCGATGGTCATGTTCCTGGCCATCAACACCTCCAGCGTCCAGCTGATCCTGCCGGCCACCGTGGTGGCGCTGATGGGCGCGGTGTCCAGCCAGATCTTCATCACGACCATCCTGGCCACGCTGTGCTCCACCACTGCGGCGATCATCACGGTCAAATTGCTGGAGAAGAGCAAGCGGTTCGCCATCGAACCACCCGGTGACCCATCGAAAGACATCGACGAGCACGACGCTGACGGAGGCGCGCGATGATCGACTCCGTCACCCTGGTGCTGAACGAGGTCGCCCGCTACATCATCCCGCTGCTCCTGGTCGGGATTCCGCTCTATGCGCTGACGGTCAAGAAGGTCAAGGTCTACGAAGTGTTCGTCGTCGGCGCCAAGGACGGCTTCACGATCGCCATCCGCATCATTCCGTACCTGGTCGCGATCCTGGTCGCGGTCGGCATGTTCCGGGCCTCCGGCGCGTTGGAGCTTCTGCTCGAGTTGATGGCGCCTGCGCTGGCGCTGATCGGGTTTCCCCCGGAAAATCTGCCGCTGGCGCTCATGCGTCCGCTGTCGGGCAGTGGCTCGCTGGGCTTGCTCACGGACCTCGTCAACGAGTATGGCGCCGATTCGATGCAGGCCAAGATGGGCGCGACGATGTTCGGTTCCTCGGAAACCACGTTTTACGTGATCGCGGTCTACTTCGGTTCCGTGGGGATCATTCGCAGCCGGCACGCGATTCCGGCCGGCCTGATCGCCGACGCGGTCGGCGCCCTGACGGCGGTGTGGTTCTGCCTGCTGTTGCTGGGCTGAACCGTCCGACCCGGCACGCCATCGAACACCGACACAGTATGCGTCCGCGGGAGGGCGCTGCGGGTGTCCTCTGTGGGAGCGGCTTCAGTCGCGACAGGCGCCACGCCGTTGCGGCCAGCTTGGGAGTCTTTCGCATTGGGCGGCCGGATACCCATCACCGGGGAACGCTCGAGTACGTCCCTGTAGCGCTTGGACGGCGCCATCCCTGGCGCCGTACATCCCCGGCGACGGGTATCCGACCGCCCTGACACGCCGTCGAGCATCGAGACAGGTTGCGCGTTCGCAGGGTTTCCCTAGGGCTTTCTCTGTGGGAGCGGCTTCAGCCGCGACGGGCGCTTTGCATTCGCCGCCGGCTTGCCGGTCAGGGTGATTGTGCGGTTTCTACGGTTCCGGGCATCGCCTTCCGCTCGGGCCACAGCGAAGGGTGATTGTGCGGTTTCTACGGTTCCGGGCATCGCCTTCCGCTCGGGCCACAGCGAATCGAATACCCAAACGGATACGGTTCCGTACACTGCGATCAGCACGAACAATCCGAGGCGGGTCCAGAACGCGCCGCCGGCGCCTGAGCTGCCGGCGCCGTCGAGCACGGCGGGCCCGAGGATGACCAGCATGGTCAGGTACGCGAAGGAAACCATCTGGAAGTTCGGATGCACCGCCGGGCCCTGGAATATCCAGCGGCCGTAAATCAGCGCGGCCAGCCCGACCAGCAGAACGTACATCAGCAGCGAGGGCCAGATCGCCAGAACCTGCCAGGCGATGATCGCGCCGATGCCGCCCCAGAAAGTCGATTCGAGCAGCGAGCGGCCCATGGCGCGGCTGTGATCCGCGGTGGCCTGCTGGCCCATGGTCGCGACCTTGATCATCACCACGGTGTACGAGGGGCTGCCGCTCATGAACAGGAACGCCAGCGCGACCGGAAACACGATTGCCAGCGAGCGCAGCGCGCGCCACCCGGCCGTCGACGGATCGGGGGGCGGCGCGGCCGGTTTCTGTATGCCGGCCAGGGACGGGTCCGGGGGTGGGTCCGGCAACAGCGCGTGTGCGATCCAGACGAATACGATCCCCACGGCCGCGCACACGCCCAGGCTCTGCACCAGCAGCATCAGAAGTTCGCTGCTGACGCTGCCGATCGTGGTCACCAGGGTCAGGCCCATCGTCATGAAGGTGCCGAGAATCGGTTGTCCGCCCCGCGCGGTGTAATAGAACGTGAAGAACAGGCCCAGCCCGACCAGCAGGATGCCGACGCCGCGCATGTGGGTCAGGAACGGCAACAGCACGTAGGCCCCGAGCACCGTCGGCGCGAGCAGGGCCAGCACGAAGACGATGCCCTTGCGCAGGCCCGGCGGCGGCAACGGCAGGGCGAGGATGAACATCGTCAGCACGGGGGCGACGAACGAAAGAGGCCAGTTGACCACCTGGGAAAACGCCAGGCACAGGCTGGTGCCGAGCGCCAGCCGCAGGATACGGCGCGCCGCGGCGGGGTGCATGCCGCGCGCGCTCGTCGCCTGTCCGTCAGTAGGCATACGTGAAGAGCGCCACCGCCCGCATGTACAGCCTGGCCAGCAGGTTGAACAGGGGATGCGTGCCGGTGTAGACCACCACGGTGGCCTGGGAACCGACTTTCAGGCGGGTCTTGCCCTCGTTGTTCCGCGGCAATTCGAAATCGACGAGGACCGGGTAGCGCTGCGCGGCGCGCAGCCAGTTCTTGTCGTTCTGGATCGTCGGCAGCTTGCCGAGCGGCGGGTCCTTGACGTCGATGCCGAAGCCGACTTCGCGCACGGTTCCCTCGATGACCCGCCCCGGCAACACGTCGAACACGATGCCGACGGTATCGCCGGGGTCGATATGGCCCAGGTTGTTTTCCTTGTAATCGGCCTGGATCCAGATGTTGTGCGTTGCGATGAACGTCATCTGCGGCTGGCCCGCGCCGGCGAAATTGCCCTTGTTCAGCTGGACGCCCGTGACGACCCCGTCGTCCGGCGCGCGCACGGTCGCCCGTTCCACGTTCAGGCGGGCCGAGTCCAGTGAGGCCAGCGCCTGCCGCACCGCCGCGTTGTCGTCGCCGGGCTTGCCCAGTTGCTCCAGCGCGGCCGCGAGCCCGGCCCGGGCGGCGCCGACCTGGCCCTCCGCGACCTTGAGCGAAGCCTCGGCCGAGTCGAGCCGCCGCTGCGAGATTGCGCCGGGGTCCTGTTCCCGGATGCGCTGCATGCGTTCGGCGTCGAGCCGGGCGCGTTGCAGATTGGCCTGCGCCGAGGCAAGGCTGGCGCGCGCAGCGTCGACGTTGGCGCCGGCCGCCCCCTGGCCCTGGTAGGCCTGGTCCAGGGCCGCCTGCGCCGTCTGCAGGGCATTGCCGTAATTCTGCTCGTCGATGCGGAACAGCACGTCGCCGGCCGCCACCGCCTGGTTGTTGCTGACCTCGACACTGGTGATGGTGCCGGAGACTTCCGGCGCGATCGGCACCACCAGTGCATGGACCCGGGCCTGCGAGGTGAACGGGGTCACGCGGTCGGACCGCAGGTACCAGAACAGCAGCACCACGCAGATGGCCAGAACGATCAGGGTCCACCGGCGCACGGGATCCCCGGCCGGTTCGTTCGACGCGGGCGCCGGTTCCGCGGCCCGGGTCTCTTCTTGCGTGTTTTCGCTCATGAGCTTGCTCTCAGTCGCGCCGGTCGTCATCGCCGGCGGGTATCAGTTCACCCCAGTCGGTTCGTTCCTGCATGGTCTGCAGGGTTTCCGGGTCGATCCACGGTTGCCCCTCGCGGGTTTCCCAGCCACCGCCCAGGGCCTTGTACAGGCTGATCACGCTGCGGATGATGTCGCCCTGGACGGTGATGTAACGCTGTTGCTGGTTGAACAGCGCCTGCTGGGCGTTCAACACGCGCTCGTAGTCGGAGAACCCTTCCGTGTAGCGCAGCGTCGCGAGTTCGTTCGACCGCTCCGCCGACTCCACGGTCTGTCTCAGAATCTCGCTCTGCCGGCGGGTGCCGACGAAATCCGCCATCGCATCCTCGGCTTCGCGGGCGGCCTGCAGGACCGTTTCGCGATAATTCACCAGCGCCTGCTGCAGGCGGGCGTCCTGCACGCGGACGTTGTTCTTGATCCGGCCGTAATTCAGAAACGGCCACACGAACGACGGGCCGATCGACCAGGTCAGGGCGTCGGAGCTGAACAGGTCGCCGAAGTCGCTGTCGCCCAGCGTGTTGGAACTGACGCCGATCGATCCGGAGAGCGAGAAGCTCGGATACAGGTCCGCCTGCGCCAGCCCGACCCGGGCGTTCTGGGCCATCGCGAGGTATTCCGCCTGGCGGACGTCCGGCCGCCGGCGCAACAGGTCAGCGGGGATGCCGACGGCGATGTCGTCGGGCAGAACGGGCAGGCCGGCGCCCTCGGTAAGCCGCGCCTCCACCGTTCCCGGCGGCTCGCCGAGCAGCGTGCTCAGCGCATTGCGGGCCTGTATGAGCGCGACCTGCAAACCCGGAATCGTCGCCTGTGTGCTGAGCAGCAGGGTGCTCGCCTGCTGCATGTCGAGTTCCGAATCGGCGCCGTTGCGATACAGCACTTCGGCGATTTCGTAACTGCGTTGCTGGATGGCGACGTTTTCCTCGGCGATCTGCAGTTGCCGTTCGGTCAGGCGGACGATGGTGTAGACGTCGACGACGGCCGCCGTCAGCAGCACGCGGGCCTGGTCGTAGGCGGCGATCGATGCCAGGTAGGCCGCGTCGGCCGATTCGATTCCACGTCGGAAGCGGCCCCAGAAATCGATTTCCCAGGAGGCCGAGGCGCCGAGGGCGAACTGCCAGTAGTTGGAGGCGACGCTGGACGTCGCCGGCGGGGAAATGTAACCGGCTTCGCCCGCGGCGACCTGGACCTGCGGGTAGTTCAGGCCCGTGGCGATACCCAGTTGCGCCTGCGCCTCGAGCACCCGCAGCCCGGCGATTTCCAGCGTGTTGTTGTTGCGAACCGCCGTTTCCACCAGGGCGTCGAGCACGGGGTCCTCGAACACGGTCCACCATTTTTCGAGCGCCTGCGTCTCATAACCCAGGCCGGCCTGTGACGGCTTTGACCAGGTCTCCGGCAGGTCGGCCTGCGGCGTTTCGAACTCGGGGCCAACCGCCGCGCAGGCGCCGAGCAACGTCGCCGCGCCAACGATCAGCGCCCGGCGCAGAATGCTTGTCTCTACGCGATGCACGTTCCGCTGCTCAGTCGTCTGATCCGAGTTTCTTCCGGATGGCCAGGACGTCCTCCCGGCGGCGAAACAGCGCATTCATCACGGAAAGGATCGCGCCGGCCGACAGGCCGAACATCAGCACGCCGTTCGCGGCCTCGAGCGCGCCGAGCAGGCGACGCGATTCGCTCATCACGATGTCGCCGTATCCGAGCGAGGTGAAGTTGACGGTCGAGTGATAGAAGGCGGTGGCGAAATCCGTGAATTCACCCAGCCAGACGAACAGCAACGCCCAGGTCGCAAACTGGAACAGGTGGCCCAGCAACAACACGCCCATGACCACGATCAGGACGGTGGCGTCCCGGGTGGTCGAGTTTTCGTCCTGGAAGCGGCCGGCGATGTAGCGGATCAGGATCGTCACCGCGATCACCTGGATGCCCAGGTTGATGACGATCAGCGTTGAACCGAACAGGAGGTTGGAGAGCATCATTCTCGGCACGCCTCAGGATGACGGTTCGGTCTCGTCAACCGGTTCGGCCCCCGTCCTGATCCACGCTTCGAGCAGCTTGTAACCGAGCGCCAGCACCACGGCGCCGACGAACAGGCCGATGATGCCGGACATGATCATGCCGCCGATCGCGCCGAGCAGGATCACCAGCATCGGCGCTTCCACGCCGCGGCCGAGCATCAGCGGTTTGAGCACCATGTCGGCAAACGATACCGCCATGCTCCAGACCGCGAAAACGACGGCCACGACGGTGCTGTCCTGGACCGAGAACACGTAGAAGATCACCGGCAGAAGAATCAGCCAGGGTGGCAATTGGGCGATCGCGAAAATCAGCACCAGGAGCGCCAGGATGCCCGCGGCGGGAACGCCCACCGCGATCATGCCGATGCCGGCGAGAAAGGCCTGGATGAACGCGATGCCCAGCACGCCGACGGCGACCGACGACACGGTCGCTGTCGTCAGCTTGATGAAATCATCGGCATCGTCACCGACCAGGCGCGCGACCAGCATTTTCAACCCGCGGGCGACCGTTTCCGCGTTGGCCAGGAAGGCCGCGGCGATCAGTACCGAAACGACGAATTGCAGGGCGCCCAGTCCGATCCCGGCCAATTTGCCCAACACGCCGCTGACGACCGTCCGGACGGCGTCCGCGTGTTCGGACAACCAGTCCTCGAGGTTATCCGACGCGGCGGACCATTGCGCGTAGACCCGCTCCCCGACCACCGGCCAGTCCTTCACGTTGTCGCCCGGCGGCGGCAACTCGAACTGGGCCGATTCGAGGGCGCCGCGGACCTCCAGCGCGCTCGAAGCGATTGAATCGACGAACAGCCAGGCGGGCACGATGACGACAGCGAGACCGATGACCGTGAACACCGTCACGGCCAGCTTCTTCCTGCCGCCGAGCAGGCCCTGGAGCTTCAGAAACGGCTTGTGCATCGCGACCGCGATGACGCCCGCCCAGATGATCAGCGAGATGAACGGACTGAGAATCTGCAGGCACCAGGCGAGGATGATGAAAATCAGGAGAAGGTTGATGGCGATTTCGACGGCGGTGCGGACGGCCGACGTATGGGACATGGCATTCATGCTGTTTTCCTCTTGAGCCGAGGAACACCTCGCGAGGCCGTCCTCGTTGTCCCCGAACCCGAGTCGGGAGCGGGCGCTTCGGCTGATTCTGTTCTGAACGGTGTCCGTGATTTATACCATGAAGCGCCGTTGGCCACACGAAGCGTCGCCGGTCGCCAACCACCAGATGCTGCGGGTCCGACGACCTGCCTGCGTGCCGACGTCATTTCCGGCGTTGCGCCTTCCCCGAATCAAACGACCGATACGAACAGGACCGGGGCGGGCCGCGCGTGCGGTTCGCCTCGAAACCGGACGGCATTCCGCGCCGTTTTTCGAACACGGCTTCACCCCTGTTTTTTGTGGAGCGCCAGGCCGATTCGCCCTAGAATGCTTCGAATCGCCGCGAGCCGGCGCACGAACGTGACAGATCATGGCCGATACCCCCCTCACCCCGGACGAACTCTCCGAACTGCGCGACCGCCTGGATGCGATCGACACCGGCATCATCGACCTGATCGCCGAGCGCCTGGCCGTCGTCAAGTCGATCGGTGACCACAAGCTGAAAACCGGTGCGCCGCTGCGGCATTACGAGCGTGAACGCGAAGTGATCGAACGCGGCGTCGCGCGGGCCGGGGAAAAAGGCCTTTCGCCCCGTTTGGCGCGCGAAGTGTTGGAAACCCTGATCCACCATTCCATCGGCGACCAGGAGTCTCATCAACTGGCGCAGTCCGGTCACGGCCAGGGTGCGCGCGCCCTGGTCATCGGCGGTCTCGGCCGCATGGGCGCCTGGATGGCGCGCTACCTGGATACCGTCGGCTACCAGGTGGATGTCGCGGATCCGGTCAAGGCGGAATCGCCGTTCACCGTGGTCGACGACTGGGAAAGCGTGATCGACGATTACGACGTGGTGGTCGTCGCGGTGCCGTTACGGCAGTCCAACGCCGTGTTGCACCGCCTGGCGGAACTGAAGCCGCACGGTCTCGTGTTCGACATCGGCTCTCTGAAAAGTCCGATGGTCAGCGGGCTGAAGGCGCTGGCCGACGCCGGTTGCCGGGTCTGCTCGGTGCACCCGATGTTCGGCCCGGACGAGATCGGCCTGTCGGGCCGGCACATCCTGTTCTGCGACGTGGGCAACCCCGAGGCGCTGGCCGAGGCGCGCGCGCTGTTCGCCCATACCGCGGCCGAATGCGTCGACCTGAGCCTGGAAGAGCACGACGAGGTGATGGCCTGGGTGCTGGGCCTGTCGCACCTGGTCAACATTGCCTTCGCCAGCGCGCTGGCCGAAAGCGGCGAGGCGGTGCCGCTGTTGCGGCAGATTTCCAGTTCCACCTTCAACGCGCAGCTGAAGGTCGCGGCGCAGGTGGTGTCGGAAAACCCGCACCTGTACTACGAGATCCAGCAGGGCAACACGATGACCGGCGAAGTCATCGGCCAGTTTCGCAGCGTGCTGGACAAACTGGCGCGGGCCATCCGGGTCGGTGACGAGATCTCTTGGACGCGCGCGATGGAGATCGCCAACGACCGCATCGGCGGTAAACGCGGCTGAGTGAGCCGCCCGGGCCGGGTCACGGCAGTGTGGATCGCGAGCCCTGTGGGAGGGCCTTCAGGCCCGACAGGCGTAACGCTGTTCGCGACAATGGCCGCCCGGCCAACCGAACAGCCGTCCCCGGGGAACGCTCGAGTACGTCCCTGTAGCGCTTGGACGGCGACATCCCTGTCGCCGTACATCCCCGGATACGGCCATCCGGCCGTCCGGGCTGGGTCACGGCAAACTTTGGATCGCGCTTGCGGGGCGAGGCCTGTGGGCGGGCCTTCAGACCCGACAGGCGTAACGTTTTCGCGATAAT
>JARROJ010000029.1:0-31302 GCA_037384065.1 Lysobacterales bacterium
AGATCGCCATGTATGAGAAGTACCGGGCGTATTTCAGTTACGGATTCTATATCGCGAGAAAAACGGCATGATCCGCGGATGAGGCATTTTTCGCTCCTGGTTATCGTCGCGCTGCTTTCCGGTTGCGGCACGCCATTCACTTTTGAACCCACGTTCGAGCCCAACGAGATGGGCGCGCAGCAGCAATGCGCCAGCCATTCCGCGAACCTGGCCCAGTACAATGCGTGCATGGAACGGGTCGATTCCGACTGGCGGGACTACGAGCGGCATCGCGATCAGCCCGAGCGGGATGGCGGCTGATCACGCGGCGGTTTTTGGCCGCTGCACTGTTGGCCGCGCTGCCGGTATAATCCGGAATGCCATTCTGCGGTATCCGCTTTCCGGAACCGCGCCATGTCGCGTCACGGGCCCTTAGCTCAGCTGGTTAGAGCAGTCGACTCATAATCGATTGGTCGTAGGTTCAAGTCCTACAGGGCCCACCATTTAACCCTATGAAAATTATCCGGTATTTCTGTTGGTCGTAGGTTCAAGTCCTACAGGGCCCACCATTTAACCCTATGAAAATTATCCGGTATTTCTGTCGACAGGAAGTATCAACTCCCTTTATTTGAATTCGCGCACGTCTCAGCACCCGTTGTCTGGCGCGGACTGCCACGGCACTCGCTGGTGCACGGGTCTAGACACGGCGCGCGGACGCACGCCGTGCCGTCCATCGTTTGCGGCTCAGTCCGCCTCGTGCCAGATGGGTGAACCCCAGGCGCGCTCGACGATCTGGCGCTTGACGTCGTCGGCGTAGGTGACGCCCTCGCGGATCTCGTCGTAGAGCGTCCAGCGGGCGGTGGGCAGCTGCAGCACGCGCACGTAGTAGAAGGCCTGCTCCGCCGGGTCGTAGTCCGGGTCGGTCCACGTGCCGCTGAGCTGCGGGCTGCCCTTCTCGGTGTTGAACTGGCCGGTTTCCAGGTCGATGGGCGCGTCGATGGGCTCCACCGTGCCGTCCTCGCGCAGGCGGTCGCCGGAGGCCACGACGTTGTAGACCGTGTCCTTCATCTCGCCGTCCTCGAGCCAGCCCTTGACGATCTGGATGCGGTCCAGGTTCGGGCCGTCCGGGTCCTTGGCCGCCCACACGAGCAACTGCGGCGCCGCGGTGCCCTGGTAGTCGGCGCCCATGGGCACGCCCTTGGCGTAGCCGTCGGTCACCAGCGCCTCGTAGGAATCGTAGGATTCGGCGAAACCCTGGCCGGCGAAGGCGCGAACCTTCAGCCGGGGCCCGCTGGTGGCGAAGGTCTCCTTCGCGGCCATCGCGTCCCAGATCGCGCCCCGGGTGTTGGAGGTGGCCCATACGCCGGTGATGGCGCCCGGGTTCGTATCCGCGATCCGCATTTCACCTTCCAGGACATTCTTGGACCGGGCCTCGGCGGCGCGGTCCGTGAGGCCGTGGCTGCCGACGCGGTAGTTGTCCTCGGCGACGTTGCCGGGGCTGCCGTTGTGGTTGTCGGTGCCGCCGACGAAGCCGTACTTGAACGGATTGATGCCCAGGTCGGCCTTGTACTTCAGGCCGCGGCCCAGGCCGTAGCGCACGAAGTTCTGCTTCATGAGCACGCGGTCGTTGTAGTCGGCGATGGTCAGGGCGTTCTCGAAGTCGGCGAACTCGTCCGCCTGCCAGAACTGCGGCACCACTTCCGAGTTGCCCTTCACCTGCATCATCTCGATGAGCGGCTCCATGCTGGCGCGGACCTGCACGTAGTCCTCGGTGATGGGCCCGCCGGAGAGGGTCGCCTCCGGAAAGTCCAGCCCCTTGCTTTCGTTGGCGTTGTGCGGCATTGCGAAGAGCTGGCGGCCCTGGTCGCGCTGCGCCTGCATCCACGCCCAGAGGTCTTCGGGGTCGGCGCTCTCGTTGGAAGAGAACGGGACCTCCGGAACGTTGGCGTCGCGGAACAGTACGTTGCGGTGCAGGTTGGCGCCACCGGGCGCCGACGTCCACTCGTAACCATGGATGGTGGTGAAGGTGCCGGGTTCGTAATGGGCCTCAGTGGCCTCGGCGTTCTTCTGCCAGGTGCTCTTGATGGCCGCCTGCCCCTGGAAGAACGGTGGGTGGGGGTCGCCGCCGCCGGCCAGCGGTTCGAGCACGTACTTGCCGTAAAGCCCGAGCGCGGTCTCGAGGTCTTCCGCCTCGCGGAAGGACTTCGCCACCGGGTCGTCGTAGCCCGGCGCGCCGGGGTTCATCAGGCTGTAGGCCTCGCCCATGAACTCGGAATGGTCGGTGACGGCGACGAAGTCCAGGGGCCGCTTTATGCGGTGCGGGCGACCGTTGACCATCACTTCCTCGCCCTTGCCGAAGCGGTAGGCATCGTCGGGCGTGAGCCGGTTGCCGCCGATGAACGCGTCCATCGAAACGCCGGTGTGCAGGTGCGTCTCGCCGAAGAAGGCCTCTTTCAGCGGGTAGCGTGGCGCTGCGGCCTCTTTTTCCGCCACGGTCATCGGCGCCGGCGTCGCCTGCGCCGCCGGTTCCTGGGCCTGCGGGGATACGGCCTTCGCGGCCTCGTCGTTGTCGCTTCGGGCAGCGGCGTCCGGGGTGTCGTTTCCGCAACCCGTGAGTGCAAGCACGAGAACCAGCGCGATCGACCCTATCTTCATGACGTTCCTCCAAGTGGGAAGCAGAAAAACCTTTCAGTATAACAAGCCTATTGAACGTGCGTAAAAAGTATAAACCACCTTTTTCAGAATTCGCGCACAACACGGATGACGAGGTCATCGCGCGCGTCGTCGGGGCGTCTGACCGCATCATCGACTGAACGGTTCGTGCATCGCCCAGACTTCTGCCGTCGCAGCATCTGACGGTCAGCCAGCCCGGCCTCGATCACGCAATGCCCGAACAGCAGCCAAATCATCCCCCGGGTGAACCCGCCCACGGACATCGACTCAGCCGCGGCGTGCTCTCGCCGCGCGCCGGCGGCGCGCGTTCCGTTCTGCCGATCAGGGCTTCGTGCCGGTGCACAGGACCCGGAATCATCGCGATCAGCGGCGGATCCTCGATGCAGGCGATGACCCGGAGTGTGCTACCGCATGGCGGGCAGGACGTGATGTCAATGGCGAAGACCTCATCGAGCGGGATCCGCCCGGCCCTGTCAGATGCCCACGTGCAGCCCCACGTTCATGATCTGGTCGGAGGGAATCTGGTAGCGAGCGGTTGCATCCTCGGTATTGGCCGCCATGAACGCGAACAGCTTGTCCCGCCACAAGACCATGCCGTGGCGCTTGCGCCCGGCCACCATGTCCACGTGACCGACGAAATAGTGGATCTGGTCGAGGTCCAGCGATAACCCGAGTTCATTGCAGGCGGCAATGTCGGAGGGAATATTCGGGCCCTGCATGAACCCGTAACGAAGCACCAGACGATAAAAACCGTCGTCCAGCATGGTCAGCTCGATTCGCTCGTCCGCCTCGGTTTTCGGCACAGGTTCGACGATGACCGTGACCAGGATCACCTTTTCGTGCACGCCGCCGATGTGCCTGACGAGCTTCTGCAGGGCCGGCGGCGTCTGTTCCAGGCGGCCGGTGAAGAAAACCGCCGCGCCCGGCAGACGCGGCACGCCCTCAGCCGACAGCCGGCCTATGAACGTCTCGATCTTGGGTGTCATGTGGGCAATGCGCTTGGACAGCAGGGTCGAGCCCGTGCGCCAGGTCGTCATCAGGGTGAACAACACAAGCCCGATCACCAGTGGCAGCCAGCCGCCATGCGGAATGGTCAGCAGATTGGCCCCCAGGTATCCGAGATCAATCACCAGGAACCCGAGCAGGAACGTCAGGGCCGACGATACCTTCCAGCCGCCGCGCTCACGTGCGACGTAATACGCGAGCATGGTGGTCACCACCATGGTGGAATTGACCGCCACGCCGTACGCGGCCGCCAGGTTGCCCGAGGATCGAAACGCCAGGACCAGGCTCACGGCTGCGATCATCAGGATCCAGTTCACGCCCGGCATGTAAATCTGACCCCGGGCCTCGGCCGATGTTTGCTCGACCTTGAGCCGCGGCAGCAGGCCCAGTTGAATGGCCTGGCGGGTCAGCGAATAGGCTCCGGTGATGACCGCCTGGCTGGCGATGCATGTCGCCGCGGTGGCAAGCAGGATCAGGGGGTAGACACCCCATTGCGGCGCCAGGTGGAAGAAAGGATGCAGCGCGCCGCCCGGGTCGGAGATCAACAGCGCCCCCTGGCCGAAGTAATTGAGCAGAAGCGCCGGCAGAACGAAGCCGAACCAGACCAGCCGAATCGGCCGTCGGCCGAAATGGCCGAGGTCTGCGTAGAGCGCCTCGCCACCGGTCGCCACCAGGAATACCGCGTACATTGCCGCGTAACCGGGCAGTCCATTGGCGGCGAAATAGCGGAGTGCGTGACGCGGATCGACCGCCTGCAGGACTTCGGGCGCCTGCACGATACCCCGAATACCGAGGACGGCCAGCACCGCAAACCACACCAGCGTCAGCGGACCGAACACCGCTCCCACGCGCGCTGTCCCGTGCTTCTGAACGGCAAAAAGCCCCAGCAGCACGGCGACGGTGATCGGGATCACGTAGTGATGCAGGCTCGGCGCCGCGACCTGTAAGCCTTCGATGGCGCTGAGCACCGAAATCGCCGGCGTGATCATCGCTCCGCCGTACAGCATCGAGGCGCCCAGCACCCCCAGCAGGATCAACAGGCGCCGGCGCATCCGCTCCTGGTTCCGGTCCGGCCGAAGCAGCGCCAGCAACGCGAAAATTCCGCCTTCTCCGCGGTTGTCCGCCCGCAGGATGAAAACCATGTATTTCAGCGAGATCACCAGCACCAGGGTCCAGAAAATCAGTGACAGGATTCCCAGAACGTTCTCGGGGTTCACCGGCAGTGGATGTGCGCCCGCGAAACTCTCCCGCAGGGCATAGATCGGACTGGTGCCGATGTCACCGTAAACCACGCCGAGCACGGCCAGAGCCAGCAGGGCGAACGGTTGATCGTGTGGCGCGGCGGGCGGCGCGGCTTCCAGCGCCTGCTTCTGCGCATCACGCCCCAGCTTTCTTGTCACCCGATCGTTCATTTCTGATGCAGCGGGGCGGAAGGATTCGGAGCCAGTAGACCCCGGACGCCCTCAGGATACCGGGAGCGCTCATTCGATGGCCAATGGCTGATCACCCGAAGCATCCCGTATGCGCCAGCGTTGACGCGAGCGTATCCGCCCGAAGGCATCGAACACAGGCGCTTCTCTTGCATGTCGCACTCCAACCGGGTTGATTTTGCGTGGATTTTCGCCGCTTCGCCTGACCAGCAAGCGCCGTGCTCAATCCTCTTCCAGGCGCACGTGCCGCAGTATGAAAGGGCGGCCGAACACCGCGATAATGACGAGCAATCCGAGCAAAGCCAGCGCCATGGGGTCGGTCCGTACCAGACGCACCACCAGGGCCCCGCAGGCCAGGACTCCGGTGAGGGCTCCGAAGCCAGTGACGATGCGCAGGCCCGCTTTCTGCCGGAAAGCCAGGCCGCAGACGACGCAAAAAGTAAACAGGAACGCCAGGCTGGCGGCCTCGACAAGCGTCGTGAGCGAACCGATTGCGGCGAGCAGCGCAGCCGACGCACCCAGGCCGACGACCGCCCGGTCCGGCACGCCCCGGGCATTGCGGTGATCGAGCGCCGCCGGCAACTCGTCGTCCTCGGCCACGGTGTGGGCCAGCCGGGCCGTTGCAAACAACGTGGCATTGATCGCAGAACCGGTCGAAAAGGCCGCCGCCACCGTCACGACCCAGAGGCCCGCCGTGCCGAACGCCTGCCGGCCGGCAATGGCCAGGGCGACCTCCTCGTGCGCCACCACCTGATCCGCACCGACCAGCATCGCGGTGCCCAGCGCAACGAGCACGTAAACTCCGATGACCACGACGATGGCGGAAAGCACCGCGAGCGGCAGCGTTTTGCGTGGCGCGCGGATGTCGTCGTAATCGTAGGTCAATAACTGGAAGCCCTCGTAGGCCATGAACACGGACGCCGCCCCAAACAGCGCCGCCGGGATGCCGGCGTCCGTCACGCCTCGCGAAAGCAGTGCCGGCTGCCAGTGGCTGACTCCATAGCTCGCCAGGCCCACCAGCACAACCAGCTTGAACCAGACCAGGAACACCTCGACGCCTCCGGCCTCGCCCACCCCCCTGAGATTCAGGACGACGAACAGGGCCACGATGGCCACTGCCACCAGGCGCGGAAACCAGGGGCCGAGGCCGGCAACGTGACCGAGGTACTGGCCGAAGGTAAAGGCGTAAACCGCGTTGGTCAGAACGTAACCCACGATCAACACCCATGAAAGGCTTCCCGCGAAGCCCATGGCGTCGATTTTCCTGAGGAAGGTGAATGCGCCGCCGCCTTCACCGTACAGAGCCGCCAGCTTGACGTAACTGTATCCTGCCGCCAGGGCGATCAGCCCCGCCGCGGTGAAGCTGAGCCAGGCCCACGGTCCGGCGATGGCCACGACGACGCCGAGCGTCGAGAAGATACCACCGCCGATCATGCCCCCGACGGCCATGGACCAGGTGCTGTTGAAGCCGAGCTTGGACTGTTTGTTGTTCATGCGGCGTTAATCCACATTATAGAGCGTCAGGTCTAAGCGGTCCCTTCATCCACAAAAGGGCGCCTGTTACACTGGCCAACAGATTCGTCCCGTCAGGCTGTCGAGCCTGCGGGCGTGCCAGTTTTCTGAACGGCTTTCTCTGAACGTGAATTCCGCCTCTACCAACACCGGGGCTCCTTCCGGCCCGCGCGGCCTGGTACCGATCATCGCCCTGACGACGATGGTGGGTCCGTTCACGATCGACACCTACCTGCCGTCGTTTCCGGATATCGCTGCCGATTTCGGTGTCGACCTGGCCGCCATGGCCCAGACCCTGAGCGTCTATCTGGTGGCCTTTGCGGTAACCACCCTGATGTGGGGCCCGCTGGCGGATTCTTTTGGACGGCGCCGCGTCGTGCTGGGCGCGATGCTGCTTTACGTGATCACTTCCTTTGGCTGTGCCTTTGCCGACAACTTCTCCCATCTGCTGATTCTGCGCCTGCTCCAGGGCATGGCCGCGAGCGGCGGCATCGTCATCGCCCGCGCCGTGGTCCGGGACGTTTACGAAGGCGCGAACGCCCGGCGCGCCATGGCGCAGGTGATGATGATGTTCGCGCTGGCCCCGGCCGCGGCGCCCATCATTGGAGGCTGGCTGCACGAATGGCTCGGTTGGCGGTCCGTCTTTCATTTCCTGGCCATCTACGGCATCGCGACGACCGTCCTGATGCTGTGGGTGCTGCCGGAAACGCATCCGCCGGAACGGCGTCAACCCATCCACCCGCGATCCGTCGCCGGAAATTATGCGATGGCGCTTCGCAACGGGCGCTTTCTGACCCTGGTGCTGACGTTCTGCTTTCTGTTCGGTGGGCTCTTTCTGTACATCGTGGGGTCGCCGGCGATCATCTTCGATCACCTCGGCCTGGGCGCCAACCACTTCGCCGTTCAGTTTGTGCCGATGGTGGCCGGAGTCATGTCCGGATCCTGGCTGGCCGGCCGGCTTTCAGCGCGCATCGAACCGGCGCATACCGTCGGCGCGGCGATGGCGCTGGGTGGATTGGCGGTGCTGCTCAACCTCGCTCAGGCCTGGACGCTGGCGCCAAGCCCCTGGACCGTGGTGGGGCCGGTGGTCCTCTATGCTTTCGCGGTATCCGTCTCCATGCCGAACCTGACCGTCATGGCGCTGGACTGCTTCCCGCGCAACCGCGGAATGGCCTCCGCGGTGCAGGCCTTCGTGCAGATGAACATGAATGCGCTGATCGCCTCGCTGGTCATGCCCATCGTGGCGCCGTCGCTCATGTACTTTGCGCTCGCGCAGGGCGCTTTCCTGCTGCTCTCGGCGCTGCTCTGGTGGCGTGGATAGGACGTATCAACCGCCATTTCAGAATTCGCGCACGTATCAGCACGCGTGAGCCGGCGCCGAATCAGACCTGAACGGCTCGTGCATCGTCCAAACTCCTGACGGTAGCTCGACCCGTCCTCGATCATGCACTGTCCGAACAACAGCAAAATCATCCCGTGGGCGAACCTGCTTCTGAACATCAACTCAGTTGCAACGTGCCTTCCCCGCGCGCCGGCGCCGAAGCATGAGCCGCCTGATTGCCGGCGGACAAACCTTAAAGAAACATTAATCCAACCTTAAATGACCCGGGTCATTGTTTCGTGCTCCCGACTATTTTCTTATAGGCATGTCGAAATTCCGTGAGCGAAACGGAGTCGCGGTTGATTTCGACAGATACTAATGAGGCCGAGGCGCGGAACATGCGGCCAAAGCCCAACTGAAGTAGAACCCCGGCCCGAGGTCCGTGGTTCCACGAGGAGAGAAGTCATGAAATGTTTGAACCGTCTCGTTACGGTCGTTTTGTTAACCTGCTTGTTCGTCTGGACCGGCACGGCCCTGGCCAAGAGTGAGGGATCGGACCGCGGCGGATTCACGGCGGCTGATAACGAATTCTATCTGACCGAAGAGGTCTTTTACTTCTTCCGGCCCGGACTTGAATTCGAACTGCTCGATTTCGAGATTCCGGCCGACCGACAGCCACTCGCGACGTTCTCCCTGAAAGATCCGATGGGCATGCCGCTGGATCGCGAAGGTGTCTACACCCCCGGTGATGTCGATGTCCGCATGATGCTGACCTACATCCCGCAGGGCGAGGAACAGAAGGTCAGTTATCACGACCGTTCCCGCGATCGTGACGGCGAATACACCGCGCTGGGCGACGGCGTGTATACCTACAAGTTCACGACCGTGCTGCCCGAGGACTACGATGCCGATGCGACGCATACCCTGGGCATCGTTGCGACGCGCGACCTGCGCGACTACGATCTCGAGCGCTATTACGACAACGACGTGTACAACTTCGTGCCCTCGGGCGCCGAGATGGTCACGCCGCCGCGGGATATCGTCCGCACCGAGACCTGCAACCGCTGCCACGACCCGCTGGGCGCGCACGGCGGCCGTTACCAGGAAGTGCAGGTCTGTCAGCAGTGCCATCTGCCCGCACTGGTAGATGACGGCGTCAGCTACAGCTTCAACGCCATGATTCACCGGGTGCATGCAGAGGCAGCCGAGTACCCGGCGACGATCAACGATTGTGAAGTCTGCCACACAGGCGGTACGCCGACGGCCGACTTCCCGCTGGTCGCCAACCCGAACCCGACACCTGCCTGCGACGCAACCGGCCTCACGATGACGGAACTGGCCTGGTACGACGCCGGCAACGTGCAGATTCACATCAACGCCGCCGACGGACCGTTGTTCGCCGCCAGTGACACGGAAGGTTCACAGGCGACGGGCAAATGGGTTCGTGACGGAATGGAGTTCGTCATGGTCGATACGGCCACCGGTGACGTGCTCCAGGAACTCCCGGTCGACCTCACCGTCTTCGGATGCGCGGGTAATGCACCCGGTACGTTCCGGGGCGAGGCCGGCGATCTGCACACGCGCTGGATGAACCGGCCGTCGCGGGAAACCTGCGGCTCCTGCCACAGCGACATCGACTTCGAGCAGGGCATCGGTCACCCCGAAATGACCACCGACGAGTTCTGCGGAATTTGCCACCAGCCGACCGGCCGTGAATACGGCGCCAGCGTCAAGGGCGCGCACCAGGTGGATTACAAGTCCGACCAACTCCTCGGCGTGCTGGTCGATATCGTCGACATCAGCAACACCGGTCCCGGCGAGCGTCCGATCGTGACCTTCTCGCTGAGCAACAAGTGGGGTCCGCTGCCGCCGAGCTATCTGCAGCGCCTGCGGTTCTCGCTGTCCGGCCCGAACGACGACTTCAGTTTCTACGCGCAGGACGATGCGATCAATGACCTGCAGGCGGACGGCGCCAACTGGAAGTTCCAGTTCGAAACACCGTTGCCCGACGACGCGATGGGCAGCTACTCGGTCGGCGTCGAAGGCCGCATCGGTGGCTGGACGATCAACCCGGGAACGAACGACGAGTTCACCATCGACGACCAGATACAGAACTTCATCGAACCGTTCGCGGTCACCGGCGACATGATCGATCCGCGCCGGCAGGTCGTCGACGACATGAAGTGCGAAAGCTGCCACAGCAACCTGAGTCTGCACGGCACCAACCGGCATAACGCGAGCGGCTACTGCCAGACCTGCCACATGCCGTCGGCGACGGACGAAGTGGTCCGCGAAGAAGGCGATACGCCCGAATCGATCGATTTCCGCTACATGGTGCACAAGATTCACGCCGGTGCGGAACTCGAAAAGGGTTACGTCGTTATCGGCTATCGCGGCAGCGTCAACGACTACAGCCACGTCGAATACCCGGGCGATCTGCGCAATTGCGAAGCCTGCCACGTGGATGATTCATACGCACTGCCGCTGTCGTCGAACCTGGAAATGGTCACCACGCCGCGCGACTACTTCACCCCGATGGGGCCGGAAACCGCGGCCTGCCTGTCCTGCCACGACAGCAAGTCGGCTGCCTCCCATGCGCTCTCCAACTCGAGCGATATCGGCGAGGCCTGCGCGGCCTGTCACGGCACCGGCAAGACCTACGATGTAGAGAGGGTTCACGCGCGCTGATTCGCGCTTAATCGGCGGACACACCGTCCGTCAACCCAACGGGACAGGGTGCTTCGGCACCCTGTCTTTTTTGTGTCCGGTATCGGGTAAACTGATCTCCCGAGGTCGCGCACGAGGCGCCGCTTGACCCATTACTGCGACATCGCGCCGGGCCATCCGTTGCACGGTCCCTATCACGACACCGAGTACGGCTTTCCGGTCGCCGACGAATCGGCGCTGTTCGAACGCCTGGTGCTCGAGATCAACCAGGCGGGACTGAACTGGGAGCTGATTCTTCGCAAGCGGGAAAACTTCCGTGCGGCATACGACGGCTTCGACGTCGACCGCGTGGCCGCGTATGGCGATGCCGACCGGCGGCGTCTGCTCGGTGATCCGGGGATCGTGCGCAACCGCCTGAAGATTGACGCCGTGATTCACAATGCCCGCGTCATTCGCGGGCTGCGGGCGCGTTGCGGCGGGTTCGCGACCTGGCTGCGTGACCATCATCCGCGCGACAAGGCGCGGTGGGTGCGGTTGTTCCGCGAGACGTTTCGCTTCACCGGCGGCGAAATCACCGGTGAGTTCCTGGCCTCGATCGGGTACCTGCCATCCCCGCACCGCCCCGATTGCCCCGTGCACGCGAAACTCCTCGCCCTGGCGCCGCCCTGGACGGACCGCGATCCGTCGGCCCCCGCCTGAGGGCGGCCGGTGTGGCCTCCGGGCGGGGTCGCGCTCCCGCGTCGCACAGGAACGCTGACACGCCTCATCGGTGGCGCCCGAGCGCCGACGGACCCCGCGACCCGGGTTCGTTGCCGGGGGCGGGCCCGCATGGTCCCAGCCAATCGGTAGGTGCCCGGGCTATCGGTGGGGCTGGCAGACTGGCGCGGGGCTCGGTATCGTTCGCTGATCATCCATGCGAAAACGGGTCTTACTGAAGCGATGAAGCGTTCCAAGCAAACTGCGCGCACCTGGCTGGTTGCGGGCGGCCGTCCGGCGCGGCCGGGCGAGCCGTTGAACACGCCGTTGGTGCCGGCTTCGAATTTCCTGCTCGGCGATGACCGGATTTACAGCCGCGATGGCGGCACGCCCGGTTGGGAAGCGCTGGAAACGCTGGTCGGCGGGCTGGAAGGCGGCGAGGCGGTGGCGTTCGCCTCGGGCATGGCCGCCGTTGCGGCCGTGTTCGAAATCCTGCCGGCCGGCGCATCGGTGGCGTTGCCGGACGATTGCTACCACGGTGTCGCGGAGCTTGCGCGTGACGGTGAGGCTCGCGGCGCATGGTCGATCGAGCGCATTGCGGTCGACGATACCGAGGGCTGGCTGCGCGCGCTTCCGAAGGCCGATCTCGCCTGGCTCGAATCACCGTCGAACCCATTGCTGGCGGTCGCCGACCTGCATGCGATCGGTGCGGCGCCGCGCAGGAACGGCGCCTGGCTGGTCGTGGACAATACCTTCGCCACGCCGCTCAATCAGCGGCCGCTCGCGCTGGGCGCCGACATCAGCCTGCACTCTGCGACCAAGTTCATCGGTGGCCACTCGGACCTGCTGTGCGGCGTAACGGTGGCGCGCGACGCTGCGGTGGCGCAGCGGTTGCGGCGTGTCCGTTCGCTGCGCGGCGCGACCCCCGGAACCCTGGAGGCCTTCCTGGCCGTGCGCGGCGCCCGCACGCTCGCCCTGAGGTTGGCGGCGGCACAGGACTCCGCGGCACGCCTGGCGGACTGGCTGGCCCGGCATCCGGCCGTGGCGCAGGTCCGCTATCCCGGTCTGAAGGCGCACCCGACACACACGATTGCGCAGGCGCAGCTTGACGGATTCGGGACGATCGTTTCGTTTGACGTGCGCGGCGGCGCCGCGGCTGCGGACGCCGTGTGCGCCCGGCTGCGGTTGATCCGTCACGCGACCAGCCTCGGCTCGGTCGAGTCGACCATCGAGCGCCGCGCGGCGTATGCCGGGCAGGAGCACCTGCCGCCGGGACTGTTGCGCCTGAGCGTCGGTATCGAGTCCTGCGCGGACCTCGTCGCCGACCTGGAACAGGCGCTCGCACCGGTGGGCGGTCACCACGAGACAGGGGAGGCAGGCGAATCATGACGAGCGAGGCGAAGCACAGCTGGGCGATGGCCGACGTGTCCGGCAAGGCCGTGACCCGCCGCGTGGCGGTTGCCGGCGGGCGGATCCGGGTCGGCCGGGAAGCCTTCGAGCGGATTCGTGACGGCCGCATGCCAAAGGGCGACCCGCTGGCGATGGCCGAGATCGCGGGCATCCAGGCCGCCAAGCAGACGCCTGCGCTGATTCCCTTGTGCCATCCGATCGCCCTGAACCGCGTGGCGATACGCACGGTCCTGCGCGACGATGAGCATGCCGTGGATATTTACTGCATCGCGGAGATCGCGGCCCAGACCGGGGTGGAAATGGAAGCCCTGACGGGCGTGTCGGTCGCCTTGCTGACCGTCTGGGACCTGACCAAGCCCGTCAACCCGGCGCTCGCGATCACCGGCCAGCGCCTGATCTGCAAATCCGGCGGCAAGCATGGCGACTGGGTCCATCCGGACGGCGTGCCGCCCGAGGTCGAGGCAATTCTGGCGGACTGGGGCTGACCCCGATTCGACGCGGTCAGGACCCGTGGGCGTGGGCCGCGCAGCGCTGGCAGTTGACCCACTCGGCCGCGCCGTCCGCGTAGTATTCCTTTTTCCAGATCGGCAGGCGGATTTTCGCCTGGTCGATGATGTAGCGGCAGGCGTCGAACGCCGCGTCGCGGTGCGGGGCCGAAGCCCCGACGATGACGGCGGTATCGCCCAGTTCCATCAGCCCGGCGCGATGAATCGCCGCGGCCCGCCGGATTCCGAACTTCGCGATGGCCTCGTCGATGATGCGTTCCCCTTCGCGGACCGCGAGCGGTTCGTAGACCTCGTACTCGAGTCGCAGCACGTCGCGGCCCTCGTTGTGGTTACGGACCCAGCCCTCGAACTGCACCAGAGCGCCGCACCGGGGGTCGGCCAGCGTTTGGCTGAAGGCCCGGGCGTCGATCGCCCGGTGACGGATCTGAAACCGCATCAGCCGCCCGCAACCGGTGGAAAGAACAGCACTTCGTCCGCGTCCGAGAGCGTTGTGTCCCAGTCGCTCATCGCGTCGTTCACCGCGACCAGCGAGGCGGCATAACGCTGCAGGCCCGCGTGGCGCGCCTGGCACTCGGCGAACAGTTCGCCCGGGGTCGCCGCGGCGGTTTCTACCGCCTCGCTCTCCGTTCCGGCGGCCTCCCGGAATGCCGCGAAATACCGAACCGTGATGCGCATCGCGTCAGCCGCCCATGCGGTACATTTCGACCTTGTGGCGCTGGCGCGCGGCGCGGCCGCGCTCCTCGCTGTAGCGGTCCTTGCGCGCCGTCCAGACGGCGTGAATCCGCTGACCCAGGTCCGCGGGATTCCGGGCCTGGCGGATCAGCGGCATCAGGTTGGTGCCGTGGTTGCCGAACAGGCAGGTGTAGAAAATGCCGTCGGCCGTGACCCGCGCGCGTGTGCAACCGCCGCAGAACGGCTGGCTGATCGAGCTGATGAAGCCGATTTCGCCGCGGCCGTCACGGTACTCATAGCGTCGCGCGGTTTCGGCCGGATTGTGGGTGTCGACCGGCCGGATCGGCCAGCGGCCGTCGATCCGGCGCACCCATTCCGCGTTCGACACCACGTCGTCGAGGCGCCAGTGGTTGCTGTTGCCGACGTCCATGAATTCGATCAGGCGCACCTGGTGCGGCGTGCCGCGAAAGTGCGCCAGCAGGTCCATCACGGTATGGTCGTTGACGCCCTTCTGCACGACCGTGTTGATCTTGAGCCGTTCGAAGCCGGCGTCCTCGGCTGCGGCGATGCCTTCCAGGATCTGCTCCAGGCGCGCCTTGCCGCCGCTCATGGTGTCGAGAACGGCCTGGTCGAGCGTGTCCAGGCTCACCGTGATCCGCCGCAGACCGGCCGACGCGAGGTCGACCGCCAGGCGCGGCAGCATGACGCCGTTGGTGGTCAGCGCGATATCGTCGAGCCCGCGAATGGCGGCCAGTTGCTCGACCAGCGCGGGCAGCCCGGGCCGGAGCAGGGGTTCACCGCCGGTCAGCCGCAGTTTGCGCACGCCAAGGTCGGTAAACGCGCGGACCAGGTCGACGATCTCGTGGTCGGTCAGCAGGCGTTCCAGCGGCAGGAACTCGCCGCGCCCCTGGACGGAATCGGCCGGCATGCAGTAGCTGCAACGGAAATTGCAGCGGTCGATGACCGACATGCGCAATTCACGCAAGGGCCGACCGAGCCGGTCGATCGACGGCAGTGCGACGGTCTGTTTGAGTGCGAGGGGAATATCCATGGGTCGGCGGATCCGCGTTGCCGTCAGCCGATGCGAGCCTTCATCAGTTCGTCTTTCTTGATCTTCTGGAAATGCTCGAGCGTGCGCCGGTACAGGGCGACGACCTTGTCGACCCCGCTGGCCTCCAGGGTTCCGTCGTTCCCGGCCGCGACATAGGTCGCATAGATGCCGGAGGCCGTCATCAGCGCGCCCGAGACCAGGGCCGGGTCGACTTTTTCGTCCTTCAACTCGTTGGCGAGTTCGATGAAGCGGTTGGTGCAGTACTGGTGCTGTTTTTCCTGTTCGTTCACGGAAGACTCCGGCCAGGGTTCGAAAACGCCTATTGTATGCACAAAACGGTCGCGTGTCGCACCCGCCACGGGACGGCGGGTCCCCGCTCGCGACGCGAACGCCCGTTGATTTCTCGGGTGCGATCCGCCGACAATGACCTGTCAGACAGGAGTTTCCCGATGAGCGAAAGCGGCAGCGAGATGATTACGGTGCTCGAGTACCCGGGGGGTATCTCGGCCATCGACAGCGGCATGGTGCGCGACCAGATGGCGGCGTGTTACCTGCTGGAGACCGGAACCGCGGTGGCGGTGATCGAGACCGGCAATGCGGCCAGCGCGGATCGCATCATGAAGGTGTTGCGGTTCCGCGGTCGGCAGCCCGAAGAAGTCAGCCACGTGATCGTGACCCACGTTCACCTGGATCATGCCGGCGGCGCCGGCCGCTTGCTGCAGAAATTGCCGCAGGCCGTCCTGGCGGTGCACCCGCGGGGCGCGCGGCACATGATCGATCCCTCGAAGCTCGAAGCGAGCGCCCGCGCCGTTTACGGCGACGAAAAATACGAGGCGATGTACGGCGCGCTGGTTCCGGCGCCCGAAGACCGCGTGCAGATCATGGAGGACGGCGACAGTCTGCAGGTCGGTCATCGCCGCCTCGAGTTCATGGATGCGCCCGGTCACGCGCGGCATCACTTCACCGTCTGGGACGAGGAAACGGCAGGCTGGTTCACCGGCGACACGTTCGGGCTTTCCTACCGCGAACTCGACACCGTTAACGGCCCGTTCATTTTTCCGACGACGACCCCGATCCAGTTCGATCCCGAGGCCCTGGTCGCGTCGGTGGACCGGATGATGGCGCGCACGCCGAAGAACATGTACCTGACGCATTTCGGGCGCGTTCAGGATGTTCGTCGATTGGCCGACGACATGCGCGAAGGCGTCCGTTTCTTCGCCGACCTGGGCGAACGGCACGCGAAATCGGAGCAGCGCACCCGCCTCATCGAGGAGGCGATGATGGATTGGTTGACGACGCGGGCGCGCCGCCATGGCGTCACGCTCGACGACGACGCCCTGGACGCCATCCTGCGCCCCGACGTGGTGCTGAACACGCAGGGCATCGAATTCTGGCTGGATCACCGACGTTAGGTCATCGCGGAATCGAGGGGGTGGGCCGCAACGGCCGGGGGGTCGTCAGCCGAAGTGGCGCAGCTTGTCCTTGTAGGAACGTGAAAGCTTGACCGTGTGCCCGTTGCTCAGGGTCAGGAAGTACTCACCGTTGATGTGCGCGTGCATCTCGCGCACGCACGCGACGTTGACGATGGTCGAGCGGTGGACGCGCTGCAGGATTGCCGGGTCCAGTTCGGATTCCAGTTTCTTCATGGTGCGCCGCAGAATGTAGGTTTCGCCGTTGGCATGGACGCACATGTAATCGCCCGCGGCATCGATCCAGTCGATCTCGTCCTGTCGCAACCAGGTGGTGCTGCCGCCGTCCTTGATCGCCAGTTTTGGCGGTTCCTTGCGCTTGAGACGGTCCACGCCGGCGCGCCGGACGTCGTCCATGCTGCCGACCGGCCGCCCGGTAATCTGCCCCAGCAGGCGCAGCAGGGACTCACGGTGGCGCAGGGCCTGATTGCGTTCCAGGTAGTCGTGCGCCCGCTCCAGTGCGTCGGCCAGCCGCTGCTCGTCGATCGGCTTCAGCAAATAATCCAGCGCGTGGGCTTCGAAGGCCTGGATCGCGTAATCGTCGAACGCGGTCACGAAAACGATCACGGGCATCCGGTCGGGTTCCAGTGCGCGCAGCACGTCGAAGCCGTCCATTCCCGGCATCTGGATGTCGAGAAACATCAGGTCCGGTGCTTCATCCTCGATCAACTGCAGGGCCTCGCGCCCGTTGCGCGCTTCGGCGACGACGTGCACGTCATCCCGGCCGGCGAGGCGGTGCCGCAACCCCCGTCGGGCCAGCGCCTCGTCGTCGACGATGATGGTGCGCAATGGATTCGCCATGGATACGTTTAAGCATATCACTCCTGCAGGGGCCCGCAATCGATTCCGCGGTAGGCCACGGCCTCGGCCAGATCGTCCATGCCGATGCGCTCGGCTTCGGCCAGGTCTGCGACGGTCCGGGCGACCTTGATGATGCGCTGACAGGCCCGCGGCGACAGGTCGAACCGCAGGGCGACATCCTCGAGGAACGCCTGTTGCGGCGGGTCCAGGCCGCAGGTTTCCTTGACCCCGCGGTTATCGAGGTGAGCGTTCGGCCGCCCGGCGCGTACCGCCTGGATCCTTCGTGCACGAACAACGCGTTGACGGACGCTGTCACTGTCCTCGCCGGCCGGTGCGTCCGGGCCGAATCGCAGGCGCGCCGGGCGCGCCACTTCGACGTGCAGATCGATGCGGTCGAGCAGCGGTCCGGAAATTCGCGCGCGATAGCGCCGAATCTGTTCCGCGCTGCAGCGGCATCGGCCGGTGCGGTCTCCGGCGTAACCGCAGGGGCAGGGGTTCATCGCGGCCACGAGCTGAAACCGCGCCGGGAATTCGGCGAACGCGGCCGCGCGCGAGATCACGATCCGGCCCGATTCCAGGGGCTCGCGCAGCACTTCGAGCACGTTGCGATGAAACTCCGGCAGTTCATCCAGGAACAGCACGCCGTGGTGCGCCAGCGAAATTTCGCCGGGACGGGGTTGCGAACCGCCTCCGACCAGGGCCGCGCTGCTGGCCGTGTGGTGCGGTGCGCGGAAACGGCGTACGGCCCACCGGTCGAGATCGAGACCGGACCGGCTGACCGATGCGACCGCCGCGGCAGCGAGTGCTTCCTCGCGCGTCATCGGGGGCAGGATGCCGGGCAGCCGGGAGGCCAGCATCGTCTTGCCGGTTCCGGGCGGGCCGCTCATCAGCAGGTTGTGGGCGCCTGCGGCGGCAATTTCGAGCGCTCGGCGCGCCCGCGCCTGACCCTGCACGTCGGCCAGGTCGGCGCCGTGCGCGGCGGGCGACGTCGCAGGGGGGCGGGCCCGCGGCAACCGCCCGTCGCCGTGCAGCCAGCTGACCACCGACAGCAGGCTTTCGGCGCAATAGGTCCGCCGGCCCTTCGCCAGCGCCGCCTCGGGGCCGCAGTCGATCGGGACCACCAGTCCGCGCCGCACCGAGCGGGCCCGGATGGCGACCGGCAGGGTGCCGCGGATCGGTTTCAGTTTGCCGCTCAGGGACAGTTCGCCGATGAACTCGAAATCCTCGAAGCGGCTGTCGTCCACCTGGCCGGAAGCGGCCAGGATCCCCAGCGCGATGGGCAGGTCGAAACGACTGCCTTCCTTGGGCAGGTCGGCCGGACCCAGCGATATCGTTACCGCGCCGTCCGGGAAATCGAATCCGGCATTCAGCAGCGCCGCCTTGACGCGGTCTTTCGATTCGCGCACGGCCGTTTGCGGCAAACCCACCAGCGAGACCTTCGGCAGGCCGTTGCCGACGTGGACTTCAACGGCGACCTCGGGCGCTTCGACGCCGACGTTCGCACGGCTGTAGACCCTGGCCAGACTCATGGCGCCATGATCGCTGCCGGCATGGCCCGGCGTCAGTCGGCGATTACCCCGGAGGAGCGTAGGAAAACGGAGCCGACCGAACGGCCGGCGTTGCGGGTGCGGATTCAGCCGTCGTGCGGCTCGTCGAGGCGTTTTTCCAGTTCCGCGATACGGGCGCGGGCTTGCTCGAGGCGTTCGCACTGCGCCTCGAACTCCTCCCGTCCGACGAGGTTCATGCGCTCGAATGCGCCGGTCAGCACCGTGCGGAATTGCGCCTCCAGTTCGGCCTTCTTCTGCGTCAGCCCCGGCGGCAGTGAATCGGCCAGTTTGCGGGTCAGTTCGTCGATCGTGCGCAGGTCTATCATCGTCGGTCCACCGGTCGTTGAGCTCGGGTCGCTGGCTCGCGTATGCTCCCATTAGACAGGAACGAATCCCCGCATGACAAGGAGCCAGCGATGAAAATGATAACGGCAATCATCAAACCCTTTAAACTGGATGATGTGCGCGATGCGATCGCCGAGACCGGCATTCAGGGCATGACCGTCACGGAAGTGCGTGGGTTTGGCCGTCAGAAGGGCCACACGGAGCTCTACCGCGGCGCGGAATACGTGGTCGATTTCCTGCCCAAGCTGAAGCTCGAGGTTGCGGTGCCGGACGACCGGGTCGAAGCGGTCGTCGAGGCGATTGCCGATGCGGCGGCCTCGGGCCGGATCGGCGACGGCAAGATCTTCGTGCAACCGCTGGAACAGGCCATTCGCATCCGCACGGGCGAGGAGGGCGACAAGGCGCTCTGAGCCGAATTCGCGACGAACCGAGCCGCGTCCCTGAAACCATTGGCGCGGTTAATGCGTCTATTAACCAAGGTAACGAGGGAAAAATCCGGGAATACGTCTCGATGAACGAGCCCCATTCTTTCCTGTCGAAAACGCTGACCGAGCTCAATCGACGGAAAGTGCTGAAAACGGTCGGCGCCTACGCGGTTGCGGTATTCGTGCTGCTGCAGTTGATGGACGCTGCCGTCGAGCCGCTTCGTTTGCCCGACGCCCTGCCGACCATCGTGGTCATCCTGGCCATTCTCGGTTTTCCGCTGGTTTTCCTGCTCGCCTGGCACCTCGAAATTCGCAGCGACGGCATCCACCGCACGCGCTCGGCGGGGTTGCTCAGCCGGCCGCAGCGCGCGCTGTTGTTCAGCGTGATGCTGATGGCCACCGGCGGGCTGGGGTACGTCTTCTACCACGTCTACTCCGGCGTGTTCGATGCGTCCGAGGCGCCGCTGACGGCCGCGGCCGAGCGTGAATTCAGCGCGCCGGAAAACTCGATCGCCGTGCTGCCGTTCACCGATCTTTCCGAGACCAACGACCACGAGCATCTGGCCGATGGCATCTCGGAGGAAATCCTCAACCTGCTGGCGCAGGTGGACGGGCTCAACGTGGCCGCGCGAACCTCCTCGTTCGCGTTTCGCGACGCGCCGGACAACATTCGCGAGATCGGTCGCCTGTTGAACGTGCGTACCGTGCTCGAAGGCAGTGTGCGGACCGCCGGCGACCGTATCCGCCTGACCGCGCAGTTGATCAACGTCGCGGACGGTTTCCACATCTGGTCGAAGGTCTACGACAGCGAGATGTCGGACATCCTGACCATCCAGGAGCAGGTCGCGAGCCAGATCGCCAACGCCCTGGTCGATTCCTTCGACGGCCTGAAGATCCGCTCGCAGGCGCGCACGGACAGCCTGGCGGCGGCCCAGGCCTACCGCACCGGTCGTCTGCACTGGTGGCGCCGCACGCCCGATGAGCTTCAGAAGGCGATCGAACTCTTTGCGACGGCGCTCGAGCACGACGCCGCCTACGCGCCGGCGTACGCCGCCATGGCCGATACCTGGCTGCTGATTGCGCAGTACGGCAACGTCTCGACGGTCCGGGCGACGGCCAAGGCGCAGACCATGATCGAAAAGGCGCTCGAGATCGATCCGGAATCGGCCGAGGGGTTCGCTGCGCTGGGACTGGCCCGCTGGCAGATTGGCCAGATGGACGCGGCGGAGTCGGCCCTGCGCCACGCGATGGAGCTGAACGAGGACTACATTCCCGCACAGCTCTGGCTCGCCGGCGTGCTGGGTCAGCAGGGCCGGTACCCGGAACAGAGCCTGGTGCTGGAAGACGCGATGCGGCGCGATCCGCTGAACGAGCTGCTGCTGGTGAATTTTGCCGGCAACCTGTCGATCCGCGGCGAGTGGGAGCGCGGCAAGAATCTGCTCGATGAATTGCTCGCCCTGCGGCCCGATTCGACCATTCTGCTGCGCTTCATGTCCAGCATGGAGTTGTACAACGGCAACCTGGTCGAGGGCTGGAAACTGGCCAACCGCGCGTACCAGTTGCAGCCCGAGAACCCCGAGGACATCGCCGTCCTGGCGCGCACCTGGCTGCTGCTCGGCGATGCCGACGAAGCCGAGCGCTTGCTGCTCGAAGGGCTGTCGATCGCCGGCGCGAACCCGAAGCTTCGCGACGCGTACTGGACGGTGCTGATGATCGAGGGGCGCTACGAGGAGGCCGACCGGCTGGTCCGGGAACAGATGGCGGAGTACGGCGATGACCTGCCCGACGCGCTGCGCCGGGAGTTCAATCTCCGGCTCGGCATGGTGGCGCTCAACCGCGGCGACTTCATGGCCGCGCGCAAACTCCTGGCGGGCTCCGTCGAAGAGGAAGGCGACGCGGCCTGGAACACGGACGAGATCGCGACGGTGACCCTGGCGTCGCTGGCCTATGAGCGGACCGGGGACGAGGACGAGGCCGCCCGTTTGTTGCAGCGGGCAGAACGCAAGATTCGGCGGGCGCGCCTGAACGGCGTCGACAATCCGGACATTTATTACAGCGAAGCGGTCCTCTTTACGCTGCGCAACCAACCGGTCGATGCGATCGAGAAGCTTCGCGCGGCGTACGCGCGTGGTTTTCGGGAACGCTGGTTCCTGGAGGTCGACAGCCGGCTCGATCCCTTGCGCGACCGACCGGAATTCCGCGATTTCCGGGACCGCATCGGGGACGACCTCGCCCAGGCGATGGTCGAAATCCGGTCGCTTGGCCTCGCGGCGCTCTGAGCCCTCGCGTCAAACGCCGGCAAAGCGGCTCGCGTCGCCGATCCAGCGTTCGATGAGCCGGTTCACCCGACCCGGGTTTTCTTCCAGCAGGCGCGTTGCGACCGCGGGTATGCTCTCCAGCAGCGCGCGGTCGCGGGCGAGGTCCGCGACGCGAAACTGAAGCAGCCCCGTCTGCCGCGTGCCCAGCACTTCGCCGGGGCCGCGCAGTTCGAGATCCTTTTCCGCGATCCGGAAGCCGTCCGCGGTTTCGCGCATGATGCCGAGGCGCTCGCGCGCCGTCGGGCCGATCGGCGGGCGATACATCAGCACGCAGGACGCCTGCTCGGAGCCGCGCCCGACCCGGCCGCGCAACTGGTGCAGCTGGGAAAGCCCCAGGCGCTCGGCGTTTTCAATGATCATCAGCGAAGCGTTGGGCACGTCGACGCCGACTTCGATGACCGTGGTCGCGACCAGCAACTGGGTCGCGCCGCTTTTGAACCGGTCCATCTCCGCCTGCTTCTCGGCCGGCTTCAGGCGCCCGTGAACCAACCCGACCGTGATGCCGTCCAGTGCGGCGGCCAGTTCCCGCGCGACGTCCTCCGCGGCCTGCGCCTGCACCGCGTCGGATTCCTCGATGAGCGTGCAGACCCAGTAGGCCTGGCGGCCCTCGCCGCATGCGGCGGCGACCCGTTCGACGACTTCGCTGCGCCGTTCGGCCGAGACGGCGGCGGTGGTCACCGGCTTGCGGCCCGGCGGCAATTCGTCGATGACGGAGGTTTCGAGCCCGGCGTAGGCGGTCATGGCCAGCGTTCGCGGAATCGGGGTCGCGGTCATGATGAGCTGATGTGCGTGGCGTGAGTCGGGCACCGCCTTGTCGAGCAGGGCCAGGCGCTGGTGGACGCCGAACCGGTGCTGTTCGTCGACGATCGCGAGGCCGAGTCGAGCGAAGTCGACGCCTTCCTGCATCAGCGCGTGGGTGCCGATCACCAGCGGTGTTCCGGCCGCGATCGCTTCCAGCGCCTCGCGCCGACGCCGCCCGGTCACCTTGCTGCTGAGCCACACCGGGTCGATGCCCAGTGGAAGCAGCCAGTCCCGAAAGCTGCGCAGGTGTTGTTCGGCGAGCAGTTCGGTCGGGGCCATCAGGGCCGTCTGCAGACCGTTGCCGATGGCGCGCAGGGCGGCCATCGCGGCGACAACGGTCTTGCCGGACCCCACGTCGCCCTGGACCAGCCGCTGCATCGGATGGTCGCGTGCGAGGTCGTCACGGATTTCCTCGATGACGCGCTGCTGAGCCGCGGTCAGCCGGAACGGCAGCCGTTCGATGAAGCGGTTTTCGAGCTCGGCGGACGCCGCCATCGCATGCGCCCTGAACTGGCGCTGGCGGTGGTGCAGCTGTTGCATGCTCAGGTTGTGCGCGAGCAGTTCCTCGATCGCCAGCCGCTGCTGCGCGGGGTGGCGTCGTTCGATGAGCGCCGCCACGTCGGCGCCGGCCGGGGGCCGGTGAATGTAAGCGAGCGACTGCTGCAGCGTCGGCAAGCGGCCGAGCCCCGGCAGTTCCGGCGGCAGCAGTTCCTCAAGTTCGAGGCGGGCGCCGGCCATCTGCGCCAGCGCCTGGTCGGTCAGCTTGATCCAGCTCGCCTGGCCGACCCCTTCCAGGTTCGGATAGACGGGCGTCAGGCGGTCACTGACCGCCTCGTCCGCGGTGCTGAGAATGCGCCGGTAGCTCGGATGGATCATTTCGAGCCCCTGGTAGCCGGCGCGGGCCTCGCCGAAGCAGCGCAGGCGCGTGCCGCGCGCCAGCTGCTGTTTCTGCGCGGCGCGGAAATGGAAGAAACGCAGGGTGATGCGACCGGTGCCGTCCTCGACCATCACGACCAGCATCGCGCGGCGTCCGCGCACGATCGCACTGTGCGTGACGTCGCCTTCGATCTGCACGGTCGCGCCGGGATACAGCCCGCCGATCGGATGAATGCGCGTTCGGTCCTCGTACCGGTAGGGCAGGTGAAACAGCAGGTCCTGGACCGTGCGGATTCCCGCGCGGTTCAGCGATTCCTCGAGCCGCGGACCGACGCCGTGTAGCGACCTCAGCTCAGAGGCCAAGAACCGCTTCCACCTCGACCTCGGCGCCGAGCGGCAGCGCCGCGACGCCGATCGCCGCGCGCGCCGGGTACGGCTCGGCGAAGCAGTCCTGCATGATGGCGTTGACCGTGGCGAAGTTGCCCAGGTCGGTCAGGTACACGTTCAGCTTGACGATATCGTCCAGGCTGCCGCCGGCGGCTTCGCAGACGGCGCGCAGGTTGTCGAACACGCGCCGGACCTGGTCCGGGATGCCGCCCTCGACCAGATTCCCGGTCGCCGGGTCCAGCGGTATCTGCCCGGACAGAAAAACGGTGTCGCCGTGGCGCACGGCTTGCGAGTAGGGACCGATCGCAGCGGGCGCCCGGTCGGTGTGAATGGGCTGTTTTGACATGGTCATCGTTCCTGTTTCAGACGACGCGGTGAACGCGCACGACCTTCGGATTGCGTCGAAGTTTGCGCAGCACGCGCGCCATGTGGTCCCGGTTCGTGACGCTGATGTTGAACAGCAGCGTGGCGATTTCCGGGTTTGCCTCGGGCTGGGCCACGGTCTCGATGTTGCTACCGGCTTCGCCGATACTCGACGAGATGCTGGCCAGCACGCCCGGAGTGTTGTGCGCCTCGATGAGCACCGCGACCGGGAACATGCCCTGGGTGATCGGCGCCCAGCTGACCGCGACACAGCGATCCGGGTGCTTGCGGAATTCCCGGACGTTGGCGCAATTGACCCGGTGTACGACCAGGCCCCGGTCGGTCGACACGTAGGCCATGATGTCGTCGCCGGGCACCGGTGTGCAGCAGGCGCCGAAGCTCAGCGCGTTCCCCTCGGTGCCGGCAATGGTGATGGCCTCGCCCTGATCCCGCGCTCCGGGCAACAAGCCGACCTCCGGCAACAGTTTGGCCGCGACCACGTTGGCCAGGGACGCGCCCAGCGCCAGGTCGTGGAACAGGTCTTCCTGGCGCGCGAAATGGTTGTTCTTGAGGTAGGTCGCCCACCGCTCGTCGGGCAGCTGATCGATCGATGAGCCGCGCGCATTCAGGGCCTTTTCGAGCAGTTTCATGCCGAGCGCCACGGTATCTTCCTGGCGCAGGCTCTTCAGGTAGTGGCGGATCGCGGTCCGGGCGCGGGCGCTGGCCGCGAATTCCAGCCACTCGGGTCGCGGCTGGACCTCCGGATCGGTCTCGATGCGCACCGTCTGACCGTTTGCGAGGCGCGCCGACAGCGGCACCTCGACGTTGTCCACCAGCGCCCGCTTCGTATGGTTGCCGACGTCGGTGTGAATGGCGTAGGCGAAATCGAGCACGGTGGAATTCTTGCGCAGGTCGATGATCTTGCCTTTCGGCGTGAAAACGAAAATCTCGTCCGGAAACAGGTCGGACTTGGCATGGTCGAGAAACTCGAGCGAATCCCCGGTGTGCCGCTGCACGTCGACCAGGCGCATCAGCCACTCGCGGGCGCGGACCTCGGCGGTGCCGCCGGTCAGCCCGTCGATGGCGTCGAAGGATTTGCTTTGCCAGTGGGCGGCGGCGCCCTTGCTGGCCATCAGGTCCATTTCCTCGGTGCGGATCTGGATCTGGATCGGCATGCCGTAGGGACTGTTCAGCATCGTGTGCAGCGACTGGTAGCCGTTGGCCTTCGGCAGCGCGATGTAGTCCTTGAAGCCGCCGGGTTTGGGCTGGTAAAGGCTGTGGACCGCGCCCAGGGCGAGGTAACAGTCCGCCTCGCTTCGGGTCACGATGCGGAAGGCGTAAAAATTGGTGACCTCGTCGAAGGACAGGTCTTTCTTGTGCATCCGCTTGTAAATGCTGTACGGAGCGATCTGGCGTCCGCTGACCCGGCAGCGGATGCCGGTTTCGGTCATCTTGCGGCGCACCGTGGCGAGGATGTTCTCGACCACTTCCTTGCGATCACCGGCGTTGCTGCGCAGGTGCTCGGCGATGGTCCTGTGGCGCCACGGGTAAAGGCTCGAGAAACCGATGTCCTCGAGTTCGTGCTGGAGGTCGTTCATGCCCAGCCGGTCGGCGATCGGGGCATAGATTTCGAGCGTCTCGCGGGCGATGCGGCGGCGGGATTCGGGCGACATGGCGCCCAGCGTGCGCATGTTGTGCAGGCGGTCGGCGAGCTTGATGAAGACCACCCGCAGGTCGCGCGACATCGCCAGCATCAGCTTCCGGAAGCTCTCCGCGTCGGCCTCGACGCGGGTGCGGAACTTCATCTTGTCCAGCTTGGTGACGCCTTCGACGAGGTCGGCGACCTCGTTGCCGAAGGACCGTTCGATGTCGTTCCAGCCGAGCGGCGTGTCCTCGATCGTATCGTGCAGGATGGCGGCCGCGATGCTCTCGTGGTCCATTCTCAGGTTCGCCAGGATCCTGGCGACCGCGACGGGATGGAAGATGTAGGGTTCGCCGGTCTTGCGGGTCTGGCCGCGGTGCGCTTTTTCGGCGACTTCATACGCCCTCAGGATGAGGGCGACCTGATCCGGTTCGAGGTAGCTGTCGAGCACCTCCCTGAGCTGAAGGACGGGTTCCGGGTAAGCCAGTGCTGCCTGTTGCATGGATGCTTCTGCCGGACCCGCTGTCGGAATGGCTCCTGGCTCAGGGGGCGAATTCGCCGGGCTCCATCTGGGTGTCGAATTCCTCGGCGGCTTCGATTTCCGCCTGGATGACGTCGACACGCTCCGGGTCCACGATGCCGTCGGCGATTTCGCGCAGGGCGATCACGGTCGGCTTGTCGTTTTCCTCTTCGACCAGCGGATCGGCGCCGTTGGCGATTTGCCGGGCGCGCTTGGTGGCGGTCAGCACCATCTCGAAACGGTTCGGGATGTTTGCCAGACAGTCTTCAACGGTAATTCGTGCCATAGTCTTTGGTTCCTTGCAGAATTCGGTTTGCGATGGCTGCCATTTTCAGCCGGGCCTAACCTTTCATTCTAGCCAGTTTGCAGTAGTTCCGCCAGAATTTCGGGTGTCCGGGTGGCGGTTTCGGTGCGCCTGGGGCGGCCGGTTCGAACGATCGCCTCGAGGTCCGCCAGGGCGTCCTCGAAATCGTCGTTCACGATCACGTGGTCGAATTCGTTCCAGTGCGAAATCTCGCTGCGCGCGTCGCGCATGCGCCGCTCGATGACCGCCGCGTCGTCCTGGCCGCGCCCGGCCAGGCGCCGGCGCAATTCCTCGATCGACGGTGGGACGATGAAAATCGTACAGCACGACGGAAAGGATCGTCTGACCTGGCGCGCGCCCTGCCAGTCGATGTCCAGGATCACGTCGTGTCCCTGCGCGAGTTCGTGCTCGACCGCGGCGCGTCCGGTTCCGTAGCGGTGATCGAAAACGCGAGCGTGTTCCAGGAACTGCCCGGCGCGGGCCAGTTCTTCGAATTCGGCCGCGCTGACGAAGTGGTAGTGGACGCCGTTGGTCTCGCCGGGCCGCGGGTCGCGGGTCGTGTGCGAAACCGACAGGCGCGTTTTCGGATCGCGCTCGAGCAGCGCCGTGATCAGGCTCGTCTTGCCGCCGCCCGAGGGCGCCGCCACGACGTAGAGGTTCGGTTCACTCAATGTTCTGCACCTGCTCGCGCATCTGCTCGATCGCGACCTTGAGGTCCACCGCGACCTGGGTGGTCCGCTGGTCGACCGACTTGGAGCTCAGCGTATTGGATTCGCGGTTGAACTCCTGCATCAGGAAATCGAGTCGGCGCCCGACCGGTTCGTCGCGCTCCAGGATCGCGCGCGCCTCGGTGACGTGCGCATCGAGGCGGTCGAGTTCCTCGTCGACGTCGATTTTCTGGGCGAGAAAGGCGACCTCCTGTTCGAGGCGACCGGGTTCCAGCGGCTGGTTGAGTTCCGCGACCCGGGTCAGCAGTTTCTGCCGCAGGCCGTCGCGGATCTCCGGCAGCCAGACGCGCACCTGCGCCACCTGGGACGCGATACTGTCGAGCCGTTCGCGAATCACCCCGTCCATCTGCGTTCCTTCCCGTTCGCGCGAGGCGCGCAGGTCGGCCGCCGCTTCGGCGAGCAGGTCCAGCGCCGCGGCGCGCAACGGCTGCGGGTCGAGCGGCTGTTCCTCGATGACGCCGTTCCAGCGCATCAGCGACATGGCGTCCGCGTCCTGTCCCGAACCGCAGGCCTCGGCGACGTCGGCGTGCAGTTCCAGCAGGCGGCCGAGCAGTTCACGATTGAGCACCAGGCCCGAACTGGCCGCATTGGCGGCGGGCACGAAGCGCAGCGTGGCGTCGACCTTGCCGCGGCTGAGATGTTCGCCGAGGATGCGCCGGATTTCCGGCTCCAGCGAACGGAACTCCTCCGGCACGCGAAAGCCGATCTCGAGGTAACGGTGATTGACCGAGCGAAGCTCCCACGTCATGCGCCCGAACTCGAAAAGGCGCTCGGCGCTGGCGAAACCTGTCATGCTGCGAATCATCTGGACATCTTCCTGTTGCGGTGCGGGCGGCGGCGATTGTTGCCGGTCGGCATGATTGGCACAATGGTAACGTCAAACCGGGGGGGAGTCAGCGGCCGACACCGCGCCCACCACTTTCTGCGAACAGGAACAGCCAACATGAGACCGAGCGGCCGAGCGCCCGACCAACTGCGAGAAACCACCATCACGCGCAATTTCACGCGCCATGCCGAGGGCTCCGTGCTGATTTGCTGCGGCGAGACGCGGGTCCTTTGCACGGCCTCGGTGGAGGAGCGGGTGCCGATGTTCCTGCGCGGCAAGGGCGAGGGCTGGGTCACCGCGGAGTACGGCATGCTGCCGCGGTCCACCGGCAGCCGCATGCAACGGGAGGCGGCGCGGGGCAAGCAGGGCGGCCGCACGCTCGAGATCCAGCGGCTGATCGGCCGCTCGCTGCGCGCCGTCGTGGACCGATCGGCGCTGGGCGAGCGCACCGTGACCCTCGATTGCGACGTGCTGCAGGCGGACGGCGGTACCCGGACCGCGTCGATCACCGGCGCCTACGTGGCGCTGATCGACGCCTGCCGCTGGCTGCGCAAGCGGCGCCTGATCCGCACGGATCCGGTGCACGGAAAGGTGGCGGCCGTCTCGGTGGGTATTTTCCAGGACGTTCCGGTCCTGGACCTCGATTACGCCGAGGATTCCGAGGCCGAAACGGACATGAACGTCGTCATGAACGACGGCGGCGCCTTCATCGAGGTCCAGGGCACGGCCGAGGGTCACGCATTCCGGCGGGACGAACTGGACCGCATGCTCGATCTCGCCGGCGCCGGCATCGGCTCGCTCATGCAATTGCAGGACGAGGCGCTCGATGCCTGAGGCGGGGCATACCGTGGTTCTGGCCAGCGGCAACGCCGGCAAGCTGCGCGAGCTCACGGCGATGCTGGAACCGCTCGGCTGGCGCGTCCGCCCGCAGAGCGAGTGGGGTGTCCCGGAGGCCGTCGAGGACGGGCTGGGATTTATCGAGAACGCCCTGATCAAGGCCCGGCACGCCGCCCGGCATACGGGTCTGCCCGCGCTCGGCGACGATTCCGGCCTGGTCGTCGACGCCCTGGGGGGCGCTCCGGGAATTTACTCGGCGCGTTACGCCGGTCCCGGCGCGGACGACGACGCCAACAACCAGAAACTGCTGGCGGCGCTGGCGGACCTCCCGAAGAGCCGCCGCACAGCGCATTTTTACTGCGCGATGGCGATGGTGCGGCGAGCGGACGACCCGGCGCCGTTGATCGCCATCGGGCGCTGGGACGGGCGCATTCTCGATGCGCCGACGGGCGCCGGTGGTTTCGGCTACGACCCCCTGTTCCAGGTCGAGACGCATGGCTGCTCTTCGGCCGAGTTGCCGCCCGCCGAGAAAAACCGCATCAGCCATCGGGGGCGCGCGCTGGCCGCGCTGGTCGAGCAACTCGAAGACGCGCCCGGTGACTGAAGACCCACGCTTCGGCGGCGTGCCGGAGCCATGCGAAGATGCACGCCTGGGCGAACCCCCACTCGCCCTGTACGTTCACCTGCCGTGGTGTGTGCGCAAATGCCCCTATTGCGACTTCAATTCGCATGAAATGCGCGGCGCACTGCCCGCGGACGACTACATCGACGCCCTGTTGCGGGATCTGGAGCTGGAACTGCCGTTGGTGTGGGGCCGCGTCGTCCGGAGCGTCTTCCTGGGCGGCGGCACGCCGAGCCTGTTCGGCGCGCGCCCTATCGACCGGCTGCTCTCCGGAATCCGCAGCCGGCTGACCCTGGCCCCGGACGCCGAGATCACACTGGAAGCCAACCCCGGCACGATCGAGCACGACAGCTTCACCGCGTACCGCTCGGCCGGCGTCAACCGCGTCTCGCTCGGGGTGCAGAGTTTTGACGATGCGTTGCTGGCGCGGATCGGCCGGATCCACGGCCGCGCGGAGGCCGTGGCCGCGGTGGAATCGCTTGCGGCGTCGGGTATCGACAATTTCAACCTGGACCTGATGTACGCCCTGCCGGGCCAGGGCGTGGCGCAGGCCGAGCAGGATTTGCGCACGGCGCTCTCGTTCGCGCCTCCGCACGTGTCGCACTACCAGCTGACGATCGAGCCGAACACGCTGTTCCACAGGCACCGCCCCGACCTCCCGGACGACGACCTGGCCGTGTCCATGCAGGAGCGCTGCGAGGAATTACTGGATGCAGCGGGGCTTGGCGGCTACGAAATCTCCGCCCATGCGCGGGCGGGGCGCGCGTGTCGCCATAATCTGAATTACTGGCAGTACGGCGATTTCATCGGCATCGGGGCCGGCGCGCACGGCAAGATCAGCCTGCCGGCCCGCCAGGCGATCCTGCGCCGCGTGCGATCGCGGCATCCCCGGGACTGGATGCGGGCTGCCGGCACCCCGGCCGCGCTGGCCGAGGAGCGGGACCTGCCACCGGCGGAGCGGGTCTTCGAATTCTTTCTCAATCATCTCCGCCTGCGCCGCGGCGTCCGGAAAACGCGGTTTTCGGAGCGCACCGGCGCGCCCTGGTCGGCGGTCGAATCGCGCATCGACCGACTCGTCGGCCGGGGCCTGCTCGAAGACCTTGGCGATCGCGTTGCGCCGACGGCCACCGGGTGGCGATTCGTCAACGACCTGCAGGCGGAATTCCTGCCCTGACGGGTCTTGCGCCTCAGGCCGATCCTGGTTAAACTGGCGGGTCTTTCGCGGGGCACGTTTCCGCGAGTTTGAACCGTCAATAAGCAGATTACAGGAACCATCATGAAAGCCGGAATCCATCCCGAATACAGAGAAGTGGTGTTCCAGGACATGTCCTCCGATTTTGCGATCCTGACGCGCTCCACGATGGGCAGCAAGGAAACCATCAAGTGGGAGGATGGCAAGGAGTACCCGCTGATCAAGGTCGAGGTCTCCAGTGCGTCGCACCCCTTCTACACCGGCAAGCACAAGGTGCTCGATTCCGGTGGCCGTGTCGATCGCTTCAAGAAGCGTTACGGCAAGTAAGACCCAGGCGTTCCAAAAGCCCCGTTCCGGGAGTCCGGAGCGGGGCTTTT
>JARROJ010000029.1:31325-49950 GCA_037384065.1 Lysobacterales bacterium
CGGATTAAATTTATTACGGCGCTGATTAGCGTATGCTATATTAGAAAGCTCTAATTGGCGCAGCCGGGCTTCGACCGCTTGCGACCGGCCCGCACGCACCGCGGGGGCACTCATCCGGGTTCCCGGATCCAGTAAAAAACAAGGAGATACCAGTGGCGAAGAAGAACGTGTTGGTTACCGACGAATCCTCCGGAAAACGCATTGAACTGCCCGTCGTTTCGGGTACCGAGGGCGAGCCGACGCTCGACATCAAGTCATTGCCCTCCGAACTCGGTTACTTTACCTACGACCCGGGCTTCGCCGCGACCGCGGCATGCACCAGCAAGATCACCTTCATCGACGGCGGCAAGGGCATTCTTCGATACCGCGGTTACCCGATCGAACAGCTGGCCGAGCGCAGCACCTTCGTCGAAGTCGCCTACCTGTTGCTGCATGGCGAATTGCCGACGGAGGACGAACTCAACCGCTTCCGCGCCGAGATCACCTACCACACGATGGTGCACGAGCAGCTGAACACGTTCATCTCGGGGTTCCATTACGATGCGCACCCGATGGCCATGATGGCCGGGGTGGTCGGGTCCCTGGCCGCCTTCTACCACGACAAGCTGAACATGGAAGACCCCGACCAGCGCATGCTGTCCGCCAAGCGCATGATCGCCAAGATGCCGACCATCGCGGCGGCCTGCTACCGCCATCACATGGGTTGGCCGGCGGCCTATCCGCAGAACCGTCTGCGGTTCACCGAACGCTTTCTGCACATGATGTTCTCGGTGCCGTCGGAGGAATACGAGGTCAGCGAAACCGCGGTGCGGGCGCTCGACCTGCTGTTCATCCTGCACGCCGACCACGAGCAGAACGCCAGCACGTCGACGGTGCGCCTGGTCGGCTCGACCGGCGCCAATCCCTACGCCTGCGTCGCGGCGGGTATTTCCGCCCTGTGGGGGCCGGCGCACGGTGGCGCCAACGAGGCGGTGCTGGACATGCTGGACGAGATCGGCGACATCTCGCAGGTGCCCAAGTACATCAAGCGCGCCAAGGACAAAAACGATCCGTTCCGCCTGATGGGCTTCGGACACCGCGTCTACAAGAACTACGACCCGCGCGCGACGATCATCCGCTCCGCCTGCCACGAGGTTCTCGACGAGCTCGGCAAGGACGACCCGATGCTGGACCTGGCGATGGAGCTCGAGCGCATCGCGCTGGAAGACGAGTACTTCGTGGAGAAGAAGCTCTACCCGAACGTCGATTTCTACTCCGGCATCATTTACAAGGCGCTCGGAATACCGGTCAGCATGTTCACCGTCATGTTCGCGATCGCGCGGACCGTCGGATGGGTCGCGCAGTGGCTCGAACAGAGCGAAACCCCGACCAAGATCGGTCGCCCGCGCCAGGTCTATGCCGGCCCGAAAGAACGCAAATACCGCGCGGTGCACCGGCGCGGTTAGCGGGGCCCGGCAGGCTCTAGGCGTCCTGCTCCGCGAGAACGAGTTCGACTTCGGGCAGCGCCGCACGGCGTTGCGGTTTGCCGTCGATCGGACTCGGCGGCGCCTGCCGCAGGTGAACCGGCTCGAACACGGCCAGTTCGAGCGTGCGTCCGTCGAGCTCGGTGACGATCAGTTCGATCGGCCGGTGCTCGCCGTTGAACCAGCGGATCTGGCGTTGCTCCTGGCTGAACGGAATGCCCCGGTCGCGAAAGAACAGGATCACGGTCTCTGACGATTCGGCGAACAGGTGCAGCGCGACGCGCGTGTGCGGCCCCGCGGTGCCGTCCAGCACCGAGCCGACCAGGCGCGGGTTGAATTCCTCGAGCAGGCGCATGGCCTGCACGGCCGTCCGGCGCAACGCCAGGAGGTTTTCATCGTGCGCCTCGCCGCCGTACAGGTCGAGGTAGCGGAACAGCGCCTCCTTGACCTCGATGTTGCTCGGGAGCGCGAGCCGGTCGCTCACGCCGATCCGCTCGGCGGCTTTCTTTTTCGCGCTGTGGTAATTCGGCTGGCCCTCGGTCGCGATGATCCGTGCGGCCTCTGCGGCCACGCCCATGCGGGCCTGCTGCAGACGGCGCAACTGGCGTGACGCAGCGCGGTCAGTAGATCTCGTACGGGTTTTCTTCGAGCGCGGCATCGTCGGTTTCTCCTTCGGGGCGATCCTGCATGGGCGGCATGCGCCCCACCTCGAATATTTCCATGATGGTGCCTTCGCTATCAAGCGGAGCGAGCAGACCGGTTTTCGGGTCGATGCGCGCCTGCGCCAAACCGTCCGGCATTTCGGGTACCGATTCTTCCACGCCGTCCAGCGCTTCGGCCATGTACTCGATCCAGACGGGCAGGGCGGCCCGTCCGCCCTGTTCGTTGCGCCCCAGCGGTTCATGACTGTCGAAACCCACCCATACCGTCGTCACCAGGTGGTCGTTGTACCCGGAGAACCAGGCATCGCGCTGTTCATTGGTAGTCCCGGTCTTGCCGGCGAGGTCGCGGCGGCCGAGCTCCATCGCCCGCCGGCCCGTGCCACGGCGCACGACGTCCATCATCATCGAACGCACCAGGTAGGCGTTCTGGGCCGAAATGACGCGCGGCGCCAACGTCGTCTCGGTCCGCGGTTTCGGTCGTTCCCCGGCCGTGTCGCCGGTCTCGGCGGTCGATTGAACGGACTCGCTGTCGGTGACGATACCGAGTGGTTTGAACTCGGGTTCGGTCGCGGTGTCATCCGCGGCGACGGAGTCCTCCACGGCGTCGGGGTCGCAGTCCTCGCAGGTGATCGATGGTTTCGTGCGGTAAACGACCTCGCCGTCGATGTCGGTGATGCGGGTGATGTAGCGCGGCGAAACGAGGTAGCCGCCGTTCGCGAACACGGCGTAGGCGCGCGCCATCGACAGCGGGGTCAGTGACGCGGTGCCGAGCGCCATCGAGAGATTGGCGGGGATGTCGTCCCGGGCGAAGCCGAAGCGGGTGACGTAATCGACCGCGTACTCGACGCCGATATCCCGCAACAGGCGGATCGAGACGAGGTTGCGGGAATTGACCAGCGCTTCGCGCAGGCGGGTCGGACCGTAAAATTTCTGGCTGAAGTTTTCCGGTTTCCAGGTTCTTTCGAGTTCATCATCGTCAAATACGATCGGCGCGTCGTTGATCAGCGTGGCGACGGTCGCGCCCTGATTCAGCGCCGCCGAGTACACGAACGGCTTGAAACTGGACCCGGGCTGGCGGCGGCCCTGCGTGATCCGGTTGAACTTGCTGCGGGCGAAGTCGTACCCGCCGACCAGCGCCTTGATGTCGCCGGTTTTCGGGTCCAGCGAAACCAGGGCGGCCTCGACTTCGGGTAATTGCGCCAGCTGCCAGCTGCCGTCGTCGTGCAGCCGTGCGCGGATGATGTCGCCCGGCGCCATGATGTCGTGAACGGTTTCCGGTTTCCGGCCCTTGCGGTCGCGGTCGATGAACGGCGCGGCCCAGGTCATGTCGTCCAGGTTCAGCGCGACGGTCTGTCCGTTGCGCAGGAACACCACGGCAAAGGCGTCCTCGACTTCCAGGACGAGGCCGGGCTCGAGGCCCGAGATCGGGCGGTAGGGCGCCAGCGCGTCGAGCCAGTCATCCGTCGAAACGCGGTCCGCGAGATCGACCTGGTCCTCGATACCCCGGTAGCCGTGACGCTGGTCGTATTCCTCGAGCCCCTTGGCCACGGCCAGGTTCGCCGCCGATTGCAGGCGGCTGTCGATCGTCGTGTACACCTCGTAGCCGCCGGTGTAGGCCGCGGAGCCGAGCAGGCGGAGCGACTGGACCCGCACCATTTCCGCGACGTACGGCGCCGAGATTTCGGCGATCGCGCCATGGTAGTAGGCGCGGTCTTCCTCGCGGACCGCGCGGGTATGCTGCGCCTCGTCGATGAAGCCCAGTTCCAGCATGCGGCTGAGGACGTAATTGCGCCGTTCGGTCGCGCGCTCCGGCGAGGTGATCGGATTGATGCGTGACGGCGCCTTGGGCAGCGCCGCGATCATGGCGCATTGCGCCAGCGTCAGCTGGCGGGGCGCCTTGCCGTAATAGACTTCCGCCGCGGCGCCGACACCGTAGGCCCGGTGACCGAGGAAAATCTTGTTGAGGTACAGCTCGAGAATCCGGTCCTTGTCGAGTTCGCGCTCGATTTTCAGCGCGAGGAACGCCTCCTTGATCTTGCGCGTGAACGTCTTTTCGTTGGTCAGGAAGAAATTCCGGGCGAGCTGCTGGGTGATCGTGCTGCCGCCGATCGTCCGCTCGCCGGTCGTGAGCAGCGACCAGACTGCGCGACTGATGCCCTGGTAGTCGAGCCCGAAGTGCTCATAGAAACGGGCGTCCTCGCCGGCCATGAAGGCCTGGGTGAGGCAGTCCGGAAGCTCGTCGATGGTCATCGGGATGCGGCGCTTCTCGCCGAAAATGCCCAGCAATCGGCCGTCGCTGCTGTAGACGCGCAACGGGACCTGCATCTGCACGTCGTGCAGGGTTTCGACGTCCGGCAGATCCCGCCCGAACGCCAGCCAGGCGACACCGACGGCTGCGACGCCGAGCAACGCGGAAACGAGCAACAGGACGATTGCCCACCGAAAAAGTTTCTTCACAAAAAAATCCTGCTATGCTATTAACCTGAAGACGGATCTTCGAGTATCGGGTCAGTACGATACGATATTCTACGGCAAGCAGGGAAGCGGCCAGTCTGTCACCGGCACGAAACACGTGCACTCTACGCCAGCTTTCCCTTGCCCGAACCCGGTCTTCACGAACGGTTTGAGCTGTTGGGCGGACTCGCCGCCGGAACGAAATTTGCAACCCGGCATTGAGATACGGACCAATATCTGTTAAAAACTAGTTCAGGAAGTGTCAATAACCCATTGTCGAACAAAGGATTGGGGGCAATTTGAAACTGTTAGGCACAAAATCACCACCCCTGATGGGGTTGGACATCGGGTCTTCGAGCATCCGCTTGCTGCAGCTTTCCCGACATGGATCCTCCTATCGCGTCGACCATTTTGCGATCGAACCACTGCCCTCGGGCGTGATCGTCGAAAAGTCGGTCCAGGATATCGAGGCCATCTCGGAAGCAATCCGCTCGGCGGTGCGTAACTCCGGATCGAGTTCCAAGTACTGCGCGGTCGCAGTCTCGGGCTCGGCGGTGTTCACGAAGACGATCAGTCTGCCGGCAAACCTCGCCGAAGCCGACATCGAAAGCCAGGTACAGATCGAAGCCAACCAGTACATCCCGTACCCGCTGGATGAGATCAGCCTGGATTTCGAGGTGCTCGGACCTTCACCGCGTAATGCGGACATGGTCGACATCCTGCTCGCCGCAAGCAAGAACGAAAACGTGGAGAGTCGCCAGGATGCCCTCGAGTCCCTCGGCCTGCGGACCCGCGTGGTCGACGTCGAGTCGTTCGCGATCGCCAACGCCTTCGAGTTGATTCGCGAGCGCGAGGGTATTCGCAGTTCGGAGACGGTCGGTATCTTCGACGTCGGCTCGGATCTCTCCAGTCTGCTGGTCCTGCGCAACGGGCGGGTCGTTTACACACGCGACCATCCCTTCGGCGGCAACCAGTTGACCGAGGAGATCATGCGTCGCTACGACATGACGGCGGAGCAGGCCACGTTCTTCACGCGCGACGAACCCGGTCCCGAGCACTTCGAGGACGAGGTACTCGAACCGTTCATGTTGAACGTCGTGCACCAGATCAGCCGCGCCCTGCAGTTCTACAGTTCCAGCGCCGAGTTCTCCAACATCCGGACGATCTTTCTGGCCGGATCGATGGCGGGCATCAAGGGGCTGGCGAATATCGTCGAGCAGGAGCTCGGCATCAAGACGGCCGTGGCCGACCCGGTGGCCGGGCTCGACGTCGCGCCGTCGGTCGCCGTTCAGGCGCTGAAGCGCAACGCGCCCAACCTCATGGTGGCGACGGGCCTTGCATTGAGGGGGTTTGACTGATGGCGAGAATCAATCTCCTACCATGGCGTGAAGAAGCGCGCAGGGAGCGCCAGCGCCGATTCATGTACACCCTGATGGGTACGCTGATATTGGGCGCCGTACTGGTGCTGCTGGTCGGCATGTTCTTCGACCAGCGGATCAGCGACCAGGAAGCGCGAAACCAGCGTATCCAGGTCGAAATCCAGCGCCTGGAACAGCGTATTGCGCGGATCGCCGAACTCGAGAAAACACGGGACCGGCTGATTTCCCGCAAGCAGATCATCGAATCCCTGCAGGCCAGCCGTTCCCTGACGGTCGAACTGCTCGACAAGCTGGCCAAGACGATTCCGGTCGGCGTGACGCTGACCAACGTGCGGCAGCAGGGCACCAACCTGACGCTGCTCGGCACCAGCCAGTCCAATGCCCGGGTCTCCGCCTATCTGCAGGCGCTCGAGGGGATGGATCTGTTCGTCGATCCCGAATTGCAGTACGTACGCGCCTCGCAGCGGCCGACCAGTCGCTACGAGACGTACGAGTTCGCGATTCGCGTCAAGCTCGACAACACGCCTGACGAAGAAGAAAACGACGAGGCCGGAGCCATTCCGGGGGAGCAGGCCGATGCTTAACGAACTCAGAGACCTGGATTTCAACGACATCGGCAGCGCACCGGCTTCGGTACGGTACGTCATCCTCGGTTTCCTGCTCGCCATTATCCTGGCGATCGGCTATTTCCTGCTGATCAAGGACAAGGTGCAGCAACTGGAGATGGTCCAGAACCTGGAAAATTCCCTGCGCGCCGAATTCGAACAGAAACAGTCCAAGGCCGCGAACCTCGAGGCCTACGAGGCGCAGCTGGCGGAAATGCAGGAACTGCTCGAAACCATGTTCCGGCAGCTGCCGAGCAAGACCGAGATGGACAAGTTGCTGGTCGACGTTTCGCAGACGGCGCTCGGCTCGGGCATCGACGTGCAGCTCTTCCAGCCGAACGCCGAGGCCTACCACGACTTTTACGCGGAGCGGCCGATTTCCGTGCGGATGCTGGGCGATTACCACCAGTTCGGTGAATTCGTCAGCGGCGTGGCCTCGCTGCCACGTGTCGTGATCCTGACGATGCACGACATCGCGTTGCGACCGGCCAATGAGCGGGACGTCGGCGCCAACGCCGGTGACGGCCGCCTGATCCTGGAAGGCACGGTCAAGACCTATCGGTACATCGACGAAGAAGAGGCTGCGGAGATTGCAGCGGCCCAGGCAGGTGCGCCATGAGAACCGCTAATCTGATTCGATGGACGGGAATTACCCTGTTGGCCCTGGCGACCGTGCTGGCCGCCGGGTGCGGTGGCCGCCAGGACGACCTCGACCGGTATATCGCCGAAGTCAAGGAACGTCCCGCATCGCCGATTCCGCCGATTCCGCCGGTCCGCACGTACACGCCGTACCCGTACGAGGGACTGACCGGCCGCGATCCGTTCCGGCAGTCAACCACCGACGGCAGCGACACGCCGCAGACTGCCGGCAACTCGACCGGTCCCAAACCCGACCTCAACCGGCCGCGCGAATATCTCGAGCGGTTCGAGCTCGACACCCTGGTCATGGTCGGTACCTTCGAGAAGGGTTCTTCCGAATGGGCCCTGATCAAGGATCCGGACGGGGTCGTACACCGTGTGGCGGTGGGGAACTACATGGGACAGAACCACGGCAAGGTGGGTTCGATTACGAACGACGAAGTCAAATTGAGCGAGTTTATCGCCGACGGTGTCGGTGGCTGGCTGGTTCGGGAAGCGTCGATTGCCCTGGAAGGCAGCTGATAAAGGCGCCGCGCAGGCGATAGATTGCAAGAGGCAATTGCTATGAATAGCTACAAGGAATGCTCATCAGTGAAACCGCAAACCTGTGAGAGAGGGCGCAGCATGCGAGATATTGGAAAGGGACTTCTTAAGAGCCTGGCGATGATGCTGGCGGTCGCTCCGTTGGCAACCGTATTCGGCGCGACCAGCGTATCGGATATCGACCACGCATCGACGGCCGACGGCGCCGTGAAGATCATGCTGGCGACCAGTGGGGACACCCCACAGGTCAGCGTGTTCGCCACGGAGAGTCCACCCCGGATCGTCCTCGACCTGGCCGACACCGAGAACAACGCCGGCTCGGATGCCGTGCGGGTCGGAGCGGGCGCCGTGCAGCAATACACGGCGGTCGGCGCCGGCGGGCGCACGCGTCTCGTCGTCGACCTGAACGCTGCGGCCAATTACGACTACATGGCCGAAGACGGCCGTGTCGTGCTGACCATCGCCGGCGGCGGCGCCGCTTCACAGGCGGCGACCGCGGTTGCGGCGGCGGGTGGCCCCGCGGTCCAGGGTGTCGATTTCCGCCTCGGTGAAAAAGGCCAGGCACGTGTGATCGTCAGCATGGATCGCCCGGGCGTCAGCATGTCGGTGAACGAAAGCAGCGACAGCCTGAGCGTCGACATTTTCGGCGCGCGCCTGCCCGACGCCCTCGACCAGCGCCTGGACGTCATGGATTTCGCGACGCCGGTTCAGTACATCGATTCCTACAATCTGAACTCCGGTGTGCGGCTCGACCTGAAAACGGCCGGCCTGTACGAACACATGGCCTACGAGTCGGGCAACGACCTCGTCATCGAAGTGAGCGAACTGGCCCGTTCCGCCCAGGTCAGCGAAGAAGTCGAAGTCAAGTTCTTCGAGGAAAAGACCTACGAAGGCGCCAAGGTCACGTTCAACTTCCAGGACATTCCGGTGCGCTCCGTGCTGCAGCTGATCGCGGACGTGTCCGATCTGAACATCGTGGTCGCCGACAGCGTGCAGGGCAACCTGACGCTGCGCCTGACCAACGTGCCCTGGGACCAGGCGCTCGACATCGTCATGGATGCGCGCAACCTGGACATGCGCAAGAACGGCAACGTGTTGTGGATCGGCCCGACCGCGGAAATCGCCGCGCGCGAGCAGCAGTTGCTGCAGGCGCAGATGGATCGCCGCATTCTCGAGCCGTTGCAGACCGTGCTGATTCCGGTCAGCTACGCCAAGGCGGAGGACCTCGCGGCCCTGATCACGGAGTCGACCAGCAGTGTCGAGACCGAGTACGGACTGCTGTCCGAGCGCGGTTCGGTGACCGTGGATTCGCGCACGAACACGCTGCTCGTAACCGATACCGCCGAGAAAATCCTGGAGATCCGTGACCTGGTCGCCGAGCTGGACTATGCCGTGCAACAGGTCCAGATCGAATCCCGCATCGTGATCGCGAGTTCCGACTTCGCGCACGAACTCGGTGTCCGCTTCGGCGTCACCGCCCTGCACCTGGGCAGTAACATCGGGGTGATCGCGGCCGACGGCTTCGCTGCCGACACGGTCAACCCGGCGATCAATCCGCGTGACGACGGCTTGCTGGATATCCCGTCGTACCCGAGCCGGTACCAGGTCAACCTGCCCGCGTCCGATCAGAATGCATCGACGCTGGGGCTGTCGTTCCTGACCGGCGACGTGATTCTCGATCTCGAGCTTTCCGCGCTGGAATCGGAAGGCGAAGGCGAGGTCATTTCGACGCCGCGCGTCATCACGGCGAACCAGGCGGAGGCCTTTATCCAGCAGGGTGTCGAGATTCCGTATGAGAACTCGACCTCTTCGGGCGCCACCGCCGTCCAGTTCAAGGAAGCCGTGCTCGAGCTTCGCGTAACGCCGCTGATCACGCCGGACAACCGGGTGCAGATGGACCTGAACGTCAAGCAGGATACGGTTGGCGAGATCTACCAGACCGCACGTGGCGGGTCCGTACCGTCGATCGATACGCGTGAACTCGAAACCACCGTGCTGGTCGCCAACGGCGACACCGTGGTCCTCGGCGGTATCTTCCAGGACGAGGTGTCCTCCCGCGAGGAGAAGGTGCCGTGGCTGGGTGACGTGCCGGGCGTGGGCGCGCTGTTCCGCCGTCGGGCCAACGACTCGCAGAAGCGCGAACTGCTGATCTTCGTCACGCCTTCGATCGTCGAAGACCGGCCGATCTTCTAAAACGTTCGTCGCCGTCTATAATGAGCGCCCGGGCCTCGTGCCCGGGCGTATTTTTTCGGGGCTGGAAAAATGACCTTCATCATCGACAGGCAGGCTGATTCGAACGCGCTTCTGCGGCAGGCGCAGGCCCTGCTGGCGGACTGCGGCGACGCCGTGGCCAACGCCGCCAACCTGGCGTCTTTCCTGTTCCACGTGCTGGACGACGTCAACTGGGTCGGTTTCTATTTCGTCTCCGGGGACGAGTTGCTGGTCGGGCCGTTCCAGGGCAAGCCGGCCTGTGTCCGTATTCCGCTGGGCCGGGGCGTATGCGGTACGGCGGCGGCGACGCGCACCGTGCAGCGCGTCGACGACGTGCACGCCTTTGCCGGACACATCGCCTGCGATGCCGATACCCGCTCGGAAATCGTGCTGCCGCTCGTTCGCGGAACGAACCTGTTGGGCGTGCTGGACCTCGACAGCCCCAGGGTCGAGCGCTTTACACCGGACGACCAGGCGTTCCTGGAGCAGATCGCCGGCGCCTACCTGGCCTCGCTGGACAACTGAGCGGCGCCCCGGGCCGGGCGGTCGCTCCAGGCTGTTCGCCGCGCCGTTGTGCACGCGGATTTCTTCCGTCGCTCAGTCCGCGTTCCCGACGGCGGCCGACCGTGCGCCGCCGTCCGGAGCACCCAGGCATCAATCCGTCAGATTCTCGGCGGTCAGTTCCAGCCAGTTTGCGGGATGAATGTTGCCGCCGGTGATGATGGCGCCGACCTTGCGGCCGGCGAAGGTTTCCGGATGATTGCGGATCGCTGCGAGCACGGTGGCGGAGGACGGCTCGATCAGCAGCCTCAGGTGGCGCCAGAACAACGCCATGGCCTCGCGGATGTCGGCGTCACTGACCGTGAAGACCTGCCGGACCTGCGCCCGGATGACGGCGAAGTTCCGTACCCCGACGATCGCGCGTAAACCGTCTGCAATGGTGTCGGGCTGCCAGGAGTCGACGATGCTTCCGCGCTCGAGGCTGGCGACGGTGTCGGCCGCGCCTTCCGGTTCCACCGCGTAGACGTCCACGCCCCACGCGCGGGTCGCGATCGCCGTTCCGCTGACCAGCCCACCGCCGCCCAGCGGCGTAACGATCTGCTCCAGCGACGGGACCTCCTGCTCGAGTTCCAGCGCGGCCGTGCCCTGGCCCGCAATGATGTGCCGGTCGTCGTACGGATGGATGGCGCGCATGCCCTCCCGGACGAGACGGTCGAGCCCGTTGCGGCGCCCTTCGTGGGTCGGTTCGCAGAGGTGCACCCGGCCGCCGAATCCGCGCACCGCCTCGATTTTCATCGGTGACGAGTTATCCGGCATGACGACGTGCGCCGTGCGTCCCGCCATCCGTGCCGCCAGCGCAAGCGCCGCGCCGTGGTTACCCGAGGAATGCGTGGCCACGTCGCCGGATTCACCCATCTCTTCCAGCATCAGGACCGCGTTGCTCGCACCACGGAACTTGAATGCGCCCGCACGCTGCAGGTTTTCGAGTTTGCAGAACAGGCGGCAGCTCAGCGCTTCGTCGAGCCCCGGGTCGTTGATCACCGGCGTGCGGCGAACCTGGGCGCGGATGCGCGCGTGCGCAAGGTGAATATCGGAAACGTCGGGAATATCCCGCGTCGGATCGGCCGTCATACCGGACAGACTCCACAGGGTGGCTGTGCCTATAATACGGGCCGGATTCCCAATTTTTCCAGTCGTCCCCGCGCTCCCGGGGTCGATGAAACAGGTGAACGGCAAATGAAACAGGATTCGGCCGCAAAAACGGTCCAGCGCAGAGACTACACACCCTTCCCGTGGCGCATCGACAACGCGGCGTTCCGCTTCGAGATCGAGGCGGACCATACGCGGGTCTTTACGACGCTCGAGCTTTCGCGCAATCCGGCTGCGGCGGCCTCGGACCGGATCGAACTCGACGGGCGCGACCTCGAACTCGAATCCGTCGCCCTCGATGGCCGGCCGCTCGCGGACGGCGAATACACGGTCGACGCGCGGGGGCTCGCCGTCGGCGTCGCCGGCGCGAGCGCCCGGCTGGAAATCGCGGTGCGCATCCGGCCGCAGGACAATACCGCGCTCGAGGGGCTGTACCCGTCGGGCGATTTTCTGCTGACCCAGTGCGAGGCGGAGGGGTTCCGCAAGATCACCTATTTTCCGGATCGGCCCGACGTGATGACGCGCTACGACGTCACGATCGTCGCCGACCGCGCGCGTTACCCCGTGTTGCTGTCGAACGGTAATCTCGTCGCTACCGGCGCAGCGGACGATGGCCGGCACTGGGCCCGCTGGGTCGATCCGTTCGCCAAGCCGTCGTACCTGTTCGCGCTGGTGGCGGGCGACCTGGCGCTCGTCGAGGACGCCTTCATCACGGTCGGGGGCCGCGAGGTCGCGCTGCGCTTCTGGGTCGAGCACGGCAACGAGGACCGCTGCGGGCATGCGATGGAATCCCTGCAGAACGCGATGCGCTGGGACGAGGAGCGGTTTGGCCTCGAGTACGACCTGGACGTCTACAACGTCGTCGCCACCAACGATTTCAACATGGGGGCGATGGAAAACAAGTCACTCAACATCTTCAACTCCAAGTATGTACTGGCGCGCCCCGATACGGCGACCGACGTGGACTACCAGGGAATCGAGGGCGTCATCGCGCATGAGTACTTCCACAACTGGACCGGCAACCGGGTGACCTGCCGCGACTGGTTCCAGCTGACCCTGAAGGAAGGTCTGACGGTGTTCCGCGACCAGGAGTTTTCGTCCGACATGCAGTCGCGCGCCGTCAAGCGCATCCAGGACGTACGCATTCTTCGAAGCCGCCAGTTCGCCGAGGATTCCGGGCCGATGGCGCACCCGATCAGGCCTGACAAGTACAAGGAAATCAGTAACTTTTACACGATGACCGTGTACCAGAAGGGGGCGGAAATCATTCGCATGTACCAGACCCTGCTGGGCGCGGAGGGTTTCCGCAAGGGCATGGACCTGTATTTCGAGCGCCACGACGGCGCGGCGGTCACCTGCGACGACTTCCTGGCGGCGATGGCGGATGCCAACGACGTCGACCTGACGCATTTCGGACGGTGGTATGGCCAGTCGGGCACGCCCGTGGTGCGTGCGGCCGGCGCCTACGACGCGGCGCAGCGGCGCTACACGCTGACCCTGGGCCAACACACGCCGGCCACCCTGGATCAGCCCGACAAGCGCTGCCTTTCGATTCCGGTGGCCGTTGGTCTGCTGACCCCGGACGGTACGGAATTGGACCTGGAGGTGCCCGGGTCGGCGCGTCAGCAGGGCCGGAGCGCCGTGCTGCTGTTGCAGGAACGCGAGCAGTCGTTCGTGTTCGAGAACGTGCCGGAGCCGCCGGTGCCGTCGCTGCTGCGGGGGTTCTCGGCGCCGGTCAAGCTCGATTACGCGTTTTCCGCCACGGAGCTGGCGGTGCTGATGGCGCATGACAGCGACCCGTTCGCGCGGTGGGAGGCGGCACAGACCTTCGCCCAGCGCGAGTTGTTGCGTCTCGTCGATATTCTCGCGCAGGGCGGCGAACCCGATCTGGACACGTCGCTCGGGGAGGCCTTCGCCGCCGTGCTCGACGACGCCGCGTCGGATCCGGCGCTGATCGCGGAGACCATTGCGCTGCCGGACGAGGCCTACCTGGCCGAGTTGGTCGAAACGGTCGACGTGGACGGGATTCATGCCGCGCGTCGTTTCGTCAAACGGACGCTCGCCCGGCAACTGGAAGGTCGTTTCGTGGCCCTGTACGAGGATCTCGCGGGTTCCGGCGCCTATTCGAAACACCCCGAGGCCATGGCCCGGCGCAGCCTGCGCAACGCCTGCCTGTCCTACCTGATGGAGACCCCGCACGGCGAGGCGCTGGCCCAAAAACAGTGGGCCGACAGCGACAATATGACCGATACGCTCGCCGCGTTGCGCGGGCTGGTGTTCGCGCAGGCGCCGTCCGCTGCGGACGCGCTCTCGGCGTTCGAAGCGAAGTGGCGGGACGACGCGTTGGTCATGGACAAATGGTTCGCCATCCAGGCGGCCACGCCCGGCGCCGGAACGGTCGCGCGGGTCGAGACGCTGTTGCGGCATCCCGCGTTCACCTTGCGCAATCCGAACAAGGTGCGCGCCGTCCTGGGCGTGTTCGCGATGTCCAATCCGACGGCCTTTCATGCCGCGGACGGCTCCGGCTACCGCCTGCTGGCCGACCGGATCATCGAACTCGACGCGCTCAACCCGCAGGTCGCGGCGCGCATCGTCGCCGCATTCAATGCCTGGACCCGTCATGATCCCGCCCGCCGCCGTTTGATGAAGGCCCAGTTGCAGCGGATCGCCGCGGCGCCGCACTGTTCCGGCGATGTCGCCGAGATCGTGGAGAATGCGCTGGGCATGGAACGGATGGGAGCCGACTGATGACGTTACTCGACGGTTTTCCCCTGTGGCTCATTCTGGGCGTGACCGTCATCGCTCAGTTGGCCTGCATCGAGCTCGGCTTTCGTTTCGGCCAGGGGCGCGGTAAAAAGTCGAACAAGGCGCAGATGGCCCAGGTGCGCGCAATCATGGGGGCCTCGCTGGGTCTCCTGGCCTTCATGCTGGCGTTCAGTTTCAACACGGCGCAACAGCATTTCGAGGAACGTTCGCGCGCCTATCTCGTCGAGGTCGGCGCGATCGGTTCGACGTTCCGCAGCGCGGGACTGCTGCCCGCTCCGCAGCAGGAGGTCGCGCGCGACCTGTTGCGCGAATTCGCCGGCGTTCGCCTGGATACCATCGAATTCGTGCGGGCCAATGACGTGCCGTCGGTGGTCGAGATGATTCGCGAATCCGAGCGCATTCACGACGCGCTCTGGCGCATCGCCGAGGAGTCGACGCAATACGATGCAGCGGCGGGCAAGGGCGAAATCTTCGCGCAATCGGTGATCGCGATGATCAATGCACACGATCAGCGTTTGCAGGTCTCGCTGTTCAACCGGATCTCACCCATCATCTGGCTGACACTGTATGGCATGGCGATGTTGTCGATGGCCGTCATGGGGTACCAGGCCGGACTGACCGGCACCCGCAGCACTTTCGCCACCTGGACGCTGGCGATCACCTTCGCGTTCGTCATCATCCTGATCACGGACCTCGACCGTCCGCGGATGAGTCTGTTCGAACTGAACCAGAGCCTGATGGTGGAGTTGCGCAACCGAATGGACGGCAACGAGTTCCTGAATGGCGGGCCGCGGGCCCGCTGATGAGCCGCCGCGTCCGCTGCGCGGCGATGGGCGTTCTCGCCGTTCTCGGCCTGGGCGCCTGTGGGCCGGTGCGCGACACGGAGTCCCGCGTGCCGGTCGCCAGAATCGACGGGATCGTGATTCGGAACGAACTGGCCTACCCGGTGCACGACACCATGATCGAAGTCCCGGCGACCGGGGGTTACGCCGGATGCGGCATGATCCTGCGGCGCTCGGCGTGTTCCACGAGTTTTCCGGCCGCGGACTATCGACGCGAAGCGCTCGTGTTCCGCTGGACGGAATATGGCGAGCCGCACGCCATCACGGACATCGTTCTGGAGCCGCCGCAGGATAGGGCGACGGCCGAGGCTTACTGGCTCGAGGTCATTATTTTCGCCAGCGGCCAGGCCGGCGCTCGGCTGATCAGCGCTCCAGCGCCTTGATCAACAGGCGGCGTTGCAGGTCCGCCTCGTGGCGCGTGGGAAAGCGCGGCGCGAGCAGCAGGTCGCCGGAAAAGCGGATGTTGAACTGGAAACCTTCGTCGCCCTCGGCTTCGAATACGCGCGTGACGAAAACGATCTTGTCCAGCACGACGGCGTAGCCCTGCACTTCATGGATAGCGGACATCGGATTGCGGATCCTCGGGAAGGGTCGTGCCGGTATTGTACTACCCTCGCAAGGAACCGCATTCGTCCGGATCGTCGCGGGTGTGCTATGCTGAAATTCATGAAAAAGCAGGTGCTTGCCATTCTTGCGGGCGCGCTTCTGGCGGGGTGCGCGTCCCTGAACTATCCGCTCGAAGACGCGGGTGACGGGGTCTATTACGCCGAGTCACCGCCCGATTACGTGTATGTCAACACGGGGCTTTCCTTCGGTTCCTATTACCCGTGGATCGGCCCGCCGTATCTGTATCCCATGACCTTCCACTCGCCCTACCACTATCTGGGGAATCGCTGGTACTACCCGCCGTTCGGAACGCCCGACTACTGGGCCATGAGCCCGTCGCTCCGGCTCGCGCCGCCGCTCTATGTGCGCTCGACGGGGCCGGTGTACGGGCCGTCGCATGCGCGAAAAGGCGACTACGGGGCGTACGGCCGAAAATCCGCCGACGGACGCTACATCACGGGCTACGGACCGCAGCAACGCGTCAAGGCGCAGGGCGTCGGGCGCCCCGCACCGGCCTTCAGGCCCGCCGGCGTCAAGCCGCCGCGCGCAGCGGTCGCCGCGCCGTCGTCCCGGGCGTCCGCGCCCCCGCGCAGCCGACCATCGCGCGCGATGCGTGCCGCGCCGGCGCCGCACCCGAAGATGCAGAACAGTCGACGCAAAATCAATTGACGCGTTCGGTGGTCTGCGCGCCAACCGCCCGGTTTTCTCCGATTTTCAGTACAATACGCGGTCCGTAACGCACGGGTGGAACGTGTATGCAGTACCCTGAGACCTTCGATGTCCTGGTAATCGGCGGTGGCCATGCGGGCACCGAGGCGGCGCTCGCCGCGGCGCGCAGTGGTGCGCGCACCGTGCTGGTGACACACAGTATCGAAACCATCGGCCAGATGAGCTGCAATCCGGCGATCGGCGGCATCGGCAAAGGGCATCTGGTGCGGGAAATCGACGCGCTCGGTGGCGTCATGGCGCGTGCCGCGGATGCCGCCGCAATCCAGTTGCGCACCCTCAACGCCCGCAAGGGTCCGGCCGTGCGCGCGACGCGGGCCCAGTGCGACCGCAACCTGTACCGCGCCTTCATTCGCCGTACCGTTGAGAATCAGGCAAACCTGGCGGTGTTCCAGTCCGCCGTCGATGACCTGTTGCTGGAAGGCGATCACGTTATCGGTTGCCGAACCGCGGGTGGTCTCGACATTCATGCCGGCGCCGTGGTGCTCACGACCGGCACGTTCCTGGGCGGTCGAATACACGTTGGTGAAACGCAGTCGGAGGGTGGCCGCGCGGGTTGTCCGCCGGCCAACGTCCTCGCCGCGCGCCTGCGTGAATTGCCGTTCACGGTCGCGCGGCTGAAAACCGGCACGCCGCCGCGTATCGACGGCAAGACGGTCGATTTCGGCGCGATGAAGGAGCAACCCGGAGACGACCCCCGGCCGGTTTTTTCCTTTACCGGAAGCCGCGACGACCACCCGCCCCAGGTCTGCTGCTGGATCACGCACACCTCGACGGAGACGCACCGGATCATCCGCGATGCGCTGCATCGCTCGCCGATGTACTCCGGGGTCATCGAGGGCGTCGGGCCCCGGTACTGCCCGTCGATCGAGGACAAGGTGGTGCGTTTCGCGGATCGCGACAGCCATCAGATTTTCGTCGAACCGGAAGGTCTGCACACGCGGGAGCTGTATCCCAACGGCATTTCCACGAGCCTGCCGTTCGACGTCCAGCTGGCGGTGGTGCACTCGATACGGGGCTTCGAGAACGCGCACATCACGCGCCCCGGTTACGCGATCGAATACGATTTTTTCGATCCGCGCGAACTGCACGGTTCACTGGAGACACGGCACGTCGCGAAGCTGTTTTTCGCCGGCCAGATCAACGGCACGACCGGCTACGAGGAGGCGGCGGCGCAGGGGCTCGTCGCGGGCCTGAACGCGGCCCGCGCCGTGCGCGGCGAGGCGGCGTGGATGCCGCGGCGGGACGAGTCCTACATCGGCGTGATGATCGACGACCTGGTCACCCAGGGCACGCTGGAGCCGTACCGTATGTTCACCAGCCGCGCCGAGTATCGTCTGCAGTTGCGCGAAGACAACGCGGATCTTCGATTGACGGAGACGGGCCGGGCGTATGGCCTGGTCGAAGAGGCCCAGTGGCGCGCGTTCAACACCAGGCGCGACATGATCGAGCGCGAGCGCGATCGTCTGTCCGGGATCTGGGTCGCGCCCGGCAACGACCTGGCGACGGCGCTGGAGCGGATTTACGGGCTCTCCCTGAGCAAGGAGTGCCGGGCGCTCGACCTGCTCAAGCGGCCGGAACTGGATTACGCGAAACTCGTCGCGGTGGACGGTATCGGGCCCGGCGTCGAAGACACGCGGGTGGCCGGCCAGTTGGAGACCGAGGTCCGTTATTCCGGATACCTCGACCGCCAGCGCGAGGACATCGAACGGCGCCGCAAGCACGAAGGCCTGGCGATACCGGGCAATTTCGATTACGCCCGGGTGCGCGGGCTGTCGTCCGAGGTCCGGGAAAAGCTGGAGCGAACGCGCCCGGACACGGTCGGTCAGGCCGCGCGCATTCCCGGCATGACGCCCGCGGCCATTTCGCTGTTGTTGGTGTACCTGAAGAAGCAGTCCCAGAGGGTCGCCTGACCGCGATTCGTCGGCCACCGCGTGGCATCACGAATTGAGAACGATCCATTTACAGATTTTTAACGCGGCGTGAGTATGCTGTATCCGTAAGTTGACTGTGCCTAGCGTATCGCCCCTCTACACAGGCAGTCCCCACACTTCTATGCCTTTAGCGATACGCTTTGAA
>JARROJ010000030.1:0-34514 GCA_037384065.1 Lysobacterales bacterium
CCGTGATCCACGTGACCAATCGTGCCCACGTTTACATGGGGTTTTGTACGTTCAAACTTTGCTTTTGACATGCCGGTCTCCGAAAAATGCCGTCAGTTACTGTTTATTGCCTTAAAAACCAAAATCTGGTGCCCACAACTGGACTCGAACCAGTGACCTCTCCCTTACCAAGGGAGTGCTCTACCGCCTGAGCTATGCGGGCGTATCTCTTGCACCCCGGGCATCAGCTAAGCCGTCCCGATCGTATGATGGATCGGGTGATGGGAATCGAACCCACATCATCAGCTTGGAAGGCTGAGGTTCTACCGTTGAACTACACCCGCCCTGAACGGCCAAGTGTCCCACGGGCCGAATTTTCCTCGATGCACCGGGCCATAAAGTGGTGGAGGGGGTAGGATTCGAACCTACGTAGGCATAGCCAGCAGATTTACAGTCTGCCCTCGTTGACCGCTTGAGTACCCCTCCGGGCGCATCCATCCAAATTTTCAAGGGTCGGCGCTTCAAGGGTCGGCGCGGCCCGGAACCGTCCGGTCGGCCAAACCCGCCAGCGTCGAGAACCCGAAATAAAGTCCACCGCAGGCAAGCCGCTTATTGTCACTTACGGCCACCATGCTGTCAACAGACGAGCCACTGGAATCGGCGCGGAATTGTACAGTTTTCCCCGGGCGGGAGCAACCGCGCTTCGGGATGGGGGGAACGGCCGGCGGGCGCCGGGCTCAGGTGTCGTCGTCGTCTTCGTCGAAGAAATCGTCCAGCTCGTCGTCATCGTCGAGCAGTTCTTCCTCGTCGTCCTCGACCTGGGTGGTGAAAAATTCGGCAGTGTGGTCGAGATCGGCCAGGATTTCCTCATCGAGGTCGAAATCCTCGTCCCAGACATCGGCCAGCGACGCCTTCAGCGCGGCCCGCTCCCGCAGCGCCTCGATTCTCTGCCAGCCGCCGTTGCGCAACGGCTTCTTCACGCCGTCCTCGCGCTGCGCGTCGCCGGTCTTCACTTCCTCCGGGCTATCGTCCGATGATGGCGTTCTCTTCCTGCTCAACGCTGGGGTCCCTGGGCCTCGAACACGTTCGACTCAGGAATGCTTATATCCCAAAACCGGGCTCATTTCAAAGCGAACGGGACCCGGCTCACCCCCCGCCTTTGCACGCGTAAAGCCAATCGGGACAATGCGCGCCGGTCGCCCGCGATCGAAGGTCAGACGTTGAACCGGAAATGCATGACGTCACCCTCACGGACGACGTAGGACTTGCCCTCGAGCCGCAGCTTGCCGGCGTCGCGGGCGCCGTGCTCCCCGCCCAGCGCGATGAAATCGTCGTAGGCCGTGACCTCGGCGCGAATGAATCCGCGCTCGAAATCCGTGTGGATCCTTCCGGCCGCCTGGGGGGCGGTGGAGCCGGACCGGACCGTCCACGCGCGCACTTCTTTCGGCCCCGCCGTGAAGAAGGTCAACAGCTCCAACAGACGGTATCCGGCGCGAATGACCTGATCGAGGCCCGACTCCGCGTAACCGAGATCGTGCAGGAACTCCGCCCGGTCGGCTTCGTCGAGTTGTGCGATCTCCGCCTCGATACCGGCGCATACCGGCACCACGACGGCGTTTTCCGCCGCGGCCTTGGCGCGCACCCGATCAAGATACGGGTTGTCCTCGAAGCCGTCTTCGGCCACGTTGGCGACGTACATCACGGGCTTGGTCGTAATCAGGTGCAGGTCGCGGACGAGGCTTCGCTCATCGGCCGTCAACTCCACGTTGCGGGCGCGATGGCCTTCGTCGAGACAGTCGCGCAGGCGCTCCAGCACCGCCATCCGCCGCATCGACTCCTTGTCCTGACCGGCCTTGAGGCGCTTGGATGTGCGCTCGATCGCCCGCTCGACCGACTCCAGGTCGGCCAACGACAGCTCGGTATTGATGACCTCGATATCCGAAAGCGGATCGATGCGCCCCGCCACGTGCACCACGTCGTCGTTCTCGAAACAGCGCACCACGTGCGCGATGGCATCGGTCTCGCGAATATGGGCCAGGAACTGGTTGCCCAGGCCCTCGCCTTTCGAAGCGCCGGCGACGAGACCCGCGATGTCGACGAACTCCATCGTCGTCGGGACGACCTTCTGCGGCTTGACCACCGCAGCGAGCGCGTCGAGACGCGGATCGGGCACTTCGACGACACCGACGTTGGGATCGATGGTGCAGAAGGGGTAATTTTCCGCCGCGATCTCGCCGCTCGTCAGCGAGTTGAACAGGGTCGACTTGCCGACATTCGGCAGGCCGACGATCCCGCATTTGAAACCCATCAATCCGTCTCCGTGTGCAATTCGTTCATCGCGACCGGCAGTTCGCCGGCCAGAACCCGGGGCAGCACCGCGATCGCCCGCTTCAGCGCGTCACGCATGGCGCGTTCCTGCTCCGCCGTGGGCCGACTGAGGACCCATGACGTCACGGCGTCACGGTGGCCCGGGTGGCCGATACCGATGCGCAGGCGCAGAAAATCGTGATCGGCGACGTGACGGAAAATGTCCCGCAGACCGTTGTGCCCGCCATGCCCCCCGCCACGCTTGAGCCGGGCAATGCCCGGCGGCAGATCGAGTTCGTCGTAGGACACCAGGGTTTGCGCGGACGGAATCCGGAAGTAATCCATCACCGCGCGCAACGCCTGGCCGCTGTGATTCATGAACGTCGTCGGTCGAACCAGCAGACAATCGACGCCGTGCAGAGTGACCCGCGCGGTTTCGGCGTGCAGGCGCGACGCGCTCCGGAACACCGCACCGGCCGACTGGGCGACGTCGTCCAAAAACCAAAACCCGGCATTGTGCCGGGTTTCAGCGTAACGGCTACCGGGGTTGCCGAGCCCTGCGATCATGAATGGCATCGCGTAACCCCGTCAGGTCGTCGTCATTCCTCGTCTTTGGACTCGGATTCGGATTCGCCTTCTTCGTCCTCATCGACCTCTTCCTCGAGGGTGGGCACGCCGGCCTCGGCCAGCTCGTCAGCCGCGGCCGCTTCGGCCTCGGCAGCAGCGGCGGCGCCGGTACCCTGACTCTCGGAAATATAGATCGCGTTCGCCACGGCCGCATCGTTCTCCTCGGGATCGATCGCCAGCGCGGGGATCGTCACGCCCTCGGGGAGCGAAAGTTCGGAAAGCATGACCGATTCGCCGGGACCCATCTTCGACAGGTCGACCTCGATGAACTCGGGCAGGTTCTTCGGCAGAGCGGAAATTTCGACGTCCGTCACCTGGTGCTGAATCACGACGCCCGACTTCTTGCCGGCCGGCGACGCTTCTTCGCCGACGAAGTGCAGCGGCACCGACATGCGAATCGCCTCGGTTTCGGAGACGCGCATGAAATCGATGTGCATGATCAGCGGTTTGTGCGGGTGACGGTGGATATCCCGGACGACCGCCTTTTGCACGCGGTCCTCGCCGACGTGAATCTCGAGCACGCTGGCGTAGAAGGATTCTTCCTCGGCGGCGTGCAGCAGTTCCCGCTGTTGGACGGTCAGCGCCACCGGATCCCGGTGACCGCCGTAAATGACCGCGGGAACCTTACCGCTGCGACGCAGGCGGCGGCTCGCACCTTTCCCCACGTCTTCGCGGAGTTCCGCGGTGACAATCGTTTTATCAGACATTTTGCAACCTCTTGGGGGCAAAACCCGGGCCGTGCTTCGACCGGGGGTATCAAGGCCTCGAGGGCCAGAGCGCCCGACCCGCGACCAGGCAGGGCTACGAAAAAACCAAGCCGGCTATTTTAACCCGGCTGCGCGAAAAATGGTAACCCCGGAGGTGAAAAATGTCGGGAACGATGCGTTCCGGTTCAGTCGACGTACATCGACGAGACCGATTCGCCATGCGCCATGCGACGGATGGTTTCGGCCAGCATCTGGGCGATGGAGAGTTGGCGGATCTTGCCGCAGGCGACCGCGGCGTCGCTCAGCGGGATGGTGTCGGTAACGACGAGTTCGTCCATTTCCGAATTCATGATGTTGTCGACCGCGGGCCCGGACAACACCGGGTGGACGCAGTAGGCGACGACCCGCTTGGCCCCGTGCTCCTTCAACGCGCCGGCGCCCGAACAGAGTGTTCCGGCCGTATCCACCATGTCGTCGACCAGCACGCAGCACTTGCCTTCGACTTCGCCGATGATGTTCATCACGGTGGCGACGTTGGCGCGCGGGCGGCGCTTGTCGATGATCGCCAGGTCGGCGTCGAGACGCTTGGCGATGGCGCGGGCCCGCACCACCCCGCCGACATCCGGCGAGACGACGACGACCTCGTGCATGGTCTGCTGCTGCCAGATATCGGCGAGCGTCAGCGGCGAGGCATAAACGTTGTCGACCGGGATGTCGAAGAACCCCTGGATCTGATCGGCGTGGAGGTCGACCGTCACCACCCGGTCGGTGCCGACCGCCGAAATCATCGATGCGGCGACCTTGGCGGTAATGGGAACGCGCGCGGAACGGGGCCTCCGGTCCTGCCGGCCGTAACCGAAGTAGGGGATCACGGCGGTCACGCGGTAAGCCGACGCGCGTTTGATCGCGTCGATCATGACCAGCAGTTCCATGAAATTGTCGGCCGTCGGCGCGCAGGTGGGCTGGATCACGTAAACGTCGCGGCCGCGAACGTTTTCCATGACTTCGACCATGACCTCGCCATCGCTGAAGCGACCCACCACGGCCTTGCCGAGCGGCACGTTGAGTTCCTTGGCGATACTGCTCGCCAGTCTCAGGTTCGCATTCCCCGAGAAAACCATCAGTGATGAAATAGTCACACGCCAGCCCCGTACGTATTCTGCGCCACCCGATGTGACGAATGGCTGGGACGGCAGGACTCGAACCTGCGAATGCGGGGATCAAAACCCCGTGCCTTAACCAGCTTGGCGACGTCCCAGCAAAAAGAACTCATGTGCCTATTCCGCTGCCCGTTCCGGTCATCGCCGGCCGCCCCCAGCGCGCCAGGGCGGTCAGGGCCCGATCCATCTCCGGGTAGCGCCGGCGCACCACCGCCTCGCAATCGTTACGGCCGGTCGCGGCCAGGCATTCCGCCGCCCCCAGCAGCGGGCTGTCCCGGCGCAGGCCGGGGTCGCCGAAGACCGCTGCCGTGGGGATCGACAGGCCGGGAAACACCAGCACGTAGTGCCGTTCACCGAGCCGGACCGGCTCGAGCCGGTCGCCGATTCCGGTGCCGAGCGCGCTGCGCCCGCGAACGAACACCGGGACGTCGGCGCCGAGCCGTGCGCCGAGTTCAGAGAGTTGGTCGACCGTCAGCCCGCAACGCCAGGCGCGGTTCAGCACGACCAGGACCGTGGCCGCGTCGGAACTCCCGCCGCCGAGGCCGGATCCGATCGGCACGCGCTTCAAGACCTCCAGTTCCGCGCCGCCGCTCGCGCCGGTCTCGGACTGCAACAACCGCGCCGCACGGATCACCAGGTCCGCGTCCTCCGGCACGCCGTAATCGGCGCCCACGCGGCGCAGCCGTCCACTGCGATCGGCGCGGATGCGGACCTCGTCGCCCCAGTCGAGCAGCTGGAACAGGGTCTGGAGTTCGTGGTAGCCGTCGGCGCGGCGCCCGGTCACGTGCAGGAACAGGTTCAGCTTGGCCGGTGCCGGCCAGCGGTCCGCCCGGGATTCAGCCATCCACGGAAACCCCGTCGGACAGGGTCCAGTCACGGATCGCGAACTTGACCTGGCGCGCTCCGCGCCGCGCGACCACCAGGCCGGGCATCAGTTCTTGGCCGAATTCCCGGTAGCGATCGAATTCGATCGACCATCCGGCCTGTTGCAGTTCGAGCAGCACGCCCGCCTCGTCCAGCGCACGCTGCGCCTGCCGGCCCGGCGCGGCGAGGCCGCGTATCCACCAGGAAAGCTCGGCCACCGGCACCGGCCAGCCGATCCGCTCGGCGATCAGCCGGTCCACCGACGCCGCGCGGTACACTTCGCCATCGGCCAGGGTCAGTACGGCCTCGTCCGGGGATACCATCAGTCGCCAGGCGCCCCGCCCGAGGGCGCCATGGAAGTCGAGGCGGGAGCTCGCAGGTTCGGCCTGCCAGCGCAGCTTGCCGCTGCCGCCCTCGTCGCCGTCGCGGATCGCGAGCCGCCCTTCCACGATCCAGTGGTCCGCGGCCTGCAGCCGGTCGAGGCGCTCATCGTAGCGCCGCTCGGCCGCCGGATCGTGACTCACCGTGGGCGGCGCGGTCGCGCAGGCCTGCAGCAGCGCGACCAGCAGCGCGAGGCCTGCGGTCCGCCCCCAGCGGCGAGCGCTCAAAGCGTAACGTCCAGGCGGTCCAGTGTGTCGCGAAGGACCGCGTTGTCGGGATCGATGCCGGCGCCTTCGCGCCAGATCGCGACGGCTTCGTCACGTCGTTCGCTGAACCACAGCACCTCGCCGAGATGGGCGGCGATTTCCGGGTTGCGGTCGAGTTCCCACGCCCGGCCCAGAAAACGCAATGCCTCGTCCAGCCGGCCCTGCCGGTACGCCACCCAGCCCATGCTGTCGACGATGGAGGGTTCGTTCGGCTGCAACTGGTAGGCCCGGCGGATCAGCGCCTCGGCTTCATCGTGGCGGTCCGTCAGGTCGGTCAGCGTGTATCCGAGCGCGTTCAGCGCCGCGGCGTTGTCGGGCTGTGCGTCGAGCACCACGCGCAGATCGCGTTCGGCGTCGTCGACCCGTTTCGACTCCGCAGCCAGCAGGGCCCGGGAATAGCGAATCGCGATCGAATCGGGCAGTCGCTCGACGGCCTCGTTCAGGACCCGGTATGCCGCGTCCCGGTCACCCGCCTCGCGAAGTACGCTGGCTTCGGTCAGCCAGCTTTGCTCGACCGCTTGCGGATCATCGGCCGTGCGCACCTCGGCCAGCACGGCTTGCGCCGCGTCGATATCGCCGGCCCGGCCCAGCAGCTCGGCACGACGCAGCGCCGCAGTGAGGCGATGCTCGCCGGAGGCCACCTGCGCATAACGCTCGATGGCCTGGCTTTGCCAGCCGAGCGCTTCGGCGGCCTGCGCCTGGAAATACGCCTGCGCGTCGCGGTCGCCGAACTCCGTTGCGCCGAACGCTTCGTACAGACGTTCCGCTTCCAAGCGGTTGTTCGCGGCGAGTTCGAACAGGATGCGTGACAGCATCACGTCGGGCCCCTGGGGGATGGCCTGCATGACCGTGCGCGCGGTATCGAACTGGCCGTCACGGGCCAGCAGGTCGGCATAGGCCAGCGCGACATCCTGGTTGTCCGGCTCGATGCGCCACGCGCGGCGCACGTACTCGATGGCGGTCGGTGTCAGTTGGAGGTTGAGGGCCACCCGACCCGCCCATGTCAGGTATTCCAGGCGCTCCGGGTAGCGCTCGACGGTGCGCCGCGCAAATTCGAAAGCATCCTGCAGCCGACGGCCCTGGAAGGCCAGCTTGCTGCGCGCGAAGTCGACGTCGCCCGGATCCGATGCCGGACGCGCCGCGACCAGTTGCGCCATCACCTCCGCCGCCGGGTCCGGTTCGCCGAATTGGGCCAGGATGCGCGAGACCAGCAACCACGCATCGCCGGAATCATCGAGCAGCTCCAGGATGCGCTCCAACTGGTACTCGGCGCCGAGGTAATCGCCGACCCGCAACATCGCGGTGGCCGCCGACTCATGAGCGGCGACGCTGTCCGGCGCGAGCAGGGCCCAGCGATCGGCCGCCATCACCGCCTGTTGCCAGGACTCCGCCGCGAACGCCACCTGGGTGGCGCGGCGGGCGATTTCGGGATCGTTCGACGACAGCGCCGCTTCCAGGTACTCGTCGGCGGCGGCCGGCAGATCGCCCTCTGCGCCGAGGTACTCGCCGGCCAGAACGCCGTACATGGCGTCTTCGGAGAGGGACGCGGCGGGCGCGGCCCGGGCCACCACCGGTTCGGAATCCGCGCTGCGCGGCGCGCCGTCGCCGGCGCAACCCGCCAGCCCGGCGCCGAGCGCCAGTAATGCGGCGCCGAGCCGCGCCCCAGTCCGTCCGTACCGCTGTTCGATGTCCGCCATGGAACGCAAGGATACGCGTTTGCCGGGACGGAACCAATCACCGATCCGCCCGGCAGCCGTGCCGCCACGTTCATTTTCGACTTGAAGTTGGAACCGATCGCCGACAGAATCTGCGCGCAACAGACTACAATGGTCCCATGCCGCTTTTCACGATCGGAATCAGTCACCACACCGCCCCCATCGAGGTTCGGGAGAAGGTCGCCATTCCGCAGTCGGAATACACCGACCGCGTCGATGAATTGCGCGCCCTGCCCGGCATGGAGGAGGTGCTGATCCTCGGCACCTGCAACCGGACCGAGATCTACTGCCTGTCCGACCGCGACGGCAAAGAACGCGTCATCGAGTGGGTGCACCGTCGCAACGGCATCCCCGAAGGGCAGCTGATGCAGCACATCTACGCCCACGAGGGCGAACAGGTGGCCGCGCACCTGGTGCGCGTCGCCAGCGGTCTCGATTCCCTGGTGCTCGGAGAAACGCAGATTCTCGGGCAGCTGAAGGACGCCTGGCAACAGGCCCACGATGCGGGCAGCCTGGGCAAGGTCCTCGACCGGCTGTTCCAGCACACCTTTGCGGCCGCGAAGACGATCCGCACCACTTCCGGCATCAGCGAGCACCCGGTTTCGGTCGCCTACACGGCCGTGGTGCTCGCGCGCCAGATCTTCGGCGACCTCGAAAAACAGTGCGTCGTGCTGGTCGGCGCCGGCGAAATGGTCCAGCTGTGCGGCCGCTACCTCGTCGATCACGGTATCGACCGCCTGCTGATCCTCAATCGCAGCCGCGAAAAGGCCGAGGAGCTGGCCGCGGAACTCGGCGCGACCGCGATGACGCTCGACCGCCTCGAAGAAGCCCTGCCGCAGGCCGACATCCTGATCAGCTCGACCGCCAGCCCGACGCCGGTGATCAATCGCGGCGACGTCAAAGCGGCCCTGCGCAAGCGGCGCCACCGGCCGATGTTCCTGGTCGACATTGCGGTGCCGCGAGACATCGAACCCGACGTCGGGCGGCTCAGGGACGTTTACCTCTACACCATCGACGACCTGCAGCAGGTCGTGGACGAGAATCTGCAGCAACGGGCCGAGGCCGCGCAGGCCGCCCGCAAGGACGTGGACGAGGCCGTCAACGCGTTCATGCGCTGGCTGTACGGGATTCGCGCCGCGCGCACGCTCAAGCGCATTCGCGAACAATCGCACGAACTCGAAAAGGAAGTGACCGAGCGCGCCATCCGCCGCCTGCGCTCGGGGCAGGAGCCCGAGGCGGTGCTCCAGCAGATGGCCAGCACCCTGACCAACAAGATTCTCCACCTGCCCAGCAAGCACCTGCGCGAGGCGGCCGAGCAGCAGGACTACGAGGTGCTCAAGGCGGCCGACCGCATCTTCCGGCGGCGCGACGAGCCGGAAAGCGACCCATGAAAGCGTCGCTTCGGGAACGCCTGACACAAGTCGCCGCGCGCCACGAGGAAGTCGGCCTGCTGATGTCCGACCCGGACGCCTTCGCCGACCCGAACCGCTTCCGCGAGCTTTCGCAGGAATACGCGCAGCTCGAGCCGGTCGTCACGGCATGGCGCGACTGGCAGCAGGCCCGGTCCGCAATCGGCGAGGCCGAGACGATGTTGCAGGAGAACGATCCGGAAATGCGCGACATGGCCGCCGAGGAACTCGAGGAGAACCGGGCGCGTTGCGAACGTCTCGAACGCGAACTCCGGATGCTGTTGCTGCCCCGCGATCCCAACGACGACAACAACATCTTCCTCGAGGTGCGCGCCGGCACGGGCGGCGACGAAGCGGCGCTGTTCGCCGGCGACCTGTTTCGCATGTACCAGAAATACGCCGAAGCACGCGGCTGGCCGCTCGAAATCCTCAGCCAGAGCCCGGGCGAGCACGGCGGGTTCAAGGAAATCATCGTGCGGGTCGCGGGCCAGGGCGCGTATTCGCGCTTCAAGTTCGAATCCGGCACGCACCGCGTGCAGCGCGTTCCCGAAACCGAATCCCAGGGCCGCATCCACACCTCCGCCTGCACGGTCGCGATTCTGCCGGAAGTCGACGACGTCGCAGCCGTCGACATCAATCCCTCGGACCTGCGGGTCGACACCTTCCGGGCTTCCGGCGCGGGCGGACAGCACGTCAACAAGACCGACTCGGCGATCCGCCTCACGCACCTGCCGACCGGCATCGTGGTCGAATGCCAGGACGAACGATCGCAGCACAAGAACCGGGCCCGGGCCATGGCGCTGCTCCAGGCGCGCCTGCTGGAACAGGAGCAGCAGCGACAGCAGTCGGAAATCGCCGAGGCGCGCCGCGTCCAGGTCGGCAGCGGCGACCGCTCGCAACGCATCCGGACCTACAATTATCCGCAGGGCCGCATCACCGACCATCGGATCAACCTGACGCTCTACAAACTCGACGACATCCTGGCCGGCAACCTCGACCTGCTGATCGATCCCCTGATGCAGGAACACCAGGCCGAACTGCTGGCGGAACTCGGCGGCTGAGCCCACGGCCTCGGCCTCGATGCGGACACGGCCGGGGCGTTCGCCGGGCTACCTGCGCTGGCGGGCGGCCCCGCGCACCGACCAGGCCGCCGCCAGGTTGAGCGGCAACAGGGCCGCCAGGACATCGGCCGTGTATTGCCCCGGGGGCAGCCACGGCATCGCGAGGGCCGCCGCGGCGAAGACCGTCACCATCGGAAATGCGTAGCGAGCCACCCGGCTCCGCGGCACGAAGGCCAGCCACAGCGGGTTCAGCACGAGGATGTTCAGGTTCGCGCGGGCCACCGCGTGGTCGGTGCCGAACCAGAAAAACAGCAAGGCGAGCCCGGCGGCCCCGCTCACCAGCAGCCAGGCGCGCGCCAAAAACGCCGGGGGCAGCCAGCGCCCCGCCACGAACGCCGCGAACACGGCCGCGAGCGCCGCGAGGAGGTAGCGCGGCCAGACCGTACCCGGTTCGGCGGGCGGTGGTGGCAACGGGGATTCGAACAGGACACGATCATCGGTCACCAGCGGCCGAGCGCCCGGCGCGCCCGACTCGGGCAGCCGGGCCACGGCGTCGGCCAGGCGGGCGGGAATGAACATCTCTTCCCAGGCGTCGATCGGTTCGTCCACCGGCGCGCCGAGCACGATTTCAAGGCCGAGGTAAAGCCAGAAATCCGTTTGCGTCAATCGCCGCGTATGCGCGCGCCAGTTCTGCGCCGCACCGATCGGTCGATAGGCGGCCGACAACCGCCCGTCCAGCGCCCGATCCAGCGCGTCGCGGACGCGCGTCGAACAGTTGTTCCGGTAATAGTCGTACCGGTAATCGCGGTGTTCGGGCTGCACCTCCCGCAGCAGATAACGCACCAGCCGGTCCGACTGGCCGCGGTCGAGAGCGAGCCGTTGCATGCGAATGCTGCGCCGCTCGGCGCGGTACTGGGCGAACTCCTCGGCAGTGGGCTGGGCTGCCGAAAAGTACAGCATCCGGCCCTGCAGGAAGCGCCAGAAAAAATGTTCCTGGGCGAAATCGAAGAAGCCGAAATTGAAGGTGTGGTCCAGGCCGAGATCGCGGTCACGGACCCGGATCGCGTTGTGGCCGAAGCGCTGCCAGTAGATTTCGCCGGGCCCGTAGGTCACCAGCCAGATGCCGTCGCCGGACGATTCGGGTTCGGCGGCCGTGAGGGGCCCTGCGCCGAGCAGGGCGACCAGCAACAGCACGCCCCTAATCCAGGACATTCATCTCCAGCGTGATGATGCGCCGGTTGTTGGCCTTGATGACGCGGAACTCGAACCGTTCCGCCAGCGTCACCACATCACCGAACTCCGGCACCCGCCCGAACTTTTCCAGCAGCAAACCACCGACCGTCCCGTAGTCCTCGTCGCTCAGTTCGGCGTCGAACATCTCGTTGAGTTCGTCGATCGGGGTCAGCGCCTGCACCTGGTAGAGGCGCTCGCCGACCGGCAGGATGTACGCCTCGGCGGCCTCGTCGTACTCGTCATCGATTTCGCCGACGATTTCCTCCAGCACGTCCTCGATCGTGATCAGCCCCGATACGCCACCGTACTCGTCGACCACGATGGCCATGTGGTTGTGGCTGACGCGAAAATCGCGCAACAGCACGTTCAGGCGCTTGCTTTCGGGGATCACGACCGCGGGCCGGATGATCTGGGCGAGATCGATCGGCGGACCGCCGGGCACGACGTGCGGCAGCAGGTCCTTGGCCAGCAGGATGCCGACCACCTCGTCCTTGTTCTCGCCGATCACGGGAAAGCGGGAGTGGCCGGACTCGACGATGCGCGGCAGAAACTCCTCGAGCGGCGCATCGTAGTTGACGACCACCATCTGCGAGCGGGGTATCATCGCGTCGCGCACCTGCGTTTCGGAAACCTCCAGTGCGCCTTCCATCATGGCCAGGACGTCGGAATCGAGGATCCCCCGGTCACTTGCGTCCCTGAGCAGTTCAAAGAGTTCATCACGGTCCCGGGGGGCATTCTGAAAGGCCTTGCCGATCTTCTCGACCCAGGTCTGTTTTCCGGAACCGTTGCTCGATTGGTCTTCGCTCATGTCGTTATGGGTGGCGACGCCCGTCGCGTCACCCCGAATATAGGGCCCCGGGATTATCGATTCCAGTATTATTTGGCGCCTGGATGCTTCAGGCCCGCCACGGATCGGCACAGCCGAGTTTCAGCAGGATGCGCGTTTCGAGCGCTTCCATCTCGGCGGCGTCGTCATCGTTCCCGTGGTCGAAGCCCAGCAAGTGAAGCACCCCGTGAACCGTCAGGTGCGCCCAGTGATCCATGACCCGCTTGTGCTGGCTGCGCGCCTCCTCCCCGACCAGCGGAGCGCAGATGACGATGTCGCCGAGCAGCGGCAGGTCGACGCCCGGCGGCAGTTCCGCCGGAAACGACAGCACGTTGGTCGGCGCGTCCTTGCCGCGATACGTGCCGTTCAGCCGACGGCTTTCCTCGCGATCGACCACCCGCACCGCGAGTTCGGCAGCGGACCGGTCCTCAAGCGCAGCGGCGGCCCAGCGGCGAAAGTCGGCCACCGTCGGCAACCCGTCCGCGTCCACCGCGTACTGCACGTCGATCTCAATCGTCATCGTTCTCGCGGCTCTCCCGGTCGTACGCCTCGACGATGTGCTGCACCATCGGGTGCCGCACCACGTCCCGCGCGCTGAAATGACTGACCGTCACACCCCGGACATCCGCCAGGATTTTCAGCGCGTGACGCAGCCCCGACAGGTCCTTGCGCGGCAGGTCGATCTGGGTCAGGTCGCCGGTCACGACGGCGGTGGAACCGAAACCGATCCGGGTCAGGAACATTTTCATCTGCTCCCGGGTCGTGTTCTGGGCTTCGTCCAGGATCACGAAGGCGTCGTTCAGCGTGCGGCCGCGCATGAAAGCCAGCGGCGCCACCTCGATCACGTTGCGCTCGATAAGCGTCGATACGCGCTCGAACCCCAGCATTTCGTACAGCGCGTCGTACAGCGGCCGCAGGTACGGATCCACCTTCTGCGCCATGTCGCCCGGCAGGAAGCCGAGCCGTTCGCCGGCCTCGACGGCCGGCCGCACCAGCACGATGCGCTGCACCGCGTCATCCTGCAGCGCCGCAACCGCGCAGGCGACGGCGAGATAGGTCTTGCCGGTGCCGGCCGGGCCGACGCCGAAATTTACCGCGTGGCCCGCGATGTTGCGCAGGTACGCCTTCTGGTTGGGCCCGCGCCCGCGGATGGTGCCGCGCCGGGTCTTGATCGCGATCTCGTCCTCGACCTCGACGATGCCCTCGCCGCCCTCGAGTTCGGCGACGCCGGATTCCTGCAGATGCAGGTTGACCAGGTCCGGCGTCAGCACCTCGGTTTCGGACAGGCGGTAGAGATTCTGCAGCAGCCGCTTCGCCGCGCGGAGGGCGCGTTGCGGTCCGAGCACCGTGAACACATTGCCGCGACAGAAGATCTCGACACCGATGCGGCCCTCGACCTGCTTGAGGTGCTGGTCGAACTGGCCGCACAGGTTCGCCAGCCGCAGCGTATCGGCCGGTTCGAGTTCGAAGGTCAGCCGGTCGGTCATGCGGCGTCCGCGGGCGTCGCGCCGTCGGTCACGACGCGGCCGCGCAGCGAATGGCTCAGCGCCTCGGTGATCACCACGTCGACGAAGCGGCCGATGAGCCGCGGATGACCGTCGAAGTTGACGACGCGGTTGTTCTCGGTGCGCCCGGCGAGTTGCCGCGGGTCCTTTCGGCTGGGGCCTTCGACCAGGATCCGCTGTGTCGTGCCGACCATGGCGCGGCTGATGCGCGCGGCCTGCGCGTTGACCTGGTCCTGAAGGCGTTGCAGGCGCTCCTTCTTGAGTTCCAGCGGCAGGTCATCGGGCAGATTGGCCGCCGGCGTGCCGGGCCGCGCGCTGTAGATGAAACTGAAGCTCTGATCGAAGTCGAGTTCGCGGATCAGCCGCAGCGTGGCTTCGAAATCCTGCTCGGTCTCGCCGGGAAAACCGACGATGAAATCGGACGACAGGCTGATGCCGGGCCGCCGCTCACGCAGCTGCCGGATCTTCTGCTTGTACTCGAGTACCGTGTGGCCCCGCTTCATCAGCGACAGCACGCGGTCGGAGCCGCTCTGCACCGGAAGATGCAGATAATCCGCCAGTTCCGGCACCTCGCCGAAGGCGTCGATCAGCGCCGGCGAGAACTCGACCGGGTGCGAGGTGGTGAAGCGAATCCGGTCGATGCCCTCGATCGCGGCGACGAAATGGATCAGCAAGGCGAGGTCCGCGGTGCTGCCGTCGTGCATCGGGCCGCGGTAGGCGTTGACGTTCTGGCCCAGCAGGTTGATCTCGCGAACCCCCTGTTCGGCCAGCGCCGCGCACTCGGCGACCACGTCATCGAACGGCCGGCTGACCTCCTCGCCCCGGGTGTAGGGCACGACGCAGAACGTGCAGTACTTGCTGCACCCCTCCATCACGGAGACGAAGGCGGTCGGCCCGTGCGCCCCCGGCGCGGGCAGGTGATCGAACTTCTCGATTTCGGGGAAGGACACATCGACCGCGTGCGCCCCGGTCCGCGAACGGACTTCGTCGAGCATCGACGGCAGTCGGTGCAGGGTCTGCGGGCCGAACACGATGTCGACGATCGGCGCGCGCCGAACGATCGCTTCGCCTTCCTGGCTGGCCACGCACCCGCCGACCCCGATGACCACCCCGGGCCGTTCCTGCTTCAATTGCTTCCAGCGCCCGAGCTGGGAAAAGACCTTTTCCTGCGCCTTCTCCCGGATCGAGCAGGTATTGATCAGGATGACGTCAGCCTCTTCGGCATTTTCCGTCAGTTCGAGGCCGTGCGAGGCCGCCAGGACGTCCGCCATTTTCTCCGAGTCGTACTCGTTCATCTGACAGCCGTGCGTCTTGATATAGAGCTTGCCGTTCATCACCGTGTCACGCGTTTCACAGAACCGCGTAGAATACACCGAGCGCTTGTCTGTCGCCATGCAAACAGGATAACCGACGTGAGCCAGGAACCCGTACCTCGTCTCGAACCCGCACTGCTGGAACAGCTGCTGCGGGCCCGCTGCGTGCTGGTGCTGACCGGATCCGGAATGTCGGCGGAGAGCGGCATCCCGACCTTCCGCGAGGCGCAGACCGGCCTGTGGTCGCGTTACCGGCCCGAGGAACTGGCCACGCCGGAAGCATTCGAACAGGACCCGGCCCGCGTGTGGCAGTGGTACGAGGAGCGGCGGCGAACCGTGTCCGCTGCCGAACCGCACGCCGGGCACCATGCGCTGGTGCAGATCGCCCGCTGGCTGGGTTCGCTGCACATCGTCACGCAGAACGTCGACGGCCTGCACCAGGCTGCGGGCTCTTCGGACGTCATCGAGTTGCACGGCAACATCACGCGCTCCAAGTGCAGCGTGACGCACCGGCCGATCAGCCGCGAATGGCTGGTCGACCAGGATGGCGCCCCCCCGCCTTCGCCCTACGTCAAGCACGGCCTGGCGCGACCCGACGTCGTCTGGTTCGGCGAGGTCCTGCCGCAGGCGGCCATCGACCGCGCCACGGCCATCGCGGCGCGCAGCGATTTCTGCTTTTCCATCGGCACCACCGCCCTGGTCCATCCGGCGGCCGGGCTGCCGCTGATCGCGCAAGGCAATGGCGCTCGCCTGGTGGAAATCAATCCGGTCGGCACGCCGCTCAGCGCGCAGGCCGACCAGTGCGTGCGCGCCACCGCGGCGGCGGCCCTCACGGCCCTCCGCGAACAGCTGCGGGCGGCGCTCGGGGATTGATGGACACGCGCGGTCACGGCCAATAGACTTCACGTATGAAATTCCACGGATCGGTCCGCCAACTCCTGCGCATTGCGCTGCTCGCCCTCGTGCTGGCGGCGCAGACCGTGGCGCACGTGCACGCCGCCGACCATGGTTCACCGGCCGGGAAACTTCATTGCCCGGTCTGCTCCGTCGCCCAATCCAATGGCGCAGCGGCCATCGACTGCGGTCACGATGCCGCGGAGCCCGCCCCCCCAGTACCGGAATTCGCGCTTGCAGCCCCGCCTGCGGGCGAGGTTTCACTACCGCCACGCCACGCCCGCGCCCCACCCCGGCTCCGTTGACCGTCACACGCTCCGTCAGCAAGCGGAGCGTGCCCTGATGACCCTTTCCGTCAACACGCCCGGAGCAAGCGAGGCATGAAACGAAGCGAATTTTTCCTGGCCGGCCTGGTCGCCGGCCTGATGATCCTGGGGCCGGCCACGGGGCTGGCCCAACCCGCCGAAGAACGGCACGACGAGGACCCGCACCACGGGCCCGATCACCGGCATTCCGAACTCGAGGAAGTGGTCGTGCGCGCCACACCGCTGAATCGCAACCTGGTCGAACTCTCGCAATCGGCAACCGTGCTCAGCGGCCAGGAATTGCAGAACCAGCTCGCCGCCAGCCTGGGCGACACCCTGGCGCGTATCCCCGGCCTGTCGAACGCGAGTTTCGGCGAAAACGTCGGGCGTCCGGTGATTCGCGGCCTGCAGGGTCAGCGGGTCGGCGTGTTGAGCAACAACATGTCGTCGGGCGATGCGTCCGCGGTCAGCCAGGACCATGCCGTCTCGATCGAACCGTTCCTCGCCGACCAGATCGAGGTGCTGCGCGGCCCGTCGACCCTGTTGTACGGTTCCGGCGCGATCGGCGGCGTGGTCAATGTCGTCACGCACACGATTCCCGTCGAGCCGGCCGAGCAGGCGGTCAGCGGCCGCGCCATCGCCCAGGCCGACAGCGCCGCCGACCAGCGCATGGCCGGCGCGCGTATCGACCTCTCGGGCGAGCGCCTCGCGCTGCATGCCAACGCCTTTTACCGGCGCAGCGACGACTACGAAATCCCCGGTGCGGCCGAGTTGTACCCGGAGGATGAGGCGCATGAAGAGCACCACGAGTCCGACGGCGACGAGGCGCCGCAGAACGGGATCCTCGAGAACAGCTTTTTCGACAACGAGGGCGGCGCTCTCGGGGCCAGCTGGATCGGCGCGCAATGGCGACTCGGCGCTTCCTGGACGGCGTACGACAGCAACTACGGCATACCCGGCGCCAGTCACCACCACGAGGAACACGGGGACACCGAAGCCGAGGCGGAAGAACCCGGCCACGACGAAGATGAGTTCGTCACGATCGACCTCGCCAGCGACCGCTGGGACGCGGAACTCGTCGGGCAGCAGCCGTTTCGCGGCTTTGCGCAGCTGACGTTCAGGGCGGCGGGAATCGGCTACACGCACACCGAGTTCGAGGGCGAGGCGATCGGTACGGTGTTCGACAGCGACACGCTGGACAGCCGACTCGAACTGCGTCACGAGCCCTGGGGCCGCCTGGAAGGGGCGTTCGGACTGCAATACCAGGACATCGATTTCAGCGCCGTCGGCGAAGAGGCGTTCGTACCCGACTCGCAAACGGAGACGACGGCGCTGTTCTGGGTCGAGAGCGCGGAGTTCGCGGCGTGGCGTCTCGATACCGGCGTGCGCTACGAGGACGTCGCGGTCCGCCGGGCGTCGGACGGCGCGCTTTCGGACCGGTCGGACCCGACCCGTACGTTTCGACCGCTGTCCTTATCGGCGGGCGCCATCTGGCACGCCCAAGGCAACAGTCACTTCTCGTTCACGCTGGCGCGCTCCGAACGGGCGCCGACGGCGCAGGAACTGTTCGCGTACGGGCCCCACGTGGCCAGCCAGATTTTCGAAATCGGCAACCCGGATCTGCGTATCGAAAGCAACGTCCACGGCGAACTCGGCTACCGCGTTCACGGCGGCCGACTGACCGGCTCGCTGGTTGTCTACGCCGATCGCTTCGACGATTACATCTACCAGGCCAATTCGGCCGCGGAAGAGGAGGGACTGCCGGTGCGCCTGTGGTCCCAGCGTGATGCCGATTTCATCGGTGGCGAACTCGAACTGCGCTATGACCTCGGCCATCGCCGCAGCGGCCACTGGCAGCTGTTCGGCTTCTACGACACCGTGCGCGGCGAACTCGCCGGTGGCGAGAACGTGCCGCTGATGCCGCCGACGCGGATCGGCCTGGGCGCCGACTGGGATCTCGGCGACTGGGCCGCGTCGCTGGCGTGGATTCACGCCTCGAGCCACGACCGGGTGGCCGAGTACGAAACGCCGACGCCCGGCTATGACCTCGTCAACGCCGAGGTCTCGTGGCGCTTCGCCGCGACGGATCGGAGCGAATGGGTGGCCTTTCTCAAGGCCCGCAACCTGCTCGACGAGGACATCCGCAACAGCACGTCCTACCTGAAGGACCGGGCGCCCCAGGCGGGTCGCAACGTGCTGCTCGGATTGCGGGCCCGCTTCTGAGGCCCGGGCCGCGGAAACTGACCTGAAACAGGGCGACCGGCGGCGGAGCCTGCTAAGCTGCGCTACGTGAAAACCGACCGGGGAGCGACATGAACGTCACCGACCGACTGCAGACGACACTCGAGGAAATCCGGGCCGCAGGCCTGTACAAGGAAGAACGCATCATCACCACCCCCCAGGGGGTCGAGATCCAGGTGCAGGACGGCCGCGAGGTGCTGAATTTCTGCGCCAACAACTACCTCGGCCTGGCCGACCATCCGGAGGTCATCGCCGCGGCGCACCAGGCGCTCGACGACCATGGCTTCGGCCTGGCCAGCGTGCGCTTCATCTGCGGCACGCAGGATCTGCACAAGGCCCTGGAGCGCACCATCTCGAAGTTCTTCGGCACGGACGACACGATTCTCTACACCTCGTGTTTCGACGCCAACGGCGGCCTGTTCGAAACCCTGCTCGGCCCCGAGGACGCCGTCATTTCCGATGCCCTGAACCACGCGTCGATCATCGACGGCATCCGCCTGTGCAAGGCGCAACGCCACCGCTACCCGAACAGCGACATGGCGGCCCTGGAACAGGCGCTGCAGGCGACGCAGGACTGCCGGACCCGGCTGATCGCCACCGACGGCGCGTTCAGCATGGACGGTTACATTGCGAAGCTCGACGAGATCACCGCCCTCGCGGAGAAATACGATGCCCTTGTCATGGTCGACGACAGCCACGCCACCGGTTTCCTCGGGCCGACCGGGCGCGGCTCGGCCGAGCACCATGGCGTGATGGAGCGGATCGATATTTTCACCTCCACGCTGGGCAAGGCGCTCGGCGGCGGTTCGGGCGGTTTTACCACCGGCCGCCAGGAGATCATCGATCTGCTGCGCCAGCGTTCACGGCCCTACCTGTTCTCGAACACCTTGCCGCCGCCGCTGGTCGCGGCCGGCATCAAGGTGTTCGAAATGCTCTCGTCGACCACCGCCCTGCGCGACCGGCTGGAGGAGAACACGCGCTACTTCCGCGAAGCGCTGACCGGCGCCGGTTTCGACATCAAGCCGGGCATCCACCCGATCGTCCCGGTCATGCTGTACGACGCGCCACTGTCGCAGGCCTTCGCGAGTCGCCTGCTCGAGGAAGGCATCTACGTCATCGGTTTCTTCTTCCCGGTGGTGCCGCGCGGCGAAGCACGCATTCGCGTGCAGGTATCGGCGGCCCATGAAAAGGAGCATCTCGACCGGGCGGTCGCGGCGTTCACGAAAGTCGGCAAGGAACTCGGGGTCCTGAAAGACTAGGCCGCTGGCCTCGAGCGAACGAAGCGAGGCGCCGGGCGGACGGTTTTGGCGGGGGCAAAGAAGGCCGCCCGAAGCACCGTCGCGCCCCCTCAGTACATCCGGTTTTCGCGCAGGCGCCGGGTCAGGAATTCATCCGCCGACAGCGGTTCCGGGTACCGGTCCGGCCGGTCGGGCCCGATGCATTGGGGCAACGTTCGAATCACGAAGTCCGGATTGGGGTGCAGGAAGAACGGAATGGAGTAGCGCGACTGCGCCGCCGCCACGCCCGCCGGATTCACCACGCGATGCGGCGTCGACGGCAGCACGTCGTTGGTCAGCCGCTTCATCATGTCGCCGATATTCACCACGATCGTTCCCGGGATGCTCGTGACCGGCACCCAGCCGCCGTCGCGCGCCAGGATCTCGAGACCGGCCTCGTTGGAACCGATCAGCAGGGTGATCAGGTTGATGTCCTCATGCCGAGCGGCGCGCACGGCCGGCGTCTCGCGCGACCCGATCGGCGGGTAATGGATCGCACGCAGGATGCTGTTGCCCCGGTCGACATGGGGTTCGAACCAGCCGGCATCGAGACCCAGGAATCGGGCGATGAGGCCCAGGATACGCCCTCCCAGGCGATCGAGTTCACCGTACAGCGCGAGCGCCCGCTGCCGAAACTCCGGCGGTTCGGCCGGCCAGCGATTCGGCGCGAGGATTTCCGGCCAGGGGTTGGCACCGGCCACCTCGCGGCCGACGTGAAAGAACTCCTTGAGGTCGGGCACCGCGCTGTCTTTCGCGCGTTCGGTGCCGAAGGGCGTGTAACCGCGCTGCCCCCCAGGCGCGGAACGGCACTGTTCCTTGGTCGCGACCGGCAGGGCGAAGAAGCGCCGGAACGCGTCGTACGCCGCGTCGATGACCGCGTCCGGAATCCCGTGGTTGCGAAACCCGCAAAAGCCGAATTCTCGGTATGCGCGACCGGCTTCCGCGATCAGCGCATCGGCATCGGACGCCAACCGTTGCAGATCGAGAACCGGAACGTTTCCGGTCATCAGCCGGTCGGCGCCGCGCCCAGTTCCGCGCTGACCGTATCCGCCAGCTCCTGCGCGAGCACGGCGACCCGTTCGGGATCTTCGCCCTCAAGGGTGACCCGGATCAGGGGCTCCGTGCCCGACGGCCGCAGGATCACCCGACCCCGGCCCTGCAGGGCCACCTCGGTGCGCTCGACGGCGCCCCGGATCTGTTCGGACTCCGCGAACCGCCGGCGGCCGTCTTCGGAGACCGGCACGTTGATCATGGTCTGCGGCAGCTTTTCCATCCCGCTGCGCAGTTCCGCCAGGCTGCGCCCGCTGCGCGCCATCAGTTCCAGCACGATCAGCGCGCTGACGATGCCATCGCCCGTGCTGGCGCGGTCCAGCGCCAACAGGTGACCCGAGGTTTCGCCGCCCAGGGTCCAGCCGTTGCTGATCAGGGCCCGGTGGATGTGCCGGTCGCCGACGTCGGTGCGAAGAAACGGAATCTCCATGTCGGCCAGTGCGAGTTCGAGCCCGAAATTCGTCATCACCGTGCCGACGACGCCGCCGCGCATCGTCCCCTCGGCCTTGCGGGCGCTCGCGATGATGTACAGCAGTTCGTCACCGTCGACCAGCGTGCCGTCGCTGTCCGCCAGGACGACGCGGTCACCGTCGCCGTCCAGCGCGATGCCGAGGTCGGCCCCGGTCTCGATGACGTGCTTCTGCATCGCCTCGGGCCGCGTCGAACCGCAATCCAGGTTGATGTTCATGCCGTCCGGACGGGCCGCGATGGGGTAAACCTTGGCGCCCAGTTCACGCAACACGGCGGGCGCGACGCGGTAGGTCGCGCCGTTCGCGCAATCGAGCACAATGCGCATGCCGTTGAACAGCGTGCCGAACGGCATCGTGCCCTTGCAGTATTCGATGTAACGCCCGGCGGCGTCGTCGACCCGTTCGGCGCGGCCCATGTGCGCCGAACCCACCGTGACGAACGGCCGGTCGATTTCCGCCTCGATCGCCTGTTCGACCTCGTCGGGCAGTTTCTCGCCCTCGGCGGAGAAAAACTTGATGCCGTTGTCCTCGTAGGAATTGTGCGAGGCGGAGATGACGATACCGGCGCAGGCGTACAGGGTTCGGGTCAGATAGGCCACGGCCGGGGTCGGCATCGGACCGAGCAGCAGGACATTCGCGCCCGCGGCGGCAAGGCCGGCTTCGAGCGCGGATTCGAACATGTAGCCGGACACGCGGGTGTCCTTGCCGATGACGACGCCCCGCTTGTCGTTGCCTGCCAGCACCACGCCGGCCGCCCGACCGAGACGCAGAATCCAGTCCGCGGTAATCGGGTGTTCGCCGACGCGGCCGCGGACACCGTCGGTACCGAAGTATTTCCTGCTCATTGTGTAATTCTAGCGCCCGGATGAGGGAATGTCCCGAACGGGCGGACGCGGTCACGCAGGCGGAAAGTCGTGCGTTGAATGGGGCTCGAGAGCACTGAGTCGTGCACCGGCGGGGGCGCGCTGACCTGGCGCGAGTTCCGGGACCCGCTCGAGCCGTCCCTGGGCGCTCGGTCAGCTGTTCCCGACGGCTGACGGTCCCGAAACCCGCGCCAGGCCAGCAGCACGCCTTCGCGTGAGTCCGGGATCGGTCGTTCGCCGTCGCGTATCCAGGAAGAAAAGCGGCACCAGCCTGCCCGAACCGGTCGCGCATCCGCCCCCGCGACGGAAGGACCGCCGCGAGACTCGTTCAGTGCTGCTCGGCGGGCCCGCCGACGCTGGTGCGATCGCCGTCGGTCGCCACGCTGCTTTCGCCGCCGGAAGGCGTGTCGTCGTTTTCGTTCCAGCCCTCGGGCGGATCCGGTTCGCGGCCTTCCATGATCTGGTCGATCTGCTTGGTGTCGATCGTCTCGTAGCGGACCAGCGCCTCGGCCATCAGGTGCAGCTTTTCGATGTTGTCCTCGAGCAACTGCTTCGCCTTGCCGTGGGCGTTCTCGATGATGGAACGAACCTCGAGATCGATCTGGCGCGCGGTATCGTCGGAGACGTGCTTGTGCTGCGTTACCGACCGGCCGAGGAACACCTCGTCCTCGTCCTCGGAATACGTCAGCGGGCCGAGCTTCTCCGTCAGACCCCACTTGGTGACCATGTTGCGCGCGATCGACGTGGCGCGCTCGATGTCGTTCGACGCGCCGGTCGTGACGTTTTCGCCGCCGAAGATCAGTTCCTCCGCCACGCGCCCGCCGAACAGGCTGCTCAGCTGGCTCTCGAGTTGCTTCTTCGAGATGCTGTACTTGTCCTGCTCGGGCAGGAACATCGTCACGCCCAGGGCGCGACCGCGCGGAATGATCGTCACCTTGTAAACCGGGTCGTGCTCCGGCACCAGGCGGCCGACGATGGCGTGACCGGCCTCGTGGTAGGCCGTCAGTTTCTTTTCCTTCTCGGACATGACCATCGAGCGCCGCTCGGTGCCCATCATGATCTTGTCCTTGGCGCGGTCCATGTGATCCATCGTGACGTACTTGGCATTGTCGCGCGCCGCGAACAGCGCCGCCTCGTTGACCAGGTTCGCCAGGTCGGCCCCGGAAAAACCGGGCGTGCCGCGCGCGATGAGTTGTGCATTGACGTCGTCGGCGATCGGCACCTTGCGCATGTGCACCTTGAGGATCGCCTCGCGACCGCGAATGTCGGGCAGCGGCACCACCACCTGCCGATCGAAACGGCCCGGGCGCAGCAGCGCCGGGTCGAGCACGTCGGGCCGGTTGGTGGCCGCGATCACGATCACGCCCTCGCCGCCTTCGAAGCCGTCCATTTCCACCAGCAACTGGTTGAGGGTCTGCTCGCGCTCGTCATGGCCGCCGCCGAGCCCGGCCCCGCGATGGCGGCCGACCGCGTCGATCTCGTCGATGAAGATGATGCACGGCGCGTGTTTCTTCGCCTGGTCGAACATGTCGCGTACGCGGGACGCACCGACGCCGACGAACATCTCGACGAAATCGGAGCCGGAAATCGAGAAGAACGGCACTTTCGCCTCGCCGGCGATCGCCTTGGCCAGCAGGGTCTTGCCGGTGCCGGGCGACCCGACCATCAGCACGCCGCGCGGAATGTGTCCGCCCAGCTTCTGGAACTTGCCGGGGTTGCGCAGGAACTCGACCAGTTCGCTGACCTCTTCCTTGGCTTCCTCGACGCCCGCAACGTCCTCGAACGTGACCTTCACCTGGTCCTCGCCCTGCAGCTTGGCGCGGCTCTTGCCGAACGACATCGCGCCGCGGCCGCCTGCGCCGCCCCCCTGCATCTGCCGCATGAAATAGACCCACACGCCGATCAGGAGCAGGATCGGCGCGACACCGATCAGCAGGTCGACGAGGATCGAGCGTTCGGCCGGCGGCTCCGCCGAAAATTCGACGTTGTTCTCGACCAGGTCGTCGACCAGCTTGTCATCGGGCGGGCCGAACGTCTGGAATTCGCTGCCATCCCCATTGGTGCCGGTAATGTTGTTGCCGCTGTTGGTGCTCTGGACGTGAACTTCGACGACCTCGCCGTTGCGCACGTTCGACAGGAACTGCGAATACGACAGCGACTCGGGCGTCGTACCCACGCTCGCGTAATGGTTGAATATGGAAACCAGCACGATCGCGATGATCGCCCAGGTCAGCAACTGTTTGGCAAGATCGTTCAAATCAATGTCTCCTGACAACCGTCACCCGGTCGTTCCGGTACCAATTTACTGCAGCCGACGGCCGCGGGCCAGCAAATAGACCTCGCGGCTGCGCGCACGCGACGCCTTCGGCTTGCGCACGAGCACCTTCTCGAACAGCGATCGAACCTCGCGCACGTACGCGTCGAAGTCGGCGCCCTGGAACAGCTTGATCAGGAAATCGCCACCGGGGCGCAAATGTTCCCGAACGAATTCCAGCGCCAGTTCCGCCAGGTACATGGCCTTTGCCTGGTCGATCGCGGCCATTCCACTCATATTGGGCGCCATGTCCGACAAAACAAGATCGACAGTCCGACCCTCGAGCGCCTGCTCAAGTTCCGCCAGCGGTTCGTCCTCGGTGAAATCGCCGTGGATGAATCCGACGCCCGGCAGGGGCTCCATCTCCAGCAGGTCCAGACCGATCACCCGGCCCTGCGCCCCGACCAGGGGCTGCGCGACCTGGCACCAGCCGCCGGGCGCGGCGCCGAGGTCGACCACCGTCATACCGGGCCCGATCAGGTCGTATTTCTCCTGGATTTCAAGCAGCTTGAACGCAGCGCGCGAGCGCAGGCCCTGCTGTTGGGCCATCCGCACGTAGGGATCATCGAAATGCTCGGCCAACCATCGCTTGCTGCTCTTGCTCTTCGCCATTCCGGCCCACTCCTCGCGTGTTAGAATCCGCAACCTCGGACACCGGCCCGCGTTTCTGCGCGCCGCATAGTGTGCCACAGCAGGAAACGGATCATGCCACTGAACAATCGACAGCTGCGGTTTCTGCGCGGCCTGACCCACAAACTCAAGCCGGTCGTCATCGTCGCCGACAAGGGGCTGACGGAAAACGTCCTGGCCGAGATCGAAACGGCCCTCGAGCACCATGAACTGATCAAGGTGAAGTTGCGCGCCGACCGGGCGCAGCGCGCGCAGTGGGCGGAGGAAATCCGGACCGGAAGCGGCGCGGAGGTGGTGCATTCGATCGGCCAGGTCGTCGCGTTCTATCGGCGCAACCCGGACAAGCCGGTCATCGAGCTGCCCGTCTGAACACGCCATGGAACTCACCCTGCACAAACCGGAAGATCACCTGTTTGTCCGCTCGGTCTCGGCGTCGGGTTTTCGGATCGGGGACGACGTATACGAAGGGCCGGTCATCGTCTCGGCCAACGAGGTGATCGCCGACTGGGCAGTCGGCTCCATCACCGAACTGACCGAAGCCTTGCTCGAACCGGTGTTCCGCCTCGAACCCGAGATCGTGTTGCTCGGCACGGGCCCGACACAGGCCTTCATCGAACCGGCGCTGACCGTGTGTTTCTTTCGCCGCGGCATCGGCATCGAAGCGATGACCACGGAGGCGGCCTGCCGCACGTTCAACGTATTGATGTCGGAGCGACGCAACGCCGTCGCCGCCATGTTGCCGCTGAGCGCGAACTGAGTCGTCCCCGCGGGACGCTCAATCCATGAAGGGCAATTCGCGGTAGCCTTCGCGACTCGAGATTTCGCGCAGACGGGACAGCGCGGCGAGCTGCACCTGGCGCACCCGTTCCCGGGTGACACCGAGCAGGCTGCCGACCTGTTCCAGCGTCTTGCGCCCGTGGCCGTTCAAACCGAAGCGGTGCTGCACCACCTGTCGCTGCTGATCCGAAAGCTTCTCCAGCCAGGTCGACAGCACTTCGCCGGCAGCCTGTCCGGCATACGCCGAGGCCGGATCGGCATTCTGCTCGTCGGCGATGGAATCGACGACCGATCGGTTCGAATCTTCGCTGAGCGGTTCGTCCGCGGACGACAGCGGCTCATTGAAACCAAACAGCCGCTCGACGTTTTCGGTCGGAATTTCGAGTGCGCGCGCCACTTCTTCCGCCGTCGGCCGGCGATTCATGTGCTGCTCCAGTTCCCGCGCGGTGCGCAGGTAGAGCGTCAGTTCGCGGATGATGTGAATCGGCAGCCGCACCGTGCGGCACTGGTTCATGATCGCGCGTTCGACGGACTGTCGAATCCACCACGTGGCGTAGGTCGAGAAGCGGCAACCGCGCTCGGGATCGAATTTCTCGACAGCCCGGATCAAGCCGAGGTTGCCCTCTTCGATCAGGTCCAGCAGCGGCAGTCCGCGCTTGACGTACGCCCGGGCGATGTTCACGACCAGGCGAAGATTCGATTCGATCATGCGCTGGCGGCTTGCCACGCACCCGTTCTGGGCGGCGCGCGACAGTTCGATTTCCTCTTCGGCGGTCAACAGCCGCGAACGGCCGATTTCGCTCAGGTAGATGCGCGTGACATCGTGATTGACGGCCGATTGGCCATTAGTGAAGCGTGACCGGCGCGAAAACCGCTCCGGCGTTTTCGAACATCCTGATTTCGGTTTGGCGGAGGCGTCCTTGCGTCCCGTTTGAGCCTCTTGCATCCCCCCGCTCCTCGCGCTTGACGGCGCTTTTGCGTTTTTCTCTGCCTGCTCCCGCGTAACGCCCGAACCGGCGGTACTGTATTAGATTTGTGCGGCAGACTATTTAACGTAGCACATCGATCGGCAAAAGTCTCGTCCACTTGACGTGGATCATGGAAACGCGCGAAAAGTCAGCTAGCGATCCGGAAGGTAACGCAGAGGATCCTGGGGCGTACCGTCACGGCGAATTTCGAAATGCAACAGGCTTCGGTTGCGTTCATCCTTGCCCATCTCGGCGATTTTTTCGCCGGCCGCGACGACCTGCCCCTCGGCGACCAGCCGCGTCCGGTTATGGCCGTAAGCGCTCAGCATGCGGTCGCTGTGCTTGATGATGATCAGCTCGCCGTAACCGATCAGGCCGTTGCCGCTGTAAACGACTTCGCCCGCGGCAGCCGCCCGCACGGCCTCGCCATCCCGGCCGCCGATCTCGATGCCGTTGCGTGACGGATCGTTCGCACGAAACCGACTGATCAGGCGCCCCTCCACGGGCCACAGCCAGGCCTTGGGATCGGACTGGCTGATCGTGGCGGGCGGCGCCGGCTTGACGGCCGGCGGCGGCGTCGGACGCGTTTCCTGCGCCTGTTGACTGGCCGGCACCTGCGACCGGGGCGGCTCGACCGGAGCCGTGTCGACGGTTCGGGATTCGGCCTCGCGCGTCACCACACGATCGCTGCTGCTCGGATACGGGCGCGCCGCGGTGGTCGTCACCGACCGGCTCGCTTCCGCCGTTGGCCCGAGGCGCAAAACCTGGTCGGGATAAATGACATACGGTGCTTCGATCCCGTTCCAGCGTGCGATCTGGCGCCAGTCGAGACCGAAATTGAACGCGATCGCGTGCAGGGAATCGCCGCGGCGCACGCGATACGTTCCGTCGGCCGCCGACATGTAGGCGTCCCGCGCGGCACTGCGGTCCTCGACCGGCGCCCAGGTCTTGTTGCAGCCCGTCAGCACGCCGATCGCGAGGCAGGCCGTCGCCAGCAGGCGCAGCAGCGTCACGCCGTGCCTCCCAGCAACCACCAGGCAAGAAAACCGATTCCGGCCAGCACCAGCACCGTCCAGCCGATCAGGTCCACCCAGACCCGCAGTCGTTCCGCCGCTTTTTCACCCATCGCTCGAATCAAACCGGCCACCAGAAAGAACCGGGCACCCCGCCCGGCCGTGGACCCCAGTATAAACGGCAGCAACGGCATGCCGACAACACCGGCGCTGATCGTGAATACCTTGTAGGGAATCGGCGTGAACCCGGCCAGCAGGATGTACACGGCGCCCCAGCGATCGAAGGACTCGACGGCGGCGAGAAACGCCTCGCGGTAGGACGATTCCATCAGCCAGGGCTCGATCAGGCCGAACGCCAGGCGACCGATCAGGTAACCGGCGAGACCGCCGGCGACCGAGCTGATCGTGCACAGCGCGGCGAACCACCAGGCGCGCTGCGGGCGCGCCAGGCACATCGGCGCCAGCATGACATCGGGTGGGACCGGAAAGAAACTGGATTCCGCGAAACTCAGGCTGGCCAGGATCGTCGGCGCCCGCCGGTGCCCCGACCAGGACAGCACACGGTCGTACAGGCGCCGGAAGATACCGCCGTCCCGGTCCGAGGTTGGAGTTCCGTCTGCCTGCATCCGCCCGCCGTCAGGACAGCCCGGCCAGAAGCGGCACGAAAATGACCCCGCCGAGGTCGCGCTCCTCGTGACCGTCTTCCGTGCGGCGCACGGCCAGCAGGCGTTGCATGCCGCCCCGTTCGACCGGCGCAACCAGCACGCCGCCGACCCGCAGTTGCGTCACCAGTTCGAGCGGCAGCCGGCTGGCCGCCGCGGTGACGATGATCCCGTCGAATGGCGCCTGGCTGGGCCAGCCGAGGTGGCCATCGGCGTGTCGCGTGTAGATGTTATTCAACTTGAGCCGGTGAAAGCGGCGTCGCGCGATCTTGAGCAGTTCCTCGATGCGCTCGACGGTGAACACCTGCGGCACCAGCGCCGCCAGGATCGCCGCCTGATAACCGGAACCCGTGCCGACTTCGAGCACCTTTTGCGGCGACCCGCCGTCGAGCATGGCCTCGGTCATTTTCGCCACCACCCAGGGCTGCGATATGGTCTGGCCCAGCCCGATCGGCAGCGCCGTGTCCTCGTAGGAGCGGCTCGACAACGCCTCGTCGACGAATTCGTGACGCGGTGTCGTCGCGATGGCGTGCAACACGCGCTCGTCCTCGATGCCCTTGTCGCGCAGGCGGCGCACCAGGCGGTCGCGCGTGCCCTGCGAGGTCATGCCGATGCCGCGCGGTACGGACTTGAGGTCGCGCCTGTGAATCACGCGGCGCCCTCCTCGGCCACGCCGAGATCGATCGCTTCAACCCAGCCCGCGACCTGGTCCAGCGCCTGGTAGCGCGTCAGGTCGACGTGAATCGGCGTGATCGAGATGTAGCCGCGCCGAATGGCGTCGAAATCCGTTCCCGGCCCGGCGTCCTGACCCGCGCCCGCCGGGCCGATCCAGTACATCGGGCGGCCACGCGGATCGTCCATCTTAACGACCGGCTCGGCGCGGTGGCGGTAACCCAGGCGGGTGACCTCGAAACCGCGAATCTCCGCCCAGGGCAGGTCCGGCACGTTGATGTTGAGGATCGTATCGGCCGGCAGCGGGTCCTCGCGCAACCGTTCGACCAGGCGCGCCACGGCCTCGGCGGCCGATTCGAAATGCACCGCGCGCCCCTTGAATACCAGCGAAACCGCGATCGCCGGCAGACCGAGAAAGCGACCTTCCATCGCCGCCGCGACGGTGCCGGAGTAGATCACGTCGTCCCCCAGGTTCGCCCCGTCGTTGATCCCCGACAGCACAATGTCGGGGTCTTTATCCAGCAGGCCGGTTAATGCAATATGAACGCAGTCGGTCGGCGTGCCATTGACCATGATGACGTCATCGTCGAGTTCGTGAATGCGGACGGGGTTCTCGAGCGTCAGTGAATTGCTGGCCCCGCTGCGGTTCTGATCCGGCGCGACGATGGTCACCCGGCCGAACGATCGCATGCGTTCGGAAAGCACCCGGATGCCGCGGGCGTTGATGCCGTCGTCGTTGCTGATCAGAAAATGCATGCCGAAACCGTCACATCGGGAAGCGTTATTGTAAGGCCTGGGCCGACTGACTGAAATGAGTTCAAAAAAGAAAAATCCGGATGACGACCTGTTCCGCGAAGCCATGGCGGACGTGCGCCCCCTGCCGGCCGACGGGCGCATCGAGCCCGTCCGCCCGCGTCCGCCGGCCCGCGCGGTGCAGCAGGCGCGCGATGATCGCGAGGCGTTGCAGGAAATGTTGCAGCGCATCGACCTGGACGCGGCGGAGACCGGCGAAGAACTGCTGTGGCTGAAACCGGGCTACCAGCCGCGCGTGCTGCGCCGCCTGCGCCGTGGCCACTACGCGATCACCGACACCATCGACCTGCATTACATGGACGTCCCGACGGCCCGCCAGGTGTTGCTGGATTTCATCGAGCGATCGCTGCGCGACAACCGCGCCTGCATCCGCATCGTTCACGGCAAGGGCCTGCGCTCACGCGGCACGCCGGTGCTCAAGGCGCTCACCAAGCGCGTGTTGTGGAAGCATCCGCGGGTGATCGCCTTCGCTTCCTGCCGCGCCGTCGACGGCGGCACCGGCGCGACGCTGGCGTTGTTGTCCGCCAATCCGGCCCGTCCGCGATGAGCGTCACCGGACTGGTGCTGTTCACGGCTGCCGGGCTCGCGGCCATCACCTGGTGGCGGCTGCTCAATGGCAAGGAAGCGGCGCGCGGCGCTGCGGCCAGCGCCTGCCGCCAGCACGGCCTCGTGCTGATGGACGACACCGTGATGCTCGAGTCGATTCAGCTGAAGCGCGAAGATCCGGTCAATGCCTGGGGGTTCCGCTACCGCTTTGACTTCGCCCGGCGCGGTGTCCTGCAAACGGGTGGCATCGTGCTGATCGCGCCGGGCCACCGCCCGGTCGTGGTGATCGAGACCGGCGACGGCCCCCTGATCGAACACGTCTGAGGGCTGAAGCGTTTGCCGGCCGGCGGCATGCCGGAGCCGTTCCGCGCGCGCACGCGGGCGCCGACCGGTGGGCGCGTTTCGTTCGGATTACTTGACGACCTTGAGATGCGGGCGTTTCGAGGAACTGCCGCCCGGCCCGGAGTCCGGGTCGTCGGGCGCCGGGGAACCGTCTTCCTGGGCAAACATCATGCCCTGGCCATTTTCCTTGGAATAGATCGCCAGCACGGCGTCGACCGGCACGGTCACCTCGAACTGGCGCCCGGAGAAGCGGGCGCTGAAGGTCAGGAACCGGTTGCCGAGGTTCAGTTCGCGCACCGCGGCCGGGTCGATGTTGAGGATGACCTTGCCTTTCTGCACCGCCTGCCGCGGTACGTCGACCCCGGGCGCGCCGGCGTCGACCAGGATGTGCGGGGTCATCTGGTTGTCACCGATCCACTCGTACAGGGCACGAAGCAGGTAGGGCCGGTTGGATGTCATCTCATCGGACATGACACGCGCAGATCAACTGGTCAGCAAAAGGTCACGCTCCGCCTGGGTCAGGCTGGCCTTGAAGGACGATCGCGAGAAAATCCGGTGTGCGTAGGTCTCGACCGCGGCTCCGGGCTTGCCCAGTTTGACGCCGTAGTACGGCAGGCGCCACATCAGCGGGCCGAGCGTGCAGTCGACCAGGCTCAACTCGTCGCTGAGCAGGTATTCCGACATCTTGAACAATTCGTTGGCGGCGAGCAGGCTCTCCTTGAGTTGCTTTGCCAGCTGATCCGCCTTGCGCCCCGACGCTTCCTCGATCCCCCGGGCCAGGCTGTACCAGTCCTTGAGGATGCGGTGGTGCAGCAACCGGAGTTGCGCGCGCGAGACGGGGTCGACCGGCATCAGCGGCGGATGCGGGTAACGCTCGTCGAGATAGTCATTGATGACGCCCGCGTCGTAGAGCACGAGGTCGCGATCGACCAGCGTCGGCGTCTCGTTGTAGGGGTTCAGCTCCGCGAGATCCGCGGCCGCCGACTCGTCGGTCGACACGTTGACGATATCGACGTTGATTCCCTTTTCCGCCAGCACGAAACGCACCCGGTGACATTCAATCGATGTCTCGGATGAATACAAAGCCATGGTCGAACGACCTCGAACCGATACTGCCACTAGATTCTCCCTATGGGTCGGGCCCGCGCCGTGCGGCGGGCCCGGTTGAACTGATTTCTCAGTGAACGTCCCGCCAATATTCCGATTTGAGCAGGTATGCGACCATCGCGAAGAAGGCCAGGAACAACAGGACCCGGATGCCGATGTCCTTGCGCACCAGCTGTGCCGGCTCGGAAATGTAGGCGAGGAAGGTGACGAGGTCGCGAACCGTGTTGTCGTATTCCTCGGGCGACTGCAGTCCCGGCGTGTCGAGCACCAGGCGCTCGATCGTCGTGTGTCCGTCATGGGTCGCGTACAGCGGCTTCTGGATGCCCTGCAGCTGCCAGAACACGTGCGGCATCGCCGCGTTCGGCAGCACCTCGTTGTTCCAGTGGCCCGATGCGTCCTGGTAAAACGTCTTGAAATAGGTATACAACCAGTCCACGCCCCGCGAGCGTGCGATGACCGTCAGGTCCGGCGGCGCCTTGCCGAGCCATTTCGCGGCATCCTCGGGACGCATCGCGATGGTCATCCGGTCACCGATCTTGGCATCCGAGAACACGAGGTTCTCCATCACGGCCTGCTCGTCCAACTCGAGATCCGTGGCGAGACGCTGGTACCGCATGTAGTTGGCGCTGTGGCAGGACATGCAGTAATTCACGAACAAGCGCGCCCCGCGTTGCGCCGCCGCCGTGTCGGTGACGTTCACGTTCGCATGCTGCAGATTGCCACCCCCGGCGGCCATCGCCGGCGCGGCGGCCAGCATCAGGGCGGACAGGGTAACGAGTACTGCGAAAGTTTTCGTTTTCATCAGTGGGTCAACCTCTCCGGCAGGGGCTTGGTGCTCGCCCGGGGGCTCAGGAAGAACAGCAGCACGAAGAACGCGAAGTAGACGAAGGTCCAGACCCGCATTTCGACCGTCTGCGCCGGCGTGCCTTCCGCCATGCCCAGCATACCGAGGCGGACGAAGGCGATCACGAACAGGCCCAGCAGAATCTTGTACCAGAGACCCTTGTACCGGATCGACTTGACCGGCGAGCGGTCGAGCCAGGGCAGGAAGAACAGAACCGCCACGGAGATGCCCATCAGGATCACGCCCATCAGCTTGTCCGGAACCGCCTTGAGGATCGCGTAGTACGGCGTGAAGTACCAGACGGGCTTGATGTGCGCCGGCGTCACCAGCGGATCCGCCGGCACGAAGTTGTCGTGCTCGAGGAACAGCCCGCCCGCCTCGGGCCAGAAGAAGATCACGAATGCGAAGATCAGCAGGAAAAAGGCGATACCGAAGGTGTCCTTGATCGTGTAGTAGGGGTGGAACGGAATGCCGTCGACCGGAATCCCGTTTTCGTCCTTGTTGGCCTTGATCTCGACGCCGTCGGGGTTGTTCGAGCCGTTTTCACGCAACGCAACGAGGTGCAGCAACACGAGACCGAGGATGGCCAGCGGCAACGCAATCACGTGCAATGCGAAGAAGCGGTTCAGCGTTGCATCCGAGATGAAAAAGTCGCCGCGGATCCATTCGGTCAGCGGCTCGCCGATCATCGGGATCGCGCCGAACAGGTTGATGATGACCTGTGCGCCCCAGTAGGACATCTGGCCCCAGGGCAGCACGTAGCCCATGAAGGCCTCGGCCATCAGCGCCAGGTAGATCATCATGCCGAAAACCCAGACCAGTTCGCGCGGCGCGCGGTGCGAGCCGTACAACAGGCTGCGGAACATGTGCAGGTAAACCACGATGAAGAAGAACGAGGCGCCGGTCGAGTGCATGTACCGGATCAGCCAGCCCCATTCGACGTCGCGCATGATGTACTCGACCGATGCGAACGCCTCTGCCGCGGAGGGTTTGTAATGCATGGTCAGGAAGATGCCGGACAGGATCTGGATCGCCAGCACCACCAGGGACAACACGCCCATGTAGTACCAGAAATTGAAGTTCTTCGGCGCGTAGTACTCGGTCATCGTCGCTTTCCAGAACGACGTGACGGGCAGACGCTTGTCGAACCAGTTCAGGAGGGCGTTGCCGCTCGTGGCGGTGCTGCTCGCGGACTTGGCCATCAGACGACTCCTTGCGGATTGACACCGATGACCAGGGTGTCGTCATCGATGTAGCTGTAGGGCGGGATACGCAGGTTCAGCGGCGCAGGCACGCCCTTGTACACGCGTCCCGCCATGTCGAACTTCGATTTGTGGCAGGGGCAGTAAAACCCGCCCTTCCAGTTTTCGTCG
>JARROJ010000031.1:0-26929 GCA_037384065.1 Lysobacterales bacterium
GTGGGCATGATCGGCTACGTGATCGAGCAGGAACTGGGCAACATCATCCCGGACGAAGACCACATCGTGACGGTGCTGACGCAGATCGTCGTGGACCCGAACGACCCCGCGTTCGACAACCCGACCAAGCCGGTCGGGCCGATCTATCAGCGCCGCGAAGCGGAACGGCTGAAACGGGAAAAAGGCTGGGCAATCGCCGCGGACGGGGCCTACTTTCGACGCGTGGTGCCGTCACCCGAACCGCAGGAGATCATCGAAATCGACGTGATCCGCATGCTGGTCAAGGCCGGCATCGTCACCATCTGCGCCGGCGGCGGCGGCATACCGGTCGCCTTCCGCGACGGCAGGCTGTTCGGCGTGGAAGCCGTGATCGACAAGGATCTTGCCGCCAGCCTCCTGGCGCGCAGCCTGAAAGCGGGGCTGTTCGTTATGCTGACCGACGTCGACCACGTCTACCTGGATTACGGCAAGCCGGAGCAACGCGCGATCCGCGCCGCCCATCCGGACGCGCTGGAAAAACTGCCGTTCGACGCGGGCTCGATGGGGCCCAAGATCCGCGGCGCCTGCCGTTTCGTGCGCGAAACCGGCCGCCGCAGCGCGATCGGCAACCTGGGCGACCTGAACGCCATCGTCGAGGGCCGCGCCGGCACGCAGATTTCCCTGCAGGCGCAGGGCATCGAGTTTTTCAAACCGGGCGATTAGCGCGGCGCGGGTCGGCGCATCCGGTTCACAGCGCCGCGGGCAGTTCGAGGTCGACGCGCAACCCGCCGAGCAGGCTCGACTCCAGCCGGACTTCGCCGCCGTAAAGCTCGGCGATGTCCCGCACGATGCTCAGGCCCTGCCCGTAGCCCGCGGTCGATTCATCCAGTTTGCGACCCCGCTCCAGCGCGGCCGCCCGGTCTTCTTCAGGAATACCCGGGCCATCGTCCTCGACGGACAGCGTCAGCCGGTCGTCGTTCAGTCGGCAGCGGATCTCGACTTTCTCATTGGCCCACTTGCAGGCATTTTCGATCAGGTTGCCCAGCATTTCTTCCAGGTCCTGGCCATCGCCCCGAAAGCGACAATCGCCCTTGCTGCAGAGCTCGATCCCGATATCGCGATCGCCGTACATCCGCTCGACCGCGTAACGCAGATCCTCGACCACCGACTTGATGCTCGTCTGGTAACCGAAGGCGTCCGAGTGGCCCGAAGCCCGGGCGCGCGTGAGGTAGTGGTCGATGTTCCCCGTCATGGCGTAGGCCTGGTCGAGAATCAACTGGCCTTCCTTGCTGGTCAGATTACGGGCCTCGTTGCGGATGATCGTCAATGGCGTATTGAGCGCGTGCGCCAGGTCGGCCAGTTGCGTTCGCGCCCGCTTCAACAGCGTTTCGTTGTGATCGAGCAGGGAATTGAGCTTGTCGACCAGCGGCTGGACGTCGTCGGGAAAATCTCTCGGCAGGCGGCTGGTCGCGCCGGTCTGAACATCGCTGATCGCGGCGCGGATCGCCTTGAGGGGCCGCAACGCGACCGTCACCTGCACCACGACAGCCAACGACAACCCAATGGCCACGATGAGAAAACTCAGCGCGATGTGCATTCTGAAATCGGCGACGTCGTCCATGATCTGGAACTGCGGCGCCGTCGCCAGGATGGTGACCGGCGCCTCGAGATCCTTGTAGGCCATGTGCATCACCCGCGCGCGCAGTTTATCCCCGCCCCGATCGACGAGGGTCTGAGCGTCGTGGTTCTCATCGAAATTCAGGGACCCGATGTCGAGATCCCGACCGTTCAGCGAAGGTGAGCGGGCCACCGTCCGGCCGTCCATCATCACCTGCCAGTACCAACCCGAGTTCAGGCGGTGAAAGCGCGGGTCGGTCGGTTCGCGAAACAGGCTCAAGTCACCGTCCGGACTGATCTGAACCGCGGCAACCAGCTCTTCGACGTGTGTGAACAGGTGGGCGTCGTAGTGCTGTTCGATGTGGTCGCGGTACAGCCAGGTGATCAGCAGGGCCGTCACCATGAGCGTAAGGACGATCCAGAAAATCGACAGGACGATGATGCGCTTGGTCAGACCGCTACGCATCGTTTTCGTCGCCGCCCAGCTGGTAACCAAGCCCCCTGCGCGTGTGAATGAGGTTCGGCTTGAGCTTTCGGCGCAGGCGATTGATCAACACCTCGATCACGTTCGAATCCAGGTCGAAATCGCGGTGGTAGATGTGCTCGGTAAGCTGGGTCTTGGACACGATCTCACCGCTGTGCTGCATCAGGAATTCCAGGGTCCGGTACTCCTGCGCCGTCAGGTCCACGCGCTCACCGTCCAGGGTGACGCGCGCATTCGCCGGGTCGATCACCAGGCCCTCCTGCGACAGAACGGAGCGGGCGTGTCCGCCGGCGCGCCGGATCACCGCCTCGAGCCGGGCCTGGAGTTCTTCGTATTCGAACGGTTTGCCGAGGTAGTCGTCCGCGCCGGCGCGCAGGCCCATGACTTTTTCACGCCAGGTCTTGCGCGAGGTGAGGATCACGACCGGGACCTGGTTGCCCTCGGCGCGCCACTGTTCGAGGATTTCCAGGCCGTCGCGTTTGGGAATACCGAGATCGAGGATAATGGCGTCGAACGGTTCGCTCTGGCCGAGAAAATGACCCTCCTCGCCATCGTGCGCGATGTCGACGACGTACAGCGCCCGCTCCAGCTCAGACTTGATCTGCCTGGCCAGCTCGACGTTGTCCTCGATGACGAGAATCCTCACTTCACGGCCCCCATCCATCCCGCTCGGCGAGCGATGGCGACACCGGAAGTTGTTGCGTGACCGCCCCCCGAATGAGTGCGAGCCGGGGCTGTGTCGCCCAGCGGGTCGATAAGTCACATGGCCCTGAGATTATCTTGAACCCGGGCGCAGAGCGTGGTGCTGACCTAAATCAACGTCGAGGCCGGTTCGAAACCCGCCGCGGCGGAACCCGATGCGCCCGGCCGCCGCCAGCCCGGCCTAGTTCTCGATCGTGTAGCTGATGTCCAGACCGGTCTGGCTCTCGCCCGAGGTGGCCTTGACGCCCCAGCTGCGGCCAAGGTCGTAGCGCACGCTGAACACGTTCTCCTGGCCGAACACACCGATCCCGTAGCTGATGAAGATCTTCGGCGCGATGTAAGTCCCGACGTCCACCGTGCCGACGCCGCGCTCCATGTTGAAATCACTGCCGGTGACGAGCAACGTGCGGGCGCGCTCACGGTTGGTCATCGGTTCGGTGTACGGCTCGATGACAGGGCGCCGCAGGGTGCCGGTCACCAGCACACCGGCGCGGCGGATCTCCGAGTTGCCGTAAATATCCCGCTCGGCATGGATGTTCAGGTGTGGAATGTCGGCCCGCACATCGGGGAAACTCACCGTCCCCTCGGTGATTTCCAGCAGCTGACCCAGGACCAGGATTTCGCCGCTCATCTCGAACGCGCCGTTGCCGATGGGAATGGCGGCGCCGTTCCAGGAAAAACGCGTCGTTCCGGTCACCATCGCCTCGGCGACCGGAAGCTTCAGCCGCACATCGGGTCCGAGGGTCACTTCCACGCTGCCGCGGAGATCGATCGGCGTGGATTTTTGCGGGGTCCGCCGGTCCGGCAATTTACCCGCGACGATCGTCACGTCTTCGCTCTCGCCGACCGGTTTCACGGGAATCACGTTCGGCGCCACGAGCCCCCGGGGAATCGCCAGGACGCCTCCGATCTCCACCGCGCCGGCGCGCCAGGCCAGGCGCAGATCCGGCGTCGCCGTGAGCTTCAGCGTTGCGGTATCGAACAGGACGAGGTCCTCACCGTCGATTTCCAGCGTCACGCGGGGATCGTACAACGACGTGAGGTCGAGGTCCGCCGCCAGTCGGCCGACGCCGTCCACGGCCCGGAACTCGCCGACCAGGCGCGTCTGCCGGTCGGCGTCCACCGCCCCCGACAATTGCAGGTCGCTCACCTGAAAGCCGCTCGCGAGGTTGCTCAGCGCCCCGTCCTGCAACGCGACATGGCCGTCGAGCCCCGGGTCCCCCAGCGTCCCGGTCAGTTCGAACTCGGCCTGCAGGCGGCCGGCCATGTGGTCCACGGCAGGAATGACCAGCGTCAGTACGTCGAGGTCGGCCAGTTCCACGCGCAGTTCGCCGGAAACGGGCGCGCTGGCGCCGGCGGCAAGCTGGTCCACGTTGAACTCGAGTTCAACGCCCCCCTGCCCGGGCATCGGGACCTCCAGCCGACCGGTGGAAATCCGGCCGTCGGCCATGCTGAAATCGATGCGACCCGCGGCCGTTTCCAGCGCCACATCGGGGTCCTCGATGTAGCGCAGCGCACCGGGTGACAGGTTCAGTTCGGCATCGGCCGAGAAGCCCGCTTCCGGCGGCGCCGAGAAACCGAGCGTGCCGCTCAGCACCTGGGTCGCCTCGATGCCCGCGGCGAGCCGTCGGGCCGCCAGGTCGAGCGGAAAGTGATCCAGCGACACGGTGCCGGAGGCGCCTGCGGCGGGCGTCCAATCGGCGTCCACGCACACGCGGGCGGGCGCCGGCGACTCCAGGCAGGCGCCGTCGATGCGGCTCGCGTGCGCACTGACGAGAAGGGGCGCCGGCGCCGCCAGCTCGAACCGGATCGCCCCGTCTTCCACCAGCGTCAGCGCGGATAGCGCGCCGCTCCAGCGCCACTCCGCGAGCGGCGCGCCCGGATTTTCGGGTTGGCCCGCCGCGCGCGCCGTGACCTCGTACGAACCCTGCGCCGCGGCCAGTTCGAGCCGCTGTTCATCGGCGCTCCAGTTCATGGCGAGGCGCACCGTATCCAGTTGCTGTCCGTTCCAGGCGAGCCCGGCGCCCTGCAGTTCCAGGCGCGAGCGCGCCTCCGCGCCCGCATGCGGCAGGTTGCGCAACGACAGCCGGTCGAGGCGGTAGTCGCCCCAGGCGAGCCCGCTGCCGGTCAGGTCGACGGTTACGCGCGGCGCGGCCCCGGCCAGCGAAACGACGCCCTGCCCGGTCGCCTGGCCGGCCGCCCCGGGCAGCAGGGCGCCGGGATCGGCGACCTCGAGATCGAACGCGAGGCCATCCGACCCGTACGGATCGCCCTGCAGGGTGACCCGCGAACCGCCGGCCCGCAGCGCGAAGCCGTCGAAACGCAACCGCTGTTCCGCGTACTGCACGCGTCCCGCCCCGGATACCCGCGTGCCACGCACTTCGCCCTCGAGCCGCGCGACATCGGCAGTCAGGGCGAGCGGTTCAATTTCGCCCTCGACCGAAACCTCGCCGTCCAGCCGCCCGGGCCAGTCGGGCGCCAGCGGCGCCGTTTCGAGATTCTCGAAGCGCAGCGCCGCGGATATCGCCTGCGCACCCGCCCAGCGCCACGCCAGACGGCCGCCGAACGTCCCGCCCAGGACGGCGCCGTCCGGGATCTCGGCCTCGAAGCCGTGGCGGTCGCCGGCCGCGCGAAACTGCAGTGCGACCTCCGGCACGCCTTCGGCGCCCAGATCGGCGCGACCTTCGACCGTCCAGTCATCCGGCGATCCGGCCAGGGTAGCCCGGCCCTCGGGACTGCTCAGGCGGGCGGGTTCATTGCGCAGGGGCCACGTGAACCGTTGCCAGCGCACCGTTCCGGCGACACGCCCGGCAGCGAGGTCGACCTCGAGATCGGCGTCCGCTGTGAATTCGCTGTCCGGGACCAAAACGCTCAGCGCCGACAGTTCCAGGCGCTGCGCGGTCCAGTCCAGCAAGGCGCCCGTGTCCAACCGCAACAGGGGGCCGTCGACGGCCAGCGCCTCGATCGAAATGCGCTGGGAGGAACCCGCGGATTCAAGCTCGAACCGGTGCGCCTCGCCGATAGGGCCGCCGACGAGCGTACCGGTCGCGTCGAACCGATAGGCGTCCAACGGGCCTTCGACCCGGCCTTCGAAACGCACGCGCGCGGGCGCGCCGTCGACCGCCAACGGCGGACGCAGATCGCCGGCCAGCGACAGCTGCATTCGCCACGGCGGCGCCAGAACCACCCGGCCGCCGACATCCAGGCTTCCGAGGTCGCCGTCCAGGCGGGCGCGATCGATGTCGAGCCGCTCGAACGCCGAGAAGCGGGCGTCGAAGTCGCCCTCGAAAACCGGCGCCCCCGTCGCGTCCTCGACGCGCAGACGCCTGAGCATGAGGCGGTCGACCTCGACGGGCAGCGGCAGGGCCAGGGACGCATCGGGGTCGGCCGGCTCGGACCGCTCGCCGTCCGCGGCGATCCGGTAGCGCACGCCGTCGGCCTGCAGGTCGCGAATGCGCAACGTCAGCGGGCTGAATCCGGCGCGCATCGTGACCCGCAACGATTCCACATCGAGCTGCATCGCTTCGTCGGCGAAGCGCAAGCCCTCGAGGCGCAAGCCGGCCGCCAGGCGGCCGGTCACCCGCGCGACACGGAGCTCGCCGGAAACGCGGTCCTGCGCCTGGCCCAGCAGCCAGCGCGCGCCGCCGGTCGAATACAGCAACCAGGTGACGCCGCCGGCCACGGTGACCAGCGCCAGCAGCGTCGCTGCGATCAACCCGATGACGAAGCGCTTCATAACAGCGAGGTCCCGATCGTGAAGTGGATGCGCCAGGGCTCGCCGGTCAGGTCCAGCGCGCGCGCAACGTCGAAACGCACCGCGCCCGCGATCGTGTACCAGCGGACGCCGAAGCCGATCCCTTTCTTGGGGCTGGCCTCGCTCCAGTCGTTGAACGCGTTGCCGACGTCCATGAACGCCGCAACCGACCAGTTCTGCAGCACCCGGTACTCGGCCTCGGCGCTGGCGGTGAAAATGTGATTAGAGCCGATGTTGTTGTTGCTCAGGCGCTCGTAGCCGTAACCGCGCACGCTGGTGCTGCCACCCGCTTTGAAACGGAACAGGTTGGGCAGCGTGGTGACCGACAGCGCCACGGGGCGGCCTTCGATCACCGTATCGATCCGGCGCACCTCGGCATCGGTGTACCCGAGCTCGCCCCGGAACAGGAACTTCCAGCGTTCACCGGCGCGAAAGTTCCAGTTCGTGGCGACGTAGGCCTGCGCGAAATCGAGGTCGGACCCCCAGGCTTCGTTGGACACGAAGGCCCATGCCCGGTGGTGAAAGCCCTGGATGTCGAACCCCTGTCCGGTCGAGTACGGCATGTCGTACTCGACGCCCAAAATGAACGAGGAGCTGCCCTGTCCGCGCACGCGGACATCGGGCGCGGGCCGGAAATCGACGCGTTCGTAAAGGTACTGCGCGTACATGGTCTCGAACAGCTGCCGGTAGCCTCGCTGCCAGTCGTAGACGCGCTGGCGACCGGTGCGTAAGGAGTAATCGTCGTAATCGTTGCTGCCCAGGTCGAACAGGGTCTCGTCCTCGATGCTGTCGCGAATCAGGAGGTCCTGCGTCTCGCGTTTGAGCATGGCTTCGGCAATCCAGGCCTGGCGGGAGCGCGTTTCGCGCGGCACGCGATAACCGCCCTGAACGACAAATTGGTTGTTGTGAGCCTGCCAGCCGGTATTCAGGCGAAAACTGTCGCCGCGCTCGGAAATCAGGTGGCGATCCCAGCTCAACTGGCCACGAATGCCGGTGTCGCTGCCGACGCCGACGGTGCCCTGCCAGGTGTTGGGCGGCCGCGCTTCAAGACGCACGTCGAGGTCGACCCGGGGCGGGCTGGCGTCGAGATCGCGCTGCTCGACCACCTCGATATTGCGGAAGTAACCCGTGCGCCAGAGGTCGATCCGAAACCGCTCCATCAGCCAGGCGTCGTAGGGATCGCCCGGTGCAAAGCGCGGCACCGACTGCAGGATCGACGACCGCACGACGTCCTGCCGAAACGTAACCTTGCCCATCACGGCCCGCTCGCCGGTATCCAGTTGCAGATCGAGGCGGGCCTCGTTGCGCTCCAGGTCGATCGCCATGCGCTTGCGCGGAAACGACGCCAGCAGGTAGCCGCGGTCGGCCGCGAGGTCGAGGGCATTCTGTTTCTGCTCGTCCCACACCGGCTGGACCAGCACCGCGCCGGGCTGCAGCGGCCAGGACCGCCGCCAGGCCTTCAGTTCTTCCAGATCGGCGCCGGGACCGCTGACCTCGACCGCGGCCGCGGCGACGATCACCGGCGAACCCGGGTCGATGTTCAGCTCCAGTCGCCACGCGCGCTCGCCTGCCGACACGATGCGCGCGTCGACCGCGGGATGGTAGTAACCGTAGGGACGAAGCGCCAGCCGGGCGTTGTCCTCGGCCCGCACGCGGAAGGCCTCGAGGCGCCGCCGACTGAGCCGGCCGGCGCCGGTCAGCCGGAACGGCTCCACCAGCGTCCGGACGTTGCCGAGGACCGGTTCCCGAACGCCGCTGATGACGACTTCGAGGTCGTCCGCGCGCAGCCCCGCAACCGGAACGGTCAGTCCGGCGAGCAGCAGGAGCAGCGATGTCGACAGGCGGCGTGGCACCAGGAGGAATCTCGAAATGGCAAACCTGCATTGTCTCACGAAACACCGGGGTTATAATCCTGCAGACTCACCGTTCCCGCTCGCCTGGAGAGCCTTCGCGTGTCCGATACCCTGGTTTCCGGCCTCACGATCATCCGCAACGGCGTCCGCCTGGACTACCCGTTCCTCGAGGTGATCCGCTCGGCGTTGCCGGTCTGCGACGAATTCATCGTGGTGGCCGGCGACAGCGACGACGAGACGCTGGAACGCCTGGCCGAACTCGATGACGAACGGATTCGCGTCGTCCACACGCAGTGGTCGCCCCGGGTCACGCCGCGCAAGTGCCTGCTGGCCCAGCAGACCAATATCGGCCTCGGATTCTGCACCGGCCAGTGGTGCCTGTACCTGCAGGGCAACGAGGTGCTGCACGAGAACGACCTGCCGCGACTGCGCGGACTGATGGAGGAACACGCCGACGACCCCGCCGTCGAGGCGCTGTTGTTCGAGCGGCTGACGTTCTGGGCCGATTGCGGACACTACGTCGCGGCCTACCCGCGACGCCACAAGTACACCGCGCGGGTGGTGCGCCCGTACATCGGCACCTACTCGATCCGCGACGGCATGAGCTTCGCCGTGTTCGACAACTTTTCCACGCGGGGCCGCTACCCCGCGGCCATCGACACCGGCATCGACCTGTACCGTTACGACTACGTGCACTCGGTCGAAGGCCAGGCCCGCAAGTACGCCGAGGCGGTGCATCGGCAGGACGGGCCGATCCAGGCCGATGCGGATTATTTCTACCGCTTCTACCCGCGGCAGTTCATCGCGCGGTTCGAAGGCAGCCATCCGGCCGTGATGGCGGAACGCTGCCGTAATGCCGGCGGCGCCGAGCCCTTCGACCTGCGCCGCTGCCGCAGCAGGTTGACGGTCGGCGAACGCAAGCGGTTGCTGGAAACCTGGCATTACAACCGCCACGGTCTGCCGCGCTCCGGCCGCAACCGCTTTCGGCTGATCGGCGCGTTGCAGGACAAGCCGCGTCCCGCGATGGGCGCCCTGAACGGCACGCTCGCCCTCGAGGCGGAGGACTGACGCCGGTGGATCGGCGCTGCCGCTCGTTTTCACGCCCGGAACCTGTACAATGCCCAGCCATGTCCCTGCGTAGCCGGAACCCGGGAGAGACCCCTTGAAGCTCCACACGCGCATCGCGCTGGGCCTCGTCCTCGGCGCTTTCGTCGGCGGCCTGTGCAACGCGTTTTTCGCGGGCGAGCCCTGGCTCGTTTTCGTTTCCGAAAACATCATGTACCCGGCCGGGCAGATCTTTCTGCGCCTGCTGTTCATGACCGTGGTGCCGATCGTGTTCGTCTCGATCACGCTGGGCGTGGCCGGCATCGGCGACATGAAGACCCTGGGCCGGCTGGGTGGCCGGACGTTCGGCTATTTCGCGCTGTCCACGCTGATCGCCGCGACCATCGGCCTGACCCTGGTCAACTTCATCAAGCCCGGCGAAGGCCTCGACGAAGCGACCCGCAGCGACCTGATGGAACGCTTTTCCGGCGGCGCCGAGAGCATGACCGCGTCCGGCCCGCCCGAATTCGGCATCAACACCTTCGTCAACATCATTCCGCGCAACCCGATCGCCGCCGCCGCCGACATGGACATGCTGGCGCTGATCTTCTTCGCCCTGATCCTCGGCGCCGCGCTGACGGTCATCCCGGACAAGCGTTCCGACCCGGTCCTTCACGTGCTCGAAGGGGTGGGCGACGCGATCATCGTGATCATCAACTGGGCCATGAAGCTGGCGCCGTACGGCGTGTTCGGCCTGATTTTCGTCATCACCTCCCAGTTCGGCTGGGGCATCCTGGCGCAACTCGGCATGTACGTGGGCGTGGTGCTGGTCGGCCTGTTGCTGCACGCGACGATCGGCATCTCCTCGCTGGTGCGCATTTTCGGCAAGCTCAACCCGGTACGGTTCTGGCGCTCGATCAGCGCCCCGATCGTCACCGCGTTTTCGACCAGTTCGAGCATGGCGACACTACCGACGTCCATCGCGACCGCCGAGAAGAACCTGGACGTGCAGCCCAAGATCGCCGGTTTCGTATTGCCGCTGGGCGCGACCATGAACATGAACGGCACGGCGCTCTTCGAAGGCATCACCGTGCTGTTTCTGGCCCAGGTCTTCGGCGTCGACCTGACCATCGGCCAGCAGATCATCGTCGTGATCCTGGCCGTGTTGACCGCCATCGGCGCGGCTGGTGTGCCGGGCGGATCGTTGCCGCTGATGATGCTGGTGATGGCCACCGTCGGCGTGCCGCCGGAAGGCATCGCGATCATCCTCGGCGTCGACCGCATTCTCGACATGAGCCGGACCACGCTGAACGTCTGCGGCGATATCTCCGCCAGCGTCTATGTCGACCGCATCGACCGCGAAATCGAAGGCATGCGGCCGGCGGCCCCGCTGCCCGTCGGCAGCCCCGGCGGGGCAGCGCCGCCCGGATCGGCCCGCCCCCCGGAGCAGACCGGGTAGCGTTTCGCCGCGCCTTCGGGCGCTGCCCCGGCTGTCCGATCGGCGTAAAATAGCCGGTTCACAAACCGTGAATGCCGGGGCAGAGCCAGCGTGAACAAGATCGTCGAATGCGTTCCGAATTTTTCCGAGGGGCGCGACCGCGCCGTGATCGGCGAGATCACCGCCGCCATCGAGAGCGTCCAGGGCGTCCGCCTGATGGACGTCGATCCGGGCGAGAGCACCAACCGCACCGTGGTGACCTTCATCGGCGAACCGGGACCGGTTCAGGAGGCCGCGTTCCGGGCGGCCCGCAAGGCGGCCGAACTGATCGACATGTCGCGCCACAGCGGGTCGCATGCGCGCTTCGGCGCGATGGACGTCTGCCCGTTCATCCCGGTCGCGAACGTGACGATGGACGAATGCGTCGAGATGGCCCGCGCGGTCGGGCGGCGCATCGGCGAGGAACTCGGCATCCCGGTCTACCTGTACGAGCACGCCGCCAGCAGCCCGCAGCGCCGCAACCTGGCCGACGTGCGCGCGGGCCAGTACGAGGGCCTGCGCAAGAAACTCGCCCGGCCGGAATGGAAGCCCGATTTCGGACCGGCGGAGTTCAACGCCCGGTCCGGCGCCACCGCGGTCGGCGCGCGCGAATTCCTGATCGCCTACAACATCAACCTGAATACCACCGACCGACGCTACGCGAACGAAATCGCCTATGAGATCCGCGAGCGCGGCCGCTGGAAGCGCGTCGGCAACACCGAACCGTTCTACTACAAGGGCGAGGTGGTGTATTTCGAGGATGGCGTTTTCCCCGACGGCAACTCCGACTTCGTCGCCGCGTCGTTTGACGAACTGGCGGCGTTCTACCGGGAAACCTACGGCGGCGACCTGGCCGAGCGCTACCGCTCGATCGGCCTCGACCCCGACGACCTGGCGGGCTCGCCGGTCTACAAGGATGGCGAGTTCACGCACCTGAAGGCAATCGGCTGGGTGGTCGAGGATTACCAGTGCGCCCAGATCTCGATCAACCTGACCGACTACCGGGTCACCTCGATGCACCACGCAATGGAAGCCAGCCGCCGCCTGGCGGCCGAGCGCGGCATCGTCATCACCGGCTCCGAGGTCGTCGGCGTGGTGCCGTTCGACGCCATGCTGCAGTCAGGGCGCTTCTACCTGCGCCAGATGCGGAAATCCACGGGCGTCCCGGCCCGCGACATCGTGACGACGGCGGTGCAGTCGCTCGGCCTCGAAGACGTCGCCGAGTTCGACATCGACCAGAAGGTGATCGGCCTGCCCGTCCAGCAGGGTCCCCTGGCGAACCTGAAGGTCGCGGAATTCGTCGACGAGGTGTCGCGGGACACCCCCGCTCCCGGCGGCGGTTCGATCGCAGCCCTGGCCGGCGCCATCGGCTCGGCGCTGGCCTCGATGGTGGTCAACCTGTCCGTCGGCAAGGGCGAATTCGACGCGCGCTACGCGTCGCTGTGCGAGCTGGCCGAGCGGGCGCAGGCCGTGAAAGACGACCTGCTGCACGCGATCGACGCCGACACCGAGGCGTTCAACGAGGTCATCGCCGGCATGCGCATGGCCAGGGATACGGCCGAGCAGCAGGAGGCCCGCGCGGCCGCGATTCGCGCCGGCTACCGCACCGCCGCCGAGGTGCCCCTGCGCACCGCGGTACGGTGCCGCGAGGTGCTGGACCTCTGCCGGCAGGCCGCGGACATCGGCAACGCCGCCGTCATGAGCGACGCCGGCGTCGGCGCCCTGATGGCGCTGGCCGGCCTGCGTGGCGCCATTCACAATGTGCGCATCAACCTGCCGCACACCAAGGACGCGGAATTCATCGCGCGTGTCGAAGCGCAGGTGGGCGAGCTGCTGGGTGAGGCGCAGCAGGTCTGCGACGCGATCCAGGAGCAGGTGGAGGCGTCGTTCCAGGCCTGAGGCCGAAAGCGGATGCCGTGGCGCGGGGCGCGTGAAAAGGCGCGGCGCTCGCGGTCGGTCCTAGCCGGTCGGGGGTCGGACGGCGTCCGTCGCCGGCGTCGCGACGGCTGCGCCGGCCTCGTACCACCCCCGGCTGCGGTTGACGATCCAGACCACCGAGAGCATCACCGGCACCTCGACCAGCACGCCGACCACGGTGGCCAGCGCGGCGCCCGACTGCAGGCCGAACAGGCTGATCGCGGCGGCCACCGCCAATTCGAAGAAGTTGCTGGCGCCGATCAGCGCCGAGGGCGCCGCCACGCAGTGCTGCACGCCCAGCTTGCGGTTCAGCCAGTATGCCAACCCGGAGTTGAAATAGACCTGGATCAGGATCGGGATGGCGAGCAGCAGGATGATGACGGGTTTGGCGAGAATCTGGCCGCCCTGGAAGCCGAACAGCAGCACGAGGGTGAGCAGCAGGGCCGACAGCGAGACCGGGTGCATTCGATCCAGAACGCGCTTCAGGCGCGCCGCACCGTCGCCGTCGCGCATCAGCCAGCGGCGCCAGATCCCGGCCGCGATCACCGGCAACACGATGTACAGCACGACCGACAGGAACAGCGTGTCCCAGGGCACGTGGATCGACGAGATGCCGAGCAGCAGCGCGACGATCGGCGCGAAGGCGAACACCATGATCACGTCGTTCAGCGCGACCTGCGACAGCGTGAAGCCGGGGTGGCCATCGCTCAGGTTGCTCCAGACGAAGACCATCGCCGTGCACGGCGCCGCGGCCAGCAGGATCAGCCCGGCGATGTAGCTGTCCAGCTGGTCCGCCGGCAGCCAGCCGGCGAACAGGTTGCGTATGAACAGCCAGGCCAGCAAAGCCATCGAAAACGGTTTCACGCCCCAGTTGATGAACAGGGTGACGCCCACCCCCTTCCAGTGTCGCCGAACCTCGCCCAGCGAACGGAAGTCGATTTTGAGCAGCATGGGCAGGATCATCAGCCAGATCAGGACCGCGACGGGCAGGTTGACCCGCGCGACCTCCATCGCGCCGAGCGCCTGGAACGCGTCGGGAACGAGCCGGCCCAGCGCGATGCCCGCGACGATGCACAGGGCCACCCAGAGGCTCAGGTAACGTTCGAAAAAGGGCATCGCCGCGCCGGCGGCGCGACGGCCCGTGGTTTCACACTGCACGCTCATGGTTTGCCGCCGTCGTTCAGGTCGTCGTTGAGGTCGTCGATCAGTCGGCGGATCCGCGCTTCGACCGCGTCGCGGGTGGCGCGGAATGCCGCCAGGATTTCCGGTTCCGTTCCGGTCGCTTTCGCCGGGTCGCTCAATGGCCAGTGCAGCTTGCGCACGCTCGGCGGCAAGGCCGGGCACTGCTCATCGGCGTGGCCGCAGACGGTCACCACGACATCGGCCGCGGCGATCATCGCGCCGGTGACGACGGTCGATTCCTGGCCGGAAATGTCGATGCCGGCCTCCCGCATGACCGCGATCGCGCGCGGGTTCTTGCCGTGCGCCTCGATGCCGGCCGACTGCGCGACGAACGCTTCGCCGCCAAGCGCGCGCAGCCAACCCTCGGCCATCTGCGAACGGCAGGAATTTCCGGTGCAGAGAAACAGGACATTGAGTGGCTCAGGCACAGCGGGGTTCTCCGGGGCGTTCGGCCATCGCCCGCAGCCGGGCGCGATCGCCGGCAAAGCGTTCCAGGCCGTGTAACTGCGGGTAGACCCGTTCAAGGGACCGCCGGGCCCACGCCGGCAGTTCGGGGTTGACCCGGTAATGCATCCAGGTTCCCGATCTGCGGGCCGTGACGATCCCCGCATCGCGCAACGTGGCGAGATGCCGCGAGATCTTCGGCTGGGATTCTTCGAGCGCGTGCGTCAGTTCACACACGCAGAGCTCGCCTTCCGACTGGATGAGCATGATCGCGCGCAGGCGGGTCGAATCGGAAAGAGCGCCGAATAGGCGTTCGGGTGTCATGCCCGTCATTATATATGGCCAGGCGTATATAGGGAATGCCCGATCCGAAAACAGGTCGGGCTTCGACGGCCCGGTGACCGCGCGGGCCGTGCGGCGGTTTCCATGCTGGCGGTTACGCCCCGCCCCTCGAGCGGGTCAGCCTGCCAACGCCTCGCACAGGGCGGATTCGGTATCGCCTTCCGGAACGGCATCGAAACGGTTCCACTCGGAACCCTCGTTCCGGCTGACGTTCAGGACCAGGCTACCGATGTCGGGGATCGCGACGCGAAACGGATTGCCCTTTTCCTCGATTCGAACGACCTGGCCGTCGACCGACCAGAGCGTCAGTTCGAGATTGTCACCGATGCCGGTTGCGCGGTGCCGGATCAGCACCTCGGGCCTCTCGCTGTTGTAGTAGACCGCATCCCAGTCCTCGAGCCGGTTGGTTACGCGCAGCGTGTTGTCGTCGCGGCTGAAGAACTCCTGACGCCGCCACTTCGAATCGGCCCGGGTCCAGATTTCGTAATCGTCACATTGCGCAACGGGAAATTCATGGACGCCGGACCAGCTTTCGGACTGCGCCGGTTTCAACACCACGATCAACAGCGTAATCAGCACCAGTCCGAAAAAATACAGCAGCATAAGCAGTCGTTTCGGCATGCAGAACCTCCTCACCGTAATCCGTGATCGTAAAGGCTCTCCTGGCTGTCCGGGGTTGCCGAACGGTTCGTCACGACAGACCCGGTCAGGCAACCCGCCGGTTTTTCACCCGGCTTCGTACATTACTATAGTCTAATTTTCGGTAGCGTTCCCGAACGACGCCAAAGAGTCGACGCCGGCCGGCGCAGGGCATCGACCGTCAGGCCGCGCTCGCTCGCCCGCTTTGACCGTGGGTTCGCGACAGGCGGTTCATCAACGGCAGAACGGAGATGCTGATGACCGTGCAGATGAGCGCGGCGATGCCCAGTCGATTGAACAGTGCGGTGTAGATGGGCAGCGAATCGACCGGGTTGGTGATGTTGGCCGGCACACTGGCGTAGGTGGCGACGAGGCCGCCCAGGTACTGGGAGACGCCCGATGCGACGAAGTAGGCGCCCATCATGAAGCCCCCCATTCGCGCAGGCACGTACCGCGCGACCATGGCGAGCCCCAGCGCGCTGACCAGGAGTTCACCGAGCGAAATGGCCCCGTAGCCCCACACCATCAGCCACGACGTGACCCGGCCGCCGGCATCGGCGAAATGGCCCGCCGCGCCGTAAATGAAGAAACCGGCGGCCACGATCACGAACCCCAGCGCAAACTTTGCGGCGATCGAAATGTCCCGCTCCGCCCGGCCCGCCCGCGTGTACACCCAGGCCAGGACCGGGCTGAGGATGAAGATCCAGATCGGGTTGAACGCCTGGAACTGGGCCGGCGACCAGTCCCACAGGTGCACGCCGAATACGACGAAGGCCGGGTCGACGTTGCGCAGTGCGAACAGGGCCAGCGAGGTGGACATCTGCTGGTAGAAGATGAAATAGAACATCGTCTGCACCGTCAGCACCAGCGCGGCGATCAGGCCGGCGCGCTCGCTGCGCTGGCCGGTGGCGATCAGGTGGGCGAAGATGCCGATCACGACCACGCCGGCCAGGTACACGAAAACGCGCGCAACGCCCTGTTGCTGAAGGATATAGGCGGACACGAATACCGTCACGACGCTGCCGGCCACGACGGCGGCCAGCCGGCCCCATTTCAGCGGCTGCTCGTCCGGTTCCGAGCCGATGTGCGCCATCGCGCGGCGCATCAGGGCGTAATTGGCCAGACCCAGCAGCAGGCCGACCGCGCACACGGCGAAGGCGATGTGCCAGCCCATCTCGCCGGGGTAGTTCTCGTTGACGTAATCCTTGAGCCAGGGGGTCAGCAATTGCGAGATCATGGCGCCCAGGTTCACCGCCATGTAGTAGATCGTGAAGGCGCTGTCGATCCGGGAGTCGTCGCCCTCGTAGATTTTGCGCACCATGTTTCCGGCGTTGGACTTGAACAGGCCATTGCCGACCACGACGACGCCCAGCGCGCAGAACAGGAACCAGACGCTCTGGCCCGGCACGACCATGAGCCCGTAACCGACCGACAGCACCACGGCGCCGAGCAGCATCGTGCGGCGCGTTCCCAGCACCTTGTCCCCGACCCAGCCCCCGATGGCCGGCGCGACGTAAATCAGCGCCGCGGCGGCGCCCCAGACCAGCGTGGCGCGCTCGTCCGGAAACCCGAGTCGCTGCACCATGTAGTAGACGATGAGGGCCTGCATGCCGTAGAAGCCGAAGCGCTCCCACATCTCGATGAGGAAAATCGTGGCGAAGGAACGGGTCTGGGAACGGGTTTGCGATGGGTTCGTGGGCAAGGTATCCATGGGCCTTCCAGTCGGTCGGAATCTCGGGCCATCGACGCGCTGCGTCGCAGCGGTCAATGCGTCAACAGGGTGCGAACCGGCCAAGGATACCGCAAACCGCTCGCTGCGGCCGTTCGCAGCCATGGCGGCCGCTGAAGCGTGACGAACGGCTGTGCGGTCGGCCGGTGCCGCGCGGTCCGCTTCAGACCGGCTCGGCCGTGCCCCAGTAGTTGAAACAGGCCGGTTTCCAGCCGGGTATGTACATCGACGCCATGTCCCGGGAGCGGAAGCCCGACGTTTCCAGTAACCGTGGAATCGGCCGGTTCAGGCGACACCCGCCGCCCAGCAGTTGCCAGGCGGGCGCCATGCGGCGCTGCCAGCGGCGCACGTCTTCGTCCGGCGCTTCGCCGTGTTCGCAGAAAATCAGGCGACCCCGTGGCTTGAGCACCCGCCTGATTTCGCCGAGCGCCCGGGAAGCCTGCGGGATGGTGCACAGCGTGTACGTGATCACCACGGTATCCGCGGCCCCGTTGTCCAGCGGTATCGATTCGGCGCCGGCCTCGATGAATTCCGCATCCAGGTGGTGAACCCTGGCGTTGCGCTGCGCGATGGCCCACATTTCGCGCGACGGGTCCAGTCCCCACAGGTGTTCGACCCGGTCCGGGTCGTAGAAGGGAATGTTCAGGCCGGAACCGATCCCGACCTCGAGCACGCGACCGGTGGCCAGCGGGATGATCTTGCGCCGCTGTTTCATCGCCGGCTTCTGGCCGCAGGCGTAATGCACGACATGCGGCAGGACGTAACGGCTGTACAGTCCCACGACCGGCTCCCGGCGCTAGTCGCGCCGTGCGGCGCTCGCGACGCGAAGGTCGCGGAACTCGGAGCCGGGTTTCCATTCCGGCCAGCGCCGGGAATTGCCGAGATCCTCGACGATCATTCGAAACAGTTCGATGTCCTGCACCGCCCCGCGCAGGTCCCAGTCCGGGCTCCACTCGTCACAGGTCTGGTGGTAGCACCGGCCGACGTACTCCGCGATCCACCGGTCGCCGGCCGCGCGGCCGCCTTCGACGAGATCCGCGCCGCCCGCGATGCCCATGATCAGCAGCACCGGCACCCCGCGGCGAGCGAGTGAAAAGTGGTCGGCGCGGTAAAACAGGCCGTTCTCGGGCAGGTTTTCCGGCGTGACCACGCGCCCCTGTGTCGCCGCTGCGCGGGCGAGATCGTCCTCGAGTTCGCTCTGGCCCTCGCCGACGAGAATCACGTCCCGTGCCGGTCCGGCGGTCTGCATGATGTCGATCGTCAGGTTCGCGACGGTGGTTTCGACCGGATACAGGGGGTTCGCGGCATAGGCCGCCGAACCCAGCAGGCCGCTCTCTTCGGCGGTCCACACGGCGAACACGACGCTGCGCTCGAGCGGGTCGCCGGCCTTCAGGACACGGGCCATTTCGAGCACGCCGGCCACGCCCAGTGCGTCATCGTTGGCGCCCGGACGCACGGTCCGGCCCCGCGCGTCCGGTTCGCCCAGCCCATAGGCATCCCAATGCGCGGATACCATCAGGGTCTCGTCCGGGTGGGCGCTTCCGGGCAGGCGCGCCAGCACATTGCGACTCTCGATGCGCTCGACCGTTGCGGACAACCCGGCACTGAAGGTCACGCCGTCCAGCTCGAAGGCCCGGAACCGCTCCTCGCGGGCCCGCCGGCGTTGCTCGGCCAGGTCCAGCCCGGCCGCGTCGAACAGTTGCGCCGCCGCGGCGCCGTGCAGCCAGCCCTGCAGCAGTACCGGCGGTGCGGCGCCTTCGACGCGGTCGAGCGCGTAATTGTCGCCGGGCGAGGACGCCGCCACGTTCCAGCCATAGCCCGCCGCCGCGTCCTCGTGAATCACCAGCGCGGCGATCGCGCCGCGCCGCGCGGCTTCCTCGAACTTGTACGTCCAGCGCCCGTAATAGGTCATGCGACGGCCGCCGAAGCGCCCGGCGACGGGCTCGTCCGCGGCCGCGGCGAAGTCCGGGTCATTGACCAGGAACAGGGCGACCTTGCCGTGCAGGTCGATGTCGCCGAAGTCGTCCCATTCGCGCTCCGGCGCGCTGACGCCGAACCCCACGAACACGACCGGCGCATCGTCGATCGTGATCCGTTCGACCGGCCGACTGGTCTCGACCGCGATATCCCGCGGCATGTGCAGCACCCGCTCGGTCGCCCCGATCGTGACGGCCAGGTGACCGGGCGATTGCACGCGCGTGTGAACCAGCGGCACCGCCTGGGTCCAACCGCCGTCCGCGCCGCCGGGCTGCAGGCCCAGGGCCTGGAAACGCTCGATCAGGTAGGCGACGGTTTTTTCCTCCCCGGGGGTGCCGGGGGCGCGGCCTTCGAATTCGTCGGAGGCCAGAACGCGGACGATGTCCGACAGCCGCTCCGCTTCGATCTGGGCGGAACCGGATGCGGCCGTCGCTCCGGCCAGCAGGACGAGCGGCAGGACGAGCGTAAAAAGTCGTGTATGGAACATGATCAGGGTCTCCGGCGCTCAGTCCGCGATGACGTGGAACATCAGGATGATGGCCACCAGGGCAATGGCGATCAGCGACGCACCGAGCATCAGGTCGGAGGTATTGTACCGCCAGGGCAACTCCTCCTCCCGATCGATCCGCCGCGACGTGGCCATGAACCGCACCGTCGAGCCGGTCAGCACGATGAGGCTGATGATCAGCATCGACAGGCCGGCGTGATCGAACAGAAAACCGGCGCGGGCCGGGGACGCTCCGAGCGAGGCATTCGCCCACAGGCTGAACTTGTCCACGATGAACCCGAACGCGGCGATCGACAGGGCGGTCCGGATCCAGGCGAGGTAAGTGCGCTCGTTGGCCGCGTGGAACTCGTAATTGTGAATCATGGCGTCTCCCCTGCTCGGGCTCCCGAGGTAAAGATCCATGATAGCTCGTTGCGCCCCGTTATCGAACGCGGCGGGCGGGCGGTGACGGATTCGGCGCCGAACGCCCGGCCCGCCGCGCCGGGCCCGATCTCAGTTCTTCGCCTTGTCCACGATCTTGTTGGCCGCGATCCACGGCATCATCGCGCGCAGTTTTTCGCCGACGCGCTCGATCTCGTGCGCCGCGTTGGCCTCGCGGGCGGCGCTCATCTCAGGGTAGCCGGCCGCGCCCTCGGCCAGGAAGCGCTTCGCATACGCGCCATTCTGGATATTGGCCAGGGCCTCGCGCATCGCCCGGCGCGATTCGTCGTTGATCACCTTCGGTCCGGTGACGTACTCGCCGAACTCGGCATTGTTGGAGATCGAGTAGTTCATGTTGGCGATGCCGCCCTCGTACATCAGGTCGACGATCAGTTTGAGTTCGTGCAGACACTCGAAGTACGCCATCTCGGCCGGGTAACCGGCCTCGGTCAGGGTTTCGAAACCGGCCTTGACCAGCTCCACGCAGCCGCCGCACAGCACGGCCTGCTCGCCGAACAGGTCGGTTTCGCATTCGTCCTTGAAGGTCGTCTCGATGATGCCGGTGCGCCCGCCGCCGATCGCCGAAGCATAGGACAGCGCGGTCGCCATCGCCTTGCCGGAGGCGTCCTGCGCGACGGCCACCAGGTCCGGGATGCCGCGACCGTTGGCGAACTCGTTGCGCACCGTATGCCCGGGGGCTTTGGGCGCGATCATGATGACGTCGAGGTCGGGACGCGGCACGATCTCCCCGTAGAGGATCGAAAATCCGTGGGCGAAGGCGAGCGTGGCGCCCTGGCGCAGGTGCGGATTGATCGAGTCGCGGTACAGCTGGCCCTGGAACTCATCGGGCGTCAGGATCATGACGAGATCGGCCCCGGCCACCGCATCCGGGACATCGGCGACCTTCAACCCGTGCGCCTCGGCCTTGGCGCGCGAGGACGAATCCGCCCGCAGACCGACGGTGACGTCGACGCCCGAGTCCTGCAGGTTGCAGGCATGAGCGTGGCCCTGGGAGCCGTAACCGATGACCGCGACCTTCGTGTCGCGGATGATGTTCAGATCGCAATCGCTGTCGTAGTAAACCTGCATGTCGGACTCCGGGGCATCGTTTGGAATGCCCTCACTATAGGCCGCACCGCATGTTGCGTAAATTGACATATATTCATTCTTGTATTGCGTTTCATGCAATAATCGACCCGTGGACGCACGCACCCTCAAGCAATTCCTCGCGCTCGCCGAGACCCTGCACTTCGGCCGCGCGGCGGAACTGAGCCACGTCAGCCCGTCGGCGCTCAGCCGCGGCATCCAGCGACTGGAGGCCGAGGCCGGCGCCGCCCTGTTCGAGCGGGACAACCGGAGCGTGAGCCTGACCGCCGCGGGCCGGACCTTTCTCGCATACGCGCGCGACAGCCTGCGGGACTGGGAGGCGATCCGGCACCGGTTGATGGCCGAGGCCGGCGTCCTGCGCGGCGAGGTCCGGTTCTACTGTTCCGTCACCGCCAGCTACAGCTTCCTGTTCGACATCCTGGCGCGCGTGCGGCGGCACCATCCGCAGATCGAGATCAAGCTGCACACCGGCGATCCGGAGGACGCGATTGGCCGCGTGCAGGGCGGGCTCGAAGACATCGCTATCGCGGCGCGGCCCGAGCGGCTGCCCGCCGGCCTGGCCTTTCGCCTGATCGAGGTGTCGCCGCTGGCCTTCATCGTCGCGCGGGACCATGAACTGGCGCGGCGCGAGCAACCGGACGCCGACGACTGGCGCGACTGCCCGATGATCCTGTCCGAGCGCGGCCTCGCCCGCACGCGGGTCGACCGCTGGTTCCGGCGCCGTGGCGTGCGGCCCAACATCTACGCCCAGGTCGCCGGCAACGAGGCGATCGTCAGCATGGTCAGCCTCGGTTTCGGCGTGGGCGTCGTGCCGCGGATCGTGCTGGACAACAGTCCGCTCGCGGAAAACGTGGCGGTGCTGCAAGTCGCCCCGGCCCTCGCCCCCTATGAAGTCGGCCTGGTGACGCAGGAAAAGAGCCTGGCGAACCCGCTGATCCGCGCCGTGTGGTCGCCGGACGAGGATTGAATCTGAATCCGAAGCCGGTCGGTTCGCGACGCCCCGCGAGGATCGCGATTCGGCGGCCGCGAGCGAACGACACCCGGTTTACCTGAGAATCCAAACGTCGGTCGGGTCCGAGAGCCCGTCCACGTGCGACACGGGCGGAGCTTCGGACCCGACGAAAATTCTGCGGGTCAATGCGCCCGATTCAGCGACGATTCGCTTTCCTCGGTATCGCGGCCGCGCCCGAACCAGCCCGCCACCCGGTTGCGCACGCGGACCTTGAGCCGCCCGGCGTCGACGCCGATGGCGTAGAGCGCGGGCACCATCAGCAAGGTGACGAAGAAGGCGCAGAACACGCCGAATACCAGCGAGACGACGATCGGAATCAGGAACTTGGCCTGGATCGAGCGCTCCAGCATCATCGGCATCAGGCCGACGATCGTGGTCGCCGTGGTCAGCATGATCGGACGAAAACGCACCACACCGGCCTCGACGATCGCATCCAGCGCGGACATGCCCTTCTCGCGCAGGCGGTTGGTGTAATCGATCAGCACCAGGTTGTCGTTGACCACCACGCCCGCCGCGGCGGCGATGCCGAAGTAGCTGAAAATCGCCATCGTCATGCCCAGCGCCGCGTGGCCGTAGATCGCGCCGACGTAGGCGTAGGGCATCGCGATCATGATCAGGATCGGCTGCCAGTAGCTGTGGAAGGCGATCGCCAGCATCGCGTACATCACGAAGAAGGCGATCAGGTACAGCCCCATGACTTCCTTGATGAAGCGCGCCTCGCCCTCGGCCTGGCCGACCGAGCCGTGCTGCAGGCCGGGATAGCGTTTTTCCCACTCGGGCAGGAAGTTTTCTTCCAGGTCCTTCATGATGTCGCTGCGGACGTTGTCCTTCAGTTCCGCGGAAACGCGCGCCGCCCGGTTGCCGTTCCAACGCTGGATCCGCTTGATGCCGGGCGCGTATTCGAGCTCGGCGACCGACAGCAGCGGCACCTCGCGGCCATCGGCCGTGCGGACGCGGAAGTGTTTCAGACTCTCGATTGAACGGCGCGATTCCAGCGGATAGTGCACCATCACCTTGACGTCCTGCCCTTCGCGCGGCAGGCGTTGGACTTCCTCGCCGTAGTACGCCTGGCGCACCTGGCGGGTTACGTCGCCCAGCGTCAGGCCGAGCTTGTGCGCACCGGGTTTCAGGTTAATGCGGATCTCGTCGGACGCGCTTTCCAGGTTGTTGTGAATATCGTAGAGCGCACCGTAGGTATGCAGGCGTTCCTCGAGTTCGCCGACCGCCAGGCGCAACACGTCCAGATCGGGATGGCGCACCGACAACTCGAAACCGGGGTCGTTGTTGCCGGAGGTGTAGTCGACCGATACTTCCTTGGCGTCGGGCACGTCGCCCATCAGTTCACGCAGGCGCACCGCTGCTTCCTTGGCGCTCATGTCGCGCTCCTCGGCCGGCGCCAGCTTGACGATCGCCAGCACGCTGTCGCGGCGCGAGCGCGTGTACCAGTTCTCGATCAATCGTTTCTCGCCGCTGGTGCGCGCATCCACTTCGTCGACCAGCGCGGCTTCGGCGCGCTGCAACTGCGCCAGAATTTCCAGCGCGCGGCTGTAGGGCGCGCCTTCGGGCAGCACCACGTTGACCACGACCTCGTCGGATTCGATCTCCGGCATGAAGGATTTCTTGACCCAGCCCGCGCTGAACAGCGTGAAACCGATCATCAGAACGACGACGAACACGCTGAAGGTCAGGTAGCGCCGCGCGACCACTGCCTGCGCGATGCGCCGGTAATACCGGTGCGCGAAGTGGATGATGCTGTCCGAGATGGCCTTCTGGAAGCGGCCGAAGCGGCCCAGGTGCTTTTCATGCCGCGGTTTCATCTTCGACAGGTGGGCCGGAAGAATCCACAGCGCCTCCATCAGCGAGAAGGCCAGCGCCAGGATGACCACCCAGGTGATGTGGCGCGTGAACTCGCTGGTCGACCCGCTCAGGAACAGCCAGGGCAGAAAGGCCATGATCGTCGTCAGCACGCCGAAAATGACCGGCTTGGCCACCAGTTGCGCGCCCGCCACGGAAGACTCGACACCGCCGCCGATACGGTGCGCCTCGGCATGAATGCCCTCACCGACCACGATCGCGTCGTCCACGACGATGCCCAGCACCAGCAGGAACGCGAAGGTCGAGAGCATGTTCAGCGACACGTCGACCGACGGCAGGAAGACGAAGGCGCCGGCGTACGCGGTGGCGATGCCCACCGCGACCCAGAAGGCGACGAGCGGGCGCAGGGTCAGGACCAGGAACACCATGACCAGCAGCAGACCCATCGCGGCGGAACTGCCGATGGTCTCCATGCGCCCCTTGAATTCGTCCGCATTGTCGGTCCACAACGTCAGTTCGGCGCCGTCCGGGAGCGTGTCCTGCCGCTTTTCGATCCAGTCGCGAACCGATTCGGACGCCTTGACGATGTCCATCGTCTCGGTCGTCATGACCTGGATCAGCACGGCCGGTTCGCCGTTCAGCGTGGCCAGGATCGGGTTGTCCTCGAAGCCGTCGACCACGGTGGCGACGTCACCCACCCGGATGGTGCCGCCGTCGGCGGTCTGCCGGATGATGATGTTGGCGAATTCCTCCTCGGTGTCCGCCTGGCTGCGGACTTTCAGCTGGTAGGTGCCGACCTCGGTGCGGACCGAGCCGGAGGACTGGTTGATCGAGGCGTTGCGGATCGCCGCGGCGACCTCGTTGAAACTCATGCTGTAGCGGCGCAGCGCTTCCTCGCTGACTTCAACCGAGACTTCCTCGCGGCGCACCCCGAACAGCTGCACCACGGTAATCGCCGGCAGGACCGCGACTTCGCGGCGCAACCGTTCGGCCAGCCGCTTGAGCTCACGCTCGCCGAGATCGCCGTGTACCGCGATGCGGATGAATTCGTTGCGGTTGACCCACTGCTGGACCCGCGGCGGCTCGATGTCGCGCGGAAAAGAGGAGATCGAATCGACGCGGATTTTCACGTCGTTCATGAACTGCGTGAAGTCGACCTGCTGCTCGGCCAGGATATAGACCCCGCCGTAGCCTTCCGCCGAGGTGGAGCGAACCCACTCGATGTTGTCCAGGTCGCTGACCGCTTCCTCGATGCGCGCGACGATCTGTTCCTCGACTTCCTGCGGCGCGGCGCCGGGCCAGTTGACCTCGATCTGCAGGCCGGGGAACCGCACCTGCGGTTCCATTTCCCGTTCCATCGAGCCGAAGCCGATAAAACCGGCCACGAAGATGCCGACCATCAGCAGGTTGGCGGCTACGGAATTCCGCGCCCACCATTCAATCAGGCGGTTCATTGACAGGCTCCCTCAGCTTCTGCGGACGGGCTTCAGCCCGGTTGACGAAAAATCGGCTCGACCGCCATGCCTTCGACGGCATTGGGCACCACCGAGGTGACCACGCGGTCGCCCGCGCGCACGCCGCTGGTGACCAGTACCCGCTCCTCGGAGGTCGACAGCACGTCGACCGAACGGATTTCGAGCTCGTTGTCTTCGTTGATCACGTAGACCTTGTTGTCGTTGCGCAGCGCCAGGCGCGGCATCACGAAGGCCGACTGTTCCTGGACGCCGGCGATATCGGCGTTGACGAACATGCCGACCGCGATCGGCATGCCCTGGTCCGCGGCCAGGCCGTAGGGATCGCGCACTTCGGCAGTGGCGTAGATCAGGCGGGTATTTTCGTCGATCGCGCCATCAACGCGCACGATCTCGCCCAGCCAGGTGTATTCACGATTGCCCAGCTTGGCGCTGAACTCGACGGCCGGCGCCATCGTGGTCGCATCCGCGGTGAAGCCGAGCGGAAGATTCAGTTCAACCAGTTGCGAATCGGTCAGCGGCAGGCGCACCTCGACCGTATCGGTCGAGTAAACGCGGCCCATGGTCTGGCCGGCGCTGACGATCTGGCCGATGCCGACGGTGCGTTCGCGCACGCGGCCGTGGAACGGCACCTTGATCTCGGTGCGCTCCAGGTCGAGCCGCGCCTTGCTCAGCGCCGCCTCGGCGGAGCGCAGGTTGGCCCGGGCCTCGGCGACCTGGGTGAGGTTGAGGGCGAAGTTGGTCGGCGCCTGGTCCTTGCGGCCCTCGCGCCATTCTTCCTTCTTGATCTCCGCCGTGGCCAGTTGCCGTTCCAGCGCGGTCTGCGCGGCGGCGACGCGTGCTTCGGCCTGCACCAGCGCAAAGCGATAGTCGGCGTCGTCGATTTTCAGCAGCATGCTGTTCGGCGCGAACCGGGCGCCCTCGTTGAAATTGTCGGACATGGCGACGATGCGGCCCGAAACCTGCGGAATCAGTTCGATCTCGGTCTTCGGCCGAACCTCGCCCTGGGTGCGAACTGCGACCTTGACCTCTTCGGACGTCACGGCGTCCACGTACAGCGAAACGGCCCGCACGTCGTCGTCCGCCTTTTCGGGTTCGGGTTTGGCCGCAATCAGGCCCTGCATGACCAGGACACCGGCGGTCAGCACGAGAACAGGGGCTGCGATTCTGAAAAACTTTTTCACGGCGATTCTCTCCATTCGACGCTTTCATCAGACCACAGCGGGGGCGCCGCGGCATGAGCCAGAAGTCAGGTAGATCGAAAGTCACGATGAAGCGAATCCGATCGCTTCGAGTGCTCCAGCCGAACTACGGCTTCTTCTCTATTCGACGATGAGATGCGCGAAAAGGTTACTTTGGATGCATTCGACCACCCCCGACACGTCGTCGTGAAGGCACCGAACGGCACAAGTCGCACGACCGGTAGAAAAGAGCTTTCAGGCCCGACTGGGCCCT
>JARROJ010000032.1:0-30439 GCA_037384065.1 Lysobacterales bacterium
TGCCCACTTAGCGTCCATCGAGTCCGGTCTGATTCGTGCGTTCACAGCATGGGTCAGCGCGCCAGGTCATACGATGCGATGGGGTGCCCCTCATCGCCCATAACGGTTCCTGCATTTACTCTGCACGGTGCTGCTCCACGAGCCGTTGTGATCATTGATCAGACCCTACTACGATCAACAGAATTCTGGCAACCTGGGGGTCGGTGCGGCTTATGATGCGGCCGCGGTTGTTCGAGAGGCATCCTCTCGAAGCGCGATTTCCTCCGGGTTCAAGGTATCGGCTGCCTCGCCGGTTCATTCAAAACGGAATTTCGGGTCGACGGCTTTGCGTCTGGCCTCAAATCGCTCGGTCGGAACGAACCGCCACGCTTCAGCCGATGAGCACCGGCGCCTTGCGCAGATATTCGTCGCTCGTGACCTGCTTCACGAGAAAGTCGGCGACGTCGGCCCGGGCGATGGTGCCTGGGCGCCAGTCGGCCGGGTCGAGCACGACCCGGTAGCGGTGCGTGGCCGGGCGATCGGTCAGGATGACGGGGCGGGCGATCGTCCAGGCGAGATCACTGGAGCGGATCAGGTGCTCCTGCACGTTCTTGTCGTCGTAGACCCGACCGAGAACGGCGTTGAAGCCGAGGTCGTAGAGGCATCCGCCCTGGTTGCGGCTGTCGCCCGCACCGAAGCCCGTGAGTGCGATGAGTCGGGCGACGCCTTCGGTCTGCATCGCCTCGACGAGCACGCGGGTCGCCTTCGAGAAGAGCTTCGTGCCACGGATGACCATCTCCGGTCCGGTCTGCACGCCGAGCGTCTGGATGACGACGTCCATGCCCTCGAGCGCCCGGCGCACGTCGTTCGCCTTCAATGCGTCGCCCGCAAAGCGCTCGAGGTTCGGATCGTCCAGTGGAATTCGGTCCGCCGAGCGCGCGAAGGCGCGCACGTGGTGGCCCTCGCGCAGCCCTCGCTCGACGGTCTCGAGTCCGACGCCGCGGCTGGCGCCGATCACCAGGATGTTCGTCATCGTCGTAAGGCCCTCGGTTCGCGGTGCGCGGAAGCCGTCAGTCCGTCTTTACCGGCGGCGGCGGCTTGGGCGTGAACCGCGGCGGATTCGCCTCGATGCGGGCCAGTACCTCGGCGATGCCGCGATCGAGCTGTGCGTCGGTATCGCTCGCCGGGTCGTTGGCCACCTCGATGTCCGGCGCCACGCCTTCGCCCTCGATGATCCAGCCGCCGGCCACGCTGCCCATGCCGAATTCCGGCACGAACACCTGGCCGCCGTCGAGCAGCGGGCCACGGTTGGTGATGCCCACGACGCCGCCCCAGCTGCGCTTGCCGATGAGGGGCCCAAGGCCGGCCTCGCGGAAGAAGTAGGGGAAGATATCGCCGTCCGATGCCGAGTCCTCGCTGATCAGCGCGGCCATGGGGCCGTTGAAGGCCGTGGCCGGGTAGGGCTGCGACCAGGACGAGTGGGCCTGGTAACCGTAGCCGAGGGGTTTTTGCATCAGTCGCCGCAGGATCATCTGCGACACGTTGCCGCCGCCGTTGGAGCGCACGTCGACGACGAGTCCCTGCTTGCGGATCTGCGGGTAGAACCACTTGATGAACTCGTAGATGCCGTTCGCCCCCATGTCCGGGATGTGCAGGTAGCCGACGCGCCCGTCCGTGCGCTCGCTGACGTAGGCCTGGTTGTCGAGCACCCAGTCGAGGTAGGCCAGGGCGGCTTCGCTGCCGATGGGTTCCGCCAGCACGCGGCGCGCGCCCTCGGCGCGGGGCCGGTCGTTCACGGTCAGTTCCACCGGCTGGTTGCCGCGGTCGGTCAGCAGTGCGTAGGGGTTTTCGTCCAGCGTCAGTTCGCGCCCGTCGATGGCGAGCACGTAATCGCCCACGCTCACGTCGATGCCGACCTCGGTCAGCGGCGAGCGGTACTTCGGCTCCGCATTGTGGCCGCGGTAGACCTTCGCGATGCGATACCGGCCGGCGCGCCGGTCGGCCTCGAAGACGGCCCCGAGAAGGGACACGTCGGGGCGCTTGCCCGCGGCCTGGAGATCGCCGCCGGCGATGTAGGCGTGACCCACGTTGAGCTCGGCGATCATCTCGCCGATGAGCGTGTTGAGGTCCTCGCGCGTCGAGACGTGCTCGACCAGCGGGCGATAGCGCGCCCGCAGCGCCGCCCAGTCGTAGCCGTGCATGTTGGGTACGTAGAAGTAGTCGCGGAAGCGGCGCCAGGTCTCGTCGAAGATCGCCGGCCACTCGGTGGTCGGGCTGCGGTGGACGATGAGGTTGGCGAGACTCACTTCTTTCGGCTCGTCCGGCTTGGCCAGGTCGACCCGGTGGAAACCGCCGTTGCGGCGCACCATGACGAACTTGCCGTCGGCGCTGGGCATGACCCCGTCCACGTCCTCGATGATTTCCTTGGTCTCGCGGGATTCGAAGTCGAGACTGCGCAGCGTGGTCTTCACGTCGCTCTCGCGGCCGTAGTAGAACGGCCCGCCGGTGGCGTAGAGCAGGCGGTCCTCCAGCGGCATGATGCCGTACAGGTTATCGGCGTCCACCGGCACGCGGATCAGCCGTTCGTGCAGGCCGTCGGCGTCGACCCGGACCTCGACGGCTTTCTTCTCGTCACCGTTGCCGTCCTTGTCTTTTTTCCCGTTATCGTCGTCCTTGCCGTTCGCCTCGACTTCGTCGTTGCGGGGCGCGAAGGGGTTGCCGGCGTCCCGGTTCAGCGCGAGGGCGAAGATGCCCGTCTCCCGGTCGCCGACGTAATTCCATTCGAAGGCGCCGATCTGGGGCGCGAACGCGCGGTCACTCAGGAAGTAAAGGTGCTTGCCGTCGGCGGAAAAGGCGGGGGTGTTGGCGTTGAAGGCGCCGTCGGTGGCTTCCAGCAGCCGGCCCGAGTCACGCGACCACATGCGGATCGCGCCGGTGCCGGCATCGGTCTGCACGGTGAAGGCCAGCCACTGCGAATCGGGCGACCACTGGTAATCGCTGATCGCGCCATAGGGGCTGGCGAAGACCTCGGTGACGTCACCGTCGAGATCGACCACGTAAACGCGGCCCGTCTGGTCATAAACCGCGATGGCGTCCGCGGCCGGCGACCAGACCGGCCGGTAGAGCCGCAGCGCGCCGAAGTCCGTCAAAGCCCGGGCTTCGCCACCCTGGTCGTCGATGACGTAGACCTGTTCCTCGCCCGAGCGATCGCTGATGAACGCGATGCGCTCGCCGTCCGGTGACCAGGCGGCCTCGCGGTCGTGGGCATCGCCGCGCTGGGTGAGGTTGCGCGTCACGCCATGCTCCACCGGCACGGTGAAGACGTCGCCGCGGGCCGTCACCAGCAGGCGCTCGCCGCCGGGCGAGACGCCGAAGTCCTCGACCTGGCCCTTCACCTCGATGCGCCGCGACGTGCGGCGCCAGGCATCGTCCGGAACGCGCACGGTGAGGCGGCGGGACGTGTCACTGTCGGCGTCATACAGGCCGATGCGTCCTTCCACCTCGTAGACGATGCGCGAGCCCCCGTCGCCGCTGGCCCATTTAATGTCCCAGGTGTCTTCATCCGTTACCTGGCGCCAGCCGCCATCGTCCTCGAGGCGGTAGAGGTTCAGCGTGCCGTCACGATCGGAAACGAAATACATGCCGGCCTCGTTCCACACCGGGTCCCGTTCCGTGCGCGCGTCCGAGGTCACCTGGCGAGCGGTATCGCCCGCGAGGTCGTAAACATAGAGATCCTGCGCCCAGCCGCCCTCGTAGCGTTTCCAGGTGCGGAAGTCGCGAAACAGCGGTGAGTAGAGGATGGCCTGGCCGTTCGGCGCGTAGTCGCCGGAACCCGCCCGCGGCATGGGCAGCACCTCCGGCAGACCGCCCGCCACGGCCACCCGCCACAGGCGCCGGTCGAGCGCGGCGTTGCGTTGCGAGCGGAACAGCACGTGCGCGCCGTCCGGCGTCCAGCCGTAAACCTGGTGGTCGGTGCCCCAGCGCGCCGGTGGCAGACCGCCGGTCGGGTAGAAGGTCAGCTGGCGCGGCGCGCCGCCGGCCACGTCGATGACGTAGACCTGCTCATCCCCGCCGTACTGGCCGGTGAAGGCCACGCGTGACCCGTCCGGCGAGAAGCGTGGATAAAGCTCCAGTCCCGGGTGGGACGTCAGGCGCCGGGCCGGCTCGCTGTCGTCCAGCGGAGCAAGCCACAGGTCACCGGCGTAGCTGAAGACCACGCGGTCGCCGTGGAGGTCCGGATAGCGCAGCATGAGCGTTTCGTCGGCGTGGAGGGCGCCGGCGACCAGGAGCGTGAGGGCGGCAAGCAGTCGTTTCATGAAGTCGGTCCGTTATCGTCTGTCAATGTAGGGGGCAAGCTTAACGTGGTCGCGGTGTCGGCGAAAGGTGCGCCGGGGCCACCGCCGCGCTCGGGCCCAATCGAGCAGGCTTCCGCCCGCGAGTTACCGATTCGCCGTGGTCGAACGACCGCCCGGGAGCGCCCGAAGCACTTCGCGGGTCAGGTCCCAGCGGTTGAAGCCCTGGGCGCCGTAGTCCAGCCCGCGACGCACGATCACGGTGTCGTGCGAGGGCACGACGATCACGTACTGGCCGCGGTTGCCGGCCGTGGCGTAGGCGTCCCGCGGCACGTCGTCCCGGTCGTCGGGCACCAGCCACCAGTGGCCGCCGTAATCGTGCCCGCGCCGGGCGGAGGCCGGGGCCGGTGTGCGCACGAAATCGATCCATTCCTGCGAAAGGATCCGCTCGCCGCGCCATTCGCCTCCGTTCAGGTACAGCAGGCCGAAACGCGCCAGGTCGCGGGCGTTGGTGTAGACCTGGCTGCTGAGGATGAAATCGCCGAAGCGGTCGGTGCCGAGCAGGGTGTGGTGCATCCCGAGGCGCCCGAGCAATGCGCGATAGGGAAACTGCCGGTACGCGTCGGCGTCCGCGAAGCTCTGCTTCATGGCAAAGACGGCCAGCAGCGTGTCGTAGTTCTCGTAGTCCCAGAACGTGCCCGGAGCGCGCACCAGGCCGCGGTTGCGGGCGCCGTCCACCGAGCTCGCACCGGCCCAGTAGGCCAGGCCGGAGCCGGTGGCGTATTCCCGGCCGAAGCTGTCGACCGGGTACAGACCGCTGGACATGTTCAGGACGTGCCGCAGCGTGATGGCGCGTCGCGGGTCGCTCGCCGGCGCCGCGAGCTCCGGCAGCCAATCGATGGGCAGGGGCGCATCGAGTTCCAGTTCGCCGCGGTCCACGAGCAGCCCGATGAGCGTCGCCGCGATGCTCTTGGCCGTCGACCAGGTGCGCGTTCGCGTGTGCCGGTCGACGCCCGGGGCATAGCGTTCGTGCACGATGCGCCCGCCCGTCACGACCAGCAGGCTGAGCGTGACCTGCTCGGGTGTCGGGCGCTCGAAGGCCCAGTCGGAGGCGGCCTGCAGCGCCGCCGCGTCGATCCCGGCCGGCAACGGTTCGTCGGCGACCCGGTCGCCGTCGGGCCAGGGCAGGGTGGCCGGATCCTGCCGCGGCGGCGGAATGTCGACGCGGGGCAGCTCGTCGATGGCTTCGAGACCCTGGTCCGGCGCCATGACCACGCAGCCGATACCCTCGCGAAATGCGGCCCGCACGACCGGGAAATTGTCCTCCGTGCCGATTTCAACCGCCCGGAGATTCTCGTGGATGCGGTAATCGCCACCGGTTGCGGTGCCCAGATGCGGGCCCATGTACGCCAGTTCCTGCGCGAACACCTGTTCGCGCGTGCGCTCGGAGGTGAACAGCCCGTTGCAGGTCAGCACCGCCTGCACGCCGCGCTTGATCAGCGCGCGGTTGGCGTCGAAATAATCGAACGATTGCGGCTCGGCGCCCGCGACTGCGGCGGGCAGGCAGGCGAGTGCTGCAAGAATGAAGCGAATGGGTTTCATGACACTGTCTTTGGATCCGGGATGCGGGATAATTGTACGACTGATGGGTCCCTAACCGGAGGAAAACCGAATGAATGTACGCGCATTACTGGCCGGCGGGTTCGCCCTGCTGGCGATCGGCAGCGTCGCCGCGGCGGAGGTGGTCCGCAGCGAGGCCAATAACGGCAACCTGGTGATGGAGGACGTGCCGCCGATTCCGCAATCGGTGGTCGCGGACCTGAACCGCTACCAGAACGTCCGCTCCGCCGGCTTCGTCGCCTGGGACCGCGATGGCGAAGGCATCTTCGTCCGGACCCGCTTCGGCGACGTTCCGCAATTGCACCATGTGGACCATCCGGGCGGCGCGCGCACGCAATTGACCTTTTTCGACGAGCCGATCGGTGGTGTTCTGCGCCAGCCGGGCGGCAGCCGCATGGTGTTCACGATGGATGCTGGCGGTAGCGAGTTCGCGCAGATCTTCCTGCTCGATCCAGCGAGCGGCGCGGACGCCGTGTTGCTGACGGACGGCGAGTCGCGCAACGGCGCGGTCGTCTGGGACCGCAACGGGCAGTGGATCGCCTACCAGAGCACGCGGCGCAACGGCGCCTCGAACGACATCTGGATGATGGACGTCGACAATCCCGAGACCGCCGGTATCGTGCTCGAGTCGCCGGACGGCACGTGGTGGGGCGGCGTGGATTTTTCTGCCGACAACCAGTACCTGCTTGTCGGCAATTATGTCGGCAACGCGGATTCCCGGATCTATCTGCTGCACCTGGAAAGCGGTGAGCGCCGCCTGCTGGCGGGTGACCCGGACCAGCCGAGCTCCAATTTTCCGATCGCCTTCGACCGCGAGGGCACGGGCTTTTACTTCATCACCGACGTCAACGGCGATTTCAAGCAACTGGCCTGGCAGTCGCTGGAGCCGGGATCCGAGCCGGTCATCATCACGGGCGACATCCCCTGGCACGTGGAGGGCGCGGCACTGAGCGAGGCGCGCGACCGCATGGCCTTCGTCGTCAACGAGGAGGGGTTCTCGCGGTTGTACCTGCTCGACCCCGCAACGCGCGCGTACCGGCAGGTCGACGCGCTTCCGACCGGGCTGGTCGGCGGCCTCGAGTTCAGCCCCGACGGGCGCAAGCTCGGATTGACGCTGAACACGGCAAAGACGCCCAGCGACTCGTTCGCACTGACGCTGGCCGAGACACCGCTCGGCTACGGTGAGCTCACGCGCTGGACCTGGTCCGAGGTCGGCGGGCTGGATACCGATCGCTTCATCGAACCGCAGCTCGTCCACTACCCGACCTTCGACAGCGACACCGGCGGTCCGGAGCGCATCCCGGCCTGGCTCTACCTGCCGGAAGGCGAGGGGCCGCATCCCGTGATCATCGTCATCCACGGCGGCCCGGAAGGTCAGGCGCGGCCGTCGTTCAGCAGCACCTACCAGATGTGGCTGCAGAAGCTCGGCGCGGCGGTCATTCGGCCGAACGTGCGCGGTTCAGACGGCTACGGCAAGCTTTACATGTCGCTCGACAACGGCTTCAAGCGCGAGGATTCCGTCAGGGACATCGGCGCTTTGCTCGACTGGATCGCAACCCAGCCGCAACTCGACCAGAAGCGGGTCGCCGTGTTCGGCGGCAGTTACGGCGGTTACATGGTGCTGGCCAGCGCCGTGCACTACAGCGACCGGCTGAAGGCCGCGGTGGACATCGTGGGCATCAGCAACTTCGTCACCTTCCTGGAGAACACGCAGAGCTACCGCCGCGACCTGCGTCGCGCCGAGTACGGCGACGAGCGCGACCCGGCCATGCGCGAGCACCTCGAGAAGATCAGCCCGCTCAACCACGTGGATAAGATCGCGGTGCCGATGTTCGTCGTGCAGGGCCAGAACGATCCGCGCGTGCCGGTTACCGAGGCGGAGCAGATCGTCGCCGCATTGCGTGACGCCGGTCAGCCCGTCTGGTACATGAACGCACTGAACGAAGGCCACGGCTACGGCAGGAAGGAAAACCGCGACGTGTATCAGCAGGCCACCATGCTGTTCTTCATGGAGCACCTGGTCGGTGGCGACTGAGCCCGGCGGCGGATGTTAGCGCCGTTTCGGCAGGGTCAGATGCAGCACCAGCAGGCCGGCCGCTGCGGACAGCAGTGAGCCGGCCAGCACGCCCATCTTGACGCCTTCGAGCATGTCGAAATTGCCGTGCTGGTAGGCCAGGGTGCCGATGAACAGGCTCATCGTGAAGCCGATGCCGCAGAGCAGAGCCACGCCGTAGACCTGGCCCCAGGTGGTGCCCTCAGGCAACTCGGCGATCCGCAGCGCCCGGGCCAGGGCGACCATGCCGAACACGCCGATCTGCTTGCCGAGGAACAGACCGAGGATGATGCCCAGCGGCACGCCCTGGGTCAGCCGGTCGAGGCCCATGCCCTGAAACGAAACGCCCGCGTTGGCGAAGGCGAATATCGGCAGGACCGCGAAGGCCACCCAGGGGTGCAGGGTATGTTCCAGGTGCCGGGCGGGCGAACTGTCGTCGTCGGCGCGCAGGGGAATGAACGCCGCCACGACGACACCGGCCAGCGTGGCGTGCACCCCGGATTTGAGGACGCACAGCCAGATGAACAGGCCGACCAGCATGTAGGGCGCGATGCGCACCACGCGCATGCGGTTCAGAGCCACCAGGCCCAGGATGCCCAGTCCCGCCAGCGCGAGCGACAGCACGCTGAGGTCCGCGGTGTAGAAGATCGCGATGATCACGATGGCCGCCAGGTCGTCGACGATCGCGATCGTGGTCAGGAAGATCTTGAGCGACAGCGGCGCCCGTGAGCCCATCAGGCCCAGCATGGCCAGGGCGAAGGCGATATCGGTGGCGGTCGGAATGGCCCAGCCGTCGCGCTGATCGGGAACGTCGCCGTTGATCCACCAGAAAATCAGCGCGGGGACCACGAGCCCGCCGATCGCCGCGAGCACCGGAAGGATCACCTGGTCCGGTCGCGACAACTGGCCCTCGACGACTTCGCGTTTCAGTTCGAGCCCGACCAGCATGAAGAAGAACACCATCAGGGCGTCGTTGACCCAGAGCAGCAGCGGCTTGTCGACGCCGAGCCCGCCGATCGTGACGGTAAGCTGCAGGCCGAGCACCCATTCGTAGGCGCGCAAGCCGGCCGGAATGTTCGCCATGATCAGCGCGAGTCCCGTCGCAAGAATCAGGAACAGCCCGCTGGCGGACTCAAGCTTCAAAAAATCACGCATTAAATCAATAACTTTAGAGGTTTTCTTGATAACCATTATCGCTTCTTCCGAATGGGGTCGATGGCCGATTCGTCAATTTGAAGAAAACTGAAACACGAAATATAATTCACCTGAAGCACCGGCGCGCGCCCGCCGCCGGCCAGCCTGCGGGAGAGCCAATAATGGGCGATTGGACCTTTTTCAGCAACCACGGCCACGTGTTCTTCTGCCTGGCCCGCAACGGTGACGCGCGGTTGCGCGATGTCGCGGCGGATGTGGGTATCACCGAGCGCGCCGTGCAGACGATCGTGAAGGACCTGCAACAGGCCGGCTACATCGAGGTGCGCAAGCAGGGCCGGTGCAACCGGTACCGCATCAACCGCCGCAAATCCCTGCGTCACCCCCTGGAAGCACACTGCTCGGTGAGCAAGCTGGTGAACCTCGTGGCGCCGGGCGCCCGGGCCGCGGCGATGCCGGCCCTGCCGGATACCGAGGCGGCGCCGGCGCCCGAGCCGGAACCGGGGTCGTCCCGGGCTGCCGGGTTCAAGGACGCGTCGCCCGGGCTTGCGGCGCCCCGGCCCGCGGCGGTCGACGAGGCTGCCGCCGAGGAAATCGCCGCAGAAGAAATCGCCACAGAAGAAATCGCCGCAGAAGAAATCGCCACAGAAGAAATCGTCGCGGAGGAAGCCGTCGCGGAGGAAGCCGCCGACGACGAGGCAAGCTCGGGGCGTTCCGCGAAACGCCGGAAACGCAAGGAAAAGCCTGAAGACGAGCGCCAGCCGATCGACATTCGGCAGCAAGGCAGCCTGTTCTGACCATGGACTGGATGATCTATGGCGCCAATGGCTATACCGGTGCCCTGACGGCGCGGGAAGCCGTGGCCCGGGGCATGCAGCCGGTGCTGGCCGGCCGGAATGACGCGGCCGTTCGCGCCCTGGCCGACGAACTGGGACTGGAATGCCAGGTTTTCGGACTGGAGGATCCGTCCGCTGTCAGAAGCGGCATCGACGGCATGGGCGTGGTCCTGCATTGCGCGGGCCCGTTCGCCCACACCAGCGCGCCCATGGTCGACGCGTGCCTCGCGGTTGGCGCCCATTACCTCGACATCACCGGCGAGATCGATGTCTTCGCGGCCGCTCACGCGCGCCACGACGAGGCGGTTCGGGCCGACGTGGTGCTGTTGCCGGGCGCCGGTTTCGACGTCGTGCCGACCGACTGCGTGGCCGCCAGCCTGGCCGCCGCGCTGCCCGCCGCGGTTTCACTGCAACTCGCTTTCGAAGCGGGCGGCGGATTGAGTCCGGGAACGGCCAAGACCAGTCTCGAGCGCCTGCCGCGAGGCGGTTGCGTGCGTCGCGACGGCGAACTGACATCGGTCCCCCTGGGCTGGAAAAGCCGCACGGTGCCGTTCGCCCACGCGGAGCGGACCGCGGTGACGATCCCCTGGGGCGATGTGTACACCGCCTGGGTCAGCACGGGCATTCCCGATATCGAGGTTTACCTGTCCATGCCGCCCGCCGGAATCCGGCGCCTGCGACGTCTGCGCTACCTGCAGCCGCTGTTGGGCACGTCATGGATGCAATCGCTTCTGCGTCGCCGCATCGAGGCGCGGGTGCGCGGGCCGGATGCGACGCTGCGGGCGCAGAGCGGGGCGAGCATCTGGGGCGAAGCCCGCAGTGCGGACGGGCGAGCCGTCAGCGCGACGATGACCACGCCGAACGGCTACGACGTCACGGTCACCGCCAGCCTGGGAATCGCCGAGCGCCTGCTCGGCGGGGATGCCGAAGGCGGTTACTACACGCCCTCGCTGTTGATGGGCGCGGACTACGCGGCCGGGCTGCCGGGCGTGGAATTCAGCTTGACCGCCTGACGGTCGCCGCTCCGCGGGTCGAGTCCCGCAGCAGTTTGCGCAGCTCCGGCCAGGCCGCCACGGTGACGTCCGCCCGAATGGCGACACCGGTCGGAAGGAACTGCTCGTCGAGCTTGCGTGCGCCGCACGACTCGAGGGCGGCATAGACCGGGCCGGTCAGGTCGAAGCCGGCCTCGATCACGCACTCCAGCCTCGGTTCGATCGCGACGATTCCGGCGGCGTCGATGGCGCGCGCCGCGGTCCCCCCGTACGCTCTCACCAGCCCGCCGGCGCCCAGCTTGATGCCGCCGAAGTAGCGGGTGACCACGACCATGGCGTGATCGACGTCCTTGCCCTCGAGGGCCGCGAAAATCGGTTTTCCGGCCGTGCTCGCGGGCTCGCCGTCGTCGTTGAAGCGGTACTCCGGCCCGATACGCCAGGCCCAGCAATTGTGCGTCGCGCCCGGATCGGCCACCGCGGCCAGGAATGCGGGCGCCGCCCGCGGATCGTCGACACGGCCCGCATGGGCCACGAAACGGCTGCGCTTGATCTCGACTTCGATCCGGGCGGAGCGGGCGAGGGTGCGCATCGTTCAGTCGTCGCGCAGGGCGGGCGGCAGCGGATAATCCGGGTAAGCCGCCCGGAAAGCGGCCAGCTCGGCGGCCAGTTCGTTCGTGCGCCCGGCGGCTGCGAGCGCGAGCATCCGTTCGACCCATTCGGCGGCCCCGGGTGGCTGATCGCCGGTTTCATCGGTCGCCGGTGCGGCCTCCTCGGTTGGCGCGACCTGCAGCATGGCGGACGGCGCCGGGCGCGGCGCGGGTGACGCGGCGGCGGATTTCGCGCGCGTCACGGGGCGGAACTCCTGCGCTTCGGCGGCCTCTTCCCGCAGCGGCGCATCCGCGGCCTCGCGCGCCCGAAGGGCATCCGGGGCTGCTGGCAGAGCGCGCTCCGTTGCGGGCTCCAGGCGCAGCGCCCCGTCGCCGCCGGGGCTCGCCGGACCGCGGTCCGACAGCAGCCAGACCGACAGGGCGATCAGGGCGACGCCGGCGGTCGCAAAGGGTCCGAGCCAGCGCAGGCGTCGCGGGCGCGCCGTTTCGAGATCGCGCCGCGCACGGTTCAGGATCGCCTGGTCGAGCAGTTCCGGCGGTTCGTCCGCCGGCATCCGGCGCCAGGCGGCCTCGAGGGCCTCGCGTTCCGGGTCGTTCGCAGTCGAAGCGTTTTTACGGTCGTCGTCGATCATTCCGTGTGCTCCCCGCTGAGGGCGCGCCGCAGGCGTTTGGTGGCGTAGCGCAAGCGGCTCTTGGCGGTTTCGCGGCCGACTCCGGTGACGCGGGCGATGGTTTCCAGATCGAGTCCGGCCTCGAGCTTGAGCAGCACCGCTTCCCGCTGCTCCGGCGGCAGCTCATCCAGCGCCGCGGCCAGCCGTGCCGCGCGCTCGGCGGACGCGGTGTGCGCCACCGGGTCGGGTCGCGTGCTCGCCACCTCGGCCTCGTCCAGTTCGGTGACCGGTTCCGCGCGTCGAAAACCGTCCATGGCGTGGTTGTGCGCGATCCGGAACAGCCAGGCGCGGAACGGTCCGCTCGGCCGGTAACGCCCGCGCGCCCGGATCACTTTCTCCCAGCAGCCCTGGTAGAGGTCGTTGGCCCGGGTCGCGTCGCCGACGAGGCGCAGAAAATAACGATAGAGCGGCGCGCGGTAGCGGGCATACAGCTGCTCGAATGCCGCCATGCTGCCGCCGGACCACTCTGCCACCAGGTCTTCGTCACTGCGCTCGCGCATGGCGCGAGCCTAGCACGACGGCGGTCCCGTTACAGTACTCCATACCGTGTATAACGCGCGGCGGCGTCGATCGGGGTTAAACCGGCGTTGCGGCCAGCCGACGCCATGAATCGACGAATGATTGACCTGTGCCGTTGCGCGGCAGTGATGCGGTTGTAGACTCGCAGCCGGTATGCCGAAAACGATGATTCATCAAGGGAGTTACGCCATGAAACGAATCCTGTTTACGTCGCTGCTGACCGTGATCTGCCTCGCGCCGATTCCGGGTCGGGCGGCGGACGTCGATAATTCCGCATCGACCTGGGATCTGAGCGAAATCTACGCCTCGGAAGACGCCTGGAACACGGCGCGCAACGAGGTGCTGGCCGCCCTGGAGGGCATCGTCGCCCGCCGCGGCACGCTCGGTGAAAGCGCCGGGCAGCTGTACGAAGGACTCGCGCTGGTTTCCGACACCTCGCGCAAGGCGGCGCGCGTGTTCGCGTATGCAAGCCTCAAGGCCGACGAGGACCTGCGCGCCACGGCGGACCAGGAACGGCGGCAGCTGGCCCAGGCGATGTTCGCCCAGCTGGGCGAGGCCACGGCCTGGATGCAGCCCGAAATCCAGCGAATCGGACGGGAGACCATCGAATCGTACGTTCGCGAGGACGAACGACTGGAACGATTCGCGCACCAACTGGACGACATCGCGCGCAACGCGCCGCACACGCTCGGCGACGAGGCCGAGGCGACGCTGGCCTATTTCAGCCAGACCTTCCAGGCGCCGAGTTCGATCTACAGCATGGTGGCGAATTCGGACATTCCCTGGCCCGAGGTCGCGTTCTCGAGCGGCGAGACGGCGCGCATCGACGCGCAGGGCTACGAGCGCTTCCGCAGCAGCGCGAACCGCGACGACCGCAAGAAAGCCTTCGACGCCTTCTGGGGCAAGTGGCAGGAATACCGCAACAGCACGGGCGCGATTCTCAACGCGCACATCCAGACCCAGGTGGCCCTGGCCAAGGCGCGGAAATTCGGTTCGGTGCTCGAGCGCGAGTTGTTCCAGGACAATCTGCCGCCGGCGATCTACCACACGCTGGTGGCCGAGGTGAACCGCGGACTGCCGACGCTGCACCGCTACTTCCGCCTGCGCCAGCGCATGCTCGGACTGGACGACCTGAAGTACTACGACCTGTACACGCCGCTGGTGTCGCTGGACAAGCCGTTCGATTTCGAGGCGAGCAAGGCGATCACGCTCGAAGCGATGTCGGCGCTGGGCGATGAATGGGTCGCGCGGCAGACGGCTGCGATGAACGAGCGCTGGATGCACGTTTACCCGCAACGCGGCAAGCGTTCGGGCGCCTACATGCAGCCGGCCGCCTACGACGTGCACCCCTACCTGCTGCTGAACCATAACGACGATTACGTTTCGCTCTCCACCATGGCGCACGAGTGGGGCCACGCGATGCACACCCTGTACGCGGCCGAGAGCCAGCCCTTCGACACCGCCGACTACGCGATCTTCATCGCGGAGATTCCGTCCACCTCGCTGGAACTGGTCCTGCAGGACTACATGGTCCGGAACGCAGAGTCCGATGCCGAGCGCCTGTTCTATCTCGGCAGCGCACTGGAAAGCCTGCGCACCACCTTCTTCCGCCAGACCATGTTCGCCGAGTTCGAACTGGCGTTGTACGAGGCGGTCGAGCGCGGCGAAGCGCTGTCCGGCGAGCGGATCTCGGAAATGTACGGTGAAATCCTGCGGCGTTTTCACGGCCACGACGAGGGCGTCGTGACCATCGATCCGCTGTACACCAACGAGTGGATGTTCGTGCCGCACTTCTACTACAACATGTACGTGTTCCAGTACGCGACCTCGCAGACCGCGGGCACGGCGTTGTACGAGAAGATCGTCGACGAGGGCGAGCCGGCGGTGGAAAACTTCAAGAACCTGCTGCGCGCCGGCGGCTCGGATTATCCGAACGAGCTGCTGTTGCGGGCGGGCGTCGACCTCGCTTCCCCGGAGCCCTATCGCTCCGTGATCCGCAAGATGAACGCGATCATGGACGAGATGGAGGCGATTCTGGCGAAGTCGTCCTGAGCGGGACGAAGGGTCACTCAAAGCGGGAGTGCCGTCAGGCGCTCCCGTAGCTCGTTGAACCTGTCGAGGACGGGTTCGAGTTGGCGGAGATAAGGCCGGCTGCTGTCGAGCGGGTCGCGAATCACGTTGATCACCGGGGCGCCCGGAAAACACGCGGCGATCAGTCCGATCCACCAGAAGTTGTCGGGCCACTTGTCCGTGAAATGGTCGCGGCATTCACGCAGATAGGGTTGGACCTGTGCCCGGCAGGCGTCGGCCGCGCGACCGCAGTCGTCAGTGGAGAGTCAGGGCAGCATTCGGGCGAAGCCGCCGCGGGCGTCGCGCGTGCGCGCCAGATTCTCGATGAACGGCAACTCGCTGGTGGCCGTGACGCGGCTGTGGGCGGCCAGGATCTGCTCGACCAGCGTACTTCCCGAGCGCGGCATGCCGACGATGAATACGGGTTGGGGCCCGGCTGAGCCGCCAGCGCCGTTCCGTCGGTTGCCGTTCGATCAGTCGCTCGGGCAAGGCCAGCTTTTCGAGAGGATTCCCGCCATGCTCCAGCCGGTCGAGTTCGGCGATCAGGGTTGCGGTGGACGAAGTCATTCCGGTCATGATGCGGAATGATCAGCTCGGGCGGCGGCGTTCGACCCTGCAGTCGAGGAAACCGTCGGCGATTTCGGCGCTGATCGGGTCGCCGTCCTGTACCTGCCCGACATGGGATACCAGGCGGCCGTCCTCGGAACGCAGCACGGCGTAGCCGCGGGCGACCGTGTCCAGCGGGCTGACGGCGTTCAGTGTGCGGGCCAGGCCGGAGAGGCGTTCGCCGTACCGAATCAGCGCCCGGTCGGTGGCGCGGACGAGGTCGCGGCGCAGCCGCACGAGTCGTTCGCTCAGCTCCTGCAGGCGTGCTTGTGGCCGGCGCGCTCGCAACCTGGCGGCCGCGCCGCCCAATCGAATCCTCGAATTGTCGAGTCTTTGCAGGAGGGCGCCTTCGGCCCGCCCGCGAAGGCGTTGCAGGCGCTCGGTCCGTTCGGCCAGACGCTGCGCCGGGTGGCGTTGCTGCAATCGGTGGGCAAGGTGGTCGACGCTTTGCGCATCGCGCTGCAGCCCCTCCTCGAGGCGGCGCCGCAGCTGGCGCTGCATGCGACGGAACCGTTCCGCCAGTACAGCCCTGTCGGGCGTCGCGAGTTCGGCGGCTGCCGACGGCGTCGGCGCACGCAGATCGGCCACGAAATCACAGATGCTGAAGTCGGTTTCGTGACCGACGGCCGCGATCAGCGGGATTCGGGAGGCGGCCACGGCGCGGGCGACCGTCTCGTCGTTGAATGCCATCAGGTCTTCCAGCGAGCCGCCACCCCGGCCGACGATCATGAGGTCGGCCCAGCCGTGGCGATTCGCCGCTTCGATCGCGTGGCGGATCTCGCCTGGCGCTTCGTCACCCTGCACGCGGACCGGGTAGAGCCGCACGCGGGCCACCGGCCAGCGGCGTGCGAGCACGTGCAGCAGGTCGCGCACGGCTGCGCCGCTGGGCGAAGTGACCAGCGCGATGTGCGCGGGGCAGGGCGGCAGTGGCTGCTTGCGCGCGGCGTCGAACAGGCCCTCTGCCTCGAGTTTTTTCTTCAGTTCCTCGAAGCGACGTTGCAACAGGCCTTCACCGGCCTCCTGCAGGCTGTCGACGATGAACTGGTACTCGCCGCGCGGTTCATACAGGCTGATCCGGCCCCGCGCCTGGACCCGCATGCCGTTGGCGACGCGGAGTCGGGTGCGCAGGGCCGCCGAGCGGAACATCGCGCAGCGGACCTGGGCGCGATCGTCCTTCAGGGAAAAATACAGATGCCCCGAGGCCGGGCGGGCGAGATTGGAAATCTCACCCTCGAGCACCACGCGCGGAAAGCCGGCCTCGAGGTGCAGTTTGACCTCGAGATTGAGTTCGCTGGGCGTGTAGACATGTTCCGCCGACGTGGCCATGGGGGGATGATAAACTCAATCGTTTCGATGGGACAGAACGGTCCATGAACACCCACGGCAGACTCTTCTCGATGGCGCTGGCCGCCGGCCTCGCGCTCGCTTCGACGGCCGGCCACGGCGCCGGGTCCGGCGATTCCGGCGTGACGCTGTTGCGCAATGCCCGGATCCACACCTTCGACGCCCAGAATCACAGTTACCCGCGGGGCGCGCTGGCCATCGCGGCGACCGGGCGCATCGCCGCTGTCGGGGACGACGCGGATCTCGCGGCTGCATTTCCGAATGCGCGGCAGGTCGACCTGGCGGGCGCGACCGTGCTGCCCGGCCTGATCGACTCGCATGCGCACCTGTACGGGCTGGCGCTGTCCTTTACCCAGGCCGATCTCGCCGGCACCGCCAGCAAGGTCGAGGTGCTCGAACGGCTGCGCGCCTTCGCCGAACGACTGCCGCCGGATGCCTGGCTGCTCGGCCGGGGCTGGGATCAGAACGACTGGCCGGAACCGGTGTTTCCGGACCGTACGGACCTCGACGCGGAGTTTCCGGACCGGCCCGTCTGGCTGCGGCGCATCGACGGCCACGCCGGCTGGGCCAACAGCGCGGCGCTGGCCCAGGCGGACCGCGACCTGGCCGGCGACTGGCAGGAGCCCGGCGGCCACGTCTATCGCGATGCCGACGGACAGGCCACCGGGATCCTCGTCGACCAGGCGATGGCGCATGTCGACGGCGTGGTGCCGCCGACGCCCGGGGACCTGGTCGATGCCGCGCTGGACCACGCCACGGCGCAGATGCTGCGCCTCGGCCTGACCGCCGTGCACGATCCGGGCATCGGCCTCGACGTCATTCGACTGTACCAACGGAAAATCGCCGCCAACGCGTTCCCGGTGCGGGTCTACGCGATGGCGGACGGTGTCGGAGAGACGCTCGACTGGCTGTGCGCCAACGGCCCGCTGCGCGACCCGTCCGGCCACCTCGTGATGCGCTCGGTCAAGCTGTACGCGGACGGCGCACTCGGCAGCCGCGGCGCGGCCCTGCTGGCCGACTACAGCGACGATCCGGGCAATGCGGGCCTGCTGTTCCTGGATGACGCGACGCTCGAGGCGCAGTTGCGGCGCGTATTCTCCTGCGGCCTGCAGGCCGGCGTCCACGCCATCGGCGATCGCGCCAACCGCCAGGTGCTGGACGCCTACGCGAAACTGATTCCGCAGTACCCGGACAACCCCGGGCGGCACCGGATCGAGCACGCGCAGATCCTGGCGCCGGACGACCTGCCGCGTTTCGCCGCGCTGGGCGTGATCCCGGCGATGCAGCCGACCCACGCGACCAGCGACATGGACTGGGCGGACGAACGGCTTGGCGCGGAACGACTCGCCGGGGCCTACGCCTGGAACAGCCTGTTGCGCAGCGGCGCGCGGCTCGCCTTCGGCAGCGATTTCCCGGTCGAGGCGGTGAATCCGCTGTTCGGTATCCACGCGGCGGTGACCCGCCAGGATCGCGCCGGCCACCCGCCCGGCGGCTGGTTGCCGGACGAGCGCATCGATCGCGTCCAGGCGCTGCGCGCATTCACCATCGATGCGGCCTGGGCCGGTTTCATGGAGGACGACATCGGTTCGCTGGAACGCGGCAAACAGGCCGATTTCATCGTGCTCGACCGCGACATCATGCAGGTGCCGGCCGCCGAGATTCCGGCGCTCCGCGTGCAGCAGACCTGGGTCGGCGGCGAGCGCGTGTTCCCGCGCTGAGCCCGTGCCTTATTCAAAAGAAACCCGCGCCGCTATATAATCAATCGATTGACTCCGTGACGCCCGGGATTCTCCGGGCGTCCGCATATTCCGCTAACCGCGAGACAGGAGATCGTCCAGCATGCAACTGATCGGTGAGGCCCTGACGTTCGATGATGTTTCCCTGGTTCCGGCCTATTCCGAGGTCCTGCCGGGCGACGTTCAGCTGGATACCCGGCTGACCACGGAAATTCGTCTCAAGGCCCCGCTGATCTCGGCCGCGATGGACACGGTGACCGAAGCCCGCCTGGCCATCGCGATGGCGCAGGAAGGCGGCATCGGCGTGATCCACAAGAACATGTCGCTGGAGCAGCAGGCGCGGCAGGTCCACACGGTCAAGAAATACGAAGCCGGCGTCATCAAGGACCCGATCACGGTCAGCCCGGACGCCACCATTCGCGAGGTGCTCGAACTGACGCACCGGCACAACATTTCCGGCGTGCCGGTGGTCGACGAAGGCAACGAACTGGTCGGTATCGTGACCAGTCGCGACATGCGTTTCGAAAAGCGTCTCGACGACCCGGTGCGCAACATCATGACGCGCAAGGAGGACCTCGTCACGGTGCGCGAGGACGCCAGCCAGGACGAGGTGCTGTCCCTGCTGCACAAGCATCGCATCGAGAAGGTGCTGGTGGTCAACGACGATTTCGAACTGCGCGGCCTGATCACCGTCAAGGACATCCAGAAGTCGACCGATTTCCCGAATGCCGCCAAGGATTCCTACGAGCGTCTGCTGGTGGCCGCGGCGGTCGGTGTCGGTGGCGACACCGAGGAACGGGTCGCGGCCCTGGTCAAGGCCCATGTCGACGTGATCGTCTGCGACACCGCGCACGGCCATACCCGCGGCGTGATCGACCGGGTGCGCTGGATCAAGCGGAATTACCCCGAGGTCCAGGTCATCGCCGGTAACGTCACCACGGGCGAGGGCGCCCTGGCGCTGGTCGAAGCCGGCGCGGACGGCGTCAAGGTCGGGCAGGGGCCGGGCTCGATCTGCACCACGCGCGTCGTCGCCGGTGTCGGCGTGCCGCAGGTCACCGCCGTCGCCAACGTCACGGCGGCGCTGGACAAGTCCGGCGTGCCGGTGATCGCCGACGGCGGGATCCGCTTCTCCGGCGATTTCGCCAAGGCGATCGCCGCCGGCGCGTCCAGCGTGATGATCGGCGGCCTGTTCGCCGGCACCGAGGAAGCGCCGGGCGAGGTCGAGCTTTACCAGGGTCGTTCGTACAAGTCCTATCGCGGCATGGGCTCGCTGGGCGCCATGCAGGAGGGCTCGAAAGACCGCTATTTCCAGTTCGACGTGGCGGCCGAAAAGCTCGTGCCCGAAGGCATCGAGGGCCGGGTGCCCTACAAGGGACCGCTGTCCGGCGTCGTGCACCAGTTGCTGGGCGGGCTGCGTTCCTCGATGGGTTACATGGGCTGCGGGACCATCGAGAAATTCCGCACCGAGTCGCGCTTCGTGCGCATCACCGGCGCCGGCATCCGCGAGAGCCACGCGCACGACGTGCAGATCACGAAGGAAGCGCCCAATTACAAGCTGTCCTGACCCCGGAACGAACTGAGCATGGCCCGAGACATTCATGAACACCGGATCCTGATCCTCGATTTCGGTTCCCAGTACACCCAGCTGATCGCGCGCCGCATCCGCGAAATCGGCGTGTACTGCGAGATCTGGCCCTGGGACTCCCTCGCCAGCGACATCAGCGCCTTCGCGCCGCGCGGCATCGTTCTGTCCGGCGGTCCGGAATCGGTGCACGCCGAGGACGGTCCGCAGGCGCCGCAGGTCGTCTATGAACTGAACGTGCCGGTGCTCGGCATCTGCTACGGCCTGCACACGATGGCGCAGCAGCTCGGCGGCCGCGTCGAACCGTCGGACTTCAAGGAATTCGGATACGCGCGGGTCGATATCGTGCAGCCGTCCCGGTTGCTGGAAAACATCGAGGACGCCGTCGACGACGCCGGGCGGCCGCAACTGGATGTCTGGATGAGTCATGGCGACAAGGTCGTCGAACTGCCGCCGGGTTTCGAACTCGTGGCCCGGACCGATTCCGCGCCGGTCGCGGTCATGGCGGACGACGGTCGCGGTTTCTACGGAGTGCAGTTCCACCCCGAAGTGACGCATACCGCGCAAGGCCAGCGCATGCTCGAGCGGTTCGTGCACGAGATCTGCGGCTGCGAGGAAAACTGGACCGCGGAGAACATCATTCGCGACTCCGTGCAGCGCGTGCGCGAACAGGTCGGGGACGACCACGTCATTCTCGGCCTGTCGGGCGGCGTCGATTCCAGCGTGGTCGCAGCGCTGCTGCACCAGGCCATCGGCGATCAGCTGACCTGCATTTTCGTCGACACCGGCATGCTGCGCTACGGCGAAGGCGACCAGGTGATGGCCACCTTCGCGCGCCACATGGGCGTGCACGTGGTCCGGGTCGATGCGCGCGAGCGTTTTCTCGGTGCGCTGGCGGGCGTGGCGGATCCCGAGGACAAGCGCAAGATCATCGGCAACCTGTTCATCGAGGTGTTCGAGGAAGAGGCGCAGAAACACGGCGACGCGAAATGGCTCGCGCAGGGCACGATCTACCCCGACGTGATCGAATCGGCCGGCGCCAAGACCGGCAAGGCGCACGTGATCAAGTCGCACCACAATGTCGGCGGTCTGCCCGAGTACATGAAGATGCAACTGGTCGAGCCGCTGCGTGAACTGTTCAAGGACGAGGTGCGGCGCATTGGTGTCGAACTCGGCCTGCCGCGCGAGATGGTGTTCCGCCATCCCTTCCCGGGCCCCGGCCTGGGCGTGCGGGTGCTCGGCGAGGTGAAGGCCGAGTACGTCGACCTGCTGCAGCGGGCCGATCACATTTTCATCGAGGAACTGCTGGCGGCGGACCTGTACGACAGCACCAGCCAGGCTTTCGCGGTTTTCCTGCCGGTCAGGTCGGTCGGCGTCACCGGCGACCAGCGCCGCTACGAGTACGTCATCGCGCTGCGCGCGGTGGAAACCATCGATTTCATGACCGCGCGCTGGGCGCGGCTTCCGTACGAGTTTCTCGAAAAGGTTTCATTGCGTATTGCAAATGAAATCAATGGAATATCGCGTGTTGTTTATGATATTTCTGGAAAACCGCCCGCGACCATCGAGTGGGAATGATCGACTCCGGAATGGATGAAACCTTCAGTGCCGCCGATACGCACTGGATGCACCGGGCGCTCGAACTCGCGACCCGGGCGGAGCGCAAGGGGGAGGTGCCCGTCGGCGCGGTCCTGGTGCGCGACGAGGAGGTTCTCGGCGAAGGCTGGAACCGGCCGATCACGCTGAACGACCCCAGCGCCCACGCGGAAATCCTCGCCATGAGACAGGCCGGCGAACGGACCGGCAACTACCGCCTGCCCGGCAGCACGCTCTACGTGACGCTCGAACCGTGCGCGATGTGCGTCGGCGCGATGGTTCATGCCCGAATCGAGCGGGTCGTCTACGCGGCGCCGGACCCCAAGACCGGCGCGCTCGGCGGCGCCTTCAGCCTGCCGGACCTGCACGCCCACAACCACGTACTCCGTGTCGCCGGCGGATTGCTGGCCGACGAGGCCGGTGAGCTCCTGAGGTCGTTCTTTCGCCAGCGCCGCTGATGGCGCACGCCCGCTGGACGATCAGGGGCTTTCCGCGCATCGCTTTTTTCCGTCGGGGGGCTGTAACGCCTCTGAAACATTTTATAATGGCAAATTGTCCCGAGGATTCATGAACATGAAATACCTGATCGTCCTTATCGCCGCGCTGGTCGCGCAGCCCGCCTGGGCCTACCTCGATCCCGGCACGGGGAGCATGCTGCTGCAGGTGATCCTGGGCGGTATCGCCGCCATCGGCGTCGCCCTGAAGCTGGGTTGGCACAAGATCCGGGCCGCGCTCGGTTTCCGCAAGAAGCCGGTCGCCGACGATGAGCAGGAGCGAGAAGTCTCCTGACGTGGCGTCGCCAACGGTAAACGGCATCGACGCCGGCTCGTTCCGCGATCGCGACGGACGCATCTATCGCTGCGAAGGCCGCATCCTGCGCGGGCTCAGCGAGCGCGCCCTGGCCGATTACCGCAAGCTGGCGGAAACGGCTTTTTTCCGGCGGTTTACCGAGGCGGGCAAGTTGGTCGAGACGCGCGAGGTCGCGACCGATGCCGTCCCGCTGCCCGACGCGGAAAAGGCCCGCTGGGCCGGGTTTCTGGAACACGAGCCCGTTCCGGTCATCTCCTACGCCTACGAGTGGACCTTCGGGATGCTGCAGGAGGCGGCTGTATTGACGCTCGACCTGCTCGAAGCCGCCATCGGCGCCGACATGACGCTGAAGGATGCGACCCCGTATAACGTGCAGTTCGTGGCCGGCCGGCCGGTGTTCATCGACATACCGTCGTTCGAGACCCTGCAGGCCGGGGCCACCTGGGCCGGCTACCGCCAGTTCTGCGAGATGTTCCTGTTCCCACTGATGCTGCAGGCCTACAAGGGCATCGACATTCAGCCGATGATGCGCTCGCGTATCGACGGCGTCGGCGTGCAGACGATGGCGCGCCTGTTCGGGTTCCGGGACCGGTTCCGCAAAGGCGCGTTCGCCCACGTCTGGCTGCAGGCGAAGCTGGACAGCCGCTACGGTGCGACCCGCCAGGATGTTCGGTCCGAGCTGAAGTCAGCCGGTTTCAGCAAGGAACTGATCCTGGCCAACGTGCGCAAGACACGCAAGCTGGTGCGGAAGCTGTCCTGGGGTGGCGAGGGTTCCGAGTGGGGCGGTTACGAGGAGTTCCACAACTACAGCGAAAGCGACCACGCCCTGAAGGAACGCTTCGTCGAGGACGCCGTGCGCGAGAGCGGGGCGGCGACGGTATGGGACATCGGCGCCAATACCGGCCAGTTCTCCCGGATCGCGGCGCGCCACGCGGACAAGGTGCTGGCGATGGACATCGACCATTACGCGGTCGAGCGCATGTATCGCCGCAACACCGCGGACGGCATCGACAACATCCTGCCCCTGGTGCAGAACGTGTGCGACCCGTCGCCGAACTGGGGCTGGCGCAACCGCGAACGCAGCGACCTGGTCAGCCGCGCCCGGCCGGACCTGGTGCTGTGCCTGGCGTTGATTCACCATGTCGTGATCACCGCGAACGTGCCGCTCGAGGAGTTCGTCGAGTGGCTGGCCAGCCTGACCGAACAGCTGGTCATCGAGTACGTCTCGCGCGCGGACGACAAGGTCCAGGCCCTGCTGCGCAACAAGGAAGACAAGTACCACGACTACAGCCGCGAGAACCTGGAAGCCGCGCTGGCGAGCCACTTCGAGGTCCGCGAGCGCCTGTCACTGGAGTCCGGTAACCGGTTCCTTTACTTCTGCAAGAAAACCTGAACCGACAGTCGGGCCGTGCCCGTGCCCGCTATTCGATGGTCAACCTGTGGATCGCAACCCCGAGCTTTCGCCTGTCGGCGCCGGCGCCGATGCTGAACGGAGAGACGGCGTTGGGGAGCAAAAACGTCAGCGTAAGCTCGTCCTGTTCTGTAGCTTCCGACGGCGTCCATCGCCATTCGACGTCGGTGAATTTGGACTCGGCCAGCAACCATTCGCCCAGAACCTCGTCCCCGGTCCGGATGACGAGCCGCTGGTCGTCGATCCTGCCGGGCGCCAAGTACGGTTTGATGCGCGCCGTGAAACGCCATTCGTCCTTGTTCCCGGGAAGCGGCAACGTGATGGCTGCCTCGAGCTTCGTTGTCCAGGCAATCCCGGTTTCGTCGATATGCCATCCTTCGTCCAGGTGACTTCGGATACGGGGATCCCCGAAGTCAAGCACTGCGTGATAGGCGCGACCGGTCTTGGGCGGCAGTAGCGACGGGAGCCTGGAACAGTCCTCGATGTGCCAGGCCGCGGGCGGGGCAAAGCGCCAGCGTGGCGAGCAAAGCGGCGGGTAGCGGAGTTCATGAGCCGTGCCGGCGGTCTCGTCGAGTACCAGGACGCGGATTTCAGTCCGGGCCGCCCTTTCTTCGTCGGCGAACACGAACGGTATCCGGAATTCCTGACGCGCTGGCGCTGAATCGCCCGATGCCCCCCAGGGCGGTTCGAGCGCCCGCGAGCGTATTCCGAGCCCGTCGCGGAAGGTATTCAGGGAGAGGATCCGTCCCGGTATCGTTTCCACGCTGCCCTGCAGGTAAATCAGGTTGCTGGACCGATCAAGGTAGGTTTCCGCAATGCCCGGCCAGGGCTCGCCGGCGAGTTCGAAGCGCTTGCCGGACGGCATGACGACCGCGTAACCCGCGTCCTCGGGCTCGAGCACGGGCAACTCTGGGCCATCCTGTGGAATCCGCTCCAGGGTCACCGAATCGCCCTGGTCCCGGATAAGGAAGACCCGGATGTCGTTGTCACCGTCATTGAACGAGTCGGGCGGCAAGACAACGGAAAAGGTCCCGGCAAACTTCGCGATCTCGTAGGTTTGGGTCGTTGCCCGAACGGTGCCGTTGACCGAAATCGCCAACGGCAGGGCCGTCCCGTCCGCGGGGGAACCGAACCAGTGACCCCACAGCTGAAGCGGAATGAAGTTTGCGGACGTGTTCAGTCGTTGGAACAGGGTCGTATTGTCCAGGCGCAATAAGCCGTTCGCGGAGCCGGTTACGTCGAGTTCCTCCGTTGCCTGACCGACCAGTTCGGGGTGCGGACCCATATGAAACACCCTGAGTCCACGTTCCACTCCGAAAATCCGGGCCTGGCGCGTGACCGTCGCCCGGAGGTGCGAGCGAAAGCCGGCACGATCAAATTCGTGGGGGTTACCGGAAGAATCACGGATGCGAACCGGTTCGTCCCGGTCACGCGGTTTCCCCTTCAGGTCGTCGCCCGAGAATGTCCAGCCCGGATCGATTCCAAGCGCAGAGACGAGGGTGGGCATGATGTCCGGCAGGCTTGCGGGCCGGTCGTCGATATAGCCTGACTGCTGACCCGGAAACTTGATGATAAGGGGCACGGCGGCGATGTCCGACTGGGTTTCGACGTTGACGGAACGGCGCGAGTTGCCGGGCCGGAAACTGGCGCCGTGGTCACCGACTATGACGACGAGTGCATCGTCCAGCCGGCCCGTCTCCTCGAGGCGATCGAGGACGCGTCCAAGCAGCGTGTCGACGAAGCCGACCTGCAGCAGATGTCGCTGCCAGGCCTGGTTGACCATGTAGGCGTCCGGGTACCATTCGTGAAAATACACCCGGTTCGGATCGTCTTCGGCGAGCAGGCCGAAGTTCACCCGATTTTCATCCGTTACGTACTGGCGGCCGTCAGGGAGGAATCTCCACGCCGAGTGCGGAAGCAGCGCGTGATGATAATACAGGCGGGGTCGGGCGGACGGCTCGATCGCGCCGATGAAGGCTTCGAAATCTTCCGCCCGGTCACCCCAGCGCTCCTGTTGCTTGATACGCTGCAGAATTTCGTCCGAGTGCAGATTCGTGCCGTGGTCGCGCCGGGCTTCCTCATCCGTCTTTCGCGCGAAACCGGACCAGGCGTGCGTAATGGAGGGTAGCCGCTGCGACCAGGGAGGCGGCGTCACGATATGGCCGTAAATAATAAAGAGATCGCTCGCGAACGCCTTGACCATCTCCGACCGGTCCGGTTCGAACACGTTGTCTCGGCATACCGATTTCGGGCACAAAAGTGTGGAGGTTTCCTGGGAGATGATGTCGTGACTGCCCGCGAGGAGCGTAAACAGGTTGCGGGGGAAGTTGGCGCTTATCGGTAGTTTATCGAATTCGTCGACCCGGTCCTGGCCTGTCAGCGCAGTCGGCACGGCATGCGTGGTGATCTCCGAGGTCGTGGTCGCCGATCGAAACCAGGCCGACCGGTCCGCCAGGCGGGCAAAGTTCGGAAAGCGCTCCCGGTTGATCTCGAGGTCGGGCTTGAGCAGCGAAGCCAGCGGAAACTCGTCGAACATCAGGAAAACGATGTCTGTCTCCGGTGCCGCCTGGCCCGTCGCAACCGGGTCGGTTTCCTCGCCGGTTGACATCAGGCTGGCGATGCGGGAATCAGCGAGAAAGAAGATCGGAAACAGAAGAACGGCCGGTGTCAGGTAACGCAAGGTCAGCCGGACCGGGTAGAACTTCAGGTACCCGATCAGAACGAGGGCGGCGGCCAGCACCGCCACACTGATCGAAACGGCTCCCGCGAGTCCCGACGTCACGGGCAGGAATATCAGCACCCATGCGACAAACTGGAGCGAAAGCTCCAGCAACCGGCCAGTGGCAGGCAATGGTTTTCGAAGCATGCTGGGAACGAGGGCCAACGCAGCCGGGGCGGCGAGTGAGACCGCGAAACAAAATAACAGCAGGCCGCGCGGACCGAAGCCGTAGGTAACAAAGAACTCCGCGTGCCCTGCGAGCAGGTCGTACAACGGCTGCGCAACCGCGAGGTTGAGCAGCAGGATGGTCAGCAGGAACCCGTCCTGTCGCGAGTTCAGTTTGCCCTCACTGTTTTGCATGTGCATATTCTGGCTACAGAGCGCGTTCGAACCATACACCAAAATTGCGCCCCGGCGCATCGATGCCCGAGCCGTGTTCGCGGTAGGCCTTGTTGCCGAGGTTCTGCACTCGCAGCCCCGTGCGCCAGGTCTCGGCCGGCTGCCAGGTAACGAGCAGGTTCAGCGTGCCGAATCCGGCCGTGCCGTTGGGGTGGATGCGCGGGTCGCTCTCATCGCGCGGACTGAGGCGGTCCTGGCGGTCGGCGAAATCGAGATAGGGCTCGATACGGAATTGCTCGCCCGGTTCCCAGACCAGGCCGACCCGGCCGTTCAGCGGCGGAATCCGGTCCGCCGGGATGGTGTTGCCGTCCGGCCCGGTTTCCTCGCCGCGGGTGACGTTAACGACCGCGTAGAATTCAAAGGCGTCCGTCGCGAACCAACGCACGCCGCTCTCGACACCGTACAGACGCGCTTCGTTGAGGTTGTCGGATTGCACGACCAGGCGGCCGCCGGGGGTCACTGCACCGGTGAAGCGACTGCTGATCTTGTCGCGGTAATCGGCGTACCATACGAAGACTTCGGCCTCCCAGTCGCCGCGCGCGAGTTTCAGGCCGAGGTCGTAGCTCCAGACCGATTCGGGCTGCAGATCCGGGTTCGGTACGTTGAACCGGTTGCCCGGCCGTGAACCGAGCGTGCCCAGGTCGAAAATGTTCGGCGGGCGAAAGCCGCGCCCGGCGTTGGCCAGCAGGCGCAGCCCGGGGTTGAGTTCCCAGGCGAGATGCACGTCGCCGGTCAGGTCGTCCGGCTCGAGCCGTACGGCGTCGATTTCACCGGCGGCCGGCAGGCGTATTGCGAAGCGGCTGTAGCGCAGGCCGGCGTCGAGCGTCAGCCGGCCGAGACGCCAGCGGCTGGAGAGGTAGGCGGCCAGGCTTTCCATCGAGGACCCGTCGGGGTAGCGGCCCCGCGCCGGCGTCCCGGCGCCCGATCCGGCGTCGCGCAGCAGCCGGCTGCTGCGCACGTCGTCCCGGTACGCCTCGACACCCCAGACCAGTTCGTTGCCGTCTGCTCCCCAGGGGGAGTTGAATTGCAGCGTCAGGCCGTCCAGGGTGCTGTCGCTGGCTTCGTCCGTGACAAGCGTGGCGCCGAAATCCTGCGTGCGGCGATCGTCGGTGCTGACCTGGCGGGCGAGATGCGCCTCGAAGCGGCTGAACCAGGCCGCGTCGCTTTCGAGCCGGTACCGTGCGTGCAGGAAATCGCGACGGTTGGGGCGAAAAGCATACTGCTCCGAAGCGGGTTCGTCCTGACCGTAGCCCGGCACCAGTTCGTCCACGCGGGGACTGTCCGGTTGCTCCAGGAACTGCGCCGAAAGCATCAGTTCGGCGGCGTCACCGAGCGCCCGGCGCCACTTCAGGTCGGCCGCGCGCACTTCATAGCCGCTGGGCCGCACGGTATCACCGCCGCCGGTTTCCCGGTCGCCGTGGTCGCGCCAGGTCATCCCGCCCGACAGAACCGAATCGGCGTCGCCCAGGGCCAGTTCGGCGCGACCGACGAGGCTGGACGTCACGCTGTCGTAACTGCCGTACAGGCGACCTTCATGGCGACCGGTCGCGTCGTCGAGCACCGGTTCGCGGGTCAGGATCTGCAACACGCCGCCCATCGCGTCGGCACCGTACAGCGCGGGCGCCGAACCGCGCACGACTTCCATGCGCGCCGTGGCGAAGGTGTCGACCAGACCGAGGTACTGGTTGGGCGCGTTGCGGAAGAACGCGTTGTTGAGGCGCATTCCGTCGACCAGGTGCAACACCTCGGACCCTTTCAGTCCGCGGATGATGGGGACGCCCTGGCCAGGCGTGGTCTGCTGGAAGAACGCGCCGGGCAGCCCGCGCATCATTTCGGCCAGGACGTCCGGAGCGAAACGCTCGATGGCCGCGGGATCGACCACCGAGATCGCCTCGGCGACGTCGAACACCGATTCTTCCTTGCGCGTGGCCGTGACGACCACGGATTCCATCACGCGCGTCGAATCCTCGGACAATCCCTCATCGTCGTCGGCCGCGACGGGCCGCCCCGCCAGGGCGAGCGCCAGGCCCAACAGGACGACCGGGGCGGCGAACCGCCCCGTTTTCGATTTGCACTGCATGCCGCCGGCTCAGTCGTTACCGGGGATTCCGCGTCCGGGCGTCCAGGGCACGCCCTGGGCGTCGAGTTGCGCGCGCAGCTCGGGCAGTTCGGTGCGCAGAATACGCCCGAGTCGTTCCTCGAGACCGGCGAAGGCCGTTTCCGCGATGCTCAGTGCTTCCCGGTGGGTCGGCGTCGGCCCGTAGGTGGAGCGGAACGTGCCGGTCAGTGCGACCTGCAGTCGGTCGCTGACGGACATCGGCCCGACGTCGCCGTACAGCGAGCGCCGTTCGTTGCCGGACAGCCCCTGCTGGATGTCCTTCAGTTCGCGCTCGATACGGTGCGCGGCCTCGTGCAGATCGCCCGGTGCGCCGGAGCGCGGCAGGGTGCTCTTGATCGCCGTGACTTCGGTCAGCGCGCCGCGGATACTCGCGCCGGCGCCCAGCACCTGGCGGCGCAGGTCGTCGAGACGCACGTTGAAGGCGGCCACTTCCTCGGGGGATGCGCCCGGCAGGCCGCGCTCGACGATCGACACGACTTCGAAGGACTGCTCCTGACCGAGGTCCACCAGTTGGCCGTCGATCCGCCGCGCGAGCGTTACCGTGTAGGTGCCGGGCGCCGCCAGCGGTCCGGGATAATCGATGTATTCCGGCGCGTCCGCCTCGGGTTGCCACGGGTTCGGCCGCGGGTAACGCAGGTCCCAGGCGACGCGGTGGAAGCCGCGGGTCACCGGTCCCTCGATGCGCCGGATGGTCGTGCCATCGGCGGCGCGCACGGTCAGCACCATGGACGGAGCGTCTTCGAGTTCTTCTTTGCGCAGCGCGTCCCAGCCGGGGTAGGGCGTGTCCTCGCCGGCGGCGGCGCGCTTCTTCTCGGCCGCCTGGCGCTTTTCCTCGGCGGTTTGCAGATCGTCGCGCAGGTAATAGGTGAACACCGCGCCGAACGGGGGGTTGGGCGCGACGAAGTAGGCGTCACCCTGGATTGCCTTGCCGTTTTCCCGCCAGGCGCCGAGCGGCTGCGCCGGGATGTACCACGGCGCATCGCGCACCGGGAACAGGATACCGTCGCGTTCCAGCGCGGAGGCGTCGATGCTGCGCAGCGGCGTGTAGTCGTCGAGGATCCAGATGCCGCGGCCGAAGGACCCGGCGACCAGGTCGTTCTCGCGCTGCTGGATGGCCAGGTCGCGGAAGGAGATGGTCGGGGCGTCGCCGCTCAGTTCGACCCACTTCTTGCCGCCGTCGACGGAGAAAAACACGCCGAACGCGGAGCCGACGAACAGCAGCTTGGGGTTCACGTGGTCCTGCACCAGGCGCCAGACGAGATGGCGCTCGGGCAGGTCGCCCGAGATGTTCACCCAGGTGCCGCCGCGGTTCGTGCTGCGGTAGA
>JARROJ010000033.1:0-26018 GCA_037384065.1 Lysobacterales bacterium
CCCTGTTCGCGATCTACGCGGCGTTCGCCGACGCGGAGCAACGCGCCGCCATGCGCCAGGCCTATCACGACGGCATCGCCTGGGGCGAGGCGAAGCAGAAGACCTTCGAGTTGATCAACGACGAACTGGCCGGAAGCCGCGAACGCTACCAGGAACTGGTGGCGCACCCGGGCCGTATCGAGGAAATTCTCGTCGCCGGCGCCGCCAAGGCGCGCGCCTTCGCGACGCCGTACCTGGCCCGCATCCGCGAGGCCGTGGGCATTCGGGCTCTGGGATGATTACCGCGCTGCTGCTGGCGCCGGTCACCGCCGTACTGGCCTGGCTGTACCGGCGGGCGCTGCCCGGCGGCGGACCCTGGCGCGGCTTCGACACCCTCGTGTTGGGGGCGGTGGCCGTGCTGGCGCTGCTCTGGGTCGCGTGGGCGCGCTCCCTGAGCTTCGCCGACGCCGGACCGATTTTTCCCGAATTGCTCGCGGCGGCCGGCGCCTATCCGATCATCGTCACCGGGCTGGCCGCGGGGCTGGCCTGGCGCCGGGTCCGCGCCCGCCGCAGCGGTACCGACCGATGAACACCGAAGCGACAGCCGATCCGGGCTGGCTGTTCGAGCCGGCGCCGCGCCCCGGCGTTCCCGTCGAAGGGTTCTCGGAGCGCTTTCCGGTGCACCGGATTTACTGCGTCGGCCAGAACTACGCGGAGCACGCCCGCGAAATGGGCTCGTCGGGACGCCAGCCGCCGGTGTTCTTCGACAAACCCGCCGATGCGGTGACCACGGCGCGCGAGATTCCCTATCCGCCCCGCACCGAAAACCTGCACCACGAGGTGGAGCTGGTCGTGGCGCTGGCCGCGGGCGGGCGGGATCTCGACCCCGACCGGGCCCGGGCGTCGATTTTCGGTTACGCGGTGTGCGTCGATCTGACGCGCCGCGACCTGCAGGCGGCGGCGAAGAAGCGCGGCGGACCGTGGACCACGGCCAAGGGCTTCGATCACTCGGCCCCGATATCGGCGATTCGCCCGCTAGCGATCGCCGGGCACCCCGATCACGCGGCGATCCGCCTCGCGGTGAACGGCGTCATGCGGCAGGAAGGCGACACGGCGGACATGACCTGGTCGGTGCCCGAGTTGCTGGCCGAACTGTCGCGTTACGTCGAGCTGCGGGCCGGCGACCTGGTCTTCACCGGCACACCCGCCGGCGTCGGGCCGCTGGCGCGCGGCGATCTCGTGGGATGCGCGATCGAGGGCGTCGGAACGCTGTCCTTCACCATTGCCTGAAGGCGCCCAATGATCCGTGGCGCGGGCCGTTGGCGGGCCTTATCCGGCCGCGAGTTTTTCGAGCAACGCCTCGACCGCGCCTTCGAGCGGCAGTGACTCGTTTTCGCTGGCCGTGCGCCGGCGGTACTCGAGCACGCCGTCGTCGAGCCCGCGCTCGCCGACCACCACCCGGTGCGGTATGCCGATCAGTTCCATGTCGTTGAACATCACGCCGGGGCGGATGTTGCGGTCGTCCAGCAGGACCTCGACGCCGGCCTCCCGCAGCCCGCGGTAAAGGTCCTCCGCGGCCTCGCGCACGCGGTGCGACTTCTTCGCATTCATCGGCAGGATCGCGACCTGGAACGGCGCCAGCGGCGTCGGCCAGCAGATGCCGTGCTCGTCGTGGTTCTGCTCGATGGCGGCGGCGACGATGCGCGACACCCCGATGCCGTAACAGCCCATCGGCATGACGTGCGATTTGCCGTCCTCGCCCAGCACCACGGCGTTCATCGCCTGCGAGTACTTGGTGCCGAGCTGGAAAATGTGTCCGACCTCGACCCCGCGCGCCAGGCTCAGCACACCCTTGCCGTCGGGACTGGGATCGCCCTCGACGACGTTGCGCAGGTCGGCCACCGCGGGCAGCGGCACGTCGCGCTCCCAGTTGATCCCGAAGTAGTGCTTGCCGTCGATGTTGGCCCCGGCGCTGAAGTCCGCCATCACCGCGACGCTGCGGTCGACGATGCACGGAATCGGGCAGCCCACCGGACCGAGCGAACCGGGTCCGGCGCCCATGACGTCGCGGATCTCGTCCTCTTCGGCGAAGCGCAGCGGTGTGGCGACTTCGGGCAGTTTCACCGCCTTGAACTCGTTCAGCGCGTGGTCGCCGCGCACCAGCAGGGCGACGAAATCGGCTTCGCACTCCTCCGCGGCCGCAACGACCAGCGTCTTCACGGTTTTTTCGACCGGTTGGGCGAACTGCGTGACGAGATCGTCGATGGTGCGCGCGTCGGGCGTTTCGACGGTCCGCATCGGCTCGCCCGGGGCCGGCCGCTCCCGCGCCGGCATGACCGCTTCGGCGAGTTCGACGTTGGCGGCGAAATCGGATTCCGTGGAAAAGGCGATCTGGTCCTCGCCCGAGTCGGCCAGCACGTGGAACTCGTGTGACTGGCTGCCGCCGATCGCGCCGGAATCGGCGCGCACCGCCCGGAACTTCAGGCCGGCGCGGGTGAAGATGCGCGCGTAGACCTCGTACATCTCCCAGTAGGTTTCGTCCAGGCTGGCCTCGTCGATATGGAACGAGTAGGCGTCCTTCATCAGGAATTCGCGCGCCCGCATCACGCCGAAGCGCGGACGGATCTCGTCGCGGAACTTGGTCTGGATCTGGTAGAACGTGACCGGCAGTTGCTTGTAACTGCGCAGTTCGTTGCGCGCGAGGTCGGTGATGACTTCCTCGTGCGTCGGTCCGAAAACGTAGTCGCGCCCCGCGCGGTCATGGATCTTGAGCAACTGGTCGCCGAAGTCGTCCCAGCGGCCGGTTTCCTGCCACAGTTCGGCCGGCTGCACGGCCGGCATCAGCAGCTCGAGGTAGCCCGCGCGGTCCATTTCCTCGCGCACGATGCGCTCGACTTTTTTCAGAACGCGCCAGCCGAGCGGCGTCCAGGTATAGATGCCTGCCGTCAGCTTGCGGATCATGCCGCTGCGCAGCATCAACTGGTGGCTGGCGATTTCCGCGTCGGCCGGGGTTTCCCGGGTGGTCATCAGGTGGAACGTGCTGGTTTTCATCCGCTCGAAAGCCTTGAAGAATCAAACCGCAGATTCTACCTTCCCCGGCTGCTCATTGGCAGTTTTCGGACAGGAACGTTTTCGATTCCTCGATCAATCCCATGCGCATGTCGTCGTCCATGCGGACCTGTTCGCCGTTCTCGTCGGTGTAGAAAACCCGGCGTGCGGGCTCCATCTGCTCGAGACGGGTGCGGTGCTTGTCGCACCAGAATTCGGTCTCCTGCCGCTCTGCGGCTTGCGCCTCGCGGCGTTCACGCATCGCCTGGCGGCGCTGCTCGGCGGCCGACAGGGGCGTTTCCGCCGCGTCGGCGGCGGCGTTCGCGTTCGTCGCCGAACTGGCCGCGGCCGGCTCCGGATCGGCGATCTCGAGCGTGCTCGACGGCGTCGAGGCCGGACGCACGTCGCTGAAGTGCACCACGCCGTCCGCGTCCACCCAGCGATGGATCTCGGTCGCTTCGGCGCCGCCGCCGAAGGTGATGCAGGCGAGGGCCGCGCAGCCCGCGAGCAGCTGCGCCAGCCGGTTGTTCGAACCCTGTGTCATGGCCGTTTCCCCGTTTTTTTCCGGTACGCCTTTAGAGTTATAGCACAGCCTTTCCGGGTCGGGTCCGGGGGGCCGCCCGCAGCGGGGCGATTCTGGACCGGCGGTTGCCGTCGCGGGGCCGGGCGGCGAAGCGACGGATTCATTGATGGTATGATTTTGCCGAATTCGAACGGTGACAGCGATTATGGAGCAGAACGACAAAAAGGTACCCAGGGGCGTGTTCCTGCTGCCCAACGCCCTGACCACGGCGGCGCTGTTCGCCGGGTTCTACTCGATCATTGCCGGCATCAGCGGTCACTACACGGCGGCGGCGCTGGCCGTGGTCATCGCGGGTGTGCTCGACGGGCTGGACGGTCGGGTGGCCCGCCTGACCAACACGCAGAGCGAGTTCGGGGTGCAGTACGACAGCCTCTCCGACCTCGTGTCCTTTGGCCTGGCGCCGGCGCTGCTCTCCTTCAACTGGTCGCTGTCCGCGCTGCGCGACATCAACCCCACCGCGGGCAAGCTGGGATGGCTCGCGGCTTTCATTTTCGTCGCCTGCGCCGCACTGCGGCTGGCCCGCTTCAACACCCAGGTTTCGGTCCAGGACAAGCGCTATTTCCAGGGGCTGGCATCGCCGGCGGCCGCCGGCACACTGGTCACCATCGTGTGGTTCTGCGCGGACCGCGGCATCAGCGGCGAAAACGTCCGGTGGCTGATGTTGCTGGTCACGATCGGGCTCGGGCTGCTGATGTTTTCGCGGGTTCGTTATTTCAGCTTCAAGACCTGGCCGCGCGGCGAGCGGATTCCGATCGGTTTCCTGTTCCTGCTGGTGCTGTTGATCGTCGCGCTGGCGATGGATCCGCCGATGGTCCTGATGGCCATCGGCGTGGTTTACGTGGTTTCGGGCCTCGTCGTCACGCTGTCGGGACGACGCCAGTGGCGCAAGCGCCGCAGCAAGCGGTCAAAGGGCGATGACTGAAGCACGGCGGCGCGCCTACCTCGAGGCCATGGGCTTCGATATCTGGGTGGCCAAGCCGCCCGGTCCCGGTCCGGTGCGCCTGGTCGTGGGTCCGGGCGCGGGCGGTGATCTGCTGATTTGCGCCGCGCCCGATGCGAGCAGCGGCAAGCTGGCGGCCGACATCGCGCGGGCCCTCGGCGACGATCCGGTCTGGGCCTGGCCCGATCCGGAAGGCGACCTCGCCTGTCCGACGGTCGATGAAGCCGTCGCCGATCGCCTGTTCACCCGGCTGCTGGTCTTCGGCGAGGAACTGGCGCGCGATCTGTTCGGGCCAGAGTCGCCCGAGGTCCTGGGGTCCGCGGCGGTGCGCGTCGCGCCCGCGATGGATGAGCTCGCCGTGCGCGGCAACGCCAAGCAGGCTTTCTGGCGGCTGATCTGCGGCCGCGCGAACTGAACGTTCCGGCCGGCGCGATGGCGGTGAACCCCGAATCGTTCGCCCCGCTGCTGCGGCGCATGACGCCGCGCGACCTGGATCGCGTGATCGAGATCGAGCACCGCGCCTATCCGCACCCCTGGACGCGGGGAATCTTCAGCGACTGCCTGCGGGTCGGCTACGATTGCTGGTGTCTTCAGGTCGATGGCGCGGTGCTGGGCTATTGCGTGCTGAGCCATGCCGCCGGGGAAACGCACCTGCTGAACCTGTGCGTCGCGCCGGATGCGCAGGGTCAGGGGCTGGGCGCGACACTGCTCGGCCACGCCCTGCGGCGTTCAGCGCGCCAGGGCAGCGCGGAAGTCTTCCTCGAAGTGCGCCCGAGCAACGGCGCGGCGATCGCCTTGTACCGGCGGTACGGTTTCCGCCCGGTGGGCGAGCGGCCCGACTACTACGCGGCCGGCGAGGGTCGCGAAAACGCCCTCATCATGGCGCGGTCGCTGGCCCGCGACGCGGTCTGAGCCGACGGCAAGCGCCAAAACCCTAGCGTAAGGCCTCCATCTGGCGCACCTGCGCCTCGAGACGTTCCACGTTGGCGCGGTGCGCGGCCAGACGCTCGCGTTCCTGCTCGACGACCGCGGCCGGGGCGTTGTCGACGAAGCGGCTGTTGCCGAGCTTGCCCTCGGATTTGCGCAACTCGGCCTGTTCGCGCTTGAGCTGACGGTTCAGGCGGGACAACTCTTCGTCGACGTCGACCAGGCCCTTGAGCGGGATCAGCACCTTCAGTTCGCCGACCAGCGCGACCGCGCACTGGGCCGTGTCGGTCTCGTCATCGGCCCAGTGCAGGGACTGGATGCGGGCCAGCGATCCGAGCGCATCGCCGAATTGGTCCAGGCGCTTCCGGTCGAGCCGGTCGCCGCCCTGCAGCCACGCGTCGAGCGCGCGTCCCGGCGGCAGGTTGAGCTCGGACCGGATCCGCCGCACACCCTGGATGACGGCCTGCAGCCAGGCGACCGACTCCTCGGCGGCCGTGTCGCTGGCGCCGGCCTCCGGAAACGGCTGCAGCATGATACTGTCGCCGTCGATACCGAGCAGGGGCTTCACGCGTTGCCAGATTTCCTCGGTGATGAACGGCATGATCGGATGCAGCGCGCGCAGGCTGGTTTCCAGCACGTGCAGCAGCGTGTGCCGCGCGGCGGCGCGGACCGCCCCGTCGGACGACTGCAGCGCGGCCTTGGACAGCTCGAGGTACCAGTCGCAGTACTCGTTCCAGATGAATTCGTACAGGGCCTGCGCCGCCAGGTCGAGGCGGTAGGCGGCGAACTGGGTCTCGACCTCGGCCAGCATGCGGTTCATGCGCGAGACGATCCAGCGGTCGATGACGCCGGGCTTCGAACCGGCCTCGATCGCGTGACCTTCCGTTTGCATCAGTACGAAGCGCGCCGCGTTCCACAGCTTGTTGCAGAAATTGCGATTGCCCTCGATGCGGCCGAGATCGAAGCGGATGTCGCGGCCGGTGGTCGCCAGCGCGGCGAAGGTGAACCGCAGCGCGTCGGTGCCGTAGGCCGGAATGCCGTCCGGAAACTCCTTGCGCGTGGCTTTCTCAATGGCCGGCGCCATCTGCGGCTGCATCAGGCCCGTGGTGCGCTTCTTGACCAGCGGTTCCAGTTCGATGCCGTCGATCAGGTCGATCGGGTCGAGCACGTTGCCCTTCGACTTGGACATCTTCTGCCCGTGTGCGTCGCGGATCAGGCCGTGGATGTAGATGGTGCGGAACGGCACGTCGTCCATGAACTTCATGCCCATCATCACCATCCGGGCCACCCAGAAGAAAATGATGTCGAAACCGGTCACGAGGACACTGGTCGGATAGAAGCGCTCCAGGCGGTCGGTCCGCTCGGGCCAGCCCAGTGTCGAGAACGGCCACAGTCCTGACGAGAACCAGGTGTCGAGCACGTCCTCGTCCTGGCGCAGGGGCACGTCGTCGGCCAGGCCGGAGCGGGCGCGGGCGTCGTCCTCGTCGCGGCCGACGTGGATGTCGCCCGCCTCGTCGTACCAGGCGGGAATGCGGTGCCCCCACCAGAGCTGGCGGCTGATGCACCAGTCCTCGATGCTGTGCATCCAGTTGAAATAGGTCTTGCTCCAGTTCGCCGGGACGAACTGGATGCGCCCGTCCTCGACGGCCTCGATGGCCGGTTTCGCGAGCGGTCCGATCTTCACGTACCACTGGTCGGTCAGGTAGGGCTCGACCACCGCGTGCGAGCGGTCCCCGCGGGGGATCATCAGGCGGTGATCCTCGATTTTCTCGAGCAGCCCCTGGTCCTCCATGTCCTCCACGATGCGCGCGCGGGCCTCGAAGCGATCCAGTCCGCGATAGGCCTCGGGCGCGGCGTCGTTGATGCACGCGTTGTCGTCGAGGATGTTGATCACCGCCAGGTCGTGCCGCTTGCCGATTTCGTAATCGTTGAAATCGTGCGCCGGCGTGATCTTCACGCAGCCCGAACCGAATTCCGGGTCGACGTACTCGTCGGCGATGATGGGAATCGTGCGCCCGGTCAGCGGCAGTTCGAGTTCCTCGCCGATAAGGTCCGCATAGCGTTCGTCTTCGGGGTGCACGGCGACCGCGGTGTCGCCCAGCATCGTCTCGGGGCGGGTGGTGGCAATGACCAGGTGTCCGCTGCCGTCGGTGCGCGGGTAGCGGAAGTGCCAGAGCTTGCCGTTTTCCTCGGCCGAAACCACCTCGAGGTCGGACAGGGCGGTGTGCAGGACCGGGTCCCAGTTGACCAGGCGTTTGCCGCGGTAGATCAGCCCCTCATCGTACAGCGTGATAAAAGCCTGCTGCACGGCTTCGGACAGGCCCTCGTCCATCGTGAACCGGTGCTGCGCCCAGTCCACCGAGGTCCCCAGGCGGCGCATCTGCCGGCTGATGCGGTCGCCGGAGTGTTCCTTCCAGTCCCAGACGGCCTCGACGAATTTCTCGCGGCCCAGGTCGTGCCGCGTGCGGCCTTCGGCGAGCAGTTGGCGCTCGACCACCATCTGCGTGGCGATGCCGGCGTGGTCAGTGCCCGGTTGCCAGAGGGTGTCGGCGCCCTTCATGCGCTGCCAGCGGGTCAGCGCGTCCATGATCGTGTCCTGGAAGGCATGGCCCATGTGCAGGCTGCCCGTGACGTTGGGTGGCGGCAACATGATGCAGTAGGCGGGCTCGCCGCCCTGCGGCGCGAAATAGCCGTGCTCCTCCCAGTTGCGGTACCAGTTCTCTTCGATGGCGTGCGGGTCGTAGCTTTTTTCCATCATGGTCGGTTCATTCCATCGAGTGGGTCTCGGGGGACAGACCGCCGGCGCGGTAGGTCCGGAATTTCACCCGCGAGGCGTCTCGCTGGGCGCTGTCGGCCGGCACGATTTCGCACAGCCGTGCGAAGCGCTCCGGGTCGGGCACGGCTTCGGGGCACAGGTTGATGACGAGGTCGCGGTGGGGCGTAATGCCGCCATGGCCGGCCAGGATCTGCACCGGCGCCGTGCCGTCATCGGGCCCCGTCGCGTGCGGCAGGAAACGGCCCGGCGGGTCGTCCCACATCAATTCGTTCAGGCGTTCCGCGGCGCGCTCGCTGCCGGTGCAAACGGCGACGCGGTGACCCTGCTCCCAGGCCATCATGGACAGCCGACAGGCGAGCTGTTCCGCGGACTGCGTGGTTCGGGCCAGCACGTAGAAGTCGACCTGGCAGGCACTCGTCATCGCCATACCCGAAGGCGCGTCACTCCGCGTGGTCGATCAGGAACTGCGTCAGCAGACCGACCGGACGGCCCGTGGCGCCCTCGTTGCCGCCCCATTTCCAGGCCGAGCCGGCGATGTCGATGTGCGCCCAGCGCTGCTTTTCGGCGAAGCGGGACAGGAAACAGCCCGCGGTCAGGACACCGGCGGGCATGCCGCCGATGTTCTTCATGTCGGCGAACGGCGTGTCCAGTTGCGACTGGTAGTCCTCCCACAGCGGCAGGCGCCACGCCCGGTCGACAATGGCGTTGCCGGCCGCGAGCAGGCTTTCGGCCAGCGCGTCGTCGTTGCTCATCAGACCGCTGGCGTGATGCCCCAGCGCCACCACGCAGGCGCCGGTCAGCGTCGCCACGTCGATGATGCAGTCGGGCTCGAACCGTTCGCTGTAGGTGATCGCGTCGCACAGCGCCAGCCGGCCCTCGGCGTCGGTGTTCAGCACCTCGATCGACTTGCCGGACATGCTGGTCACGACGTCGCCCGGCCGGTAGGCGTCGCCGTCGGGCATGTTCTCGACGGCCGCGACGATGCAGACGACATTCAGGGGCAGGCCCAGCCGCGTGCAGGCCACGAAGGACCCGAGCACGCCGGCGGCGCCGCACATGTCGTACTTCATCTGCATCATGTTCTCGCCGCTCTTCAGCGACAGGCCGCCCGAGTCGAAGGTCACGCCCTTGCCGATCAGTACGACCGGTTTCGCCTCCGGGTCGGCGCCGCGGTACTCGAGCACGATCAGGCGGGCTTTGTTGGCGCTGCCGCGCGAGACGCCGAGCAGGGCGTCCATGCCGAGCGTCGCCATCTCGCTCTCCTCGAGCACGGTCAGTTCGACCCGATCGCTGTGGGCCGCGATATTGGCGGCTTCCTGCGCCAGGTAGGCCGGGTTGCAGATGTTCGGCGGCAGGTCGCCCAGGAGCTTCGCCGTTTCGTAGCCGGCCGCGAGCGCCGCGGCCTGGTCGATCGCCTGTTGCAGGCCGTCGCCGGCCGGGAAGGAGGCCGCCTTGAGCGGCGCCGGCCGCGAATCCTTGCGCGGCTTGGTCACCGTGTAAAGGTAATTCGAGCGATGGATGGCGAGCGCCGCCTGGCGCAGGCGACTGGCCGGTCCGGCGCCATCGAATTCGTGGTCGTGCAGGCACACGTGGCACTCGGTGACCGCGTGGTCGCGCAGGAACTTGCCGGCGGCGAGGCAGGCCCGGTCGAAACGGGGCAGGTCGAGCTTGTCCTGTTTGCCGAGGCCGACCAGCAGCAGGCGCTCCGCGGCGATGCCCTGCGGGCGATGCAGCAGGGTGCACTTGCCGACGCCGGTCTCGATGTCGCCGCTTTCCCGCAGCGTCGTGATGAGGCCCTCGCTGGCGTCGTCGATGGCGGTCGCGGACGGTCCCAGGCCGCCGTCTTCGGCGACTGCGACGACCAGGCAGCCGGTCGGGTTCTCGCGGACGGGCTTCGCGTCCAGGCTGAATTTCATGTGATTTGAATCCTGTCGTATGGTCTGGTGGCCGCCGGAACCCCCTGCCCGGCGAACTGCATGCGCAAGCCCACCATTCTACAAGAAAACGCTGCTAAACTGGATGCCTCCGCACGGATCCTTGAGCGAGGCCGCCCTGAACATTCTGCAGAAGTACATTTTTCGGGAATGGCTCTGGACGTTCCTCGCGGTGACGGTCGTGTTGCTGATCGTGATGGTCGGTGTCTCGCTGGGTGAACTGCTGAACGACATCGCCGACGGCCGCGTGCCGTCCGGTATGCTGGGGCTGCTGTTCATTCTCAACATGCCGCAGGTGTTGACGACGATCCTTCCGCTCAGCGCGTTCATCGCGGTGATCTGGGGGCTTGGCCGGTTGTACCGCGACCAGGAAATGGCGGTCATGCGGGCCAGCGGTTTCCGCTGGCAACTCATGATCCGGCCGCTGTTCAACCTGCTGTTGCCGACCGCGGCGGTGTTGCTGGTCATCGGGCTGTACGTCGCTCCGGCGGGTTCGGCGCAGGCGCAGAACCAACTGGAGAAGGCCTTCCGTAACGCCGCCGAGTGGGGTCTGCAGGCGGGCCAGTTCCATGTGCTGCAGGGCGGCGACCTGGTGCTGTACGTGGCCTCCGTGGAGCGCGATGGCCGCACGCTGAACGAGGTTTTCATCCAGCAGCGCGACGAGGACCGCGAACAGATCTGGGTCGCGCGGCAGGGCTACTACTGGCTCGATCCGGAAACCGGCAGCCGCTACCTCACGCTCGAGAACGGCCAGATTACCGAGGGCGGCGCCCGCAGCCTCGATTACGGCATCATGTCGTTCAGTCGGAACGATCTGAAAATGCCGGACATCGAACCGCGCAAACGCCGTGCTGTCAGCCTCGAATCCCGACCCAGCGCCGAGATCCTGTTCTCCGGCGAACCGGCCGAGGCGGCGGAGATCCAGTGGCGACTGTCATCGGCCATCGCGGCGATCGTGCTGGGCCTGCTGGCCATTCCGCTGTCGCATTCGGCGCCACGCGAGGGGCGCAGTGGTCGGGCCCTGCTCGGCATCATGGCCTATGTGATTTACGTGAACCTGCTCTACATGAGCCGCAACTGGATCGCCTCCGGCGCCATTCCGCCGCAGCTCGGCACCTGGTGGGTGCACGTCGTGGTGCTGGTCGCCGCGGTGATCTGGATGCGGCGCCAGGGTCGCATGGTCGGCAGCGGGTGAGGGCGCGGCATGCGAATTAGGCTGGTCGATCGCTATATCGGACGCGTCGCCCTGCTGGGCATCGCGGCGGTCTGGGTGGTCATGACCGCGTTGTACGTGGTGTTCAGCCTGCTCAGCGAGTTGCGCAACGGGCATGCCGATTATGGCGCCAGCGACGCCCTGTGGTTCGTGTTGCTGACCATTCCGCGAATGGCCTACCAGGTGTTCCCGGTCTCGGCGCTGCTCGGCGCCCTGGTCGGCGTCGGCGGACTGGCCGCGGCCAATGAACTGGTCGCGTTCCGCACCTCCGGTGTGTCCCGCAGCCGGCTCGCCGTCGCCGCGCTGACCGGCACGCTGGTGCTGACCGCGCCGGTGATGATCGTCGGCGAATGGGTCGCGCCCGCCGCCGAGCAACAGGCGCGCGCCTTCCGGCTCAGCGAAATGACCGGGCAGGCGATCATCGGCGGCCCGCGCGGCATGTGGATGCGGGACGGCAGCGACATCGTCAATATCCAGCTCCCGATCCTGTCCGCCGATCGCGGTCAGCAATCGGTCGAGTTCAAGAAGGTGGTCATCTACCGCTTCGACGAGGTCGAGGGATTGACGTCGATCATCCGCGCCGAGAACGCGATTCATGACGAGGAGCGCTGGACGCTGGAAAAGATCCGCGATGTCGATTTCGCCGATGATTCCGCGACGGCCCGTTTTACCGAGCGCAGGGCCTGGTCCACCGAGGTCCGCCCCGGGTTGCTCGATTCCGCGGTTTCACGCCCGGACCTTTTGTCCCTGCGCGCCCTGCGGGATTACCTGGCCTACCTGGGCGAAAACGGACTGGACGACCGTGTCTACCGCGTCGCGTTCTGGGAAAAGGTGTTGTTTCCGTTCACGGTCGTCGCCCTGGTGCTCGCGGGCATGCCCTTCGTGTTTGCGCAGGTCCGTTCGCAGAGCGTCGGCGTGCGGTTGTTCGTCGGGATGACGGTCGGCGGCGTGTTCATGATCGTGAACCGCGCAATCCAGAAGATGAGCAGCGTTTACGAATTCTCGCCGTTGCTGTCGATGTCGATCCCGATCCTGCTGCTGGGGCTTGGCGCCGTGATCGTGCTGCGCCGTTCAGTCTAGCGGCCCGCGGCCTTATCCCGCGCCGGTCCCGCGCTTCCGGTGCCACAGCCGGGTGCCGCTGGCCAGGTCGTGCCAGGTCCGCCGATCGCGCCGGAACAGCGCCCAGACGAAACCGAGCCCGGCCGCCGCCGCGGACAGCAGCGCGGTGGTAAATCGCAGCAGGCAGGCGCCCCAGCCGGGGCGGTCGCCACGTTCCGTCTCGATGCGCACCCGCCAGGCGCGCATGCCGATCGTCATGCCGCCGATACGCCAGCACCAGGCCAGGTAGCCGAACCACACGAGCCCCAGGTACGCGGTGAACAGCGGGTCGCGCAGGGCATGGACTTCGCGGAACCCGGCCAGCATGGCGAGCGTGGTGGCGAGCAGCAAGAGCGCCAGCACGACGATCGCGTCGTACAGCATGGCGGCCAGGCGGCGACCGAGACCGCAGGGTCGGCGCGTGTCGCCGCCGACGGGGTCGCACCCGGATTCCGGGGCTGCATTTTCAGGGCGTGGATTCATGACGGATGCAATTATCCGGCAAAGCGTCGCCGGGATGTGGAATTATTACGCCCGGGTCGGTTATCCTTCCGCACCTGATCGTCCGCGCAGCCGACGGCGCGGCGGACGCCGATACAACCGAACGTGGAGACCGGAACCAGGCCATGCCCATCAAGCCACACATGAAAGCCGCGACAGTACGACTCGGCATGTTCGCGGCGCTGATGCTCGCCGGGGTCGTGCATGCCCAGACCCTCGCCTCGACGCTGCAGGCGGAAGAGAACATCAACGACACGTCCGCCCAGTCACAGGTCCGCGTGAGCAGCCTGGCGCGGCAGACGCAGGACCTGTTGACCGAATACCGCAGCGTCGTGCGCGAGATCGAGAGTCTGAAGATCTACAACGACAACCTCGAGCGGATCGTGGTCGACCAGCGCAACGAGGTCCAGTCGATCAACCGCCAGCTCGAAGGCCTGGAGGCCACCAATCGCGGTGTCGTACCGCTGATGCTGGAAATGATCGACACGCTCGACCGCATCGTCGAGGCCGACGTCCCGTTCCGCATCGAGGAGCGACGCGAGCGGGTGCAGCGTCTGCGCGACATGATGGACGAGGCGGAGGTGACCGCGTCGGAGAAGTACCGCCGCGTGATGGAAGCGTACCAGAGCGAACTCGAATTCGGGCGCACCACCGAGGCGTACTCGGCCAAACTGCCGGGCACGGAGCAGACCGTCGATTTCCTGCGCGTCGGGCGCACGCTGCTGGTCTACCAGACGAGCGACAGCGCGAACACCGGCTGGTTCAACCCGCGTACCCGCGAATTCGAGGAGCTGGATGACGACCGGTTCCGGCTCGAGGTCAAGAACGGCCTGGCCATCGCGCGGAACGAGAAAGCCCCCGACCTCGTCATGCTGCCCGTACCGGGCCCGGAGGCTGGAGAATGAAAAAGTATCTGCTTGCCGGGTGCGCGGCCGCCGCGCTGATCGCACCGTTCACCGCGGCCGCCCAGAGCCTTGAAGAGCTGGCGCGAATGGTCAGCGAAGCGGCGCGCAGCGAGGCCGCCATCAACCAGGAGCGCGAAGCGCGTTTCGTGCGTGAGCGCAACAACCAGCGCGAATTGCTGGAACAGGCGCGCCGCGAACTGGCCGCCGAGAACGCGCGCAGCGACCGCCTGCGCACCGAGTACGACCAGAACGAACGCACCCTGGCCGACCTGGAAACGACCCTGGCCGAGCGCATGGGCAACCTGGGCGAGCTGTTCGGCGTGGTGCGCCAGGCTTCCGGCGACGTGCAGGCGGCCCTCGACGATTCGATGGTTTCGGCGCAGATGCCCGAACGCACCGATTTCCTGGCCAACCTGGCGCAGCGGCGCGAGCTGCCGACCATCCCGGAACTGCGGCAATTGTGGTCGACGATGGTCACCGAGATCGCGCAGTCCGGCCGCGTCGTCAAGTTCACCGCCCCGGTCGAACGGACCAGCGGCGAGAAGCAGGAGCTCGAGGTGGTCCGCGTCGGCGTGTTCAACGCGGTATCGGACGGCACCTTCCTCGACTGGGATACCAGCAAGAGCCGCGACAACCTGATCGAACTTGCGCGCCAGCCGGCGTCGCGCTTCGCGTCGATGGCCCGCGAGCTGCAGGCCGCCGGTCCCGACGAGGTCGTTCCGTTCTCGGTCGACTTCACCCGCGGCCAGATCCTGCGCGCGGTCGTGCAATCGAAGACGCCGGTCGAGCGCGTGCGCGAGGACGGCGGCCCGATCGGGTACGTGATCCTCGGCGTCGGCCTGTTCGGCCTGCTGCTGTGCCTGTGGAAGTTCGTTTCGCTGTTCAGCACCGGTGCGCGGATCTCGCGCCAGATGAAGCGGGAAACCGCCGACAAGTCGAACCCGCTGGGTCGTGTGCTCGCGGTGTACTCGGACAACCCCGAACTCGACATCGAAACGCTGGAGCTCAAGCTCGACGAGGCGATCCTGCGCGAGACGGCGCCGATCGAAACCGGCCTCAGCTTCATCAAGGTGCTGTACGTGGTCGCGCCGCTGCTCGGACTGCTGGGCACCGTCGTGGGCATGATCGCGACCTTCCAGATGATCACGCTGTTCGGCACGGGTGATCCGCGCATGATGGCGGGCGGCATCTCGACCGCGCTCGTGACCACGGTGCTCGGCCTGGTCGTGGCGATCCCGCTGACCCTGCTGCACAGCTTCCTGCAGGGCAAGGCGAAGGCCCTGATCCAGGTGCTCGAGGAGCAGGCCGCCGGCATCATCGCCCGCATCGCGGAGCAGCGTGCATGATCTGGTTCTACGAAGCAGCGGGCGCGATCCGCGACTTCATGGAACTCGGCGGCAACGTGCTCTGGGGCATCATGCTGGTGCTGTTCCTGATGTGGACCTTCATCCTGGAGCGGTTGTGGTACTTCTACCGCGTTTACCCGGGCCGCAAGCGGTCCGTGGTGAACGAGTGGGAGCGGCGCACCGACACCTCGTCCTGGTACGCCAAGCGGATTCGGGAAGGCCTGGTCTCGGAGGTATCGCTGGAGCTGAAACAGAACATCGGTCTGATCAAGGTGCTGATCGCAATCTGCCCGCTGCTCGGCCTGCTGGGCACGGTGACCGGCATGATCGCGGTCTTCGACGTGATGACCTTCAGCGGCGGCGGCAACGCCCGCGCGATGGCCGGCGGCGTCTCGATGGCCACCGTGCCGACCATGGCCGGCATGGTCGCGGCCCTGTCCGGGGTCTACTTCGGCACCTGGCTGGACCACAAGGCGCAGACCGAGGCCGAAAACCTCGAAGACCTGCTGTTGCAGCACCAGTAAGGAGAACGCTTCGTGGCGCGCAGGCATGCACATACCGAGGAGGCCGAGATCAACATCACGCCGATGCTGGACATCGTGTTCATCATGCTGATCTTCTTCATCGTCACCACATCCTTCACCAAGGAGACCGGCGCCAACATCGTCAAGCCGCTGGCGGAGCAGGCCGTGGCGTTGCAGAACGGAACCATTCTGATCGGCGTGCGGCCTAACGATGATATCTGGATGGCCAAGCGGCAGATCGAGTTGCGCGAGGTCCGGCAGATGGTGGAACGCGCGAAATCGGAGAACCCGGAGGGCAGCGTCGTGATCATCGCGGACCGGGGCGCGAAGATCGGCACGGTCACCGAGGTCATGGATCAGGTGCGACTGGCCGGTGTGGAGGGTGTCTCCATCTCGGCGCAGCACCCGGACGGCTGACGGGAACGGTATGCGGAATTTACGCGTCATGGTAGCGGCACTGGTGGCGATCGGCGTCACGTTCGGCCTGTTCCTGTTCATGTACAAGCTGATCTCGCTCGGCGGCGACAAGCGGACCGAGCTCGAGGCGATTTCGGGCATTCGGTTCGGGCCGGTCGAAATCCCGGACGAGATTGTTGAGAAATCCCGCCGCAAGCCGCCCAAGCCGCCGCCGCCGAAGGAGCCGCCGCCGCCCCCGCGCATGCAGATCTCGAAGACCGACGCGGTGGTCCAGCAGATGCCGCAGATGGACATTCCGCAGCTGGACGTGCCGATGACCGGCGGCGCCGGCATGTTCATCGGCAACTTCCAGCAGGTCGACCAGACGTCCGAGGGCGACATCATTCCGATCGTCCGTATCAACCCGATCTACCCGCGCGAGGCCGCCATCAACGGCACCGAGGGCTGGGTCAAGCTGGAGTTCACGATCACCGAGACCGGCACCGTCAAGAGCCCGAGGGTGATCGATTCGCAACCGCCGCGCATCTTCAACCGCGAGGCGATCCGGGCGATCCTCAAGTGGAAATTCAAGCCCCGCGTGGTCGACGGCGTGGCCGTCGAGCGGCAGGCGACACAGACCATCGACTTCAAGCTGGAAAACTCCTGAGCGACCCATGCCGAGCCCGATCAATTACCTTGTCGTCCTTGCCCTGACCGCCGCCGCGTTCCTGCCGGCCGACCCGGCGCTGGGTCAGTCCGGACAGTGCAACACCGAGCGCGAGGTCGAGGCGCGCGCGCTGGACGAACTGACCTGGAAACAGCTCAACCGCGTCTACGAGGAAGTCGGCGAGGAGAACTACGAAGCGGCCTACGACGACCTGCAGAACATGCTGCGCCGCGCCGGTCGCGACGAGTACATGCAGGCGGTGCTGTACCAGGCGCTCGCGCAGGTCGAATGGTCGCGCAAGAACTACGACGCCTCGCTGGCCCATTTCGAAAAAGCGGTCGCGCTCGACACCTTGCCCGACCAGACGCATTTCGCGCTGATGTACCAGATCTCGCAGCTGTACTTCATGAACGAACGCTACCAGGACGCGCTGGACGCGCTGGACCTCTGGTTCTGCACGGTGCCGAAGGACCAGGTGACCTCGCACGCGTACGTTCTGAAGGCCTCGATCAACATCCAGAAAGAGGATTATCCGGCGACGCTGGAAGCGATCGACACCGCGATTGCGATGGACGACGATCCGAAGGAGAGCTGGTACCAGACCAAGCTGGCCGCGCATTTCGAACTCAAGCAGTACCCCGAGGCGGCGCAGACGCTGGAAACCCTCGTCTCGCGCTGGCCCGACAAGAAGACCTACTGGACACAGCTTTCGCAGGTCTACTACCGGCTGGAACAGCGCGACAAGGCGCTCGCCACGATGGCGCTGGCCTGGCGCAAGGGCCTGTTGGACAAGCAGTCCGACATCACCTACCTGTCCAGCCTGTACAGCGACACGGGGGTGCCCTACAAGGCGGCCGAAGTGCTCGAGCAGGGCATTCGCGACGGCATCGTGGAGCCGACCAAGTCGCACTGGACCATGGTCGCCGAAACCTGGTACTCGGCCGAGGAACTGCAGAAATCGCTGGCGGCGTTCCGCGAGGCCGGCGCGGTCGACCCGGATGGCGACATCGACCTGCGGCGCGGCTTTATCCTGGTCGATCTCGAGGAGTGGTCCAACGCGCTGGAAGCGCTGGACGACGCGCTCGAAAAGGGCGGCCTCGACGAGCGCCGCCTGGCCGAAGCCTACCTGCTGCGCGGCATGGCGTACTTCAACCTGGGCGAGTTCGACGCCGCGGGTTCCGATTGGCGCCGCGCCGCCCGGTTCGACAACACGAAGGATGCCGCGCGCCAGTGGATCAATCACCTCAGGGAGGAGCGCCAGCGCCGCGCCTCCTGAGCCGTGGACAGCCGCGACGATACGCTGATCGAGCTGTTCCTGGACGCCGCCTGGGCCGAAAAGGGCCTCAGCGCCAATACCCTCGACAGTTACCGCTACGACCTGCAACGGCTGGCCGCCGAACTGGGTGAACAGGGTCGCGACCTGGCTTCCGCCGGGCGCGAGGACCTGTTGCGTTTTCTCGCCACCCAGGTGCGCTCCGGCCGCAGCCCGCGCTCGCTGTCCCGGTACCTCTCCGGGTTCCGCCAGTTCTATCGCTGGCTGTTGCGGGAAGGCCGCATCGCGCAGGACCCCGCGGCGCTGATCGAGAGCCCGAAGCTCGGCCGGGGCCTGCCCAAGGCGCTGAGCGAGGCCCAGGTCGAAGCGCTGCTCGAGGCGCCGGATACCGACAAGCCGGTCGGCCTGCGCGACCGCACGATGTTCGAATTGATGTATGCGACGGGCCTGCGCGTCAGCGAACTCGTCTCGCTGGAACTGTCCCACGTCAACCTCAACCAGGGCATCGTGCGCGTGACGGGCAAGGGCGGCAAGGAACGGCTCGTTCCGCTCGGCGAGGAATCGATCGCCTGGCTGCAGCGCTGGATGCGCCACGGGCGGCCCGCGCTGATGGGTGACGCCGAGTGTCGCGAGGTGTTCGTCACCGCGCGCAAGAAAGGCATGACGCGGCAGGCGTTCTGGCACGCCATTCGAAAGCACGCGCTGCGCGCCGGCATCGACCGGTCCGTCTCGCCGCACATGCTGCGGCACTCCTTCGCGACCCACCTGTTGAACCACGGCGCCGACCTGCGCGTGGTCCAGTTGCTGCTCGGTCATAGTGACCTTTCGACCACGCAGATATATACTCACATCGCCCGCGAGGGGCTCAAGCAGGTCCATTCGAAACATCATCCGCGTGGTTGAACGAAACGGAGTTGCTGCGGTCTTTAGAGACGACGGCGCGCCGGTCGCGCATTTTTATTACCCAGGTCCCTGTAAAGCGTCCGCCAGTGGCGTGGCCAGGCACAGATAAGAGGTTCGCCATGAGGCATTACAAGACGATTTTGGCAGGGTTGCTGCTGACGTGCGCGGCGACGGCCGTTGCGGACGACGACTTCAGCGCGGTCGAAGCGCAGATTCGCGCGCTGGCGCCGAACGCGAAATCCATCGCGATTTCCGAAACGCCGATCGACGGCTTGCTGATGGTCCAGGTCAGCGGCGATATCGTGTACGCCACCTCCGACGGCAAGTTCCTGATCCAGGGCCGCGTGATCGACATGGAGACCCGCGAGGACCTGACCGAGGGCGCCAAGGCCGAGGTTCGTCGCGAACTGATGGCCGGCATCGACACGTCGCGCCAGATCATCTTCGCGGCCGAAGAGCCGAAATACGACCTCACCGTGTTCACCGACATCGACTGCGGCTACTGCCGCAAGCTGCACGCCCAGGTGCCCGAGTACAACGCGGAAGGCATCTCCATCCATTACATGGCGTTTCCGCGCGCCGGTATCGGTTCGCGCTCCTATGAAAAGGCCGTTTCCGTGTGGTGCGCCGAAGATCCCAACGCGGCCATGACCAAGGCCAAGGCCGGCGAGGACCCGGAGCCGGCCCAGTGCGACAACCCGATCGCCGAACAGTACCAGCTGGGCATGGAACTGGGGGTCAGCGGCACGCCCGCGTTGCTCACCGCCGACGGTCAGCTGATTCCGGGCTACGTGCCGCCGGAACAGCTGCGCGCGCGTCTCGACCGGATGGCCGCGTCCGCCGCGGAGTAATCCGCGAAACCCGCCAAGGGCGTCCGCCCTTGCGGTAAACTATGCCCCCGAGAACGGTCGGCGGTCGCCGCCGGCCGATGGCCGACTGCCGGGAGTGATACCTTGTCCGAGTTCACCTTCCTCTTGGGGGAATCCGCGCTTTCCGAATTTCGCAAACGCAAACTGCTCGACCGCATTCGCGCGGTCGCCGGCGGCGGCATCGATCTCGACGCGCGCTGGGTCTACCTGGTCGAATCGGAAACGCGGCCCGCGCCATCCGACATCGCCGCCCTGCAGGCGCTGCTGCAGGGCCGTCACGAGGCGACGCTGGACGCCGCCGGCCTGCTGCTGGTCGTGCCCCGGCTGGGAACGCAGTCCCCGTGGTCGACCAAGGCGACCGACATCGCGCGCCATTGCGGCCTGACCGCCGTGACGCGCATCGAGCGCGGCACCGCCTTTCACCTCAGCGACCTGGACCCGGCGCGCCGCGACGCGGTCGCCGCCTGCCTGCACGATCGCATGACGCAGTCGGTTTTCGCCTCGCTGGAGGCCGCCTACGGGTTGTTCGAGCACAACGCGCCCCGGCCGCTGGCGTGGATCCCGGTGCTGGCCGAGGGCCGGGCGGCGCTCGAGCGCGCGGACGGTGAACTGGGGCTGGCGCTGTCGCCCGATGAGATGGACTACCTGGTCGAGAACTTTCGCGCCATGCAGCGCGATCCGACCGACGCCGAGCTGATGATGTTCGCCCAGGCCAACTCCGAGCACTGCCGGCACAAGATTTTCAACGCGGATTGGCGCCTCGATGGCGAAGCGCAGGACCGGTCGCTGTTCGGGATGATCCGCAACACGCACGCCCACGCGCCCGACGGCGTGTTGTCGGCCTATCACGACAACTCGGCGGTGATCGCCGGCGCAGAGGGTGAGCGCTTCATCGTGGATCCGCAAACACGCCGCTACGGCTGGGTGCGGGAGAATCTGCCGTTCCAGATCAAGGTCGAGACCCACAACCACCCGACCGCGATTTCACCGTTTCCGGGCGCCGCGACGGGCTCGGGCGGCGAGATTCGCGACGAGGCGGCCACCGGCCGGGGCGCCCGACCGAAGGCCGGGCTGTGCGGCTTCACGGTCTCCCACCTCGACCTGCCGGGGCGGGACCTGCCCTGGCGCCAGGCGTTCGGCAAGCCGGACCGGATCGTCAGCGCGCTCGACATCATGATCGAGGGGCCGATCGGCGCGGCCTCGTTCAACAACGAGTTCGGCCGGCCGGCGCTGGCCGGCTATTTCCGCACCTTCGAGCAGCAGGTCGGCGGCGCCACCTGGGGGTACCACAAGCCGATCATGATCGCCGGCGGGCTCGGGCAGATCCGCGAGAACCTGGTCGAAAAGCTGCCGCTGGTCGAGGGCGCGCACATCATCGTGCTCGGCGGCCCGGCCATGCTGATCGGCCTCGGCGGCGGCGCGGCGTCCTCGGTCGGCAGCGGGCAGGGCCAGGAGGACCTGGACTTCGCCTCGGTGCAGCGCGGCAACCCGGAAATGCAGCGGCGTTGCCAGGAAGTCATCGACGCCTGCTGGGCGCGCGGCGACGACAACCCGATCCTCTCGATCCACGACTGCGGGGCCGGCGGCCTGTCCAACGCCCTGCCGGAACTGCTCGACGACGGCGGCCACGGCGGCGTGCTGGAACTGCGCGACGTGCCCAGCGCGGACGGCGCGATGTCGCCAATGGAAATCTGGTGCAACGAATCCCAGGAGCGCTACGTGCTCGCGATCGCACCCGACCGACTGGATGAATTCGAGGCCTTGTGCCGCCGCGAGCGCTGCCCGGCCGCGTTGCTGGGCCAGGCGACCGTGCGCAAGCAACTGCACGTGACCGATCGCCTGCTGGGCTCCGATCCGGTCGACATGCCGCTCGAGGTCCTGCTCGGCAAGCCGCCGCGGATGTCCCGCGATGTCGAACGGCTGCCGTTCACGGGTGACGATTTCGACGGCGCGGACCTCGATACCGCCGCGGCGCTGCGCCGCGTGCTGCGCTTCCCGGCCGTCGGCAGCAAGTCCTTCCTGGTCACGATCGGGGATCGCTCGGTCGGCGGCCTGGTCGCGCGCGACCAGATGGTCGGCCCCTGGCAGGTGCCGGTGGCCGACGCCGCGGTCACCCTGGCCGGTTTCCGCGGTGACCGCGGTGAAGCGATGGCGATGGGCGAGCGCACGCCGCTGGCCGTCACCGACGCGCCGGCCTCGGGCCGAATGGCGATCGCCGAGGCCGTGACCAACATCGCCGCGGCGGCCATCGACCGCATCGGCGACATCCGGATGAGCGCGAACTGGATGGCCGCGGCCGGTGAGCCCGGCCAGGACGGCGCGCTGTTCGATACCGTTCGCGCGGTCGGCATGGAGGTCTGCCCGGCGCTCGGGATCGCGATCCCGGTCGGCAAGGACTCGCTGTCGATGAAGACCGTCTGGCGCGACGGCGGCGCCGAGCGACGGATGCGCGCACCCGTGTCCCTGATCATCTCGGCGTTTGCGCCGGTCAGCGACGTGCACCGCTCGCTGACGCCGATGCTCGACGCCGATTGCGGACCCTCCCGCCTGCTGCTGCTCGATCTCGGCAACGGGCGCAACCGCCTCGGTGGGTCGGCGCTGGCCCAGGCCCACAACGCCTTCGGGGCCGCCGTGCCGGACCTGGACGATCCGCTCCAGTTGAAACGGTTTTTCGAGGCGATCCAGGCGCTGAATCGCGACGGGCTGATCCGCGCCTACCACGACCGTTCGGACGGCGGCGTGATCGCGACGCTCTGCGAGATGGCCTTCGCGGCGCATTGCGGACTCGATCTTTCGCTGACGGGCGACCGGATTGGGGAAGGTGGCCTGAACGCGCTCCTGTTCGCCGAAGAACCCGGTGCGGTCATCCAGGTCGCCGATCGCGATCTGGACGCGGTGCGCGCCGTGCTTGCGTCGGCCGGCCTTGACGACGTCCTCGTCGAACTCGGTCAACCGGCGCCCGACCGGCGCCTGGCGCTCACGGTCGATGGCGAACTGGTGCTGGACGAATCCCTGCCGGAGCTGCAGGGCCTGTGGTCGGAGACGAGCCACGCCGTCCAGAGCCTGCGCGACAACCCGGAGTGCGCGGACCAGGAACTGGCGTACGTTACCGGCTGGGGCGACCCGGGCCTGCGACCCGAGGTGACGTTCGATCTCGACGAGAACCCGGCGGCGCCCATGATCGCCAGCGGCGCCCGGCCGGGCGTGGCCATTCTGCGCGAGCAGGGCGTCAACGGTCACGTCGAGATGGCCGCGGCCTTCGATCTCGCCGGCTTCGACGCGGTCGACGTGCACATGTCCGACCTGGCGGACGGCCGCCGGGCGCTCGAGGAATTCCACGGTTTCGTGGCCTGCGGCGGGTTTTCCTACGGCGACGTGCTCGGCGCGGGGCGCGGCTGGGCCCAGTCGATCCTGTTTCACGACGGATTGCGTGATCAGTTCGCGGCGTTTCTGGCCGACCCGGGCCGCTTCGCGCTCGGGGTCTGCAACGGCTGCCAGATGCTGGCCGCGCTGCGTGAACTCGTGCCCGGTGCGGAGGGCTGGCCGGATTTCGTCACCAACCGTTCCGAGCAATTCGAGGCCCGTCTCGGCCTGGTCCGGGTGGAGCCCTCGCCGTCGTTGTTCCTGGACGGCATGGCGGGTTCCCGCCTGCCGATCGCGGTGGCGCACGGCGAAGGTCGCGCGCGGTTCGGAAGCGCGGCCACGGACGCGCCCGTCGCCCTGCGGTACGTGGACGGCAGCGGCGCGGCCACCGAGCATTATCCGGAAAACCCGAACGGGTCGCCGGGCGGCATCACCGGGTTGTGCAACGCGGACGGCCGCGTGACGGTGATGATGCCGCACCCGGAGCGCACGCTGCGCGGCGCGAATTTCTCCTGGGCGCCCGCCGCCTGGGGTGACCGCTCCCCGTGGCAGCGCATGTTCCGCAACGCACGGCGCTGGCTGGGCTGAGCGGGTTCGGGCAGATGTCGGACCGGCCGAACCAGCGGACCCGAACCGATCGCGCGGACGAACCGCCCCTGCGGCTCAGCGAGCTGCTGTTGCTGGCGTTCCTCTGGATGATCTTCGGCTTCATGCTGTGGTATTACCTGGCGGTGTTCCTGGGCGCGCCGGCCCGGCTGGCGGCCGATGCGATTCTCGGGCAGTTGCTCGGCAACGACTTCAGCCGGATCGTGCCGGAGCCGAACCAGAATTTCCTGTTCCAGGTCGAAACGGCCGTCCGCTTCACCTTCCGTGACGGCAGCACGGACGCGCTGGGGTTCATCGTCAACCCGCTGATCTTCAGTTACGGCCTGCCGCTGCTGTTCGGTCTGGTGATGGGCTCGGACGACCGTCTGCGGCGCAAGTTCGCGGTCATGCTGCTGGGGTACGTCGTCATCACGGCGGTGCAGATCTGGGGCGTGGTGTTCCAGTCGCTGAAAGTGCTGGCGTTCGATTTCGGCGAGCAGACCCGCGCCGTCATCGTCACGCACGGCATCAATGAAACGCTGGTGGCCGTCGGTTACCAGCTCGGAACCCTGATCCTGCCGGCGCTGGCGCCGATCATCCTGTGGGTGCTGACCCATCGGCGCCTGGTGGAGCAGTTCGTCGGCTGGGAAGCGGGGCGGCCCGACGACCGGGGCCGGCATTGAACACGGAACCGGGGCGGCGACGCGCGGTCTCTGCTAGCAGGGCGCATCGCCATGACTCATTTATAATGAGACAACAACGAAACCGATCAGACAGGACGTAACGTGGAAGCAGGGCAGGAATCGACCGAGTTGGAACAGCAGGCACCCGCCGTCAGCGAGACGCCGGCGGACCCCGTTTGCGTCTACCTGCTGGAGCACGGACGCCTCAAGGCGCCCGATCTCAAGCGGGCGACGGCCTACCGCGATCAGCACGGCGGCGATCTGGTCACCCTGCTGGTGCGCCTCGGCCTCGTTTCCGAGCGTGACGTCGCGGAGGCGGAAGCCGGCCTGCTCGGACTGCCCCTGTTCCGCACCGCAGACCTGCCGGACCAGGCGCCCGAGCTGCCGGACGTTTCGCTGCGCTTTCTGAAGCAGAACATGATCCTGCCGATCGAAGAGGCCAACGGCGACCTGACGGTCGTGATGGCCAATCCGCGCGACGACTTCGCGCGCCGGGCGCTGGCCATGGCCAGCGGCAAGAACATCGTGACCCGGGTCGGCATCGCCTCGGAGATCGAGAACGGCATCGAGAAACTGCTCGGCGGCGGGCGCAGCGCGATGGGACAGATCGTCGACAGCCTCGGCGGCGAGGAAGAGGGCGACCTGGAGGACGTCGAGCACCTGCGCGACCTGGCCTCCGAGGCCCCGGTCATCCGGCTGGTGAACCTGATCATGCAGCGGGCGGTGGAGAGTCGCGCGTCGGACATCCACATCGAGCCCTTCGAAAACCGGCTCAAGGTGCGCTACCGGGTCGACGGCGTGTTGCAGGAAGTCGAGGCGCCGCCGGCCAAGTCCACCGCGGCGGTGATCAGCCGCATCAAGATCATGGCCAAGCTCAACATTGCCGAGCGCCGCCTGCCGCAGGACGGCCGCATCATGCACCGCGTGGGCGGCAAGGAGCTCGACCTGCGTGTCTCGACCGTGCCGACCTCGCACGGCGAGAGCGTCGTGATGCGTATCCTGGACCGCGAGAGCGTGGTGCTGGATTTCGATTCGCTGGGCTTCGACGACGACACGCGCCGGCAGTTCGTGCACCAGCTGGAGATGCCGCACGGCATCATCCTGGTCACCGGGCCGACCGGCTCGGGCAAGACGACCACGCTGTACACGGCGCTGAGTGCGCTGAACCGTCCGGAGCGGAAGATCATCACCGTCGAGGACCCGGTCGAATACCAGCTCGAGGGCATCAACCAGATCCAGGCCAAGTCGTCGATCGGGCTCGATTTCGCCCATGCGCTGCGCGCCATCGTCCGCCAGGACCCGGACGTGATCATGATCGGCGAGATGCGCGACCTCGAAACCGCGCGCATCGCGATCCAGTCGGCGCTGACCGGCCACCTGGTCCTTTCCACGATTCATACCAACGACGCGGCCGGCGGCATCACGCGCATGCTCGACATGGGCGTCGAGGATTACCTGCTGACCTCCACCGTCAACGCGATCCTGGCGCAGCGCCTGGTGCGCAC